>DASVNT010000078.1:0-2578 GCA_036383715.1 Sphingobium sp. | reverse complement strand
AGGCGGCGAGGATGCGAACCGCTTCAAGCCCTATGAAAATGGCGACAACGCCAATTCGGTGATCAAGCAGATCGCGTCGGGCCGCTTTGGCGTCCACGCCGAATATCTGGGCAGCGCCGAGGAGATCGAGATCAAGGTCGCGCAGGGCGCCAAGCCCGGCGAAGGCGGCCAGTTGCCCGGTTTCAAGGTGACGGAGTTCATCGCCAAGCTGCGCCATTCGACGCCTGGCGTGACGCTGATATCGCCGCCGCCGCACCACGACATCTATTCGATCGAGGATCTCGCGCAGCTCATCTACGACTGCAAGATGATCAACCCGCGCGCGCGCGTCTGCGTGAAGCTCGTCAGCCAGGCCGGTATCGGCACGGTCGCGGCGGGCGTGGCGAAAGCCCATGCCGACGTCATCCTGGTCGCGGGCCATGTCGGCGGCACCGGCGCCTCGCCCCAGACGTCGATCAAATATGCCGGCACGCCTTGGGAAATGGGCCTGTCGGAAGCCAATCAGGTGCTGACCCTCAACGGCTTGCGCCATCGGGTGAAGCTGCGCACCGACGGGGGCCTCAAAACCGGGCGCGACATCGTGATCGCCGCGATCCTGGGTGCAGAGGAGTTCGGCATCGGCACGCTGAGCCTCGTCGCCATGGGCTGCATCATGGTGCGCCAGTGCCACAGCAACACCTGCCCGGTGGGCGTCTGCGTCCAGGATGAAAAGCTGCGCCAGAAGTTCACCGGCACGCCGGAGAAGGTCATCAACCTCATGACCTTCATCGCCGAGGAAGTGCGCGAGATATTGGCGCGTCTGGGCTATCGCAGCCTGGACGAGGTGATCGGGCGCACCGAACTGCTCAAGCAGGTCAATCGCGGCGCCGAGCATCTCGACGATCTCGACCTCAACCCGATTCTCGCCAAGGTGGACGCGCCCGACGATCAGCGGCGCTTCTCCCTGACCGAATGGCGCAACGAGGTGCCCGACAGCCTGGACGCGCAGATGATGCGCGACGCCAAGGCTGTGTTCGAGCGCGGCGAGAAGATGCAGCTGACCTACACGGTCCGCAACACGCATCGCGCGGTGGGCACGCGGCTGTCCTCCGCCGTGACGGCCAGGTTCGGCATGTCGACGCTGGCGGACGGGCATCTGACCGTTCGACTGCGTGGGTCAGCCGGCCAGTCGCTGGGCGCGTTCCTGTGCAAGGGCATCACGCTCGAAGTGTTCGGCGACGCCAACGACTATGTGGGTAAGGGCCTGTCGGGCGGCACCATCGTCGTGCGGACGACTGTCTCCTCGCCGTTGTCGAGTAAGGACAACACCATCATCGGCAACACCGTCCTCTACGGCGCGACCGCGGGCAAGCTGTTCGCGGCGGGCCAGGCGGGCGAGCGTTTCGCGGTCCGCAATTCGGGCGCCCAGGTGGTGGTCGAGGGCTGCGGCGCCAACGGCTGCGAATATATGACCGGCGGCACGGCGGTCATTCTCGGCAAGACCGGCGCGAATTTCGGCGCGGGCATGACCGGGGGCATGGCCTTCATCCTAGACGAGGACGGCAGCTTCGCGCAGCGCGCCAATCCAGAAAGCATCATCTGGCAGCGGCTGGAAAGCGCCCATTGGGAAGCCCAGCTCAAGGCCCTGATCGCCGAACATGCGGTGACGACCGACAGCAAATGGTCGAACACCATCCTGGACGATTGGGATCGCTGGCGCCGCTATTTCTGGCAGGTCTGCCCGAAAGAGATGGTCAACCGCCTGAAGCATCCGCTGAGCGACGCATCGGCGGAGGTGGTCGCGGCTGAGTAAGGCGCGCTCCCGCCATCATCCGTTTCGAGCGTAGTCGGGAGCGGGGACCATCGCGCTTCCCGGCCGCTCGAACGGAAAGGGCGCTTGACGCTAAGGCTGGATAGCTGGGGCGGCCTCAATCGCCCCGGCTCCGCCCTGCGCCAACTGGACTGTTTGGGGCGTCGGCGCCTCCCCGGCAGCGAAACGGTCGATATTGGAAGGCAGCTGATGGACCGGCGAAGGCGGCGCATCAGCTGCCTCCGTCAGAAGATCCTCTGGCGCATCATTGCTACGCGCTTGGTAATCCCGAACCACCGGATCGTTATAACCGTCCCAACCACCCATCGTCCCGGCCATTTGCCGATCAGCCAAAGTAGGGCCGCAGCCGGTGCAGTGGACGTCCGCCGGTCCGTTCAGGTCGGCCACGTCAGGCGCTGCGTCCAAGTTTACGGTCGAACCTGTCTCTGCATAATCGGTGAAGGCGCCACGCGGCGGCATGGTCGCGTACAGGCCAAGGCCCAGGCCAGCCGCCATCGCAGCCCCTGCGCTCGCCATGCTGAACAACCAAAATCGCGCGGACATGCCTGCCTGCTCCTTCGCTCATCCCGCACCCCGCATCCACCGCCTGCAAAACAAACGCGCATGACGATCGGTTGTTGCATGGGCTCAAAGCCTTTGCTAAGGGCCGCCTCCTACCAAGGCACCGGCCCCGCCGGTTCCCGGAAAATGTGCGGTCGTGGCGGAATTGGTAGACGCGCAACGTTGAGGTCGTTGTGGCCGAAAGGCCGTGGAAGTTCGAGTCTTCTC
>DASVNT010000077.1:0-33026 GCA_036383715.1 Sphingobium sp. | reverse complement strand
CTGACCAAGGACACGGACAAGCCCTATTATGCGGGCGGTCCGTCGATCCTGCCGGACATCCTGCCCGGTAACACGCCGGACTTTCCCAACTATAGCTGGCGTGAATATGGCCAGCGGGTCGGGCTGTGGCGGATGATCGACCTGTTCGACAAGCTGGGCGTGCCGGCAAGCTGCACCACCAACGCCGTCACCTTCGAGCGGCGCGGGGCGATGACCGATGCGGTGCTGGAGCGCGGCTGGGAATTGCTCACGCACAATTGGGAACAGGGCGAACTGCTCACCAACTTCGCGAACGACCCGGCGAAGGAGCGCGAGGTCGTCCTGCGCACGCTCGACCAGTTCGAGAAATATACCGGGCGCAAGTCCAAGGGCTGGCTGTCCTCCTCGCTGCGCGGAACCTTGCAGACGGCGGATATCCTCGCGGAACAGGGGTGCACCTTCTACTGCGACATCATGAACGACGATCAGCCTTATCTGCTGCGCACGCCGCACGGGCCGATCGTGTCGGTGCCGTACTCGAACGAGATCAACGACTTCACCTTCATCACCCGCAAGAACTTCACCACCGACCAGTTCGCGCAGGCGCTGATCGAGGAACTGGATGTTCTCTACGAGGAGGGCGCGGTGACGGGCCGCATCATGAACGTCGGCCTCCACCCGCATGTCTCCGGCCGCGCCCACCGCATCCGGGCGCTGCGCGAATTCATCGAGCATGCGAAATCGCTCCCCGGCGTGTGGTGGGCCACGCGTGAGGAAATCGCCGACTGGTATCTCCAGAACCATGAAAGCCACATAACGGGGCAACTCGCATGAACAGCAACGCGATCCCCTTCGACGGTCACGCCATTGCGCCGGAAACGCGCGACTTTCTCGTCGGGTCGCACAAGCTGCTGATCGGCGGTGATTGGGTCGAGGGCAGCGGCGAGATCGAAAGTCGCGACCCCGCCACCGGACTCCCACTCGCTACGGTCGCATCCGGCGGGAAGGCAGAGGTGGACCGCGCGATCGCCGCCGCTCGCCGCGCGTTCGACGGGCCATGGGGCCGGATGAGCGCGGGGGATCGCACCCTCCTCCTCCAGAAGCTGGCACGGCTGATGGAGAAGGACGCCACGCTGCTGACGCAGCTCGACATCGTGGACAATGGCATGCCCGTCTTCATCGGCGGGCTGACGGTCGCGAATTGTGTCGAGATGGTCGATTATTATGCGGGCGCGATCCTGCGCATTCAGGGCAGGACCATGGCCCCGCCGCGCCATATCGCGGCCATGGGCGAGGCGCTGACCTACACGCTGCGCGAACCCATTGGCGTGGTCGGTCAGATCGTGCCGTGGAACGTGCCGCTGTCCACCGCGATCCTGAAACTGGCCCCTGCCCTCGCTGCGGGTTGCACCATCGTCGTCAAGCCGTCGGAGGAGACGCCGCTCTCCATATTGGCGCTGGGGCAGATGATCCTTGACGCGGGTTTCCCGGAGGGCGTGGTCAATATCGTCAACGGCACGGGCGCCGATGCGGGCGCCGCGCTGGCCGAGCATCCAGGCGTGGACAAGATCAGTTTCACCGGCTCCACCGCCACGGGACGCAAGATCATCCAGGCCGCGCTGGGCAATATGAAGAAGGTCAGCCTGGAACTGGGCGGCAAATCGCCCGTCGTGGTCATGCCCGACGCCGATCTGGAGCAGGCGATCCCCGGCGTGGCGCTCGCCACCTTCTTCCTTCAGGGGCAGAACTGCATGGCGGGGACGCGGGTGTTCGTCCACGAGAGCATCCATGACCGGCTGATAGACGGCCTCGCCGCCTTTTCGGCGGGCATGACGCTGGGCCACGGCCTCGACCCCGCTACGCAGCAGGGCCCGATGATCTCCGACGCGCACACTGCCAAGGTGATGCGCTATATCGACGGTGCGATCGCGGACGGGGCGACTTTGGTCGCGGGTGGCAAGCGGCTCGACCGGCCGGGCAATTTCATCCAGCCGACGATCTTCACCGACACGACGCCGCAGATGGCGGTATCGCGGGAAGAAATCTTCGGCCCGGTCATGGCGGTGCAGCGGTTCGCGACCGACGACCTCGACGAAATCGCCGCGCTGGCGAACGACACGCCCTATGGTCTGTCGGGCAGCGTGTGGACGCGCGACCTGTCCACCGCGCACCGCATGG
This sequence comes from Sphingobium sp., assembly GCA_036383715.1. Taxonomy (GTDB): domain Bacteria; phylum Pseudomonadota; class Alphaproteobacteria; order Sphingomonadales; family Sphingomonadaceae; genus Sphingobium. The sequence goes on along the minus strand of DASVNT010000077.1, from coordinate 30,869 downwards.
TGAAGCGCATCCGCGCAGGCCATGTCTCGATCAACACCCATGGCGCGGTGGGTACCAACGTCCCCTTCGGCGGCTATGGCGAGTCCGGCTGGGGCCGCGAGTTCGGCGAGGAAGGGCTGGACGCCTATCTGGAGACGAAGGCGGTCACGACGGTATTGTAAGGGATCACGTCCGGCTGTCCCCCAGCCGGGCGAGTTCATAGACGGTGGGCACCAGCGCCCACACCATCCGCAGGAACAAGCCGTCGCTGCGCACCCACAGGTCGGCGGGCGGCCAGTCCTCCCGCCAGCGCAATTGATAGCGCAGGCCTGCGAAGTGGCCGGCGGGCACTTCCACGGCTTCCTCCCCGACATAGGCCACGTCGATGGTCATCGACTGGGCCGCAATCGCCTCGTCGCCATTGGGCGATATGCTGTTGGTGACGGTCTGTATCGGCAGGAAAATGCCCGGCTGCGCGGTTCCGCGCACGAGGCTGATCAGGCCGTCGCCCTGAAGCGGGTGCAGGCCGAGATAGGGCAGAGGCCCGTCGGTCGCGATCCGCTGAACCGGCAGGCGGCGGTCGCCGATATGGGCCGCGACATCGACCCCCTCCCCATCCACGTCGAACCACAGCGTCGCTTCCGTGACGCCGCCGCGCGTGATGCGGCAATAGCCGTCGAGCGGGCGCCACTGGCGATCCATGGCGATGGTGACGTCGCGGATCAGGTCGGCATCGTCCAGCACGCACAGCGCGCGCAGGATATGGCCGCCTGCATGGTGGGCAATATCGAACCGTTCATGCCCGGTGATCACATCGCCCGTTCGATAATCGATGCGCCCCGACAGGACTGCCACGCTCTCAGACACCCGCCGGCTCCGGGTCGATCTCCAGCACTTCCGGCTGACGCCCGCCCAGCGTGTAGAACCAGATGCACAGCGCGTTGCAGCAGAACAGGCCGACCGGCAGCAGCGCATAGCACAAATACAGCGCATCCACCGCCGACTGCGGCTGCTCGACCAGCGCGCCGTTGCGGGTGGGGATATAATTGGCGACCTTGAGATAATAGCCGACGACCGCCACGCCGCCCGCGAAGGAGATTTTCTCGATCATGGCGATGACGCTGGACAACAGACCTTCACGCCCCTGCCCCGTCAATTCGCGGTCATAGGCCATGGTGTCGCCCAGCATGGAGATGGAGAGCAGGATCATGCCGCCCGAACCGAAGCCGGAGATGATGCCGCGCACGATCACCTGCGCATCGGTGATGCTGCCCTTGTCCACCAGCAGCCAGCTCAGCGAGACGAGGCACATGACGAGGATACCCAGCAGATAGGCGTTGCGCTTGCCGAAGCGCCGCTCCAGCCAGAGCCACAGCGGCATGGAGGCGGCGACCACGATATTGGCGCTGATCGCGAACAGCATCTGCCCGGTATAACCGATACCGAGCACGTTGAGCATGAACAACAGGGTGGTCGTCGCCGTGCTGGCGAAGGCGAGAAACTGAAATATCTTGGCGGCGACCAGCAGTACGAAGGGGCGGTTGCGCAGCAGCAGCTTGATCTGCCCCGCATCGGCGTGGATTTCGGGCCGGGTCGCCTCCAGCTGGCGCGCTTTGGCAGTGCCGAAGAAGCAGGCGATCATGGCGGAGAAGATGATGAGCGCCATCACTGCGCCCATGACGAGATAGCCGGTGCGCCCTCCGCCGCCCGCCGTGATGATGCTGGCCGTCGCGGCTACGGCGAGCAACTGGCCGATGGACACGAACACGGTGCGGAAGGACAGCAGGCGTGAGCGCTCGTAGCGCGAGCCGGTCATCTCCGACGGCATCGTCATATAGGGCACGTTGAACAGCGAATAGCCGGTGGAATAGAGGATCAGCGCGGCCAGCATGTAGAGGGTGATCGCGCGGTCGCTCATCACCGGCGGGGCGAAGATCATCAGGAACGACACCGCCGACACCAACGCGCCCGCCAGCAGAAACGGGCGACGACGGCCCCAGCGGCTGCGCGTCCGGTCGCTGACCATGCCGACGGCAATGTCGGCGATGACGTCATAGAGCTTGGAGATCATCAGCAGGTAACCGGCAATCTCCGGCGACTTGCCCAGCACGGTGGAGCAGAAGGCCGGGAAATAGGCGGTGACGGTGTTGAGCATGATCGACACGCCCACAGTGCCGATGCCGAAGCCCAGACAGAGATTGACGGGCAATCGGTCATCCCCGGACCGGGCGTTCAGGGTTGCGCTGGTCATCAGGATGCTCCGGTGCTGGAAGAAGTGGCCGCGGCGCGATGGATCGCGCGGCGAATGCGCGGATAGGTTCCGCATCGGCAGATATTGGTGATCTGCTCGTCAATATCGGCGTCGGTCGGTTTGGGCGTCGTCGCCAGCATTGCCGCGACCGCCATGATCATGCCGGGCTGGCAATAACCGCATTGCGGCACCTGCTCCGCGATCCAGGCGGCCTGTACCTTGTGGTCGGTGCCCTCACCCAATCCCTCGATCGTCGTGACCTTGCCTTCGCCAACATCACCCACGCCGACCGAGCAACTGCGCACGGCGGTGCCATCGACATGGACGGTGCAGGCCCCGCATATGCCGACGCCGCATCCGAACTTCGTCCCCTTCAGCCCGATCTCGTCGCGGATCGCCCAGAGCAGTGGCGTGTCCGCAGGCACATCGACGCTGCGGTCCTTGCCGTTGATCGACAGGGTGATGCTCATCGCACGTCCCTCGCCACGCGCAGGCCGAAAAGCTGGCTTACCCGGTCGACGGGATCGCGACCACGGAAGGTCGGGCGCGCGCGGGTGACGTTCGTCGCCCAGCTTGCGCCGCGCACCGAACGGCGGTCGCAGGTGGCGTCCACATAGGGGCGCTCGTCCCTCGCCCCGGCGGGATAGGGCATGACGTAGCAGTCCTGCGTCCACGTCCACACATTGCCGATCATGTCCCGCACGCCAAAGGCGTTGGGCGCGAAGCTGCCGACCGGGGCCAGCGTCGGATAGCCGTCCGAGCAACTATTCTGCTTGCCCTCGACAACAGCGCGGGCAGAGGCGCTGGTGTCCAGCAGATTGGCATATTTGCACGCATCCGCCGAATTGTCGCCCCAGGGATAGAGCGTGCGCGCACCCGCGCGGGCGGCATATTCCCACTCCGCCTCGGACAACAGGCGATAGGGCTTGCCCGTCTTTTTCGCGAGCCAGTTCACATAGGCACTGGCATCGCGCCAGTCGATGCAGACCACAGGCTCCGTGTCCAGCGGCGGGCGGCCCAGCCCCGGCTCCTTCCAGTCCACGCCCTTGGCCATGACATAGGAACCGTCGCGCGGCACGATGCAGTCGGTCGCGGCCTTATAGCCCGTGTCCTCAACAAAGGTGCGGAACTGCGCATAGGTGACGGGCACGACGCCGATGGCGAAGGCCTTGCGAATGGCGACCTCATGCACCGGCCCCTCATAGCGTTCCGGCTCGCCGCCATCCGCGCCCATGGCGAAGCGGCCGGGACCGACGACCACCATCTCCGAACAGTCGGCGCAGTCGCGGAAGGTCGCACCGGGCTTGAGCCTGTCGCCCGCTGCGGCGACCGGGAAAGCCAGCGTGGCAGAGGCCAGAAGGGCGAGAACACGCAGCATCATATCGCAACCTCAAAACCAGAATCGATGATCGGAAGCGTGCGGATGCGCTTGCCGGTCGCGGCGAAGATCGCGCCGCACAGAGCAGGCGCCACACCCGGCACGCCCGCCTCGCCCACGCCGCCCACAGGCGCATCGCTGGCGATCAGGTGCACCTCGACGGCGGGAGCGGATCGCATCGACACGACGGGATAGTCGCCGAAACTGCCCTGCACGACGGCGCCATCCTCCAGCGTGATCTTGCCGAACAGCGCGGCGGAGAGGCCGAATATCGCCGCCCCCTCGATCTGCGAGACGATATTATCGGGCGAAATCTGCATGCCGCAGTCGAAGGCCGCAACAATGCGGCGCACGGTCAGCGTATTGCCCGCGGCCGCGACCTCCACCACCATGGCGCAGCGCGATCCCCAGCCCGTCGCCAACGCAATACCGCGCCCTTGTCCTTTGGGCAGCGGCTTGTCCCAGCCCGCTTTCTGCGCCGCCAGTTTCAGGACGGCATGCGTTCGCGGGTCGTCCTTTGCGATGGCGAGGCGATACTCCAGCGGGTCGCGTTTCAGCTTTGTGGCGATTTCGTCGATGATGGATTCCGAGAAGAACCCGTTTTGCGAACCGGCGACGGACCGCCAGTAGCCGGTACGCATCGGCCCTTCGATCTCCACGCCCTCGATCCGACGTTCGCCCAATTGGTAATCGGGCGAGACGAGGCCACCCGCGACTGCGCCGTCCGCGAAGCCGGGAATGCGGAATTGCGACATGGTGGAGAGGGGCTGACCGGAAATCTTGCCGCGCATCGCCGCGATGCTACCGTCCACCTTCACGCCCGCCGTCAGCCGCGCAGCAAAGGCCGGGCGATAGAAGTCGTTGCGCATATCCTCGTCGCGCGGCCACACCAGCATGACCGGACGGCCCGGCACCGCCATCGCGAGCCGTACCGCCTGCTGCACGAAATCGCGCTCATTCTTGCGCCCGAAGCCGCCGCCCATGAAGGTGCGATTGACGGTGATGCTCTCCGCCGGGATGCCGATGATCTTCGCCAGTTCCGGCGCGACCACATCGGCGCATTGCATCGAACCCCAGACCTCGCAGCGATCCGCAGTCACCAAGGCGGTGCAGCACAAAGGCTCCATCGCGGCATGGGCGAGATAGGGCACTTCGTACAGCGCCTCTACCTTGACCGGCGCGGCTGCGAGGGCGCTGTCCACCGCTTCCGCGCTGCTGCTCATCACGGGCTGTGGCCCCTCAAACTCAACCGGGAAAGGCAATATGTCCGCGCTGTCCAGCCCCGCCCGGATACGTTGGTGCAGTTCGGCGCTGCCGATGCGCGGTCCGGGCTTCGCCGTCACGGTCAAGGCCGCCGCACCCTTTTGCGCCTGCCACAGCCGGTCGGCGATCACGCCCACCGCATTCGCCTCCAGCGGCACGACCTTGCGCACGCCGACCACGGCCAGCGCGGGCGCGGGATCGACCGGCTCCAGCGTACCGCCCGCCACCGGCGCATGGCGCACCGTGGCGAACAGCATGCCGGGCAGGACCAGATCCATGCCGAATTCCGCCGTGCCGCGCACCTTTGCGGGAATATCCTTGCGGGGAAAATTTCGGCCGATGAGGCGGAAATCCTTGGTATCCTTGAGCGTCACATTGGCAGGCACCGGCAGTTTCGCGGCCAGCGCGGCGACATCGCCATAGCCCAGCGCCCGGCCGCTGGCGGGATGCAGCACGCGACCCTCGCGGGTTTGCACGGTGGACGCATCGACCTTCCACCGCTGCGCGGCGGCGGCGATCAGCAGGGCGCGGGTGCTGGCCCCGACCTTGCGCAATATTTCGTAATAGCTGGTGATGCCGTCGCTGTTCGCGCTGCGCTGCCGCTTGTTCTTCGCGACGAAGGCAGGACTGGCGCCCGACAGGCGCACCGTCACCCGGCTCCAGTCCGCATCCAGTTCCTCCGCGACGATACGCGGCATCGCATCGGCCACCCCCTGCCCCATTTCCGCGCCGGGCGTGACGATGGTGACATCGCCGTTCTCAGCGATGGAGACATAGGCGTTGATGGCCGCCGCATCCGTCGGAGCAACCGCACCCGCCGCAGGCGCACCGATGGTGGCCCCGACCGCGAGGCCTGCACCGATGGCGAGGAAACCCCGGCGGTTCAGTACCGTGATGCCATCGGTCGTCCGGTCGGCAGCCATGGCCGCTTACTTCGTCGCGTCGCGCAGATAGGCGATGATCGCCTTGCGCGAATCGGCGTTGGCGACGCCGCCGAACGCCATGCGAGTGCCGGGCACCACCGCCTGCGGCTTGGCGATGAAGGCGTCCAGCGTCTTGTCATCCCATTTGACCGCCGCCCCGGCCATCGCGGGGGAATAGTTGAACGCGGGCCGCGTCCCCGCCTTCGCCCCGAACAGGCCGTTGAGGTTCGGCCCAACCTTATTCGGTGCGCCCTTGGCGACGCTGTGGCAGGCGGAGCATTGGAGAAACAACGCCTTGCCCTTCACCGCATCCGGCGCGGCCTGCGCCAGCAGCGGAGCGGGCACCAGCAGAGCCGCCCCGAAAATCATACGCGCAATCATCATAAGTCTCTCGCCATTGGCCTGTCCGCCGGGAGCCTGCGCTCGCATTGACGGAACCGATCATCCCTGTGCGCGCATCCAATGCCGAGAAGCGCCTTTGTGGAATGCCCCACCCACAAATGATCGCGGTGCGGATAGTATGGCGTGGCACTTTGCCTCGCCGACCCCGACCGCCTTTTCTGCGGGCACTATCGAACAGTGGAGACAGCCCAATGCACCTCAATCGCCGGGACGTGATCGCCGGAGCGGCCCTGATGGGTCTGGCGGCCTCTCCGCTGGCCGCCGCGGCAAAGCGCGCTGCAACCGGCGAGCCCGACGTCATCATCCTGGGCGCGGGCATATCCGGCCTGAACGCCGCGCTGCTGCTCGAACAACAGGGCGCGAAGGTGCTGGTGCTCGAGGCTCGGAACCGCGTCGGCGGGCGCGTGCTGACGTTGAGCGACCAGCCGGGGCATCCCGAAATGGGCTTTAATTCCATGGCGGCGGGCTATGGCCGGGGCATAGATGCGGCCCAACGGGCAGGCGTCGAACTGGTGGACGTCGCGCCACTCTACATGGCCGATCCACGCCAACAGCTCGTGCTGGGCGGGGAGATCATCGCGCGGGAGCAATGGGCGACCTCGCCCCGCAACCCGCTGCCAGAAGCGCTGCGCAAGATGATGCCGTGGGAGGTGCTCCCCTCCATCTTCATGAAGTCCCCGCATCTGCCCGACTGGACCGAGTGGAACAGCGTCGCGGCGGCGAAGGACATTTCCGTCCAACAATATCTGATGGCGCAGGGTCTGGACGATGCCTCGATCCGGCTAGTGTTCGACGTGGCGCCCTATGCGGGCACCACCGCCTATGACTCGGCGGTCGTCAATTACGACTTCAACTTCGGCTGGGCACGCGCGCAGGGTGAGGCCGGACCGCAGAGTTTCGCCGTCAAGGGCGGCAACCAGCGGCTGACCGACGCCATGGCCGCGATGATCAAGGGCGACCTGCTGAAAGGCAAGGAAGCCGTCGCCATCGAAACCGGCCCCGGCGGCGCGACCGTGACCTGCCGCGACGGCACCAGTTATCGCGGCAAGCGCATCCTGTGCTCCCTGCCCTTCTCCGCCCTGCGCAATGTCGCGGTTCGCCCGGCGCTGACCGCATTGCAGGCGCAGGCGGTGATGACGCTGCCCTATCAGCCGCTGTCCATTGCTTTCCTGACGGTGAAAGAGCCCTATTGGGAGAAGGACGGCCTGCCCGTCTCCATGTGGACCGACGGGCCGATGGGGACGGTGCTGGCGCAGCGTTATGGCGCGACGCCCGCCGATGTGACGGGCCTGTGCCTGTTCGCACGCGGTCGCCTCGCCCAATATTGGGACCGGCTGGGCAAGGATGCGGTGCTGAAACTGGTGGTCGCGGAGATGGAGCGGGTGCGTCCCTCCACAAAGGGCCTTGTCACCGGCGCGGCTTTCCATAGCTGGGGCCTCGAACCCTTCAACGGCGGCGACTGGGCCTATTTCGCGCCGGGTCAGGTAAGCAGTTTCGGTGCAGCCATGGCGGCGCCTGCGGGCCTGCTCCATTTCTGCGGCGAGCATACCGCGACCGCCAATCGCGGGCTGGAAGGCGCGCTGGAATCGTCAGAGCGGGCGGTGCTGGAAATCCTTTCCGCCTGATCGGGACGCAAAAAAGCCGGGCGGCCACGACAGGCCGCCCGGCTTTTTTGTGCCTGTGGTCAGGCCTTCGGTCCCACTGTGCGGTCGAGGAACGCCTGCACATCCTTCGCGAACCGATCCGGCTGCTCCCACATCGGCCAGTGACCGACATCGGGGTAGCGGGTCACGTCGACCTTCGTGCGGGTAAAGCGCCGCGTCGTCGCCTCCGGCCCCTGTGAGATCACCGTGTCCAGTTCGCACCAGATGAGCTGCGTCGGCACCGTCACCTTTTCCGCAATCGCGCCAACATCAGTGGTTTTGAACAGCTTCACATTGGACGCGATATAGGCCTTCTGGTGCGGGATCACGCCCGGCAGATTGGCCATGTCATAGGCCAGCCGCGCCGCCTGATCCGGCACCTGCCAGCCGGGATGCGAAGTATCCTCCAATATCCAGCGATAAAAGGCGAGCGGATGATAATCGGGCAGCACCGCCTCGTGGAAGCCCAGCGCCGCCTTGATCTTCCAGTCGATGGCGCGCGTCTGGCTCGGCCGTTCGAGCGGCAGGATGGAGAAGGACATCGCCGCGATCCGCTCCGGCCGGTCGGCGTTCAACTGCAACGCGACATTGGCTCCGTTGGACGTGGAGACGACCGCCACCCTGGCCACCTTCAGCGCATCCAGCACGCCGCCCACCAGCCTCGCCGCGCGTGCGTTGCTATAGTCGCCCTTGGGATCGGGGCCGCTCAGCCCATAGGGCGACCAGTCCACACGGATGACCTTATAGCCTTTCAGCCGCTCGACCAGCGTGTCCCACTGGTGCAGATTCTGGTTCGACCCATGCAGCATCAGCACGGGAAAGCCCTCCCCCTCCACCCGGACATGCATCGGCACGCCGTCGATGGTCAGGAAGCGCGAGGGCGCATCAGCATAGCGCGCGATCATCGCGTCGCGGCCGCTCGCCAGCCAGCCCATGCGGGCAGCACCGAACCAGCCGAGAAACGCCAGCACCGCCACGCCAACGATCAGGCCGGCCAGTTTGAACAGGGTCTTCATGCAACAGGCTCCCGCAGGTCAGCGCGCGAGGCGCAGATAGGCGTCGATCAGGTCGGCGACGCGATCCGGCACTTCCATCGGCGGATAATGGCCGACATCCTCCAGCGCGACGAACGACCGGCTCTTGGCGCCCGTCAGATAGCCGAACAACGCCTGCCCGTTTTCCGGCTTCAGCACCGGGTCGCGCATCCCCCAGAGGATCAGCGTCGATGCCTTGACCGCCTTCAACCGCGCCATGGTCGTCTCCGCATTTGCGGTCAGCGCGTGCAGGCCACGCGCATTCGGTTCGGTCACGCGCAGGTTGGTCGTGTAATAATAGTCGATCTTGTCGGGTGTCAGGCGGCTCGGTTCGCCGTAGAGGAACGCCAGATAGGCGCTCCAGAAGTCCCGCCCCTCTATGCCTGTGCGCTTGAACTCCGCCACGGCAGCGTCGAGCGCGGGCGGATTGACGACTTTCAAATTGGGCACCGGATCGGACGGCGTGTTCGACAGCACCAGCGCGTCCACCCGCTCCGGGTGCGCGGCGGCGAAATAATAGGCGAGCGTGCCGCCGCTCGACACGCCGACCAGTGTCGCCTTCGCGATGCCGAGTGTGTCGAGCACGCCCAGCACCAGCCCTTCGGGCGATCCCACCGCTTTCAGCGCCGCATCCGTCACGGGACCGGACAGCCCCGTCGGCGGCTGGTCGTAGCGGATGATGCGATAGCGTCCCTTGAGCCGCGCCGTGACCCCGTCCCAATGGTTCAGCGTGCTGCGCGAGCCATGGAGCAACAGCAGCACCGGCCCCTTGCCTTCGTCGCGATAGCGCAGTTCGACGCCGCCCACCGTCATGTAGCGGTCGCCCGGCTTCTGATAGTGCTTGCGCAACTCCGCCAGCGACAGACGCTGCGGCACGGGCTGCGCAGCGGCAACGGGCGCGTCCTGAGCGACGGCATTGGGCGTCGCAGCGACCGCCAGCGCAAAGGCCATGGATGATAGCAGGTATCGGATTTTGGTCATGTGCCTCCCGGACCGCATGTCGGGCGAGCGGCGGAGAGGCCGCATCGTCCCATGGTCTTATCCGACCATTGACAGCCTGTCGGACACGCCAAGTCCCATGATTATCCATCTGGCGATCAAACAAAGGAATGCGACAGAATATGTCATATTGATAGAGGTAATTCTCACGCCATCGATCACCGAAAGCTCCCCCCTATGTCCGGCCCTCCGTCCACCTCATCGCCTACCGAGAACGCAGTTCGGCGCGGCTATGCGGACGGCCTGCACGGGCAGGTGCATTATCGACTCGGCCAGCCCGGCAAGAGCGATCGCCCCACGCTGGTCCTGCTCCACCAGAACCCGTCCTCCAGCCTCGAATATGCGCATCTGATCGCGGACATGGGCCGGGATCGCCGCGTTATCGCGCTCGACACGCCGGGCTATGGCATGTCGGACAGGCCCTCCGCCCCGCTCGGCATGGCGGGCTATGCCGCGTCACTGGCGGCGGCGCTGGAGACGTTGGTCGATGAAGGCGACGGCCCGGTCGATCTCTACGGCTTTCACACCGGCACGCTGCTCGCCATCGAACTGGCGCTGGCGCATCCGCAACGTGTCCGGCGGCTGATCCTGTCCGGCATTCCCATGCACACCGCAGAGGAACGCGCGAAGCGGCTGAGCGACGCGGTCGGCATGGCAAAGGTCGATGAAAGCGGCGACGTCATGCTCGACCTCGCCCGCCGCCTCTGGGACTATGTCGTCGGCCAGCGTGACCCCGGCATGACGCTGGACGATGCGGCGGAAATGTGGATCGAGAAGCTGAAACCGCTCGACCGGACCGCCTGGGCCTATGAGGGCGTGTGGAGCTATAATTATGAGGGCCGCCTGCCGCTCCTGACCCACCCCGTTCTGGTGCTGCAACCGGACGAGAGCATCGCGGCGCAATCACTCGCCGCCGCCGCCATCATACCCCATGCGCAGGTCGAACGACTGGCCGGGATCGACCGCGACATCTTCCATGCGCCGCACGCCCTCGCGCCCCTCACCGCCGCGATGCGCCGCTACCTCGACACCGACCTTCCTTCAGGAGTTTGACATGACCACCGACACCCTCACGCGCGCAAAGATCGCCCATAGCGTCGTCGATGCAGCCTTCCTCGCCAGCGAGGTTGCCCAACGCTATGACGTCAAGGGGCCGGTGACGGGCCTGCTGCTCTATCGCGGCATGAACGACGTCTACATCATCCAGACCGCCGACACCCGCTACGCCCTGCGCGTCTGGCGCAAGGATTACCGCGAGGTGGACGAGGTCGCCTATGAACTCGACTTCCTCGATTACCTCCGCGACCGGAAATTCCCCGCCTCCGCCCCGCTCCGCACGAAGGACGGCACGCTCTATTTCAAGCTGGAATCGCCAGAGGGGCCGCGCGCCGTCGCACTCTACGAATGGGCGGCGGGCGTGAAGTTCGGCAATGCGCTGGACATCGACACCGCCCACCGCATCGGCGCGAACTTCGCGAAATTCCACCTGCTCGGCCTCGAATATGCGGGACCGAAGCATGTGTTCACGACCGACAATGCGGTGCGGTTCCAGGTGACGGTGCCCGCCCTGCTCGACTTCACCTACGACCGGCCCGACGATCACCGCGACTATGCGATCATCGGTCGCACGCTGGCGGAGCGTCTGCGCGAGGTTCAGGGTGGCGACATGCCGCTGGGCATCTGCCACTGCGACTTCCACCCCAGCAACATCCATGTCGAGGAGGATGGCAATATGACCTTCCTCGACTTCGACGGTCTGGGCGAGGATTATCTCATGCAGGACGTGCAGAACTACGTCTGGGGCAACCTCTTCTACAACTTCGACCCCGCCTATGGCGAAGCGTTCGAAGCCGGTTACGACAGCGTGCGCCCGTTCAGCCGCCAAGAGAATGAGAGCAAGGATCTGTTCCTGCTCGCCAAGGCCTTCCGCCTTGTCGCGGGCATGGCGCACTCCTCGAACAGCGTCGGTCGCGGCACGCTGCGCTTTCAGGGGATGGATTGGCTGTCCGACTATATCAAGTCGCGCGCGCGCCCGCTGGGCCTGCTCTGATGCAGGGAGGGATGGACGCGATAGCAGACGGCGGCATGGCGCAGCCCTATCAGCCCGCCAGCGCATGGTGGGCGGTCGCCCTGCTGTTCGTCGCGTCCATCCTCTCCGTCATCGACCGGGGCATATTGTCCATCGTGGTCGATGCGGTGAAGGCCGACATCGGCCTGTCCGATATCCAGATCAGCCTGTTGCAGGGGCTGGCCTTCGGGCTGTTCTACGCAGTGGTTGGTGTCTGGCTGGGCTTCATTGCGGATCGCATGTCGCGGCGGAACCTGATCCTCGGCGGCATCGCGCTGTGGAGCATTGCGACGGCGGCCAGCGGCCTCGTCCATAGTTTCGGCGCGATGTTCGCCTGTCGCCTGCTGGTCGGGCTGGGCGAAGCGGCGCTGGCCCCCGCCGCCATATCGCTGATCGCGGACCTGTTCCCGCCCGCAAAGCGGGGCCGCGCCATCGGCATCTATCTGATGGGCCAGTCGGTCGCGACCGGCATTTCCTTCTTCGCCGCCGGGTCGTTGCTGCATTTTGCCGGGGCTGGCGGTTTTGCGCATGTACCTGTGCTGGCGGGCCTCGCGCCGTGGCGGACCATCTTCCTGCTGTGCGGCGTTGCGGGCTTCGTCATGGTGCTCGCCTATCTGACTGTGCGGGAGCCTGCCCGCGCAAACGCCGGATCGCAGGCGGACGGAGGGCATTTCCGCGCCGTCGTCGCCCATTTCCGCGCGCGGCGCGGCCAGCTTGCCTGCCTCTACGGCGGCTTTGCGATGTTCTTCCTCGGCTCCTATGCTGCGCTCGGCTGGCAGGTGGTGATGCTGTCGCGCCGCTTTGCGATGGAGGCCGGGACGGTCGCCATCATGCTCAGCCCCGTTTCTCTCGCCTTCGGCATCGTCGGGCCGCTGGTGGGTGGAATGCTGGTCGATGGCGCGGTCAGACGTGGCGGGCCGACCGCCATATTGGCGCTGCTGCGGTTCGCGCCCCTGCTCGGCCTGATCTTCTGCCTCGCCAACGCCGTGTCGTCGCAATGGGCGGCGGTGCTGCTGGTCGCCACGCTGGGCGGGACCGCCGCGATCATGGGGACAGCCACGCTGGCCTGGCTGCAGGCGACCATGCCCGCCGACATGCGCGGCATCGCCGTATCGGGCACGGGGCTGGTCAACACCGTCCTCGGCGCGACGATGGGGCCGCTGCTCGTTGCGGTGCTGACCGACAAGCTGTTCGCGGACCCGGCAAAGGTCGGCGCCGCCATCGTGTGGGTCGCGGCCCCCGCCTTCCTTGTCTCCGCCCTCCTCTACGCAATCGGCCACCGCATCGCTGCGGTGGCCGAACGGAAAGCCTGAGATTTCAGGAGGACGTCACGCCCGACCGGATGTGACGAACCAGCTACGGAACACGCCCTCGCTATTGGGGCCGAAGTGTAAATCCGCGTCCCGCGCACCCGCCATGGTCGCCCGCTGATAGCCGGACTTCACGTCGTTGAAGCCCGCCGCGCGCATCAGCCCTTCATAGTCGGCGGTCAGCGCACCGCGCCAATAGGGCTCGTTGTTGTAATCCGCCTCCAGCTCCGCCGACAGTTCGTCCCATAGCGATCCCATGGTCATCAGCAGCGGCACTTCCAAATGCACCGCCACCCCGCCGGGCCGCAGCAAGCGGCGGCTTTCGCGGATGATGTTGGAGACGGCGGCCTGCGACGTCTCGTGCATCACCGCGCAGGTATAGACGAGGTCGAAGCTACCGTCGGGAAAGTCCGTCGCTTCGGCATTCTGCTGCGAGAAATGGATGCCGACGCCCAGTTGCTCGGCCCGCGCATGGGCATAGCGCAGCATCGACGCGCCGACGTCCACGCCATGCACCTCCGCCTCCGGGAAGCACATCGTGGCGGGCACCGTGCTCGACCCCACGCCACAGCCCAGTTCAACGATCTTCTCCGGCTTGAGGTCGGGATAGCAGGTCAGCACATGCGCCATCGCCGTATGCCCGCGAAAATCATTGAGGAAACCGCCGTTGCGCCCCAGCATGTAGATCGCGCCGCCGCGATCCATCAGCGCGCCCTGCGCCACCGACCCCTCGCCCGGATCGGCAGCATAGCCGCCCGGCATCAGGTGCACGTCGCCATCGACCAGATAGCCGGGCGCGACGAAATCGGGATTGGTGCGAACCGACCCCTTCGGCTCGGCAATGTCCGCCAGCGCCGCCAGTTCGTCGGAACGACGGTCGAGACTGTCGCCCACCACGTCCCACAGCAGCCGCTGCGACTCCCGGCGGAGGCCCAGCCACTGCCGGAAACTGCCATGGTCCATCATTTCGGACCGCAGATTGCCGACCGGATCATTGGTGGCGCGCACGTCGACCGCGTCGGCGACCTTCATCGCCATCTCGCGCTGCACGGGTTCGAGGTCGGTCATCACGAACAGTTTGAGGTCACGCACGAACAGTTGCTCGGCCATCTCGTCATGCGAGGGCGCGGGGATCATCGGATGCGAATAGGACATGGGTATCTCTCTGTGTCGATAAAGTCAGACGGCGGAGCGGGCGGCAAGTTCCGCCTCGCCCGCTTCGCGCACGGCGCGGAACACGCGGCGCAGAGTGCGGCGGCGATGCTCGGCGCGCTCCGCCTCCGCCTCCGGCCCCGGCGCGAAGGCGTCGATGTCGGCGCGGTCGATCAGTCCCGCCGCCTCCGCGATCCGCTCAAAGGCGTCGAGCCGCGCGCGCAGCACCGTGACCTCGCCGGTCAGGGCGACGATCATCGCCATGGTCTGCTCGTCGCCCTGCGGCAGGCCAGGGATCGGCAACAGGCGTTTGGTGGTTCGTGTCTTCGTCATCACTCTTATCCTGTTCCGCTCATGCCGCTTCGTCGAGGAAGGCGAGCATTGCCTGCGCCTTGGACGCCGTATCCGACTCCACCGCCACGCTGCGCCCGTCCGCCAGCGCATCGAGCGCCGCCGTGATCGCCGCATTCAGTACCGCCAGTTCCTTCGCCGCGCGCAGCAGCAAAACCGGCGCCTTCACCGCCTTCATCCGCTCGAACGCGCGATAGCGAAAGGCCGCGATATACGGCTTGTGATAGGTGCCCAGCGCCTTCAGCACGTCGATCACCACATCCTGCAACACATTGGCGGGCGGAATGTCGCCCGGCAAACGGTTCTCCGCCCTGCGGTCAAAATAGGGGAAATACAGCGCCTGATCGCGCACGAAATTGAACGCCCACAGCAATTGGCGGCCATAGTCATCCGGTTCCACCTGCGGCGCATAATTGTCGATGATCCGCTGAGAGGTTTCCGCATCATATTCGGTGATGCCGTCGAACACCGCGCGGCCTATCCGGTCGGGATGGGCCGCCGCCAATTCGCAGGCGATGCGCGCGCCAGTATGGCTGCCATAGACGTCGAACCTCTCGATCCCCATCGCATCCGCCAGCCGGACCATGGCATCCGCGAAATAGGCGATGTCGGGCGCGTCGCCTTCGGGCGCGGGGGAGTCGCCATTGCCCAGCGTGTCGGGCGCGATCACCGTCCGCTTGCCATCGGCCAGCGCCTGCGCCAGCGGCACCATGAAGCGCGACGATGCGGGCGAGGCATGGAGCAGGAACAGCGGCAAGCGGGTGGCATCCGGCTGGTCGATGCGGTGCAGATGCACCTGCCCTTCCCTGATCCTGACGAAATCCCTGTCCACTTGCTGCACCACTGATCGCGACTCCCTTTGCGCCGATCGGCTACCGGCGGTCCGAACCGTGCTCGGGCGAGGCCCCTGCCGCAGCATGACAGCCCCCGGATTCCCGACAGGCGGATAATAAGCATCCCAGATTCCGCCACTTCCCTGCTCAGGGCTATGAATCCCCCCACCACAGGGACACCGAAGGACGGAAACCGGGCATGAACTCCACAAGCGGCATCAGCTATCCGGGCGACGATTCGCTGCGCGATGCCCTTCGCCACGGCGGCCCGATCAACCTGCCACGCGCCCGCGAGGTGATGGAGCGGCATGGGCTGGAGGCTATCGTCACCGGCGATCCGCTCAACGTCTTCCACATCCTCGGCTACTGGCCGCAGATCGCCAATACCAAGCTCGGCCATCCGCCGACGACCTTTGCGATCCTGCCCCGCGATCCCGCCCGACCGACGGCGGTCGTGACATCCGACTTCATCTATTATTACAGCTTTGCCGACGGCGCGCTCCAGCCACAGGTGCAGCCCTTCCTGTTCGCCGATACCGGCAATGACGGCACAGTCGAGGTCAACACCCAGCCGATGTGGGGCTTCGCCGACCGGCACGAGGCGGAGGTGACGGCAGTGGAGCAACGCCGCCGCAGCGCCGTCGATAGCGTCTCCCCGGACCAGCGTTTTCGCAATGCGGGCGGCGCGCTGGCGGGGGCATTGCGGGCGCTGGGCCTGTGGAACGGGCGCATCGCCCATGACCATGATGTCATCGCGTCGGTCGCGGCCCTTCACAACCGGCCCGGCACACTTGTCCCCGCCGACACCATCCTGCGCGAAATCCGCATCATCAAGTCGCCGCTGGAACTGCGCCTGATGCGCCGCGCCGCGCAGGCCAATGCCGATGCCGTCGATGCCGTCATGACGAGCGTCCGCGCGGGTGCAGGCTATGGCGACCTGCGCCGCCAGTTCGCCATCGAAAGCGCACGGCGCGACAATCAGGCCGTGTTCATGACCGTCGACCGCGTATCGAGCGAACTGATCGACAGCGACCGCATTAGCGACGGCCAGACGCTGTTCCTCGACGGCGTGGGCCATTTCCAGCATTATCATGGCGACTATGCCCGCACCGTCTTCGTGGGCGAGCCGCTCGCCACCGCCTGCCGCGCGGGCGAAGCCGTCCGCGCAGGCTGGACCGCCGTGCGGGAGGCGCTGCGCCCCGGCCTGCGCTATTCGGAGATCGTCGCCATCGGCACGGAGGCAGTGCGCAAGGCGGGCTATGACCATATGGTCGGCTTTGGCCCGCACAGCGTCGGCCTGATGCACTCCGACGAACCCTCGCTCGACGGCGGCGGCTTCTATCGCAAGGACGACCTGATCCTCCAGCCCGACATGGTGCTGAGCGTCGATTGTCCGATTGTCGAAGTCGGCTTCGGCGGGTCCGCGCATATCGAGGATCTGGTCCGCATCACCACCGACGGGGCGGAACCTATTCACAGCATTTCCGACCATCTGGTCACAGTCTGAACCTTGGACAGCAAGATATGATCCTATCCACCTGCCTCGACGTGGCCGCCGATGTCGCCGGTCCCGAACTCATGGCGCGGCTGCACGCCGACCTGTCCGCGTATAAGGCAGCGGGCGCAGACCTGCTGCTGCTCGGCACTCAGTCCGATGGCGGAGTCGTGCCGGGCCGTCTCGACGCGCTGATCGGTGCGCCCGCCCTTGCCTCCGCGGCGGGCGGCACGCCGCTGGTCGCGGTCTTGCCCGCGCTGTTCAGCCTGCCCTTTCACGTCGCCCGCGCCCTGTCCGCCGCCGATTTCCTGTCGGGCGGCACGATGGGATGGATGCCCACCGTCGCCACGCGGCAGGATCGCGCGCCGGGATATGGCGCAGCTTATGCCGTCTCAGCCGACGAAGCCCCTGCAAAGGCGCTCGACATGATCCGCGCGACGCAGGCGCTGTGGGATAGCTGGGACGAGGACGCGCTTGTGCTCGACAAAGCGGCTGGCCGCTATCTTGACACCGCCCGCGTGCGCCGCGTCGATTATCGCGGCACCCATTTCGACGTGATGGGACCGCTCAACGCCGCCCGCCCGCCGCAGGGCTATCCCGTGCTCATCGCGGACGAAGCCGACCCGCTGTTCACGGCGGAAGGTTTCGCGCCCGAACTGCTGCTGATCGGGCGCGACGATGCGGCCACGCTGGCGCAGGCTGTCGCTGACCTGCGCGCCAAGGGCTTTACCGGGCGCATCCTCGCCAAGCTCTCCCCCGACGGCGCGCCCGGCTGTTGCCCCGTCGCGGATGCCGCCGCCATCACCGACGTGGACGGCTTCCACATCGTCGCCGCCGATGCGGCGCAGGCGCTCGCCACCCTGCGCGCCCACTATCCGGCGGACGAGCAGGATGGCCCGCTCCGCGCGCGCCTGTCGCTGCCCACCCCGACCAATCCCTTCAGCGCGAGCAGGAGTGTCGCGGCATGAGCAACCCGCCCCGCGAAATTCATATCTGGGCCTTTCTTCAGGGCATCGGTTTTTACCCCGGCGGCTGGCGCCACCCAAAGGCGCAGCCCGGCACCGTCTTCAAACGCTCCTATTATGAGGAAGTCGCGAAGCTGGCCGAGCGTGGCCGTTTCGACGCCATCGTCTTCGGCGACCAGTTGCAGGGCCGCGACGCCGCGGGCCGCACGCCGGAACGCCTCGCCATTCCGACGCTCGACCCGTTCACCCTGCTGTCGGCCATGGGTGCGGTGACGGAGCATGTCGGCCTCGTCGCCACCGTCTCCACCACTTATAACGAGCCGATGGGCGTGGCGGAACGCTTCGCCAGCCTCGACCTCGCCAGCAGCGGGCGTGCGGGCTGGAACATCGTCACCACCGCGCATCCTAACAGCGCGTGGAATTTTGGCGCGCGCGACCTGATGGAAAAGGGCCTGCGCTACAAGCGGGCGGAGGAATTCGTGACCGTCGCGGCCGAATTGTGGGACGCGCGCGACCGGACCGATCCCACCGTCCGCCACAAGGGCGAATGGTTCGACATAGAGGGGCAACTCGATACCCCCTATCTGCCGCAGGGCCGTCCCGTGCTCGTGCAGGCCGGCCAGTCGGGCGATGGCCGCGACTTCGCCGCCAAGACAGCGGAAGCGATCTTCTGCCCCGCCCCCACCATCGAGGCCGGACAGGAGTTCCGCAACGACATTCGCGACCGCGTGGCCCGCGTGGGCCGCGATCCCGATGGCGTGAAGATCATGCCCGGCCTCGCCTTCCTCCTCGCCGATACGGAGGAAGCGGCGAAGCGCAAGGAGGCCGATCTCCTTGAAATGGCCGACGATGGCCTGTGCATCGAATATCTCAGCGAATCCATCGGCTATGACCTGACGCAGCATGACGCCCATGGCGCGATCCCCATAGAGGAGGTGGTCGCCACCTGCGAATTCCCAGCGGAGGATATCCGCCGCATGCTGACGCCGGGCGTGGAGCGCGGCCAGACGCTCGCCGACTATTGCCGCGGCTATGCCCGCCAGCCGCGCGGCCACGGCATATTCGTCGGAACGCCGGAGCAGATGGCGGAACGCATGGCCCATTGGGCGGCGGTCGGGGCCTGCGACGGCTATACGCTGCAACCGGGCTACATGCCGGAGGAACTGCGCCTGTTCGTGGATCATGTCGTGCCCCTGCTCCAGCAGCGCGGCGTCCTGCGCACCGATTATGCGGGCACGACGCTGCGCAGCCATCTGGGCCTATCCAGCAGGCGGTAATTCGTAACCCCACCTCTATCCACAGTCCGACAGGGCGGTCTCGCAAGGGCCGCCCTTTTTGCTGGGCCAACTGTAGCGGAACTGACTTGTGCCCATGCCATAGGCCGCCATGCGAGTCGGTCGCGCCAAATGGTGACATTTGCACCACCTGCGCACCCAAAACCCCTCCATCACGGCATTTATCCCCTCCACTTATTCGCGTGGCGAATAGTTGGTGGATTAAAATTGCTCGAAATGCCCCCTTGAGGAAGTCTCGGTCCTGTCGATGAGTGATGGCGAGGCAAGCGGAAATGCCCGACCATCCGGCTTCGACACACAAAGATGCGTCAAGCCGAGCAGGGATCATTGGCTGACGGAAGTAGAGTTCAATACTCGTCGCTCAATCCGCACATGGCAGCACAGCGACACTTTCCGTCGATACTTTCTTTCTTCAATTCGACAGTAAGGGGTTTAGGCAATGTCGAGGAAAATTTTCATATCAGGATCCATGCTGTGCTCGGCAATTGCCCTGATCAGCACATCTGCATTTGCGCAGGCAGCCGCAGACACCGACAGTCCCGGCGGCGACATCGTCGTCACCGCGCGCAAGCGGTCGGAAGACGTACTCAAGACGCCGATCACGGTGTCCGTCGTCACGAGCGAGGATATTGCGAAGCGCGGCATCACCTCGCTGTCCGACCTCGCCACCAACACGCCCGGCGTGACGATCAACAACAACAGCTCCGGCCGCGCAGACCGCTCGTTCCAGCAGATCATCCTGCGTGGCTTCGTGCCGTCCACTTCGCTGTCGACCACGGCCTCGACCTTTATCGACGGCGCGCCGGTCGCATCGCCGACCGCGCTGACCTCCATCACCGACCCGGCCCGCATCGAAGTGCTGAAGGGTCCGCAGAGCGCCTATTTCGGCCGTAACACATTCGCCGGTGCAGTGAACGTGGTGAACAAGGAGCCGGGCAACGAGTGGCACGGCATGGCGTCCGCCATGGGCGGCAGCCGCTCCAACTATCGCTTCCATGCGGATATCGAAGGCCCGATCATCAAGGACGGCCTGTTCTTCCGCCTGAACGGCGACCTGTTCTCCAAGGACGGTTCCTATCGCGATCCGCTAACCGGCGACACGCTGGGCGACCAGTCGAGCAAGAGCGTTTCCGGCCTGATCGTGGCCAAGCCCACCAGCAGCCTGACGCTGAAGGTCTTTGGCATTTACTCGCAGGACAATGACGGCCCCGCCGCCACCGGCCTGCTCGGCACGCGCTCTGTGACGGACTCCAACGGTCAGACGGTCGTCGCGAACCAGTCCAACTGCTCGTTCAACGGCTATTTCTTCGTCAGCGGCGTCAAGACGCCCTCGGTCAACCCGACCCTGTGCGGTGTCACGCCCGGCGTGGCTGGCCTTTCGCCGTCCTCCAACACCCGCCTGACCGATGGCGACCGCGCTTTCCTCGCTGATGGCACTGGACGTGTCTTCGCGGGCAAGGACGGCGTTCAGGGCTATGGCCTGCTGCGTCGCTTCTACCACATCCACGGCAATATCGACTGGGAGATCCCCGACACGGGCGTAACCCTCTCGTCGATCACCGCGATGAACCGCGAAGGGTACAGCACCTTCGTCGACCTCGACAATTACAACTCGGTCAACGTTGCTGCCGTCGGTGGCGGGTCCTATAACTATCCCTTCCTCGTCGAACGCCGCAACAGCGACTTCTCGCAGGAAGTCCGCGCAGCCTTCGACAATGGCGGCCCGCTGAAGGCCACCGTCGGTGCCAGCTACCTGAACAACTGGGTGACGAGCGACCTCGGCGGCGGCCCCGGCTATGCCATTCGTCCCACTGTGGCAGGCAAAACCCAGTCGCGGACCAAGGGCGCCTTCTTTGCCCTGTCCTACAAGTTCTTCGACAAGCTGACGCTGAACGCGGAAGGCCGTTACCAAATCGACACGCTTTACGCCTTTGCGGGCCAGAGCCGGAACAGCGCCGGCGCCCTGGTGCAGGGTATCAACGTTCCCGCAACCAGCGCGACCCTGGCACCGGGCTTCTACTCCGTCGGCACCCTGCTGGCGCGCCAGACCTACAAGAACTTCCTGCCGCGCGTCATCGCGCAATATGAGTTCAGCCCCTACACCATGATCTACGCATCCTGGTCCAAGGGCGTCAATCCGGGCGGTTTCAACACCAGCTTCCTGACCGCGCCGCCCGCGACGATCGCCATTGCTGAATCGCAGGGCGTTCGCATCACCGTGCGTCCGGAAAAG
Organism: Sphingobium sp.; assembly: GCA_036383715.1. GTDB lineage: Bacteria > Pseudomonadota > Alphaproteobacteria > Sphingomonadales > Sphingomonadaceae > Sphingobium. The sequence goes on along the minus strand of DASVNT010000077.1, from coordinate 9,295 downwards.
GTCACGAACTACGAAATCGGTATCAAGGGCAAGCTGCTCGGCGGACGCCTGCGCTATGCACTTGATGGCTATTTCGCCCAGTGGCGCGACCAGATCAACTCGCTCGCCATTGCGGGTAACGATCCGGTCACGGGTGTGCCCCAGTTGGTGCAGGGCACGGCCAATACCGGCAATGCCGACATGAAGGGCATCGAACTGGAGACGACCTACGTCGCATCGGATCTCATCACGCTGAACGGCGCGGTCTCGATGAACGATTCAAAGATCCTTACCTATCGCTTCCCGACCACGTCGCAATTGACCGGCGTCGAGAATTTCGCGGGAAATCAGCTGCCGTTCACCTCCAAATGGTCGGCAACCGCAGGCATTCAGTTCGGCGGGGAAATGCGGAACATGGACAATGCGTCCTGGTTCGCCCGTGCCGACTATGCCTATAAGTCGGGCGTCTATTCGAATGCCGCCAATATCCTGCGGACGCCGCATTTCCAGAATGTGAATGTCCGTGTCGGTGGAACGGTGGGCGCCTTCTCGCTTGAGATGTTCATCAACAACCTGTTCAACGACCGGGCCTATACCTCGATCAACGACCAGTTCCTGTTCGTACCGGGAAATCTCTACAATTCGATCAACTCGGCGGTGAACGTCGGCATGCGCGAATTGCGGACGGCTGGCTTCCAGGCGAAGGTCAAGTTCTGATCGACCAACGCTGACGATCGAGGGGGTGCGGGGCCAATGGCTCCGCACCCTTTTTTGCGCGCTCTCGGGCATGATCGCGCCGGATGATCAACAGTCGGATAGCGCAGATGTGCCCCCTGCCCCGCCGCGCAGCCCGCAATAAGGTGATAGAGTGGTTCTGTGGCTGATCAGGTCGGCAGCCAGCAAAAGGGGTTCTGCATGAAACGGCTCATCCACGGTCTGGCGGTATTGGCTGTTATGCCGGTCGCATCCTCCGCCTCCGCGCAGGCCGTGTCGGCACAGACGGCGGCGAACGCCCCCGCCCAGCCCTATCTGACCGTGGCGCAGCTTCGCGCGAAATATGGCGATCCGGCGGGCAAGATCGCCACGATCAAGGGCGTCGAAATCTATTATAAGGACGAGGGCAAGGGGCCGGTCCTGCTGATGGTCCATGGCTCCGCCAGTTCGCTGCGGACATGGGACGTGATCGCCGCGCGGCTGAAATCGCGCTATCGCATCATCCGCTTCGACGTCGCGGCCATGGGCCTGTCGGGCAGCATTTCGGACGAGGCCGCGGCGACCGTCACCCCCGTCGACATCGCCACCGGCCTGATGGACAAGCTGGGCGTCAAAAAGCTGACCTATGTCGGCGTGTCGAGCGGCGGCACACTGGGCCTATATCTTGCCGCCGCGCGGCCCGACATGGTGCAGCGCCTGATCCTCGCCAACACGCCCGCCGATCCCGTGAAATACGGCCATATGGTCCAGCCCGACAGCTTCCTGAAAGCGCAGGAGGAGGCAAAGAAGGCGGGCGGGTTCCAGTCGCAGACGTTCTGGAACGAATATCTCACCTATTTCGCGGGCGACCCGGCCCGGATCAGCGCGAAAAAGCGGGCGGAATATTATGACTTCAACCGCCGCACGCCTGAAAAGCACCCCATCGCCCTGGTCGCACAGATCAAGGACGGCATCGCCGCCAATCAGGCGATGGCGCAAGTGACCGCGCCGACGCTGCTCATCTGGGGCGGAAAAGACCCGCTGCTGACCCACGCCGCCATGAAATCGCTCGAAGCGCATCTGCCCAAGGCGCAGGTGTCCGAAGTAATCCTGCCCGACGTCGGCCATTATCCGCCGCTGGAAGCACCGGAGCGCGTCGCACAGCTCATTTCCGCCTATGTCGAGGCCGCCGTCCCCGATTGAGGGCCGCACCATTCGCATCCGCCCATGACCGTCGCAAGGATTGACCGATGACGCCTCCGACCCCCGCTTCGCCTGACGGCGTCGTCCCGACCTCGGTCGTCCTGCGTTACGGCGTCGGGCAACTGGGCGCGCAGATATTTCGCGACACGCCCGCCGTCCTCCTGCCGCTGTTCATGACGACCATGCTGGGCGTCCAGCCGTGGCTGGCCGGGCTGGTCGTATTGATCCCGAAGCTGTGGCTGATCCTGTGCGATCCGCTGGTCGGCGCATGGTCGGACCGGGTGAAGGGCCGCCATGGACGCACGCCGTTCCTCGTCGCGGGCGCGGTGCTCACCAGCCTCGGATTCGTCGCACTGTTCACGCTGACGAAAAGCGCCAGCCCCACGCTGTCCGCGATCATCACCTGCGGCCTGTTCTTCCTCGCCTCCACTGCCTTTTCAATGTTCTCCGTGCCCTATCTGGCCATTGCGGCGGCGCTGTCCGCCGACCCGCACCAGCGCACGCGGATCATGGTCTATCGCATGATCTTCTCGACGCTGGGCGTGCTGGTCGGCGTGGGCCTCGCGCAGCCGCTGATCTACGCATGGGGATGGCCGCTGATGTCCGTCATCCTCGGCGCGCTGTGCCTCGTCACCATGCTCGTCACCGCTCTGGGCCTGACGCGCGTCCCAATGGTGCAGGACGACACGCCACCGGGCGGCCTCGCCAGCCAGCTCGCCGCGCTGAAAGGCAACAACCCCTATCTCGTCCTGCTCGCCACCACTTTCATCCAGAACATTGGTCAGGCGGCGGGCTATACCGTCATCGGCTTCATCTATCTCTATGCGCTGCAGGCGGTGTGGATCGTCCCGATCTTCATCCTGATCATGGCGACGACCGGCATCCTGTCCCAGCCGCTGTGGCTCGCCCTGTCGCGCCGCTGGGGCAAGGAGCGCGCCTATGTCATCGCCTCCGTCGCATGGGCGGCGATCACGGTGACATGGTATTTCATCCACCCCGCAACCGACGTGATCCTCATCATCCCCGGCGTCGGCGCGCTCGGCACGCAGCATGTGCTGGTCCTGCTGCGCGGCGCGGCCATCGGCCTCACCAACGGCGCGTTCGTGATGCTCGGCCTCTCCATGCTCACTGACACCATCACTTTGCAGCGGCAACGGCACGGCACCGCCAATGAGGGCATCTTCGCAGGCCTGTTCTCGGCCGCGGAAAAGCTGTCCTTCGCCCTTGGCCCGGTAATCGCCGGGATCGTGATGAGCGCCTATGGCTTCGTGCCCTCTACCGGCGGCGCGGTCGCGCAAAGCCCCCGCGCGATCAGCGGGATCATCCTGCTCTACAGCCTGATCCCGGTCGCAACCCAGGTCGTCAGCCTGATCCTCTTCTCCCGCTACCGTATGCCCGACGCACCACTGCGCGCGGCGACGGCATAACTCTTTCAATAGGAAGGACGTACCCATGGATGACATGAAGTTCAGCCGTCGCGAAAGCCTCGGCCTCGCTGCCCTCGCGGCGGGCATCGCCGCCGTTCCCGGCGCAGCGCAGGCCGCGACCGGTGGCCGCAAGATCGACTTCGTCTCGAAGATCGATTTCAAGGACCCCAAGTGGAACCGCGACGTCTATGCCCGCATCGACGCCGACATCGACCCGACCAAGGAAAAATGCGGCTGGCTCAAGGGCAAGGCCTATGGCGTGCGCGACAATGAGGCGGTGCGCCCGCTGTTCAACGTCGAGGGGTTCAGCTTCACCCGGACCAAGCGTCTGGAGGATGGCAGCTGGCGCCGGATGCTGCGCGAGATCGTCTTCTACCGCGACCTCGAAACCAACGAGATCCTCAAGGAATGGCACAATCCCTACACGAATGAAGTCGTGAAGGTCGTGCCCATCGCCAATGATCCGTTCAACTTCACCATCGGCGAGTTCCAGCCGGAACCGCCCTCCTATGGTGGCATGAACAAGGATCGGCCGCCCCGCAAACCCTTCATCCAGGACTGGGAATTCGGTCCCGAAGGCACGATGATCCTGAAGGTCGGGATCGACATGATCTATCCCAACGCGCTCCAGCCCGACAAATGGGTGCGCGAATCCTCTGGTCCGATGAACCGCGTGTCGGAGCATTTCATCTACACGGTGAAGCGCGCGGATGTGGAGAACACCAACCTCACCCACATCCCCCACATCGGCGCATGGTCGCGGATAACGCCGTGGCTGCCGTGGATGCTCATGGGTCAGGCGCCGGGCAGCATCAGCTATTTCACGCATTTCCAGACGATCCCCGAAGGCATCGCCGGCCTGCCCGCAGACCTCGTCGCCGCCGCGCGCGCCATGGATGAGAAATGGCTCCACGCCCCGACCGAGGATTACGGCCCCTCGCTGTCCAGCATCGAAAATTACGCGCGCGAGCAAAAGCCCGCGCCGGTGCCCGCAGGCTGGACCCCGCCCCAGCCGCCCGCCACGGCCAAGGCGCTGATGCGCAAGCCCGACTGAGGATGACGAAGGGGGAAAACAACCCGCCTTCCCCCTTCCTTTCAGGATCGCGACCATGGACCTGCAAAAACTGGAACGCATGATCGCGATCTATGAGGCGGGCAGCTTTCGCAAGGCCGCCAAACAGCTCGGCATGGCGCAACCGACGCTGACATGGAGCATGCAGCAACTGGAGGAGTCGCTGAACGTCCGCCTGTTCGAACGCGGGCCGCGCGGCATCCGGCCGACCGAATTATGCGAACGGCTGGTCCAGCGCGCCCGCCTGATCTTTCGCGAGCAGGATCGACTGCTGGGCGATGTGGAGGCGGCGAGCCGCAGCCAGATCATCAATATCGGCGTCCACTCCATCTTCCTCTCGCCCGAATTTGCCCGCTGCATCACCGAATTTTCGGAGAAGTGGCCATCCGTGACCCTGCGCATCCGGGAGGGGTTCAGTTCCGATCTGGTCGAGCGGCTGCTGCGCGGCGAACTGGACTTCGCCTGCTGCGCCCTGCCCGCTGAAACGGCGGAGAGTGCGTCGCTGGACATGGTTGCCCATGCGCCGCTCAACTATTCGGTCGTGGCAAGGCCCGGCCACCCGATCTTTGCAGACATCGCCGCTGGCCGTCCGGTCGCTCCCTATTGCTGGGTCGAGTTCGACACGGTGCAGATGGGCGCCTTTCCCGGTGATAATGACATGCAGGCCCTGCTCGACAAAGTCGGCCTGTCGATCGGACAGCGCAGCGTCCGCACCACCTCGATGAACCTGATCCGGCTTCTATTGCTCGAAGGGGATTTCATCGGCTTGATCGCGGACGAGCCGGTGGCGCGGGATCTGGGCGAGGGCCGCCTGCGCCGCGTACCGGGTACGCAGGTGAATGCCTCTCAATTCGGCTTCGTCGGCCTGAAGGACGATCTGGAAACCAAAGCGGTGCAGGCGCTGAAAGCCCTGCTCGCGGCGAAGGCGTTCGAGCCGCTCAAGCGCCTGCTCTGATCCGCTATTTGCGGGACAGCATCATGCCTTCGCTGCGGCCAAGGCGGGCGTCGAGCGCCTTCTGCGCCCGCGCCGAATGTCCGGCGAAAGCGCGCGTGAACATCAGCGAGACATCGACCGCACGGGCGACCTGATCGGGTCGCGCCGGGCCGGGCTTGTCCGGCTCGCAGATCGCGCCGCCGAAATAATGGTCCACATCGTCGAGGACGAGCGCATAGCGATCCCCGCCGGGTCGGGCCGCCTCATAAGCGTCCAGATGCGCCCGCCACCCGTCTGGCGCAGCAGGCGCGCCGGGCGGCAGGTCGCGCGTCCCCGACTGGACCAGCGCAGGCACGGCAAGCGCCGCATAGCCGCCCGGCTGCACCAGCGCGGGGATCGCGGGCGGCGGTGAAAAGGCCAGTACCACCGACGCGCGCGGATCGCGCAGCGGCCCCGCGACACCCTCCGGCACAACCGCATTCGCCCCGCCGAGCGTCAGCGCGGTCAGGCCGCCATAGCTATGGCCCGCCGCGACATAGGGACCGCCGATATGGCGCGACACAGCGCGCATATCCTCGATCCGCGCCTTCCAGCTGGCAAGGCCGGGGAAGTCCTTCGTCCGGGGATGGTCGGTGGAATCGACGTGCAGCGGGGCCACCACATCATATCCCGCCGCCACCCATGGCTGGATCAGCAGAGCATATTTGCGCGGCGCGGACAGCGCACCATGGGAAAAGGCGATGACGCCCAGCCGCCTTCCCTTTGCGCGCCAGTGCCACGCATCGACGCTGCGCCCGCCCTCCGTCGTGAGGGTAAGCTCCTTCGGCCCTTCTGCGGCCAATGCGATGGAGGGCAGCAGCAGGCTGGCGGCACCAGCGGCCAGCAATTCACGGCGGGTAAGGTCAAAGCTCATGACAGCAGCCTATCTCGCGCGACGACGGACCAAAGGTGCAAGCGCCACCTGTCCGACAGGCGATCACTGGCAATGAAAACGGGCCGCTCCCGGTCAGGAAGCGGCCCGCATTAGTACCAATGTCCACGGTCGGCGAGAGGAGAGGGAGGCCGACCGTGGACATCTGCGATGGCTGCTTATTCAGCGGCCTCCGCGTAGCTGTTCCACTGCGGCGCACGCGGCGCGGGCAGGCCCGTGTCCGCCACGCAATTGGCCCGCAGCGTTTCGATGTCGGGACCGAAGTCGAACACCTCGATCGCGCCGCGCTCGCCGCGCAGCTTGGTGCGCAGCGCCTCGGTCGCGGCCGTATCGACGCTGCCGTCGGCGGCGATCGCCACGCCATAAGCCTTTGCGCCCTCGGCGGTGACGAGGCCCTGCTCGATCTCCTTGGCGATCAATGCAGGATCACGGTCGAACGGGTCGCCCCAGCCGCCACCGCCCCAGGTGATGAAGTGCAGGATGTCGTTGGCCTCGACCTCCAGATCCTCCACCTTGTTACCGACGATGGTTTGCGACCCGTCGGGCTTCTCCAGAATCTTGCGCGCGCGGGCACCCGGCGCGCCGCCGTTGACGCCCCATGGCGGCACGAACCAGCGGTCGTCATGGATGGCGATCGCGCCCTTTTCGAGGAAGCGGTAGGACATGATGATGCCGTTGCCGCCACGATGCAGGCCAGCGCCGCCGGAGTCCGCGACCGTCTCATAGCGTTCGATGACCAGCGGGAAATACCGCTCCAGAAACTCGTTCGGCACGTTGGTGAAGTTCGGGAACAGCGAGTGACCGTCGGGGCCATCGCCCAGCGGACGGCCCGGAATGCCGCCGAAGCCGATTTGGAACAGCTGGAAATATTCGCCCGTCTTGTCGTAACCCGAATAGAAGAGATGGGGGCTGGACGAGAAACCGGCTGCCGTCAGGAACTCCGGCGTCTTCTGGCCGAGCAGACCGCCGAGGATGTCGAACATGCGCCCCAGTGCATGGGTACGGCCCGACAGTGCGGCGGGGAACTTCGGCTTCAACAGCGACCCTTCCGGGATACGCACGTCGATCAGGTCGTAATAACCGTCGTTGAACAGAATCTGCGGATCGAAGACCATGATCATGTAGATGCCGAAGAACATGCGCATCATGTTCTCGTTCAGGAAGAAGTTGATCGACGCGACCGACTGCGGATCGGTGCCGTCGAAGTCGAGGACGACGCGGCCATTCTCTCGCCACATCGTGCACTTGATCTTGTACGGGCCGTAACCCATGCCGTCGTCGCAGATATAATCCTCGAAGCTGACCTTGTCCTCGCTGATCGCATTGGCGATGAGCTGGCTCATCGCGCGATGGTTGCGGGCAAGCAGTTCCTCACAGGCGGAGACGAACACGTCGTCGCCAAAGCGGCCCGCCATCTCGATCACGCGGCGCGAGGCCACGCGGCAGGAGGCGATCAGGGCGTTGAGGTCAGCCTTGCACCAGTCCGGCGTGCGGACCTGGTGCATGATGAGCTTCACCACATCCTCATTATACACGCCTTGCTTGTACAGCTTGACGGGCGGGATGCGGACGCCTTCCTGGAAGATCGACGTCGCGACGATGGGCATGGAGCCTGCGACCATACCGCCGATGTCGGACTGGTGCCCGAACATGCTGGTATAAGCGATCAGGCGGCCGTCCTTGAACACGGGCAGCAGGACGAGCCAGTCGTTGCAGTGGCTGACCGCGCCGCCGACCGAATAGGGATCGGACAGCATGATGAGGTCGCCCTCCTCCACCGTGCCCTCAAAGCCTTCGAGGAAGGGGCCGATGTAGGAACCGAACTGGCCGACGATCATGCGGCCCTTGTGGTCGGCGATCAGCGGGAAGGCGTCGCCCTGCTCGCGGATGCCGGGCGACATGGCGGTGCGGACGAGGGTCGCGTCCATCTCGACGCGAGCATTGCGCAGCGCGTTCTCTATGATGTCTAGGGTTACGGGGTCGATGACCTTCTTCTCGAAGGCCGCTTCGTTGCTCTGGATGATCCGTGCGGGCATCGTTCCGTCCTTTAGGCGAGCGTGATGAGGATGTTGCCGACAGCGTCGACAGTGCCGATGCAGTCCGCTTCGATCAGGGTCGTGGAGTCCATCTCGGTCACGATGGCCGGTCCCTTGATGACGTCCTTGGCCTTCAGCAGCGCACGGTCGTAGATGACGGCTGGCTGCATCTTGCCATCCATGTAGAGCTGGTGATCGCGCAGCTTGGCCGCGATCGGATCGCCATTGCCCTCCGGCAACTTGTTGGCGGGCAGGTCGAGCGCCTGACCCAGCGCAACGGCGCGCAGGTTCACGATCTCATGCTCGCTGTCCATGTTGAACGTGAAGAGGCGGTTATGCTCCTCGTCGAACCGTTCGGTCAGGAAGGGCACGCCCTTCTCCGTCAGGTCGGCCAGCGTCACTTCCATCGGCACTTCGAACGCCTGGCCCGAATAGCGGATGTCCACCTCGAACACGACGGTGATCTCGTCAGCGGCAACGCCTTCGGTTTCCAGTTCGGTGCGGATCTGCTTTTCCATCTCCGTCAGGATGCCGGTCAGCGCCTCGGTCGTGGTCTTGCTCGCCAGCGTGGAGAAGGACCGCGCCGTCTCCGTACGCATGCGGGTCGTGGCATCGCCCAGCGCGCAGAGCACGCCCGGCGAAACCGGCGACACGGCGGGCCAGCTGCCCATCAGGCGGGCGACGGCGTTGACGTGGATCGGCCCCGCGCCACCAAAGCCCATGAGCGCGAAGTCGCGCGGGTCATAGCCCTGCTGGACCGAGATCATGCGCAGCGCGCCGAACATATTCTCGTTCACGATATCGATGATGCCGCGCGCGGCCGCATAGAGGTCGATCTTGAGCGCGTCAGCGATGGTCTGCACCGCCTTGATCGAACCCTCGCGGTCGAGCTTGAAGGTGCCGCCCAGCAGCGCCTCCGGCAGATAGCCCAGCACGACGTTCGCGTCGGTCACGGTCGGCAGCGTGCCGCCCTTGCCGTATGCGACCGGGCCGGGGACTGCACCCGCCGACTGCGGGCCG
>DASVNT010000076.1:0-6982 GCA_036383715.1 Sphingobium sp. | reverse complement strand
TGCAGCGGATGCTTGCCGACCGGCAGTTCCTTCTCGCTCGTCGCGCCCGATACCGGGCGGTTGATCGAGGCGAAGGCTCCGCCATTGGCGCTATCCCATGTCCATACGCGCGGCGGCAGATAGTCGGTCTGGTCGGTCATCGGGATTTGCTCCTGCCTGTGGGATGGGCGTTGAATTTCGGGCTATGTGGGAATGCCGCGCGGGCGCGAAAAGGCCGGAGGCGATTTTTCACCGAACTGCGGACGAACGACATGGCGTCGGCGGCATATGCGGCGGCGCAAATTTGTGCGATGCAGAAATTTCAATGTGCTTATGAGCACAAACATCAGCCGTTGATTGCCTTCTGTCGCCAGCGCCTTATGCTGCACCGTGTCGAACGGTCGCCAATTAACCTCATCCAAAAACCGAAATTTTCACAGCCGCCATCTAGACTGCGCTGAAATCTGGCGCGCCAAGGAGCTATTTGATGAAGGAACTCGTAGCGTTCGATCTGGACGGAACGCTTGCCGAGAGCAAACAGGCGCTGAAGGCCGACATGGCCGAAGCCTTTGCCGATCTGCTCACCGTCGCCCATGTCGCCGTGATTTCCGGCGGGGACTGGCCCCAGTTTCAGAAGCAGGTGGCGAGCCAGCTTCCCGTCCGCGCCGACCTTTCGCGCCTCTGGCTGATGCCGACCACCGGCACCAAACTCTATACCTATCGCGACGGCGCATGGGGCACGGTCTATGCCGAGCTGTTCTCCGATGCGGAGAAGGCGAACATCATCCAGTCGTTCAACGATTCCCTCGACGCCACGGGCTTCCAGCCGGAGGAATTATGGGGTGAGCGGATCGAGGATCGCGGTAGCCAGATCACCTTCTCCGCACTCGGCCAGCAGGCGCCGATCCATGCGAAGGAAACATGGGATCCCGACTTCGCCAAGCGCAAGATCATCCAGGCCGACCTGCGCACCCGCCTGCCCGGCCTCGCCATCAACATGGGCGGCGCGACCAGCATCGACATCACGCGCGAGGGCGTGGACAAGGGCTATGGCCTCAAGAAACTCCGCGACGAGAGCGGCATCGCTCTCGACAAGATGCTGTTCATCGGTGACGCGATCTTCCCCGGCGGCAACGATTATCCTGCCAAGGAAATCGGCCTGGACACCGTGCGCGTGCGCGATCCGCAGGATACGCTGGGCGTGATCGCGGCCATCGTGGCCTGCCAGAAGGATTGATAACCGCCCTCCTCCCCGATGCGGGAAGGAGGACAGGCTATAATCAGGCCTCCGCCTTCTTGGCGGGGGCCTTTTTCGCGGGCGCTTTTTTGGCGGCGGGCTTTTTGGCGGCAGGCTTCTTTGCCGGGGCCTTCTTCTCGGCACCATCCGCCGCAGCAGCCTTGGCGGGAGCCTTCTTCTTCGCGGGCGCCTTCTTCTTGCCCTTGGGCGGCCCCTTGGCGGCGCGGTCGTCGATCAGTTGCGCGGCTTCCTCCAGCGTCAGGACATCAGGCTCGATGCTCTTGGGCAGGGTCGCGTTGGTTTCGCCGTCGGTGACATAGGGACCGAAGCGGCCCGCCATCAGCTTGATCTCGCTCTCCGTGCGGGGATGCTTGCCGAGGATTTTCAGCGGCTCCTGCTTGCCGCGCGCGGGACCACGCGCCGCCGCCTCGGCCAGTTTCACCACCGCCGCGTTCATGCCCGTGTCGAACACCTCTGCCGTGGAGCCGAGCCGCGCATATTTGCCCTCATGCGCAAGATAGGGGCCGAAGCGCCCGATGCTCGCCACAATGGGTTTCCCGCTTTCCGGGTGATCGCCCACGGTGCGCGGCAGGCTCAGCAGCTTGACCGCCCAGTCGAGCGTCAGTTCGCCATCCGGCAAATCCTTGGGGATGGAGGCGCGCTTGGCCTCCTTGCCCTCACCGATTTCGATATAGGGACCGAAACGCCCCGATTTGCGCGTGATGTCGCCGCCGGTCGCCGGGTCTTTGCCCAGCACCTCCGGCCCCGTGTCCGCCCCGCCATCACTGCCGCCGGGCTGGCCGAATTTGCGGGTGAACTTGCACTCCGGGTAATTGGAGCAGGCGATGAACGCGCCGAATTTGCCGCCGCGCAGGGCAAGCTGCCCCTTGTGGCACAACGGGCATTCGCGCGGATCGGTGCCGTCGCCCTTGTCCGGGAACAGCATGGGCGCGAGGAAGGTGTCGAGTTCCGCCGTCACCTCCGACGGCTTCTTGTCCATGATCTCGACCGTCTTGGGCTTGAAGTCGCGCCAGAACGCCTCCAGCACCGCCTGCCAGTCGGCGCGGCCACCGGACACCTCGTCCAGTTCGTCTTCCAGACCCGCCGTGAAATCATAGCTGACATAGCGTTCGAAGAAATGTTCGAGGAACGCCGTCACCAGCCGCCCGCTCTCCTCCGCAAAGAAGCGGTTCTTCTCGATGCGGACGTAATTGCGGTCCTTGAGCACCTGAAGCGTGGACGCATAGGTGGACGGACGCCCGATACCCAGTTCCTCCAGCCGCTTGACGAGGCTGGCCTCGCTGAAACGCGGCGGCGGCTGGGTGGAATGCTGGTCGGCCAGCACCTTCTTCTTCGCCGGGCTGTCGCCGTTGGACAGGCGCGGCAGCAGCTTGCTGTCGTCATCCTCGGCATCGTCGCGACCTTCCTCGTACAGCGCCAGGAAGCCGGGGAAGATCACCACCTGTCCCGTGGCACGCAGGCCATGCTGACCCGTGCCGTCGAGCAGGTCGATGGTCGTGCGCTCCAGCCGCGCGACCGCCATCTGGCTCGCCATCGCGCGCTTGTAGATCAGGTCGTAGAGGCGGCCATGATCGCCGCTGCCCTGCCGGTCCTTGGAGAAGTCCACGGGCCGGATCGCCTCATGCGCTTCCTGCGCATTCTTCGCCTTGGTCTGGTACTGGCGCGGCTTGTCGGGGAGGTAGCCGCCGTCATAGCGCGCCTCGATCGCCTTGCGCGCGGCGGAGATGGCGCTGCCGTCCATCTGCACGCCGTCGGTCCGCATGTACGTGATCGCGCCGTCCTCGTAGAGGCCCTGCGCGATCCGCATCGTGTGGCTGGCGGAGAAGCCCAGCTTGCGCGCGGCCTCCTGTTGCAGCGTCGACGTGGTGAACGGCGGCGGCGGGTTGCGGGTGAGCGGCTTCGTCTCCACCGATTCGACGGTGAAGCGGCCAGCCTCCACATCGCGCTTCGCCTGTTCGGCGTCGCCCTGATTGCCGATGGACAGGCGGTCGAGCTTGTCACCCTTCCAGCGGACGAGGCGCGCGGTGAATTCCTGCCCGCCCTGCTCCATCACCGCGGCGATGGACCAATATTCCTGCGGCACGAACGCCTCGATCTCGCGCTCGCGCTCCACGACGAGGCGCAGCGCGACCGACTGCACACGGCCCGCCGACTTGGCGCCGGGCAGCTTGCGCCACAGCACCGGCGACAGGGTGAAGCCCACCAGATAGTCGAGCGCGCGGCGCGCCTTATAGGCGTCGATCAGGTCGGTATCGAGCGCGCGGGGCTTTGCCATCGCCTCCAGCACCGTCGCCTTGGTGATGGCGTTGAACGTCACGCGATCCACGACGGAGGGCAGCGCCTTCTTGGCGCGCAGCACCTCCTGCACATGCCAGCTGATCGCCTCTCCCTCGCGATCAGGGTCAGTCGCGAGGATCAGTCGCGTGGCCTTCTTGGCCTCGTCCGTGATAGCCTTGAGCTGCTTGGCCTTGTCGCCATAATTTTCCCACGCCATCGAAAAACCGTCGTCGGGATCGACGGAGCCATCCTTGGCCGGGAGGTCGCGGACATGACCGTAGGAGGCCAGGACGCGAAAGTCCCCGCCCAGATATTTCTCGATGGTCTTGGCCTTGGCCGGCGATTCAACGATGACGAGTTGCATGAGGCCCCGTTTCAGTCCCTTACGTGTACGCGCGAGTTTGAAGATCGCGGCCCGCGCCGGTCAAGCCCATAGCAGGCGCTCGCCGCGATATAGGACAGGATCGGCGGGAGATAGCCGAAAAAATGCGTGACCGGGCGCGCACCTCTCCCCGCAGCTCAATCGAGCAAACTCACCCGCCCGCCCGCATGACGTTGCAACCGGCCTGCAATCTCCAGTTCGAGGAGGGCCGTCTGCACCGCGCCGGGCGTGCATCCCGACAGGCGGATGATCTCGTCCACAACCACCGGGGCCATGGAGAGCAGGCCGATGACCCGGCTCCTGTCCGCCTCGCCCAGATCGGCGGGCGGCGGCCCGGCGAAACTCGCCGTCGGCTGCCGGAACAGGCGGCCACCGATGCCGCCGATGGTTTCCAGCACATCCTCCGCCGATTGCACCAGTGTTGCCCCGTCGCGGATCAGCGCATTGCAGCCCTGCGCACGGGGATCGAGGGGGAAGCCGGGCACGGCCATCACCTCCCGTCCCTCCTCACCCGCAAGGCGCGCGGTCAACAGCGAACCGGAGCGGGGTGCCGCCTCCACCACCACCGTCCCCTGCGCCATCCAGGCGATAATGCGGTTGCGCGCGGGGAAATGGCGGGCGAGCGGGTCGGTGCCGGGCGGATGCTCGGTCAGCAGCAGTCCCTCGGTAGCGACACGCTCCTGCAGGGCGGCATTCTCCAGCGGGAATACGACGTCGAGGCCGCAGGCGATGACCGCCACGGTGCCGGTGGACAGCGATCCCATATGCGCCGCCGTGTCAATGCCCCGCGCCAGCCCGGAAACGGTGATCCCGCCCCGCATGCCCACATCCTGCGCCAGTTGCCGGGCAAAGCGACAGGCGGCGGCGGACGCATTGCGCGCGCCCACCATGGCGACGAGCGGATGCCCTTCCAGTGCCAGAGCGCCTTTCGCCATCAACACCGGCGGAGCAGCGGCGGCTTCCTCCAGCAAGGCGGGATAATCGGAATCGCCGAGGAAGATATGACGCCCGCCGATCCGCTCCACCGCCTGTAATTCAGCCGCAACGGATCGCTCATCGGCCACGCGAAAGGCGCGCGCGCCGCCGCGTGCGGCCAGATCGGGGATCGCCCGCAGCGCCTGACCCGCCGAGCCATAGCGCGCCATCAACTGACGCCAGGCGACCGGCCCGACATTGGGGGAACGGATGAGGCGGAGGCGGTCGAAGCGGTCCTGATCCGGTCCGCTCATGCGGTGGGCGTTTTCTGGCCGATGCGCGATTCGGTGCCCTTGATCAGTCGCTGGATATTCGGGCGATGCTTCCACAGCACCAGCGCCGCCATGGCCGCAAACGGCGTGACCAGTTCGCCGCGCCCCATCACGAACGCCGCCACCGGCATCGCCACCGCCGCGCTCATCCCGCCCAGCGAGGAGATGCGCGTCACGCCCGCCATGACGAGCCAGACGACCGCGAACACGATGACCGCAGGCCAGTACAGCGCCAGCGCGACACCCAGCAGGGACGCCACGCCCTTGCCACCGTTGAACCGCAACCACACCGGATAGCAGTGGCCGACCAACGCCATCACCCCGCCCAGCGGGCCACCGATGCCCGGCAACAGCGCAGCACCGACCAGCACCGCCACAAATCCCTTTGCTCCGTCGAGCAACAATGTCCCGGCGGCCAGTCCCTTGCGCCCCGTCCGCAGCACGTTGGTCGCCCCGATGCTGCCCGAACCGATGGCGCGCAGATCGCCCGCGCCCGCCAGTTTCGTCAGGATGAGGCCAAAGGGGATGGAGCCGAGGAGATAGCCGATCAGAATAACCAGCACCGGCATTTGCCACTCACTCACGGACAGGCTCTCCCCCTTGGACGATCAGCCTTTCTCCTAGCCGTTCAGACAGAGCGCCGTCGAGATGCCTTGCACGAAAACATGCCGGGCGCGCCGTCCTCATCCCAGCAAACGCGCAATATAGGCGCGGACATCTTCCGGCCAGTCGGCGATATGCGCGGCAAACTCAGCGTCCTCTCCGCGATAAAGCGCGCGCAACGCCTCCTCATAGCCCGTCCTGTCACCGCAGCTCGCCGCCATGAAGGCATAGGCGGCGTCCTGCCGCTGGCGCAGCGTGCGCGGTTCGGCGCGTGCCGCATCGATCAGGCGGCGCAGCGTGGCGGACGCTCCGCCGCGCTGGGTGGTCAGCCAGTCCCAGTGGCGCGGCAGCAACGTCACCTCCCGCGCGGTGACGCCCAGACTAGGCCGCCCTCTCCCGCGCGGCACCGTGGCTTCGGTGGAGGCGAGGTCGTGGTAGTCGAGGTCGACCACCTTGCCGCTGCTGTCGTCATGCACGCGGATCGCCCCCTCGTCCCCGGCGTGGTCGGCGAGGATGTGGCGCATCACCGCTTCGCGGTCGCCCGTGGCGATGTGCCGGTCGCCCAGAAAGGCGGTGAAGCTGTCGGTCATGTCCCAATCCCTCGTGAAAGCGTTACCGTCATTTATACCCGGATTAAATTAGGAGTCGATATTTTTATCCGGGTTAATTGTTGCAGTTGACGAACCGCCCGATCAGGCGGCAATCGTCGGCCATGCCGCCTTCCCCCGATGCGCCCGTCCTGTTTTTCGATTCCGGCGTCGGCGGCCTGTCGATCCTCGGCCCCGCCCGCGCGCTGACCCCCACCATGCCGGTCATCTATGCCGCCGACCGTGCAGGCTATCCCTATGGGACCAAGAGCGAGGCGGAACTGATGGCCCGCGTCCCCGCGCTGCTGGGCCGCCTTGTCGAACGCTATCGCCCGCGCATGGTCGTGATCGCGTGCAACACCGCTTCTACCATTGCGTTGGCAGGCGTGCGCGCGGCGCTCGACGTGCCGGTGGTGGGCACCGTGCCCGCGATCAAGCCCGCCGCCCTCCAGTCCAAAAGCCGGGTGATCGGCGTGCTCGGCACCGCCGCCACCGTGCGCCAGCCCTATGTCGACCGGCTGGCCAAGGAACATGGCGCGGACTGCCTCGTCCTGCGCCATGGCAGCGCGGCGCTGGTCGATCTGGCGGAGGCCAAGCTGCGCGGCGAGACGCTCGACCCCGCCATCGCCCGCGACGCGCTGGCGGGCCT
>DASVNT010000075.1:0-4403 GCA_036383715.1 Sphingobium sp. | reverse complement strand
GGAACTGATCAGCCTTCCAGGCTTTCAGTACGGAAACGGAACGAGGCGGCGCCGTGCAACGGCGTCGCCTTTTCCATGGACAGCGTAGGAGCCAGTGATGACGACGACAGCCCGCAAACGTCTGGAAGTCCGCGCGGCGATCCCTTCGGACGTGCGCGCCGTCCTGCGGCTGATCGCGCGCGTCTATCCCGGCATGCCCAATTATTCCCCCGCCACCGTCCGGGGCCAGATCAACAATTTTCCCGACGGCTGCTTCGTCGCGCTCTACGACAATAAGGTAGTGGGCTATTGCGCGACCATGCGGGTCAGCAAGAGCATGGCTTTCTCGTTCCATGATTGGGAAGAGATTACCGCCAACGGTTTCGGCACGCGCCACAGCGGCGCGGGCGAATGGCTCTATGGCTATGAAATGGCGGTCGACCCCAAGCTGCGCGGCCTGCGCATCGGCCAGCGGCTTTATGACGAACGCAAGGAATTGGCCGAGCAGCTCGACCTGCACGGCATCATCATCGCCGGCCGCATGCCCGGCTATGCGCGCGCCCGGCGGAAGGTCGACGGGCCGGCCGACTATCTGGACAAGGTCGTCCACGGCAAGATCCGCGATCAGGTGATCAGCTTCCAGCTCAAAAACCAGTTCGAACCATTGGGCGTGCTGGAAAATTACCTGCCGGAAGACAAGCAGTCCGATGGCCACGCCGCCCATCTCGTTTGGCGCAATCCCTATGTCGATCCCGACGAAGCGCCCGAAATGCGGGTGCCGCGCGGCGTGGAAAGCGTGCGTCTGGCGACCTGCCAGCTACAGGCGCGCGCTGTCAGCGACTTCGATGAATTTGTCAGGAATATTGAATATTTCGTTGATGTTGCAGCAGATTATCGGTCAGACTTCATCGTCTTTCCCGAACTATTCACGCTGCCCCTGCTCTCCTTCGAAACAAAGAAACTCACCCCACTGGAGGCCATCGACAGGCTGACCAGCTATACGCCGCGCCTCACCAAGGAACTGACGCGGATGGCGCTGGAATATAATATCAACATCATCGGCGGTTCCCACCCGACCCGCGCCGACGACGGCGATATCCAGAATATCGCCTATGTCGCGTTGCGCGACGGGTCGGTCCATACGCAGGAAAAAATCCACCCGACGCCCAACGAATCTTTCTGGTGGAACATCAAGGGCGGCGATTCGCTGGACGTGATCCAGACCGACTGCGGGCCGATCGGCGTGCTCATCTGCTATGACAGCGAATTTCCCGAACTCGCCCGCCGCCTGGTCGATCAGGGCGCGCGCATCATCTTCGTCCCTTTCTGCACCGACAGCCGGCTAGGCTATATGCGCGTGCGCTACTGCGCGCAGGCGCGGGCGATCGAGAATCAATGCTATGTCGTGATGTCGGGCAATGTCGGCAACCTGCCCAATGTCGACAATATGGACATTCAATATGCGCAGAGCGCGATCCTGACCCCCTGCGACCTACCCTTCGCGCGGGACGGCATCGCGGCGGAATCGACGGAGAATGTGGAGACGCTGACCATGGCGGACGTCAACCTGGCCGACCTCAGTTGGGCGCGCGCGGAAGGCACGGTGCGCAACCTGCGAGACCGGCGGTTCGACCTTTATCATATCGAATGGGACAGCAATCCCGACCATCATCATGCGCCAAGCGGCGGTCCGGTACCGGCGGGCGGCCACAACGCACCGGGCGGCGGCTGACGGAATCGCTACCGGGGCCGTAGCGCCTCGGGCGATCGGATATGCTCGCGTCGAAAGCCCAGCCCGACAAGCCGCGCCGGAATGCCGCGCAACAGGGCGAAGCGGTCAAGCAGCTTCACCTGCCATGGCGGCGCGGTGATCCGGACGTCGGGGTCGAACAGCGCGCCGAATATCCGGTCATGCGCCATTTTCTGCATCCGCTGGATGACGCGCGTGGGCAGCAGCCGCCTTTGCTGCACCAGAGGGGCGATCCTATCAAGATCGCGCCCTTCCGCCATGGGACCAGCCATCAGGTTCGCCGCCGCCACCGCATCCTGCACGGCCAGGTTGATGCCCACCCCGCCGACCGGAGACATGGCGTGCGCGGCATCGCCGATCGCCAGCAACCCCGGACGATGCCAGCGCGTCAGCCGGTCAAGCGCCACCGTCAGCAGCTTCACCTGATCCCAGTCGGTCAGTTCCTCCACCCCATCCGCGATGTCGGGAGACAGCGCGGCGATCTCCGCTCGGAAAGCGGCGATTCCCCGCGCCCGCAGCGCATCCGCCTGCCCCTTGGCGAAAACATAGGCGCATTGCCAATAATCCCCCCGGTCGATCTGCGCCAACAAGCGGCCGGTGTCGATCACGCCCATGGATTGATTGTCCACGGTCGCCTTTTTGGGCAGGCGGAACCAGAAAACGTCCATGGGCGCCCCGATATCCTGCAACGGCAGCGCAGCCGCTTCCCGTAGCACGGAACGCCGCCCATCAGCCGCGATCACATAGTGAGCGGCCACCACCTCGCCGTCCTTCAGGACCACGCCATCCACCCGTCCGCTCGCGTCGTGGGATAGCCCGGTCGCCTCCGCATTCATGCGCAGCGCGAAGCCGGGATAGCGCGCCGCTTCGTCCGCAACGAAATCCAGAAACTCCCATTGCGGCATCAGGGCGATGAAGCGGCTGTCCACCGGCAGACGGCGGAAATCCGCTACCCGCATGCGCTGCCCGGCAATGCGCACGGACAATTCGCTGACCTTGTTATGGGGCCGCTGCAACAATCGGTCGCGCAGGCCAAGCTCCCGGAACAGCTCCAGCGTCGATGGATGGACGGTGTCCCCGCGAAAGTCGCGCAAGAAATCGCCATGCTTTTCCAGCACCGTCACCGGCACTCCGGCGCGGGCGAAGAGCAGCCCGGCCACCATTCCCGCCGGACCACCACCGACGATCACCAATCGCCTCGCCATGCCCCCTCCTTTGCCGCGCGCAGGAAACATCCGCTGCCGGTGGAGGGTTATAGACCTCATGCCGTCCAGCGTCATCCGCCACTTCGACTATGACGCCGCCCAGCATCGACTGGACGTGCAGTTCATCAGCGGCAAATGCTACAGCTACCACGGTGTGCCAGAAAAGCTGGTCGCGGACATGAGGAAGGCGGAGTCGAAGGGCGGCTTCTTCAACCGCCGGATACGCGATCGCTATCCCTTCACTCGACGGTGACGGACTTCGCGAGATTGCGCGGCTGATCCACATCCGTGCCCTTGGCGACGGCGACATGATAAGCGAGCAGTTGCACCGGCACGGCGTAGACCATCGGCGCGATCAGCGGATGCACCTTGGGCATGGTGATGGTCGCGATGCAGCGATCACCCGCCGCCTGCACCCCGTCATAGTCGGAGATCAACACGACCCGGCCACCGCGCGCCTGCACTTCCTGCATGTTGCTCACGGTCTTTTCGAACAGCGGCCCGCTGGGCGCGAGGACGATCACCGGCACCTTGTCGTCGATCAGCGCGATGGGGCCGTGCTTCATTTCACCCGCCGCATAACCTTCGGCATGTATGTAGCTGATTTCCTTGAGTTTCAACGCACCTTCCAGCGCCAGCGGATAGTCCGGCCCGCGCCCCAGATAGAGCACGTCCCGCGCCTCGGCGATCAGATGCGCCATCGCCTGGATCGCCTCGTCATAGGCCAGCGCGGCGTTCAGCGCGGCGGGTGCTTCACCCAGATGGCGGACCAGCTCCTTCTCCGCCCGCGCGTCCAACCGTCCCTTGGCGCGGGCCAGATTGGCGGCGAAGGCGGCCAGAACGGCCAGCTGGCAGGTGAACGCCTTGGTCGAAGCGACGCCGATTTCCGGCCCGGCATAGGTCGGCAGCAGCAAATCGGCCTCCCGCGCCATGGTGCTGGTCGGCACATTGACGACGGCGGCGATCTTCTGCCCCTCGCCCCGCGCATGGCGCAGTGCGGCGAGCGTATCGGCGGTCTCGCCCGACTGGCTGATGACGATCATCAGGCCGCCATCCTCCATAACCGGCGCGCGGTAGCGGAACTCGCTCGCCACATCGATGTCGACCGGCACGCGGGCGAACTGCTCGAACCAATATTTGGCGACCATCCCGGCATAGTAACTGGTGCCGCACGCGACAATGGTCACGCGGCGGATCGACCCCAGGTCGAAATCAGGGATCGGCAACGACACCTGATCCTCCATCCGGCGGAGGTAGGATCGCAATGTCTGGGCGACGACCACCGGCTGCTCGTAGATTTCCTTGAGCATATAATGGCGGTGATTGCCCTTGGAGATCAGCTCGCCGGTGACGCCCGAAATGGTGATCGGCCGCTCGACCGGCTGATTATCCTTGTCGAAAATCTCCGCGCCATCAGCGGTGATGACGACCCAGTCGCCTTCCTCCAGATAGGCGATGCGCTGGGTCAG
>DASVNT010000074.1:0-2616 GCA_036383715.1 Sphingobium sp. | reverse complement strand
CGGCTATATCGGCGGCGCTCAGCCCAACCCGACCTATGAGCAGGTGTGCTCGGGCGCCACGGGCCATGCCGAAGCGATCCGCATCGCCTATGATCCGGACGTGATCTCCTATGGCGACCTGCTCGATATCTTTTTCGCGACACATGACCCGACCACCCTGAACCGACAGGGGAATGACGTCGGCACCCAGTATCGATCCGCGATCTTCCCGCATTCGCCCGAACAGGAAGCCGGCGCGAAAGCGGCGATAGAGCGCGGCCAGCGGGACTATGCCAATCCCATCGTCACGACCATCGAACCGGACGCGCCCTGGTATCCGGCGGAGGATTATCATCAGAAATATTGGGAGCGGGTAGGGGATCGAAACCCCTATTGCATGGCGGTCATCCCGCCCAAGCTGGCGAAGCTGCGCAAGGGATTCGCCGAGCGGATCGACAACTGATGCCCGTTCGGTCCACGGGCCGCCGCATGCCGAAGGGGCTTAGGCTGCGGTTAATCTTGCCTGTGTCATCTGCGGCGCGATGGCACAGGGGAGCGGTGAAATGCGCAAATTAGTGATGATGGCGGTTCCGGTAATGGCGGTGATGCTGCCCGGCTGCATCGCCAAGACGGCGGTTGACGTTGTGACCATGCCCGTGCGCGCTGGCGCGCAGGCGGCCGACTGGGCCACGACCAGCCAGGATGAAGCGGACCGCAACTATGGCCGACGCATGCGGGAGCAGGAAGCGCGCGAAGGCAAGGAACGCAAGAAGGCGGACGAACAGCGGCGTCGCGAATGCAGGCGCGCTGGCCATGAGAATTGCGACTGAGCCTTTATCCGCCGCGATAGCGTTCAAGCAGCCGCTCTGCGCAGCCTATCGTTGATGGCTACGCCGATCCCCTCATCGGGGATAGGCGCGACCGCGATGCGAGCGGCTGCGCTGGCGTCGGCAAGATGCAGCGCCGCGAAGAGATTGGCGGCGGCTTCCTGGACATTTGCATCCGAACTGAGGTTCATATTGCAGGGCATGAGGCCGAAGCCGATCAGATATTCGTCCGTTTCCGCCGCCAACGCATTCAGCCGGACGGGTTTGGACGGCGCATAGTGACTGTCCAGCTGACCGGGCGCCTCTATCTTCCCATGGTCAGAACCCCCGACGACCGGAAGGCGGGTGGCTTGCTCCAGCATGGCCGCCGTGACCGGGCCGGGCCGCAACAGGCGGATGCGGTCCGCTTCGGGGGCTGCGATCGTCGATTCCAGACCCTCGCTGGTGGGGCCTTCGTCCAGGATCATGCGGATTTTGCCGTCCAGACTGGCCAGCACATGCTCGGCGCGGGTCGGGCTGATCGCGCCACTGCGGTTGGCCGATGGCGCGGCCAGCGGTCGCCCGCTTTCCCGGATCAGCGCCCGCATGGCGGGGTGAGCGGGCAGGCGCAGCGCAACGGTGGGCAGTCCCGCCATGACGAGGGGTGACAGGCCGCTCGTGCCGCGCACAGGCAGCACCAGCGTCAATGCGCCCGGCCAGAAGCGTTCGGCCAGCTTGTCGGCCACGGGAGAAAATATGGCGAGCGTTTCGGCCATCTCCCGGTCCGCGACATGGACGATCAACGGATTGAAGCTGGGCCGCCCCTTGGCGTTGTAAATGGCGGCGACCGCGTTCGAATCGGTCGCGTCGGCGGCCAGGCCATAGACCGTCTCCGTCGGCACCGCGACGGGCTCCCCAGCCCGGATCAGCAAGGCCGCCTCGCGCAGCGCCTCCGCGCCGTAGCGGCGGATCCTGGTGGAAAAAACGGAATTTGGGATGATCACGACCCCAGCGATATAAGCCCGGTGCGCGCAGAGTAAAAGTCCATTGCTACAGCAGAATGACGAGCGCGCCGCCTTGCCCACGGACAGACGGAGGATTAAGGGCTGGGCATGAACGACGCCCTGCTTACCCGCATCGCCGAAGCGCTGGAACGGATCGCGCCGCTGCCCGCTTCATCCGCCGATCTCGCCGCCGCGCCTGCCTATGTCTGGAATGGCGCGACGATCGACGCGGTGGAAGCCTTTGCGCCTGTGGATTTTGACCTATTGACCGGTATCGACGCGCAGAAAGCGGCGTTGCTGGAAAATAGCCGTCGTCATGCAGGCGGCCATGCCGCGCATGATGTGCTGCTATGGGGCGCGCGCGGCACGGGCAAGTCCGCTGTCGTCGCTTCGGTGGTCGATCGGCTTCAGCGGGAAGGGCAGGACATCGCGCTGCTGCAATGCGCGATTGACGAACTGGCGAGCTTGCCGCGCCTCTTTTCGATCCTGCGCGACACGCAGCGGCCCTTCATCCTGTTCCTCGACGATCTGGGCTTTGACGAGAGCGGCGTGGGCGACGCGCGGTCGCTTCGATCGCTGTTGCAAGGCGGAACGGCGGCGCGGCCCGCCAATGTGCGCCTCTATGTCACCTCGAACCGCAGGCACATCGTCCCGCGGCATCTTTCCGAGCAGGATGACCCGGTCAATCCGCGTGACGTGATAGACGACAAGATGGCGCTGTCGGATCGCTTCGGCCTCAGCCTGGGTTTCCACGCCATCGATCAGCAGGCTTATGTCGACATCGTCACGGGCTATGCCGGCAGCCTTGGCCTCAGCTTCGATCCGCT
>DASVNT010000073.1:0-100699 GCA_036383715.1 Sphingobium sp. | reverse complement strand
TACCTATGGCAGCACAGCCAGTGCCGCGCAGAGCGCCGCTGACGCCGAGGCGGCGAAGGCTTTGGCACTGGCCGCGCGCGATGCTGGTGCAGGTTTTGCGCAGTCGGCGTCCGCGTCGCGCGATGACGCGGCGGGAAGCGCGACGGCAGCGTCTGCCAGCGCCGTTTACGCATCGTCGGTGCAGGGCTCGCTTCGTCCGTCGACTTTTGACAAGGGGCTACAGTGGTGGCGGACCCCCGGATTTCCCACGCCCGCGACAGTTGACGGATGGACCTTCACGGCTTCGGGCGCTTACGGCATCGTGGCCGTCTCCGACACGCTCAATCGCTCGATCGCCCCGAAAGAAGCCTTGCCGGTTCTGGCTGGCAAGAAATACCGCGTGACCTTCCGCGCTCGGCTCGACGGTGCCGCTGCGCCGGGGAGCACCGGCAATGTCCGTATGGGCGTCTACAGCGCGAACGATGCTGATGCGGCGATCGACAGCAACCTTCAAAATCTGGCCAACGATGTAACGCTACTGCAAGGCGCAGAGCCGGTAGCGATCAGCTTCACGATCGGTATGCCGGGCACGACCGGGTGCGACGTGACCCTTTCAACCGGCGCAACGAAGTGGGTGCCGCATTTCCGTGCCAATCGGGCCAGTGAGACTGCGCAGCCGGTCATGCTCGTGTCGTTTCAGATACAGGACGTCACCTCCGAACTGGCCGCAAAGGGCGAGGCGCAGGCGGCTAGTCTGTCGTCTCAGGCCGCTGCCATCAAGGCCGACGAAGCGGGCGAGCATGCGTCGGCGGCGCAGGGGTTTGCGACGAACGCGCGGACCTATCGCGACGATGCGGCAGGCTATCGCAGTGAGGCGAGCACCAGCGCACAACAATCCAGCGAGGCGCGATCTGGCGCGGAGGGCTTCGCCTCTGCCGCTCAGGGGTTCATGACTAGCGCGCAGCTCGCGCGCGATGGCGCAGAGGCGCAGGCAGGTACTGCCTTGGCGCAGGCCAGCATCGCTACCGACAAGGCGGCGGCTGCGCAGAGCAGTGCCACGTTGGCGGCCAGTGTCAGCCTGAACGCGCTGAACGCCAATGCCCGTTTCCAGAACTATCCCGCTGCAAACGGCATCCCGCCCTATTGGGGTGACTGGTCATATGGAAATGACCGGACGATCCGCACGGCGGGCGAAATGCCGGGGTCTTACGCTCTCCAAATGTGGGCGAATGCCAACGAGAACGTCGGGCTTGTCCAGGAAGCGACCAATGGGATGATCGGCGTGCGCAGCGGCGATTGGCTTGTACTGGAAGCCGACGTTCGCCTGGTCAGTGGAACGCTGCGCGGGGCTGGCCTGTATATGGGCGTGCGGGACGCGGGCGGGAACTGGGTCGACAGCCGCGTGATCAGCTTCGCCGCAGATGCCGCCAGCGGCGGCAGCGCGCCGGGGGCGGGATCGGTGGGCAAAACCTACCGCTACTCCAAGCTTGTCCAGCTCACGGCTGCCAGCGCAGATCGTGTCTACCTTCACCCCATGAGCAACTGGGACGGATTTGGGCAGCGGGACGCAAAGGGTCTGGATTGGTTTAAGGCCGCAGTGCGTTCAGCCACATCGGAAGAAATCAGGTCTGGTACTGTGATAGCTCCGCTGTTCGCTCAGGTGCAGCAGCAGCAGGGCGTTATTGCGCAGGTCAATGGCCGCACCGCAGCCTATTGGCAGGTGGCCGGAGTGGCAGGCGATAACCGTGTGCAGCTGTCCCTCTTGGCAGATGCCAACGGTGGGGGCGGCGTGGATATCATCGGCGACGTGCGCATAGACGGAAATCTGGTCGTTCTCGGGTCGATCGACACTCCGCAAATTCGCGACAACGCCGTGACCAGCACGGCCTTCGCCATCAACTACGCCTCCGTCAACTCGCTCTATAATCTAGAAATCTACATGACCAGCGTATCCATTAAGACCACGGGGAAACCTGTGTTCTTGCAGCTGCTCCAGACGTTGATAACGGCTGAATTCGGTTACAACATCAATGCAGATGCGTCTTACATCCGGCTTTATCGTGACGGCGCTGCCGTCGATACAAAGACGCTCAGCTATTATCTGGGATCTACCATTGCGATCATAGATCAGCCGCCTGCGGGCGACCACGTCTACAGCGTTTATCTCTACGTCAGCGGCCCCGGCCCGACAGGCAACTATGCCGGACTGAGATACAATAATTGCACCATTTTCGGCCTCGAAAACAAGAAATAGGATGGAACGCTATGCTGTGGTTTCACTGCGACAATGACACAGGGCAGATCGTTGCCGCTGGCATGAGCTGCACGCTGGAGGAGGCACAGAAGAATTTGGCGCCCGAGGGCAAGTCGCTGTTCATCGTGCCGGATGGAACGGTAAACGCCTTTCAGCTTCCTCATGATTTCACCATCCTGAAGCGCGTCCTGAGCGACGCTGTCGACAAGGGTGCTGGCGAATTCAGCAGCCGCTTTGTCACCGTCGCCGCCACGCAAGAGATGCGATATCAGGAGAAATATTCCGAAGCGGTGAATTGGACGCCGGAGACTGATCCCGCCGACGTGCCGTTCCTTCGGGAAGAGGCTGACGCCACGGGACAGTCGATCGAGGTTGTGGCGACCACGGTCAAGCAGACCCGGCAGGTGTGGAAGATCATCGGATCGAAGATCGAAGGCCGCCGCATGGGAGCGAAGCAGGCCATCGCCAACGCCGAAACCCTGCCCGCAATCATGGCTGCTGCCAACGTCGATTGGGAAAGCCTGGTGCCTGTGCCCGCAAGCGCAGAGCCCGACGCATGACCGCAATACACATCGGCCGCGCGGCCGTCATAAGGGGGAAAGTGGACGTGAGCCCATGGCTGGAGGCATCGATCGCAAAATATGAGTGGATATGGATCGGGCTGACCTTCGGCTTCGCAGCCAAATACGCCCTGCTCATCAAAAAGGGGATCAAGGTGCGCGTGTCGCTGGTGCTCGCTGACATCTTGCTACTGCCGATGGTGGCGCTGATCGCCTACACGCTTGTGACGCAAGCGGGTGTGACGGGCGAGGCGGCAGCGCTGCTGACTGCCATATGCACCGTACTCGCTGACCGTATCATCAAACTCTACACCGAGCGTTTCATGCAGAAGGTGCAGGCGATCACGCTCCAGGATGTGACGCAGGAGATGATCGCGAGCCGTGGCGACCTTCGCAACACGGTTCAGACTGTCCGCAGCGCTCACGACATTGTCGACCGGAGCGCCGCCTCCGCTGATTGAACGCTCCAATTTTGATTTGACCTGGCGCCTGCGGGCGCCTTTTTTTATGCAACGAAAGGTAAGAACATGCTGAACAAGCTACGTTCGGTATGGGCAGGTCTGCTCATGCTGTCGCTCCTCGTCGCGCCCGACATTGGTCTGGCGCAGCGAACGAATAATCCGAGCCTCATCGGACTGGCGCCCAAGCAGAAGATTGCTGGAGACGAACTTGTCCGCACGATGAGCGCGGACGGGTCTTCGAACGCGACCCGCGTCGGCGATGTTATGGATGACCTAATCGCCCGCCGATCTGGCATCCTGACCTCGGCAATTCGCGGCTTTCCGGTGGCATTCTCCGGCGACAGCTTCATGTCGTCGGCATATGGTGGCGTGTCGTCCCCGGCTTCCGCAACCCCGACTTCAGCAACGGGCATCAGCTTAACGAACAATAGTCCGCAGAATTGGCTGCGCTATATTTTCCGTGAGCGGTTCTACACCGACCAGTCCCTCTCCACCGCCGTCGGCGGCATGGGGTTGCAACACCTCAACGATGTGCAACTGCCCATCATTCAGGCGCTCGCCCCGCCGATCGACATCGTCAATTGCGGCACCAACGATTTCGGCACGGTTGCGACAGTCCTGACCGCGTCGCAGATGACGGCCCTTGCCCGCTCCTATGTCACGGCGGCCAACAAGGTCGGCACGCTGGTCATCTGGGCATCGGTTCTGCCGCAATCGTCCTGGAACGCGGCACAGCGGCAGAAGGCGGCTGAGTTCAATCGGCAGCTCTGGCTGATGGCCCGTGATTCGTCGCTGAAGATGGTGTTCGTGGATCTCGCGCCCACGATGATCGATTACAGCACCGGCAACGTCAAAGCCGCTTTCCTTGCCGCCGACAACGTCCATCTCCTGATCGCTGGTTGGCAGGCCATGGCGCAGGCCATCCAGCCCACGCTCGACAAGTATTTGCCGCCTGTCTCTGCGGCTGATCTCCTGCCGATCGACGCAAACGACAGCTTCGACGCCACGCTCGCCCCGTCGGGCAACATGCACCCGGCGGGCATGTTCGCGGGCAACAGTAGCGGTCTGGCAACCAACTGGTATCTGGCGGGCATCGCCGGGACCGTCACCGCGACCCCGACAAAGGGAACGGACGCCACGCTGACCACGCTGCCGACGCAGATCGTCACGCTGGGCGGGACCGCCGACGGCAATTCGCCCCGGCTGGAATTCAACCTGACGCCGGGAACGAATTTCACCAACACGCTCGGCGCGGGTGACCGGGTGTATGCGGAGGTCGATATTTCCGCGACGGGTTTGACCGCTGTTCGGGCCGTGTCGATCGTACTGCAGGTCACCAGCGGGGGGATCACGAAGACCTATATCGACGGCACTTATGCCAATGTGAACGGGCAGGCGACGGGCAACCTTCCCGCCAGCTTCACTGCGCTGCTGCACACGCCGCCGATGGTGCTGGAAGGGTCCGTTACGGCGGTGCGCTGCTATGTCTTCTACCAGACCGCCTCCAGCGGTTCGCTGGCAGGCGCCATCGCGCATAGTCGCTTGTCGATCCGCAAGGCCGGTCTGGTGGCGGGGGTGAGCCAGTAGAATACCGCAACGGCCCATCCCTTCGGCATGGTTCTGATTGCCGTCAGGGGTGGGCTGTGCCAGGCTTGCCAATGTTCCCGTAAAACGAAATCACTCTATTCAATTGGTCAGCATCTAGGCCAACCAAAAAAAACATTGCGATAGAGAGACCAATAATAACCCCCCAGATTGCTACTTTCCTATCTTTCCTTTTTGATCTCACGGCATCACCTTAATCTTCTTGAGTATGGCTTTGAGACCCATCCAGGGACGGGTGAAAAACCTCGCAATGTCTGCCCAAAGTTCTCTGTCCCGTTCTTCGGCGAGGTAATATTCTTCTTCGGTGAGTTCTTCCCCGCCTCTGATGTACATCGGCGGGTCGCCTTCTTTTGGCCTGATGAAGAACCCAGCGATAACAAAGCCCCACCAGCCGACGACGGCAGCCAGCTCCCACCATTGGAAGCCGTAAATCACTGATGCGTTTCAGTTGCTAAAAAATCCATCTGCTCCCTCCCGATTACGGCTGCAGCAGCCGCTTATTGACGTCGGGACTATGGAAGGGGACGGATAGCGGCTGATGCCGCACGTTCACGTCCTATGATGTTGCTTCACCCCCCGGCGAACGCGACGCTATGATTAGAGCGTTGGCGCGCGTCAATACAGATACTGAGACACTTGTTCCATATCGGAGCAATTGAGGGTGGTTGTTGCGCGCATCCAAAGTGGTGTCGCGTAAATCAACACCGCTGAGCAGGTGCGCTGCACCGCGCGTCGCATTCCATTACTTGAAAGGAACAACCATGACGAAACCCGTCAGGGAGCGCCTTCGTGCGCGTTATGAAAATGACGAAGAAGCGCGGCATCCAGTCCGCCGCCGTGCCCGTACCCGTGCCCGCCTGATCCCGGAGCTGCGCCGCGCGCACAAGCTCTGGTCCGTCCGCATCGCCGCGTTCGGTGCCGTGCTGCTGGCCGTCTGGCCGGAGCTGCCCGCCGAAGTGCGCGCGGACCTGCCCTATTCCAACCAGATCGGCGCGGCGGTGCTGGTCCTGACGCTCATCGCTCGCGTCACCAAGCAGGGGAAATCCTCATGATGCAGGCACCGAAAAAATCGACCGTCGTCACCCCGAAGCGCGGCCTTGCCGCCATTGTCGGCCTCGCCACCGCCGCGCTGCTGCTGACCAGTACGCCGAAGGAAGAGAGCGGTCGCACCGTCAAGGTGACGATGACAAACGACGGCACGGCCAAGGTCCAACACGTCAGCGGCAGGCAGTATTTGCGCGCCTATCTCGACATCGTCGACGTGCCCACGATCTGCGACGGCCTCACGTCGATCCATGGCCGCAAGGTCCGGGTGGGCGACAGCCTGACCGAGGACCAATGCGCCGTCCTGCTGGAGGAGGAACTGACGACCCATGCCAAGGGCGTCATGGCCTGCACGCCCGGCCTCGCCCTCACCATCCCCGACCGGGATCGCGCGCGGTTCGCCGCCGTCTCGCTCGCCTATAATGTCGGGGTGGCGAACTGGTGCGGATCGACGGCGCGCAAGCGGTTCGACGCTGGACGCATCCTTGAGGGCTGCGATGCCCTGCTGATGTGGAACAAGGCAGGCGGGCGCGTCGTGAACGGGCTGGTCGCCCGTCGCCAGCGGGAGCGCGCCGTGTGCGTGCTGGATGCGGCCTGATGACCGCGGTTGCGCTCCGCCTCGGACCTGTCGCGGCCGCGCTGGGCCTGCTCATCGCCGCCTTCTTCTTCGGCCGTCACGTCGGCACGACCGAGGAAGAGGCTCGCTACCTGCGCGACGAGAAGAAAGCGGCGGCCAAAGTGGAGGCGACCATTGTGGATGCGCAGGCGCAGGATGCGGTGTCTGCGGCGGCGGATGTCCACCGGGAAACGATTGTGAGGGAGATTACCCGTGAAGTGCCCAAAATCATTGATCGGCCTGTCTATCGCAATGTCTGCATTGACGCTGACGGGGTGCGGCTCATCGAACGGGCTGTCGCGACCGCGAACGGCGGGGGAGCGACCGGCGGCCGACCTGATGGTGCGGCCGGGGGCGTTCAGTAATCCTCCGGTGACGGTCAACGCTGAGACGGGGGAGCGCGAGCTGGTCGGCCGCGACGCGCTCCCTTGGGCGACAGACACGCTGGCGATCGGCGGCGATATCCGTGCGAAGTTGATCCGGTTGCAGGATTGGGTAGCAACGCTTCTGGCCCGCTAATTGCCGTCCATCCGGCGCAGGGTTGAAATCGTCGCCTCGGCAAAGAGTCGCATATGGTGTTGCCAGTAGGAGCCCGCCTGCTCCCATGGCCGCCACTCGTTATCGGGGTTCGAAGTTTCGTGCGTGTTCCACATCGCGCGCGCTACGTCTTCAACGAGGCCAGCATGATCGTTTGCGGAGCATATGCGGCAGCGGCTCACAGCCTGTCCTTTACAGGCCATCCGTGGGGATCGGCAGGGGCTGGCGCGCGCACTTCATAGCGCGAGAGCCGCGCCGCGATTTGGTTCACGATTATCTCGCGCGCGCTCTCCGACCGTATCACCTTCCCAAGCACCCACTCCCGCCAGAGGCTTGGCGATATTTGCATCAGGGCGAACTTAATATCGAAGCGCAGTTCAGCGTCCGTAACGATGCGGGGATATTCCTCGTGCATCTGTCAGGTCACTGATGGATCGGAAATTCAAGCGCCAACTGTCCGTCGTCGAACCGAAGCTCCCACTCCCAGCTACGGCGCTCAATATCGGGTTCGCCCGGCGCAGCAGGGGCGCCATGCCAGTCGATATCATAGGCGATGTGCGCCGGTGCGTTTTCCGTCTCAGGATACATGAAGAAGTGGCCGATGATGCTTGCCGCGCCTCGCCGCACCCCGAAGTCGGTTTCGATATAGTCGCCGTCGCCGCGATTGATGAGCAGCATGTCGTGATGGTCGATAACGGCCATAACCGGGGCGCTGATGGTGGTATTTCGCCCGTTCGCCTCGATCGCGGCGACGAGTTCGCTGAAGATGGTGGCGAGGCTGGTCATCATGTTCTCCGAATCACTGTTCCTATAATGTTCTCATTTTCGGAGTGATTCGGGAAGAGCCATTGATGCATGCAGCGCGAGCTGGTCGGCCGCGACGCGCTCCCTTGGACGACGGACACGTTGGCGATCGGCGGCGATACCCGTGCGAAGCTGAGCCGGTTGCAGGATTGGGTGGCGGCCCTGCTGGCGAATTAGATGCCGCCAAGCGCGGTCCGGGCTCCGCCAGATAGTGAAAGGGGCAGAGGCGGGCGGAGATCCTATATATGGGTTCCATCTTGGCACATACGGTGGTCGCTTCGATGGTCAATACGGCGATTATTGCGCTGGCTTGATATACGAAACTTCAACACCATCTTGCAATGTATGCGCAATGCATATTATGGCGCTGTCAACAGACAACGAATCTCGCTGCTCCTAAATTTCTTAGCGATTGTTCAAGGAACTTGGTGGTAGGTTCGTGGTAGTATATTGTGCCCCTATCGTGGAGGCACATACTGAAGGTGGAAAGCTATGGAAATGAGTTCCGAGCGCAAGACCCTCTCGGACCGGTATGCCCGGATGGAAACCGAGGAGGGCTTGGTTGATGTCAAGTTTCTCCTGTCCAATACGGCAGAAGCGACGACTGATGAGGTATGCTTTGAGGTGAACGCGATGTACGAAGCGTTGGACCGTGGTGAGTCCAAGGTTTTGGATTTCGGCGATCTCGCTATCCACTGATACCGATCACTATTGAAGAACGGGCCCTGCTACGGTAGGGCCTTTTTTTTGTCTGAAGAACGGCAGATTAATGCAGATCGACAATCCCAAGCTTTGTGCGACTTATCGTAAGGTGCAATTGGTTCGTGAACATATGGGTCAGGTTTGCTTGGGCAAGCATGAACCAGCCTTGCGGATCATGAACCTGCATCACGTCATTCAGGATATGTACGGTTTGCAAATCGAGATGCGCGAGGTCGACTTTCCGGCCGTGCACTTGAAAGGTAAAATCGAGAGATACAGCGATAAGCGCGCGCGTATTCTCGTTCGAGCTAGCCTGAGCGATGCTGAGAAGCGTTCGACTGCCGTGAAAGAACTATGTCATCTGATGCTTGACCAAGAGGAAGATTGGTCGCCGCGAGGGACCGACACTATTGACGAGTTGATGCTCGACGCATCGCTGCTTGCAAGTAATGGGGTAGGCAACGCGAATCCTTCTGCGCCGCTCATGTCGGAGGCGCTGGCTATTCTGGCTGGCACGGAGCTGATGTATCCCGGCGAATATCATGACGGAGATTTGGCGCGCCTCAAGGAAAATCTGACGACCATTTCTGCTATCGCGCTTCAGCATGATGTGCCGCCGTACATTATCCAACATGCATATACGAATAAAGAGGTGCGTGACCGTGTTTGCGCGCAGATCGCAGCGGAGATGCCTGCGGCGGCAAACGATGATGCAAAGCGGAGTTCGATGTAACAGGTCTTTAGTCTCAGGTTAGCGGATCGAAGCCGACCTCGTATCGCAGTCTTGGGTACTGAGGGCTGCTGCGCTTCCGGCGATTTGTCGCCACGGGAGTTAATATCGGAGCGGGCGCCCCCGCTCCAGCCTCTCCTTTAGGTTCGCCAACATCACCGCTATACGCCGGGTTTCCGTGGGCGTGTTTGGGTCGGTTAGCCACCCTAAGTCATTGAACTAACGAGATTGAGGCATTCCAGCCCTGTCCACCATCTTCCCCTAAGGGGTTGAGATGGCTGGAAACCTAGGAAAATCAGTGGTCTTGATCCGGTTGGGTGCTACAATCGTAGTATGACGGACGACCCAATGTACCTCAAAAAACACGACAACGGCACCTACTATTACCGCCGCTTGGTCGTCGCAGAGGATCAGAAGGTCTGGGGTGGAAAGAATTTCAACCTTTTGTTGAAATCTTCAAGGCTATCTTCTATCTAAGACACAGACAGCTTGAGAGGTGGAACCGCTACCCACACACCGAACCCGAAAGGGGGAGGTAGAGGCTTAGGGCCGAGAGATCGCGCTTTGCAACGCGCTCAAGCTAACTTTAAGGGCGGGGGAAACCCCGCCCTTTTCTTATATTAGGACATGGAGACGATTCGCCTGTCGTCGCTGCGTGACTGTATCCTGATTGATGGAGTAGGCAGTCCTAACATTATAACTGCCAAATTTATTGACCTCAAACCCAAGAGCGACGAGGCCGTGCGGGTTAGGGGCGTCAGCCGCAAGGGCCTTGACCACATAGAAATTGCCCCCGTGCTTGGGGTCTTGTCCTACATATAGAGGGCCAGTCACAATCTCAACGATTGCTGCCATGATGAACGGATAGTCCTCCGGGTGATCCTTAGCAATGTGTTGATGTGCAGCCTTGCTGAGCCAAACGTCGCCTTCCTCAAGTTCTGTTCCCAGAGCGGCGTTGATCTTTTCGAATGGTAAAGCCCCGATTTTGATTGCCGGGTATTTGGGCTTTGACACTATCGCATTCAACCTTCCAGTGCAGAGCCATACTCCATGGCGAGAGATTGAAAGGTTGTCTATGGTGAAGCAAGCCGTGGAGGCCAGTTGAAACTGCTAATACAATGGAGTAACCCAATCCCATTGATACCTGCCAAGCAAGGCATTGATTTTACTGGTTTCGGATACGGGTCATGGCAATCCAGCCCTGTCCACCATAACTGCCAGAGTGCAGTTATGGTGGAGATACAATCTCCCTGATGTGAACGGCTCCTGATGGAGCGTCATAGCGTTTCGCGCCTGTCCTTGGGACGGGTGGCCCGGTGCGCCAGTATTTTTTCGACCTTGCGTTCATAGAGTTCCGCAAGGCGCTCATGCGTGCATCTGACCGCCATGTCGGGGGCGGTCCGCGCTTTCTCCCGCTCTTTCTCTCCGCACCGCTGATAATAGGCGCGGTCCACTTCGTGGGTCATGGATTTTCTCCTTTTGGCGAACCTTATGGGAGAATTGGTAGCATCAAGATGGTCGTGGGGTGGGATGCCCAAAGGGGGTATTCCTTCTGGTGGAAGCGCGGATTTCGGCGGATTTCCACGTGTCGACGCCCTCTGTGACGGCCGGTCCGCCGGGATAGGCGGCATACAGCAAAAAGGCCGCCGGAACGGTGTCCGGCGACCTTGTTGGTTTTCAGTGCGAAAGGCTGGTCAGAAGCCGAGGTCGAGGATCGGTCCGTCGAAATTGCCTGCCAGTTTGGTCATGCCATGGGAGAGCTTTTCCGGTTCCACCTGTGTCAGATAGCCGTCGATCAGGCGCTGATAATTGCTGATCAGGCCCTCGATATCCTTGGACAGGCGCATGAACTCGAAACCGTCCGCGTGCAGGCCGATCTGCTGGAGCGGGATGTTCGAATAATCCTGGCGCGGGATTTCGGGGAAGTCCTGGCTATCATACGGCAGGACGACGGGGTCCATGACCACGGGCGGTTCCTCGCCTTCCTTGAAGTGGGTGATCGACCACAGCTCGAACAGGCAGCTTTCCGGGCCGAGCGGACGGATGCGATAAGCCGCCATGCTGGAGAGGAAGGGCAGCAGGAAATAGTTGGGGAAGATGAATTCCACCGACTTCACCGGCGTTTCGACCGCGATCTTGTTGAGGTCGGGCGTCGGCTCGCCGCGGGCGCGACCCGCTTCGGTCACGGCATGGTTGACGATGCCGAACCACTGCATGATCGCCTGGAACGGATCCTCCGGCAGTTCCGCGTCGACGGTCTGGCGCGCGACTGCCACATCCTTTGCGTGGCACATGCCGGCCATGCCGCTCGACAGCAGTTCCATATGCTCGACCTGCGCCACGATGTTCTCGCGGATCGACAGATTGGGGTTGATGGGCAGGCCGATGCCGCCCGTGTCCATGCCATACATGCTGTTGTAGAGGATCGGCACCTTCTTCTGCAGCTGCGGATGGGTACGCATCACATGATAGCCTTCCATGAAGGCTTCCATCGCGATCTTCCAGTTGGCGGGCAGGACGGTGGCGTAGCACCACTCCGCGCGCATCTGGTCGGAATTATAGGCTTCGAGCCCGGCGGCGAGGGGGCCGAGGCCGTCGCGCAACGATGGCGCGTCCTTGTCGAAGTTGATGAAGACGCAGCCCATGGACAATTCGGTGCGGACTTCGGTCAGGGCCAGGTCGGCCTGGTCCAGCTGCTGTTCCGAGAACATGTGCTTGCCATAGACGAAGGTGTTCTTGCCTTCGAGGTTCCAGCGCCAGCCGTGGAAGGGGCAGATGAAGCCCTCCCGCTTGCAATTGCCGTGGCCGCCCTGCGCGATGGGGACGCCGCGATGGCGGCAGGCGTTGTCATAGGCCTTGATCCCGTCCTTGGTGCGGACGACGATGACCGACTTGCCGAGGTTCTTATACTCGATCCAGTCGCCGACCTCCGCAATCTGCTCGATGCGGCAGGCCATCTGCCAGACGTGCGGCCACAGGCGCTCGTTTTCGAGCTGGTAGAATTCCTCGTCATAATAGCGCCGGGCCGGAATGCGGGCCGGATCGGTAATCTGAAACGGCGCCGCTTTGGGCGCCTTTGCTACATCAGCAACCACCGTGGTCTCTCCTGTCAAAGCGGTATGGCTCTTATCGTACAAGGCTGTTGATGTTTAGCAATGCACCAGACCGGGGCAAGCATGAAGGATCGCGCCGCCGATGGGTTACGTATAACTCCCGATGCCGGGGCCGGGTGCCGGGGAACGAGCGGATTTTTGCGGCCCGCCGTTTACGCGCCGCACCGATGTTGCTAGCGCGGAGAGCATAGTGCGCTGAAGCAGGGGTGGGCGAGGGCGCGGTGAAGATCGCTGTAATAGATGATAGCGCCGCGCGCGCGGCCGTAATCGAGGAAGGCTTGCGTGAGGCGGGCCTGACCGACGTCACCGTGCTCATCGACCGGCGCGGGGTGGTGGCCGAACTGGAGCGCCTGTCGCCGGACGTCATCCTGATCAACCTCGAAAATCCCAGCCGTGACATGCTGGAGGAAAGTTTCGCGCTGTCCCGCGCGCTGTCGCGGCCCATTGCCATGTTCGTGGACCAGTCGGACGAGGCATCCATCGCGGATGCCGTGGATGCGGGCATTTCCGCCTATGTCGTGGACGGTCTTCGCAAGGAACGGATCAAGCCGGTGCTGGAACTGGCCGTGCGGCGGTTCAGCGCCTTTTCCCGGCTCCAGTCCGAATTGCACGAGGCACGGTCCGCGCTGGCGGAACGCAAGACCATCGACAAGGCCAAGATGCTGCTGATGAAGCGCCGCAAGGTCGACGAGCCGACCGCCTATGCGCTGCTGCGCAAGCAGGCGATGGACGGCGGGCGGCGCATCGTCGATGTGGCGGAGGCCCTGATTACCGCCGAGAGCCTGCTGGGAGGGGATGCATGAGCCGGTTTCGCATAGGCTTCCTGCCGCTGGTCGACAGCGCCCTGCCGATCATTGCGCAGGAACTGGGCTTTGCGAAGCAGGAGGGCGTGGAGATTGCGCTCGTCCGCGACCGGACCTGGGCGGCGGTGCGCGACCGGCTGGCCTATGGGCAGACGGACGCCGCGCATCTGGTCGCCCCCATCGCCATCGCCATGGCGCTGGGCCTCGACCGCCCGGCGACGCCGATTGGCGCGCCGTTCATGCTCAGCCTCAACGGCAATGCGATCGCGGTCAGCCATGTGCTGGCGGAGATGCTGGGCGTCGGGATTGAGGCGGATGCGCGCACGGTCGGCGAACGGCTGGCGGTGGTGGCCAAGGAGGAGGCAGCGCGGGGACGCAAGCTGCGGATCGCGGTCGTTCATCGCTATTCCAGCCATAATTACATGCTGCGCTACTGGTTGGCGGCCTGCGGTCTGGACCCGGATCAGGACGTGGAGATCATCGTGATCGCGCCGCCCTTTGTCGCGGATGCCTTTGCGGCGGGCGAGATCGACGTTTCGGTCGTGGGTGAGCCGTGGAACAGTCTGGCGGTCGAGCGGGGGGACGGGGTGATCATCTCCTCCACCAGTCGTATCTGGAAGCGGGGCGTGGAAAAGCTGCTCGCGTTCCGGGCCGATGTGCTGGACGAGCGCCGGGGCGAGGTGGAGGCGCTGCTGCGTGCGCTCTATGCCGCCGGGCAGGTGGCGATGGACCCCGCCCGTACGGAGGACGTGGCAGAGCTGCTGTCGCGGGAGGCGTATATCGGCCTGCCGTCCCCGCTGATCGCGCGGGCGCTCTCCGGTCGGCTTGTGTGCCGCAAGGATGAGGAGCCGGCAAAGCTGCGCGACTTTCTGGTCGTGCATGGCGAGGCTGCGAATTTCCCATGGCGCAGTCAGGCGATGTGGCTCTACTCGCAAATGGCGCGCTGGGGCCATGCGAAGCCGACGGAAGACGGTTTTGCGGCGGCGGCGGCCGTGTTCCGGCCGGACGTCTATCGCTCCGCCTTTGCTGGCACGGGGGCCGTGTTGCCGGGAGCCAGCCTGAAGGTGGAGGGCGCGATCAGCGAACCTCTGGGCGCGGGCAGCCATGGCGGGCGGCTGGTGCTCGGTCATGACCGTTTCTTCGATGGCCGGTTGTTCGATCCGGACGATGTTTTCGGCTATCTCGCGCAGGATGGCGTAGGACGCTGAAGCCCGCTCTCGTTGCAATTTGTGCAATGCAAAATTTTCGCTTGCGAGTCGAACGAATCAATGACAGTTTTCTGACTGTCGAGGCGAAGCCGCTTCGGCATCCAGCGTGGAGCCTGCCAATGGCGGCAGGACCATCCCGCACCGAGTAATCGGACAAGGCAATGACGCCGCCCGGACAGGTCACCGACTGACCCTGTTCCTGGCGGCTTTTTTATTTGGTTTTTGGCGGCTGAGGCGGCGCGAAGGCGCGGTTTCGGAAGCGATGGTCTGCGCGCCGGGATGTTGTTCCGGCGAAGGCGCGCCGCGTGCCTCATCGCGGCAACTTCAGGGTTCGGGAAGGAGTGGGGTTCATGGATCACGGGGACGAAAAGGGCGGCATCAGCCGTCGCGGGCTTATCAAGACAAGCGGTACGGCAGCAGTTGTTGCTGCGGTGCAGCAAGCATTTCCGTCGGGCGCCTTTGCGGCGGGCGCGGGGCCGGAGGTTACGGGGGCGAAGCTGGGCTTCATCGCGCTGACCGACGCCGCGCCGCTGATCATCGCCAAGGAACTGGGACTGTTCGCCAAGCACGGCATGCCGGACGTCGAAGTGTTGAAGCAGGCGAGCTGGGGCGCGACGCGCGACAACCTGATCCTGGGCAGCGGCGGCGGTGGGATCGACGGCGGGCATGTGCTGACGCCGCTCCCCTATCTGTTGACGCTGGGCGCGAACGGCAAGGCGACGCCGATGAGCATCCTCGCCCGCCTGAACGTCAACGGGCAGGCGATTTCGGTGTCCAAGGAATATCTGGGCGCGAAGGCCGATCTCAACGCCGGCAAGATGAAGGGCGTGATCGCGTCCCGCAAGCAGGCGGGCAAGAAGATCACCATGGCCATGACCTTCCCCGGCGGGACGCATGACATGTGGATCCGCTACTGGCTGGCGGCGGGCGGCATCGACCCGGACAAGGATGTCGAACTCATCACCATTCCGCCGCCGCAGATGGTCGCCAATATGAAGGCGGACACGATGGATGCCTTCTGCGTCGGTGAGCCGTGGAACGACCAGCTCGTCGCGCAGAACCTGGGCTATACTGCGGTATCGACCGGGCAGATGTGGATGAACCATCCGGAAAAGAGCTTTGCCATGCGGTCCGACTGGGTGGCGAAGAATCCGCGTGCCGCCGTTGCGATCACCGCCGCGATCATCGAGGCGCAGCGTTGGGCCGACGATCCGGGCAACATCACCCGTCTGGCGGGCACGATTGCGGGCCGCGATTACCTCAAATGCCCGATCACGGACATTGCCGACCGCCTGCAGGGCAATTTCAACATGGGCGACGGACGGAAATTCCCGAACGCGGCCTTCAAGATGAAGTTCTTCGCGGGCTATGCGTCCTTCCCGTACAAGAGCCACGACCTGTGGTTCCTCACGGAGAATCAGCGTTGGGGCAAGCTGCCCATGACGCTGAACACCACGGCGACCATTGCCAAGGTCAACCGCTCCGACATCTGGCGCAAGGCGGCGGCAACGCTGGGCGGCAAGGGCCCGGCGAGCGACAGTCGCGGCGTCGAGAAGTTCTTTGACGGCAAGAGCTTCGATCCCGGCAACCCCAAGGCCTATCTGGCCAGCCTCGCCATCAAGCGGGTTTGAGGAGGAGCATCGCCATGGTTCTGCCCCATCATATTCCCGCCAGCGAGACGTCGGCTTCGGACGGCGGCTCCGCTGCCCGGAGCGCGGTCGTCGTGCCCTATCCAGAGGAGGCCATCGCACGGCGGCGCTTCCCGCCCATCCCGAAGCCCACGCATCCGCTGGCTATGAAGGTGCAGGCGCTGGGCGCGGCGGTGCTGCCAACGTTCGTCATGATCGCCGCACTGCTGTTGGTGTGGCAGATGCTGACCGGTGCGCCCGATGCGACCTTCCCCAGCCCGGTGAAGGTCTGGCAGGAGAGTCATGAGGTGATCGTCCATCCTTTCAAGGGCGTGGAGATCAGTGGGGCAGGCCTGAAGATCGAAGAGTCCGGTGACGTCGGCATCGCGGGCCATGTGCTGACCAGCCTTGGCCGCGTGCTGATCGGTTACAGCCTTGCGGCGGTGATCGGCGTGGCGCTGGGCATCCTCATCGGACAGAGCGTGTTCGCGTTCCGGGCGCTCGATCCCCTGTTTCAGGTGCTGCGGACCGTGCCGCCGCTCGCATGGTTGCCGATCAGTCTCGCGATATTCCAGCAGGCGCAGCCGTCCGCCATATTCCTGATCTTCATCACCGCGATCTGGCCGGTGATCCTCAACACGGCAGCAGGCGTGCAGACCATTCCGGCGGCCTATCGCAATGTCGCCAAAGTGCTGGCGCTCAATCCGGCCGAATATTTCCTGAAGATCATGCTGCCCGCGACAGTGCCGCACATGTTCACTGGCCTGCGCATCGGCGTCGGCATGAGCTGGCTGGCGATCGTCGCGGCGGAGATGGTGCAGGGCGGCACCGGCGTCGGCTTCTTTATCTGGGACAGCTACAACAGCTCGCTCCTGACCGACACCATCGTCGCGCTCGTGTGGATCGGCCTTGTCGGCTTCACCCTCGACCGCATGGTCGCCCTTGTCGGCCGCATCGTCGGCCGGACGGCCTGAGAGGAGATTGACCCATGAAACAGCGTAGCTATCTCGCGCTCGAAGACATCACGGTCGAATTTCCGACCAAGGCGGGCAATTTCTGTGCGCTCGACACGATCAACCTGTCGATCGACAAGGGGCAGTTCGTGGCGCTGATCGGCCATTCGGGCTGCGGCAAGTCCACTCTGCTCAACGCGGTGGCAGGCCTCGTCAAGCCGACGCGCGGCGTCATCTTCCTCGACGGCGATGTCGTGGACGCGCCGGGACCGGACCGCGCCGTGGTGTTTCAGGACCACAGCCTGCTCCCCTGGCTGACGGTGGAGGAGAATGTGCGCCTCGCCGTGGACAAGACCGCCGCCGGCAAGTCGAAGGCCGAGCGCAAGGAGTGGGTGCTGCACAACCTCGACCTCGTGCAGATGGCCCATGCGGCGGGCAAGCGGCCCGGCGAACTGTCGGGCGGCATGAAGCAGCGCGTCGGCATTGCCCGCGCCATCGCCATGAACCCGCGCGTTCTGTTGATGGACGAACCATTCGGCGCGCTCGACGCGCTGACGCGGGCGGCGTTGCAGGATGTGGTGATGGATTTGCAGGCGCGGCTCAACAACACCGTGCTCATGATCACGCATGATGTGGACGAGGCGGTGTTGCTGGCCGACCGGGTGGTCATGATGACCAACGGCCCGGCGGCGCGCATCGGGGAGGATCGCCTGATCGACCTGCCGCGTCCGCGCAGCCGTCTGGAGGTGATCGAGGCTGCGGAATATGCCGCGGCGCGCCATGCGGTGATCCACTTCCTGCACGAGCGGTATCGGAATCCGTCGCTCGCGGCGTGAGAGGAGCGGGGCTGTGGGAGCCTCGCACCAGAGAACCAAGGATCGAGAGGATGACCTGAAAGGGCAATAAGCCATTCAGGGCAAAAGGGGGTTTTTATGCAGAAATTGTCATTGTTGCTGTGTGCGTCGGCCATCGTCGCCACGCCCGCCGCCGCGCAGGAGGTGAAGTTCAAGCCGATCATCGACGGCCGCCTGCGTTACGAGACGGTGGACCAGGACGGCCCGGCGCCGATTACGAAGGATCGGGACGCCGATGCGCTGACCCTGCGCCTGCGGATGGGCAGCGAGTTGAGCTGGGGGCACTGGTCGGTTCTGGGAGAGGCCGAGGGGACACTGGGCCTCGTCAACGACTATAACGCCTTTCCCTATGCGGTGACGAGCAGCCAGCGTCGCACCCAATATCCGGTGGTGGCCGATCCGCAGAACATCGACCTCAACCGCGCGCAGATCCAGTATAAGTCCAAGGCCGTGACGGCGACGGTCGGTCGCCAGCGGATCAACCTCGACGACCAGCGTTTCGTCGGCTCCGTCGCCTGGCGCCAGAATGAGCAGACATTCGACGCGGTGCGGATCGAGGCGAAGGTCGGGCCGGTAATGGTCGATGGCACCTATGCCATATCGCAGCGCAGCATTTACGGTATCGATGGCGCTGCGCGGCAGGCCTATGGCGGCGATTTCCTGTTCCTGCAGGCCGGAATCAAGAAGGGGCCTGTGACGGTCAAGGGCTTTGCCTATCTGCTGGACTATGACGAGAGCTTTTTCTTCACCAATAGTTCGCAGACCTATGGCGGCCGCGCGGTTGCCGTGTTGCCGATCACCAAGAAGGTGAAGTGGACGCTGACCGGCAGCTATGCCCGGCAGAGCGACTATGGCCTCAATCCGAACCGCTATGCGACCGATTACGCGCTGCTCGAAGGCGTGGTCGATTATAAGGGGTTCAAGCTGACGGGCGGCTATGAGCTGCTGGCGTCCGACGATCGCGCCAATTTCGCTTTCCAGACGCCGATGGCGACGCTGCACAAGTTCAACGGCTGGGCGGACAAGTTCCTGACCACGCCGACGACGGGCCTGCAGGATTATTATGCGGGCGTTGGCTATGCGTGGCCCAAGGTGGGGACGATGGGGCCGCTGGTGGCGTCGTTCACCTATCATCGCTTCGATAGTGACCGGAACAAAATTCACTATGGCGACGAGTATAATGCGCAAGTCACGCTGAAGCTGAACAAGCATTTGTCGGCGCTCGTCAAATATGCCGATTACCAGCGTCAAGGCATCGCAAGTTTCGCAGGGGATGCGGATACCAAGAAGTTCTGGGCACAGATCGACTACGCTCTTTAACGTCCGTTCAGAGCGTAGGGCCGGGCGCGGTGCATGCCGCGCCCGGTCTCTTTACGTCAACGTCCGGACTGCCCAAAAAATAGGCAGAAAAAACGGGCGTGCTGCACTATTGTGCAGTGCAAAAATTGCATTTGCATTACACGCAAATACTGCTCAGAAAGAGGCTGCATAGAGAACGAAGGCGTTCTCCGAATCGCACAGTCGGCACCGCAACGGAGCGGAGCCGCAACATTCAGAATCAGGCAGGCAAAGGCGCCGCCGATCGGAGGGATGCCCTTGGATCGTGCGGCTTTTTTGCGTTCATTTTTTGGGCGGAGAAACACCTCGTGGGCATGGGTTGGACAGATCGGACAGGGAAAGGGCGTCGCGCCAGCCGCGCGGCCCTCCGCCTGTCTGTCGTCCCCGTGCCAGGCGTCCTAGTGTCGAACCAGCGCCACGATCAGCGCGATGGTGAGCAGCAGCGACACGACCTGCCAGAAACGAACCGGATCACGCTCGATCAGCGGTACGAAGCCCTGTTGAACACGGGCGACCGCCGCGCCGCCTTCCAGCGCGCGGAGCAGTTCGATGATGTCGCCGAACCGCTCGTCGGGGTCGATGGCGACGCTGCGCATCAGGATGCTGTCGAGCCATGCGGGCAGTTCCTGCCGATGGGTGCTGGGCATGGCCGGGCGGCGGAAACGCGGTCGGCTGAACGGCTCCACCTCGCCATAGGGGTAGTGCCGGGCGAACAGGCGCCAGAGCGTGACGCCGAGCGCGAACTGGTCGGTGCCGCCGTCGCCGGGATTGCCGCCGAACATTTCGGGCGCAAGATAGCTGGGCGTGCCGGGGATCTCGTCGTTGGCGAATTCATCGATGCGGGGCAGTCGGGCGACGCCGAGGTCGATCAGCTTAAGGCCGCCGTCGGGCAGCAGCAGGACATTATCGGGCTTGATGTCGCGGTGGACGATGTCGAGCCGGTGCAGGGCGGCGACCGCACGGGTCAGCTTGATCGCGATGTCGAGGCCGTCCTTGAGGGAGACATGGCGCGCGATTCGCTGTTCGAGCGTCTCGCCCTCGTAAAAGGGCTGCACGCCGTAGAGGCGGGTCTGCCGGTCGGGCGGCACGGCGACGACGCCCGCAACGAACGGGCTGGAGACGCGGCTACCGACCAGCATTTCGCGCGCGAAAGCGAGGCGGGCACCGCTTTCGGAGAGCAGCGCGGGCTTGGGGAATTTGATGACGAGCGTCTGGCCGGACACCGTGTCGGTCGCCCGGAACAGGCGGGTGTAGCGGCCATCGGACAGCAGGTCGTCGAGGCGGAAGCCATCGACGCTGTCGCCCTCCGCCGGGGGGTCGAGGATCGGCAGGCGCGCGATGTCGCCGGCGACGCTGTCATGGTCGATAGCGGGCAGGGCGATCACGTCGAGCACGATGGCGCTGGCATTGTCGGCGCTGCCCGCGGACAGCGCCGCGTCAACGATGGCCACGGCGTCGCTTTCGGCGGAATTGCGCACGCCGAGCAGCTTTTCGAGGCGCTTGGGCGACAGGCTGCCGTGCACGCCGTCGCTGGTCAGCAGCAATCGGTCATGCTCCGCCAGCACGATCTCATGATGGTCGAGGCGCAGCCGCTCCTCGATGCCGAGGGCGCGGTAGAGGATATGCTTCTGGTCGGGATGGGACCGGGTGTGGTCCTCGGTCAGCAGGGTCAGGCGACCCTCGCGATAGTGCCAGGCGCGGCTGTCGCCGACATGGCAGACATGGGCGCGGCGTCCCTTCATGACCAGCGCGGTGAAGGTCGTGGCGGCGTGCGCC
The DNA here is from genome assembly GCA_036383715.1 of Sphingobium sp. GTDB lineage: Bacteria > Pseudomonadota > Alphaproteobacteria > Sphingomonadales > Sphingomonadaceae > Sphingobium. The sequence goes on along the minus strand of DASVNT010000073.1, from coordinate 79,734 downwards.
AGCGTGTCGGTGCGGCCCATGGCGGCCAGCCAGCGATTGTACGGCGCCATGACACGCTGAACCGCCGCCGCCGGACCGATGGTATCGGGTTGGTCGTACAGCCCCTCGATCAGCGCGCGCACCGCCAGTTCGGACGCGACGCGGCCGCCCTTGTGCCCGCCGACTCCGTCCGCCACCGCCGCGATCATGCCGTGGCGCGCGCGTTCGGTTTCCGTCGCGGCGTAGATGCCGACAAAATCCTGATTGTCCGCCCGCTGGCCCTGCTCGGACGCATGGCCCGCCGCGACCTGCAATCGTCCTTCCGGTTTCATCACCCGTTCCCCCTCACACGTACGCACGAGGGGAGCGGGGCAGGGTGGGGTTCGTCAAGCCTTTCGTTCGTCATCCCAGCGCAGGCTGGGATCTCCTTCCTCGGCGCACAACCGACAGAGACCCCAGCTTTCGCTGGGGTGACGGATATATTCACGGGGAGTGGGAAATGAGCGGAAAACCTTTCTGGCAATCGGGGCACAGGCCCACGCTGATCATGGCGTTCCTGTACTTCGACGTCGCGTTCATGGTGTGGAACATGCTTGGCCCGCTGGCGCCGATCATCTCCAAGGAACTGGGCCTGACCCCGGCTGAAAAGGGTTTCATGGTCGCGGTGCCGACGCTGGCGGGCGCGGTGCTGCGCCTCGTCAACGGCTTCCTGGTCGACCGGATCGGGCAGAAGGTGACGGGCGCCATCGGTCAGGTGATCGTGATGGCGGGCCTGCTGTCCGCCTGGCATTTTGGCGTGGACAGCCTGCACGGCCTGATCGCCGTCGGTGTGATCCTGGGCTTTGCTGGCGCGTCCTTTGCGGTCGCCCTGCCGCTCGCCAGCCGCTGGTATCCGCCGGAGCATCAGGGCAAGGCGATGGGCATCGCGGGCATGGGCAATTCGGGCACGGTGTTCGCCGCCCTGTTCGCGCCGCTGCTCGCCAAGGCGTTCGGATGGAATACGGTCCTCGGCCTCGCGGTCATCCCGGTCGCCATCATCTTCGTCCTGTACATGATCTTCGTGAAGGACAGCCCGGACCAGCCGCCCGCCAAGAGCATGGGCGACTATGTCAAAGCCTATATCGGCATGCTGGGTGAGAGCGACGCCTGGTGGTTCATTCTCTTCTATGGCGTGACCTTCGGCGGCTTTGTCGGCCTGTCGGGTTCGCTGCCGATCTTCTACACGACCGAGTTGGGCATGACGCCGATCCACGCCGGTTACGCCACCGCCGCCTGCGTGTTCGCAGGGTCGATGGTGCGTCCGCTGGGCGGCGCGCTGGCCGACCGGATCGGCGGCATCAAGACGCTGTCGCTGGTGTATCTCGTCGCGGCCATCCTGCTGATCGCGATCAGCGCGGCGCCGCATAATTTCGCGGTTCTGTTCCCGCTGTTCTTCTGCGTCATGGGCACGCTGGGCGTTGGTAATGGCGCGGTGTTCCAGCTGGTGCCGCAGCGGTTCCGCAACCAGATCGGCGTGATGACCGGCCTCGTCGGTTTTGGCGGCGGCGTGGGCGGCTTCTACCTCGCTTCCTCGCTCGGCCTTGCCAAGCAGTTCACCGGCAGCCCGTCGGCCGGTTTCCTTATCTTCGCCGCGCTCGCCCTCATCGCGCTCGGCGGTCTTACCTCGGTCAAGAAGCGGTGGCGCACAACATGGGGCGCCGCCATTCAGGGAGTACGTATCTGATGACCCAACCTCACCTGATCGTCATCGGCAACGGCATGGCCGGGTGCCGGGCCGTCGAGGAAATCCTCGCCCGCGATCCCAAGAAGTTCCGCATCACCATTTTCGGCGCGGAACCGCGGGTCAACTATAACCGCATCATGCTGTCGCCGCTGCTGGCGGGCGAGAAGTCCTTCGAGGACATCGTCATCAACGGCGAGGAATGGTACGCGGACAATAATATCACTCTAGTCGCGGGCGATCCTGTTACCGCCATCGACCGCGCCCAGCAGACGGTCACGAGCACTTCGGGTCGCACTGAAAGCTATGACCGTCTGCTGTTGGCGACCGGGTCGGACCCGTTCATCATCCCGGTTCCCGGCAAGGATCTGCCCGGCGTCATCACCTTCCGTGACATGGACGACGTGGGCAAGATGCTGGAAGCCGCCAATCGTGGGGGCGGCGAAGCCGTCGTCATCGGCGGCGGCCTGCTCGGCCTCGAAGCGGCGCACGGCCTGTCGCTGCGCGGCATGAAGGTCACGGTCATCCACCTGATGCCGACGCTGATGGAGCGGCAGCTCGACGAGGCGGCCGGCTGGCTGCTCAAGACCGAACTGGAACGGCGCGGCCAGACCATCCTGACGCAGGCCGACACCGGCGAAATCTACGGCAATGGCAAGGTTGAGGGCGTCCGGCTCAAGGACGGAACGGAAATTCCCTGCTCCATCGTCGTGATGGCGGTCGGCATCCGTCCCGCCACCGGCCTTGCCCGTGAGGCAGGGCTGGAGGTCGAGCGCGGCATCCTGGTCGACGACCATATGATGACCAGCGACCCGGCGGTGCTGGCGGTCGGCGAATGCGTGCAGCATCGCGGCGCGGTCTACGGACTCGTCGCGCCGCTGTGGGAGATGTGCCGGGCGCTGGCGGACAGCCAGACGGGCAACCCCAGCGGCTACACCGGCTCCGTCACCTCCACCAAGTTGAAGGTCAGCGGCATCGACGTGTTCTCCGCCGGTGATTTTTCGGGCGGCGAGGGGTGCGAGGACATCGTGTTGCGCGATGCCACGCGCGGCGTGTACAAGCGCGTCATCGTCAAGGACGACAAGCTGATTGGCGCGGTGCTCTATGGCGATACCGCAGACGGCAACTGGTATTTCGACCTTCTGAAGAAGGAAGAGGATGTCGCCGACATCCGTGACGCGCTGATCTTTGGTCAGGCGTTCGCGTCCGGGGGTGCGCTCTCGGACCCTAAGGCGGCCGTTGCGGCGCTCTCCGACGATGCGGAGGTTTGCGGCTGCAACGGCGTCAGCAAGGGGCAGGTGATGGGCTGCATCGCAGGCGGGGCGACGAACCTCGACGCGGTGCGCGCGACCTGCAAGGCGTCGGCAAGCTGCGGTAGCTGCACCGGGTTGGTCGAGAACCTGCTCGCGCTGGCGCTGGGTGATGAGTATTCGGGTGAGCGCGTCGCCAAGACGATGTGCAAATGCACCAGCTTCACCCATGAAGAGGTGCGCGCCGCCATCGTGGACCGCGGGCTGAAGGCCATTCCCGAAGTCATGCAGGAAATGAGCTGGTCCACGCCCGACGGCTGTTCGTCGTGCCGTCCGGCGCTGAACTATTATCTCCTCTGCGCCTGGCCCGCCGAGCATGAGGAAGACCCGCAGAGCCGCTTCGTCAACGAGCGCATGCACGCCAATATCCAGAAGGACGGCACCTATTCGGTGGTGCCGCGCATGTGGGGCGGCGTGACCACGCCGAACGAACTGCGCGCCATCGCCGACGCCGCCGATAAATATGGCGCGCGCATGGTCAAGGTAACGGGCGGGCAGCGGCTCGACCTGTTCGGCATCAAGAAGGAAGACCTGCCCGACATCTGGCGCGATCTCAATGACGCGGGGATGGTGTCCGGCCATGCCTATGGCAAGGCACTGAGGACCGTGAAGACGTGCGTCGGGTCGGAATGGTGTCGCTTCGGTACGCAGGACTCCACCGGCCTCGGCATCAAGGCGGAGCAGATGACCTGGGGCAGCTGGATGCCGCACAAGTTCAAGATCGCCGTATCGGGCTGCCCCCGCAATTGCGCGGAGGCGACGATCAAGGACTTTGGCGTGATCTGCGTCGATAGCGGCTATGAACTGCATATCGGCGGCAATGGCGGCATCCACCTGCGCGGCACCGACTTTCTGTGCAAGGTCACGACCGAGCAGGAGGCGCTGGATTATTGCGCGGCCTTCATCCAGCTCTACCGCGAGGAAGCGCGCTATCTCGACCGCACCGCGCCCTGGGTGGAGCGAGTCGGCCTCGATTACGTCAAGCAGCGCATTGTCGAGGACGAGGTGGGCCGCGAGGCACTCCGCGCGCGGTTCCTCTATGCGCAGAGCTTCCTGCAGGTCGATCCGTGGGCGGAGCGCGCGAGCGGCAAGGAAAGCTTCCTGCACGAGCATATCGCGGAAATCCGGCCCTTTGCGGTGGTGGGAGGACAGGCATGAGCAGCCTCACCGCCCTGCAAGCCGCAGACACTGACACCACACCCAATATGGACACGCATATGATCGCTGACTGGCTGGATATTGGTACGGTGGATCAGCTTCCCGCGCTGGGCGCGCGGACGTTGCCGGTGCGGGGAGGCAAGGAGATTGCGATCTTCCGCACCGCAAACGGCGATGTCTATGCGCTGCTCAACCAGTGCCCGCACAAGCAGGGGCCGCTGTCACAGGGGATCGTCCATGACACGACGGTCACCTGCCCGCTCCATAACTGGCGGATCAGCCTGATCGACGGGCATGCGCTGGGCGAGGATGAGGGCTGCGTGCCGACCATTCCGGTCAAGATCGACGGCGGTCGCATCCTGATCGGTCGCAAGGAAGCCCTGCAGGGGATGGCCTGAGGTGGTGTCCGGGGCGTCCTCGGTGGTTCGCACGACCTGCGCCTATTGCGGCGTGGGGTGCGGCGTCCGGGCCGAACCCGGACCCGACCGCAGCGTCACGATCAAGGGGGACGAGGCGCATCCCGCCAATCTGGGACGCCTCTGTTCCAAGGGGACGCATCTGGGTGAAACAGTCGGGCTGGAGGGGCGCCTCCTTCACCCTGAAATCGGCGGCAAGCGGGTCGGCTGGGACAAGGCGATTTCGCATGTCGCCCGGACCTTTGCCGCGACTATCGAGAAGCATGGGCCGGACAGCGTGGCGTTCTACGTTTCCGGCCAGTTGCTGACCGAGGATTATTATGTCGCCAACAAGCTGATGAAGGGCTTCATCGGCAGCGGCAATATCGACACCAATTCGCGGCTGTGCATGTCGAGCGCGGTTGCAGGGCACATCCGCGCCTTTGGTGAGGATGTGGTGCCCGCCACCTATGACGATTTCGACGAGGCCGATTTGATCGTGCTGGTGGGATCGAACACGGCATGGTGTCATCCGGTCGTCTATCAGCGGATGATGGCGGCCCGCGCCGCGCGCGGCACCAAGATCGTCGTGATCGACCCGCGTCGCACGGAGACGTGCGAGGATGCGGACCTGCATATCGGTCTGCGTCCCGGCAGCGACGTGGCGTTGATGAACGGCCTGCTGGCCTGGTGCCGGGATGCGGGGATCGTCGACCAGTCCTATCTGGACGCGCATGTCGCCATGCCGGAGGGTTTCTGGGAGGGGCTGGCCGAGGGGAGCGACCTGTGGTCCACCGCCGCCGCCTGCGACGTGGCACCTGCAGACCTGCGCGCCTTTTACGAGATGTTCGTCGCCAATCCGCGCACGATCACGCTGTTCAGTCAGGGCATCAATCAGTCGATCCGGGGTACGGACCAGGTCAACGCCATCATCAACGTCCACCTCGCGACGGGCCGGATCGGCAAGCCGGGGGCCGCGCCTTTCTCCATCACCGGCCAGCCCAATGCCATGGGCGGGCGCGAAGTCGGCGGTCTTGCCTCCACCCTCGCGGCGCATATGGATTTCGCACCTGAGAATGTCGCGACGGTGCAGCGTTTCTGGGCTGCGCCCAACATGGCGACCAAGCCGGGGCTGAAGGCCGTCGACCTGTTTCGTTCGGTGCGGGAAGGGCGAATCAAGGCGCTGTGGATCATGGCGACCAACCCCGCCGTCTCCATGCCCGACGCCAATCTGGTGCGCGAGGCGCTGGAGATTTGTCCGTTCGTCGTGGTGTCGGATTGCATCGCGGATACGGACACCGGCCGCTACGCTCATGTGAAGCTGCCCGCCGCCGGATGGGGTGAGAAGGACGGGACGGTCACGAACAGCGACCGCATCATCAGCCGCCAGCGCGCTTTCTTTCCGTTGGCGGGTGAGGCGAAGGCGGACTGGCGGATCATCGCCGAGGTCGGACAGGCGATGGGCTGGCGCGATGCCTTTGCCTATGACCGCCCGGCGGATGTCTATCGCGAGCATGCGCGGCTCTCCGCCTATCAGAATGACGGCAAGCGCCTGTTCGACCTGCGCGGCCATGCTGCCATCTCCAACCCCGATTATGAGGCGCTGGAGCCGTTCCGCTGGGGCGGCGTGCCGTTCGCGGACGGGCGCTATTCGACGCCCGACGGGCGCGCGCGCATGGTCGCGGTGGAGCAGATGGCGTTGCAGGCCCCACTCGCCCAATGGCCGATGACGCTGAACAACGGGCGCTATCGCGACCAGTGGCACACGATGACGCGCACCGGGCTCAGCCCCAAGCTGTCGCAGCATCGCCGCGAACCGATGGTGGAGATTCACCCGGACGACGCCGCGCCGCTGGGCATCGTGGCGGACGATCTGGTGAGGGTATCGACGCCGCAGGGGACGAGCGTGTTCCGCGCGCTGCTGAGCGAAGGGCAGCGGCGGGGTGAGGTCTTCACGCCGATCCACTGGACCGACCGGCAGTCCACGGGCGGGCGCACCGGCCTGCTCCCCCGTCCGCTGGCCGATCCGCACAGCGGCCAGCCGGGGTTCAAGAATACCCCCGTCTCCATCGAGAAGATGGCGGTCGAATGGCGCGGGTTCCTGATCACGCGCGAGCCCTTGGGCGACATCGCCGCCGCCTATGCGACCAAGGTGCGGGTCGCTGGCGGATGGCTGGTGGAACTCGCGGGCGAGGGCGATCCGGCGGCGCTGGTCAAGGCGCTGTTGCCCAAGGGAGAGCGCGTCGAGACACTGGACCCCGCGCGCGGTGGCCTGCGCGTCGCGATCCTGAAGGACGGGACGTTGCGCGCCGCGCTGTTCCTGACGCGCACGGGCAAGCTGCCGCGCCGCCAATGGCTGATCGATCAACTGGCCGAGGCGGAGCGGGCATCGACCGTCGAACTGATGGCGGGCCGTCCCGCCACGCCGCAGGCGGACCGCGGACCCATCGTCTGCGTCTGCTTCGATGTCGGCATGAAGACGATTGTCGATGCCATCGGCGGGCAGCATCTGACGACGGTGGAAGCCGTCGGCGCGGCGCTCAATGCCGGTACCAATTGCGGGTCATGTCGTCCCGCCATCCAACGTTTGATCGGTGAAACACGGGAGGCCGCCAATGCGTGATCTGTCTCTTATCGCTGCCGGAGAGGTGTGGCTGGTCGGCGCGGGGCCGGGCGATCCCGACCTGCTGACGCGCAAAGCCGAAAAGCTGATCCGGGCGGCGGACATCGTGTTCTACGACGCGCTGGTGGGGCCGGGCATCCTCGACCTCATCCCCGCCGGAACGGAGCGGGTCAGCGTCGGCAAGCGCGCCGGGCGGCACAGCAAGGATCAGGAGACGATCAACGACCTGATCGTGCGCGCCGCGCTGGCCGGGCGGCGGGTGGTGCGATTGAAGGGCGGCGATCCGTCGATCTTTGGTCGGTCGATGGAGGAGATGGAGGCGCTGGCGGAGCATGGCGTGCCGACGCGCATCTGCCCCGGCATCACGGCGGCATCGGCGGCGGCGGCGAGCGCAGGCATCTCGCTCACGCTGCGCGGGCTTGCCCGGAAGCTGGTGTTCGTCACCGCCCATGCGAAGGACGGCGAGATGCTGGGCCTCGACTGGGATGCTCTCGCCGATCCCGGCGCGACACTGGCCGTCTATATGGGCAAGTCGAGCGCGGGGATGATCGCGAAGCAGCTCGTCGGTGCGGGGCTGGCGGCAAAGACGCCCGTGCTGGTGATCGAGAATGCCAGCCTGCCGGAGGAGCGGATCATCCGAACCCGGCTCGACCTGTTGGAGATAGCAGCGCGCGCCCTCGGGTCTGGACCTGCGCTGTTGCTGATCGGCGATGCGGTGGGAGTCGCATCGTCGGTCAGTGCCCGGTCGGCTGCTGCCCTGACCGAGAGCCGATAAGCGCCGCGCCGAGCAGGAACAGGCTGGCGACGATGAAGCTGAGGCCCGACAGGCTGTGGCTCGACACGCCATAGAGCCAGCCGAAGAACAGCGGCGACATGACCCCGGCGATGGCCGCGACGCTGTTGTTCGCGCCCTGTAGCTGGCCCTGCTCCCGCTCCGACACCCGCGCGGTCATCAGCGACTGGAGCGTCGGGATCGCCAGCGCCCAGAGGCAATTGGGCAGGAGGGCGAGTGCGAACAGTTCCCGCGTCGGCGCGACGCCCATGGCGGTGAGGCCAGCGGCTCCGGCGATCAGGCCGACGACCATCGTCCGGCGATCCCCGATCCGCGCCGTCACCTTGCCCACCAGCCATCCCTGCACCGCCATGTCGAGCGCGCCCGCCCCGGCGAGCAGCAGGCCGACCTGCATCGGGCCGAGGTCGTAGCGATGCCAGGCGTAGAGGACATAGATCGCCGAAAAGAGATGGTGCGCGAAATAGAGGAGAAAATTGACCAGCGACAGGCCGGTCAATTCCGCATGGCTGCGCAGGAGACGGAGCGCGCCCAGCGGATTGGCGCGGCGCCATGCAAAGGCCATCCGGCGGTCATGCGGCAAGGATTCCGGCAGGATGAACAGGCCGTAGAGGAAGGCCACGCCGGACAGCGCGGCAGCGACCCAGAACGGCGTGCGCGGACCCCAGTGGGCGAGGACGCCGCCCAGCGCCGGCCCGGCGACGAAGCCTGCGGCCCATGCCGCGCCGACGATCCCGAAAGCCTTCGCGCGCCCCTCCGGCGGGGTGATATCCGCCATATAAGCATAGACGGCGGTGAAGCTGGACGAGGTGACGCCGCCCAGCATCCGCCCCAGCGCCAGCCACCACAGATTGGGGGCCAGCGCCATCAGCAGCCAGTCGAGGGACAGGCCGATGGTGGAGACGAGGATGACGGGCCGCCGTCCATAGCGGTCGGACAGCGCGCCGATCAGGGGCGAGCAGAGGAACTGCATCGCGGCCCAGAGCGCGACGAGGATGCCGTTCCACAGGCCCGCCGTGCTTTCGGACGCGGCGAATTGCTCCACCAGTCCGGGCAACACGGGAATGACGAGGCCCATCGCCATGACATCCAGCAACGCGGTCACGAAGATGAAGGCGACGGCGGGCTGGAACCGGGAGGCGGGTGGGCGAATCATGCGGGGCGGTCATAGCCTGATGCCGGTGCGCGGGCACGGCCTGCTTTGTCGTCTTTTGTACGGGTGGGTGTTTACGGCAGGGCGTGAAAGATCGCGCTGCGATGCGCCCTTTATCCCGCGACCCGCTCGGCCAGTTTTCGGGTGGCGATGTCGCGCATTTGCTGGAACTTTACCTTTCCGCTGCCGGTGACGGCGAGGTCTTCCTCCGCAAAGAACAGGATTTCGCGCGGCACCTTGAAACTGGCGAAGCGGGGCTTGAGGAAATCGGTCAGGCGGCCTTCCCAGAAGAGATAGCCGCGATCATCGACATAGCCCATCATCAGCGTCGGCCCCTTGATGGCGATTTTCGCCGCGTGTCCCGCGCGGGACGACTTCACCCGTGTCGGGATCGAAGATTTTCAGGATATTGCCGGGGAGCCGCTTGCCATAGCTGCCGCGATAGTCGGATTCCGGCGTGTTGGCGGGGACGGCGGTGTTGATCGTCAGCGTCCCGGTGGTGCCGAATGCGGGGCTGCGGAACTGGGTCTTGCTGTGCCAGATATAGCCCTGATGCCCCGCCCAGTAGGCGATGGTGTCGAGGTGCCAGGCGTTCATCGACGCGCCACAGCCATAGGCGCCGCCCATGCGGGGGGCGATCTTGCGGGCTTCATGGCCGTAGGTCATTTCGGAACCGAAGCCTGCGTCCTCCTTTGCCGGGTCATAGGCGCCCTCTGGCACGTTCCAGCGCCACGTGCCCCAGATATTCTGGCGGTGGGCGCGGCATTCATTGGCGAAGCTGACCACGGAATGCGGGCCGATGACGCGGCGCGGGCCGAGGCTGTCGCCGACTTTCACATCGCCATAGGCGGGCGAGACGCCCTCGCGGTTGGACAGGATTCAGTCGTGGCGCATCGCGGCGATTTCCGCCATTTCCTCCCGCGTCCAGCGTTTGGGTGCGCGCTTGTCCTTTCCATAGACGCCGCGCCGGTTCGCCTCCTCCACCAGATAGCGGATCGCCGTCGCCTGCTCCTTGGCGATCAGCACGCCATTCTGGTTGCGGTGGACGGTGTCGCCGCGCGCGAACATCGTCGGCCCGGCAAAGGCGGTGTCAGTGACATTGTAGCCGTCGATAGTCGAGCGCCTGGACCCAGCGGCGGATGTCGGTGGCGTTGCAGGGATCGTACCTCTCGGCAAAGATCACGTCGCGTCCGACTCATTTGTCGACGTCGCTTGTGTCCAGCGTGGCTGCGCTCTGGGTCGCGGTTGCGCTCACGGCTTGTCCTTCCTGTCCTGTTTCCGTCACTCTTTCCATGGCGGGGCCTGCCCTTCTCGATAGTAGGCGCAACGCCGTGATCATATCGGACGCGCCGCCGCCCGCCACACCGCCATAGCGATGAAAATTGGCGGCATTAGTCAAGACTGGCCTTCTATTGTAAGCGAATGCGCGAGTGATGGCTGTCCCTGCGGCAGTCCGCCGAAAATTGCCGAAAAGGAGTAAGGCGCGTGGCCGACGACAGCATATTGGACGTTTCCGATCTCGACCGATGGATGGGAAAGCCCATCGAATCGTCGCCGCTGCGCGAACCGCTGGGCAATAACGACATCCGCCGCTGGGTGCAGGCGATGCACTATCCCAACCTCGCCCATTATGATCCGCAGTTCGCCGCGGACAGCCGCTGGGGCAAGCTGGTCGCGCCGCAGTCCTTCCCGATCGTCATGGACGACGGCCATGGCACGTCGCCGTCCTGCGCAGGGAAGATCCCTAACAGCCACCTCCTCTTCGGCGGTGACGAATGGTGGTTCTACGGCCCGCGCGTCTTTGGCGGCGACACGATCAGCAACGAGCGCATCCCGTTCGACTATAAGGTCAAGGACACGAAATTCGGCCCGACCTGCTTCGAGCGCGGCGATAATTTCTATCGCAACCAGAATGGCGAGCTGATCGCCAAGCAGCGTTCCACCGCGCTGCGCTATAACGCCCATGCCGGCGGTGCGACCACCGACGCGGGACAGGCGGATGAGCCGGAATGGACCGACGAAGACTATCAGAAGGTCGAGGACCGCAAGTTCGAATATATCCAGATGATGCACGATCTGGGGCACAAGGAACGCTGGTGGGACGACGTCAACGTCGGCGACAAGCTGCCGGAGCGCGTCATCGGCATCCACACCGTCGCCAGTTTCGCGACGGAGTGGCGGTCGTTCCTGTTCACCGTCTGGGGCACGCTGGACCGCCGCGAGCTGAACCTGGAAGACCTGGGCTTCACCAAGGAAATGGCGGGGCATGAGAATGACCCGATCATGGAGCGGATCAACCCGGAACTGACCGACGGCGCGTACATCGGCGCGTCGCGCGGCCATTTGTTCCCGCGCTGGGCCAAGACCATCGGCATGCCGCGCGCCTACGGCTATGGCGCGTCCATGGGCGCATGGATCGTCGATTATTTCGCGGGCTGGGCCGGTGAATGGGGCTTCGTGCGCCACAGCAATTGCGCCTATCGCGGCCCGGCGCTGTCGGGCGACATCACGGTCATGAACTCCAACATCATCGACAAGTTCATCGATGACGAAGGCCGCCACATGGTTCAGTGCGATTTCAAGATGGTCAACCAGAACGGCGCCACGCAGGCGACCGCGACGGCCGAGATCGAGTTGCCCAAGAAGCCGTAAGGCCGATGGGATAGGATGGCGGAAAGGCCGGGTGGGAACGCCCGGCCTTTTTTGTTGGGGTGAGGGGCATGGCTTGATCCACGCTATACAAATTCGGCATGGCGCTGCGCCGAATATTGTAATGGTCGTATAGCTTCCGCTTTGTCATCATCACGCCTGAGACGGTTTTCAGGAGCGGGATAATGAGCGTTTTGGAAAAATACGGCCCGTGGGCGTTGATCGCGGGCGCCTCCGAAGGGACGGGTGCGGCGTTTGCGCATCGACTGGCGGCGGAGGGGCTGAAGCTCATCCTGATCGCCCGGCGGGAGGAGCCGCTGGCCGCGCTCGCCTCAGAACTGCACGCGGCCCATGGCACCGAATGCGTCACCGCCTCCATCGACCTCGCCGCGCCTGACGCCATCGATCGCATCGCGGCGGTCGCAGGGGGGCGGGAGATCGGCCTTTACATCAGCAATGCGGGCGGCGATCCCAATGGCACCGGCTTCTTCAAGACGGATATCAAGGCGTGGACCGACCTCGTCGCGCGCAATGTGGTGACGGTGATGCAGGCGTCCCATCTGCTCGGCGGTCCGATGCGGGAGCGCAGGCGGGGCGGCATCATCCTGGTCGGATCGGGCGCCTGTTATGGCGGGGCGAGCGGTCTGGGCGTCTATTCGGGCAGCAAGGCGTTCGACCTGTGCTTTGGCGAGGGGCTGTGGGCGGAGCTGCGCCCCCATGGCGTCGACGTGCTGAACCTGATCCTCGGCCGTACCGACACGCCGGAATTCCGCCGCTGGCTGGAGAGCCGGGGCGCACCGATGCCCGCCGACGTCGCCACGGCGGAGGAGGTCGCTCGCGTGGGACTTGAGCGGTTGCCCCACGGTCCGGTGCATAACTGGGGGCTGGAGGATGACGACGCGGGGCGGATGCCGCAATCCGCCGCCACGCGCCGCAACCGCATCCTGGCGATGGAAGCTGCGATGAAAGACCTGAAACCCGTGGAGGGATGAGGACGATGGTTCAGGCCCCCGGCGAACCGCCCAGCGCCCGGACCAGGGCGACGGTCGTTCGCATCCGTTGCGTCTGGACGGTGAGCAGCGCGCGCTGCGCGTCCAGTGCGGCGGTCTGCGCGATCACCACTTCCAGATAGTCCGACGCGCCGTCCTTATACCGGCTCAGCGCCAGATCGCTGGTCCGCTGGGCGGCATCGGCGGCATAGCCCTGATCCACGCTCTGCGCGGCGAGGTGGTGCATGGCGGCGATGCCGTCCTCCACCTGCCGGAAGGCGGTCAGCACCGTGCCGCGATAGTCGGCGGCGATTTCCTCATAGTCGGCGCGCGACAGTTTTACCGCCGCCCGCCGCCGTCCGCCGTCGAACAGGGTGAGCACGGTCGACAACGGTCCGAGGCCCCAGAAGCTGTTGGGCGTGCGGACGAGTTCGCCGCGCGTCGTCTCCCACCCGCCACCGAGGCCGAGGGTGAGCGTGGGGAAGAAGGCTGCTTTCGCCACACCGATACGGGCGTTTGCCGCCTGAATGCGGCGCTCCGCCGCCGCAATGTCGGGACGGCGCTGGAGCAGTTCGGAGGGTGTGCCAGCGGGGACATCGGGCGCGACGAGCGGCTGGACGCGGGGCGCGACAGCGAAGTCGGAGGCGACCGAGCCGATCAGCGCGGCCAGTTCATGCTCGGTCGCGGCCCGCTCATTGGCGATGGCGCTGATCTGCGCGCGGGCATTGCCGAGGGCAGTCTTCGCGCGATTGACGTCGAGGCCGGAGGCGATGCCGCCGTCATGGCGCGTGCGGGTCAGCACATAGGCGCGGTCGAACGCCGCCACGGTCCGGCGGAGCAGTTCCGCCTGCGCATCCAGTCCGCGCAGCCGCACATAGGCGTCGGCGACGGCAGCCTGCAGGCTGAGGCGCGCGGAGGCGAGGTCGGCGGCGCTGGCGTCCGCCTCCGACCGGGCGGCCTTCACGCCGTTGCGAATGCGGCCCCACAGGTCGAGTTCATAGTCGAGGCTGGCGCCGACCGAGAAATCATTGCCGGTCCGCGCCACGCCGCTGCTGTTGTTGGGCGCATTGGCCGATGTGCGGGCGCGCGCCGCGTCGCCGCCGACGTTCACCGTAGGGAACAAGTCGGACGCATCAATGCGCGCATTGGCCCGCGCCTGATCATAGCGGGCGAGCGCGGCGGCGAGGGTCGGGCTGGCGTCCACGGCGCGCGCTTCCAGATCGTTCAGCACCGGATCGTCGAACGACTCCCACCAGTTGCCGCGCGGGGCGGCATCCATGGGGGTTGCGGGTGTCCAGCCCGCCAGTTCCTTGTAGCTGGCGGGGGCAGGCGTTTCGGGCGGGCGATAGGCAGGCGCCATGGAGCAGCCCGCCAGCAGGGCGAGCGGCGCGGCGGCGGCGAGGAGCGGCTTATTTCGCATCCGCGCGGCCCCGTGCGGCGGGCTTCTCCACGGTCACGCGGTCGCCGGAGCGGATCGAATCCGGCGGCGTGTCGATGACATGGTCACTCGTCTTCAGCCCGCCGGAGACGGTGACGATCGCGCCCTCGTCCCGCGCGATGGTCACGGGCCGGATGGTGACGCGGCCCTGTCCATCGGCAAGCGCCACGGCGGGGCCGTTGTTGCTGTACAGGATCGCGCTGCCCGGCAGGATCAGGCTGTTGCCCTGATCGGCGCCCACGGTGAAGCGGACCTGGCTATAGGCGCCGGGTTTCAGTGCGCCGTCGGGATTGGACGCCTCCAGTTGCACCAGCACGGCGCCCGATTGGGCATCGACGGCCTGCGCGCTGCGGGTCAGGGTCGCGGGGAAGCTGCGGCCCGGATATTCGGGCAGGCTCAGCGTCGCGGCCATGCCGGGCTTCACGGCGGAAGAGTATCCCTGCGGCACGCGGACATAGATGCGCATCCGGTTGATGTCGGACACGGTGAACAGCGGCTGCGCGGCGGCATTGCCCGCGACGACCAGCGCGCCAATCTGTGCCGAGCGGCTCGTCACCACACCGCCAAAAGGGGCCGAGAGGCGGGTGAAGCCCTGCAGCGCCTGCAACCGGCGGACATTGGCAAGCGCGGCGTTGGCCAGCGCGGACTTGGCAGCGAGGTCGCCGGATTTCTCGTCCGTTTCCTGCCGCGATACGGCGTCCTGCGACAGCATGGAGGACCAGCGTTTTGCGGTGGTGGCGGCCAGACGCTGGTTGGCGAGCGCGGTCTGGTAATCGGCCCGCGCCTGCGCCAGTTGCTGGTCGACCTCCGGCGCTTCGAGGATGGCGAGGGTCTGGCCCGCGCGCACGGTGTCGCCGATGTCGACCAGCCAGCGCCGCACATAGCCGTTGGTGCGGGCGTAGATGGCGGCGCTGTTATACGCCTGAATGGTGCCGGGCAGGACCAGCGCGCCGCCGTCCCCCGCCTTTGTCGGGGAGATGACGGCGACCGTCGCGATCGCCGCCTCCGCCGCCGTGCTGCGCAGTTCGTTTGTCGCCTGTATGCGCGACACGCCGCCGACGGCGATAATGGCGAGGGCGGCGATGCCCGCGCCGATGCCGACACGGCGCAGCGTGCGGCTGTCGGGGCCGGTCGTCTGGGGAGAATTCTCCGGGGCGTTCATATCATGCATGGCTGGGCTGCATTTCCGTGCTGGGCTTGTCGCGGCGGTGCCGGTGGACGAAGCTGAAGACAGTGGGGACGAAGAAGAGGGTGGCGATGGTCGCGCAGATCAGGCCGCCGATCACCGCGCGGCCGAGCGGTGCATTCTGCTCGCCGCCATCGCCGAGGCCGAGCGCCATGGGCGCCATGCCGATGATCATGGCGAGCGCGGTCATCAGCACGGGACGGAAGCGGACGAGGCCCGCCTCTATCGCCGCCTGCGTTGCATCGCCGAGTTCCGCGAGCTTCTCCCGCGCGAAGCTGACCACCAGAATGGAGTTGGCGGTCGCCACGCCCATGCACATGATCGCGCCGGTAAGGGCGGGCACGGAGAGCGTCGTGCCGGTCATGAACAGCATCCACACGATCCCGGCCAGCGCGGCGGGGAGCGCGGTGATGATGACGAACGGGTCGATCCAGCTCTGGAAGTTCACCACGATCAGCAGGTAGATCAGCACCACCGCCGCCGCGAGGCCGAAGCCCAGGCCGGAGAAGGCTGTGTTCATCGTCTCATATTGCCCCTTGAGGCTGACCGTCACGCCTTTGGGCAGTTGCTTTTCCATCGACTTGATCGCGGCCTGTATGTCGGTCGCGACCGCGCCCAGATCGCGCCCCTGTGTGGTCGCGAAGATGTTGAGCACCGGCTGGATATTATAGTGCGAAATGACGGGCACGGTGTTGGTGCGGGTGACGGTGGCGAGGCCGCCCAGCGGCTGTGGCGCGGTGCCGGTGGAGCCGGAGACGGGCACGTTCGACAGGGCATCGAGCGAGCCGACCAGATATTCCGGCGCCTGCGCGACGACGGGATAGGACACGCCATTCTCCGGGTTCACGAAAAAGACGGGCGCGGTCTGCGATGTGCCCGCCAACGAGTTGGCGAGGCTGGTCGTCACGTCGCGTTCGGTCAGGCCATATTGGCCGATCCGTGAGCGGTCCACGTCCACATTGAGCTGCGGCGCGCGGGCGGGCTGCTGGATACGCGCATCGGCCAGACCGGGGATGGTCGCCAGCCGGGCGAGCAGTTCCTGCGCATAGGCGCGCGCACCCGCCTGATCCTTGCCGCTGATCTGGATGTCGATGGGCGCTGGCGCACCGAAGTTCAGGATCTGGCTGGTGATGTCGGCGGGCAGGAAGGAGAAGCTCGATCCGGGGAAGCGGCGCGGCAATTCGCGGCGCAGGGTGGCGACGATCTCTGCGGTCGGGCCATGGCCCTTTTTGAGCGCGATCAATATGTCGCCGTCCTGCGGGCCGATG
The DNA here is from genome assembly GCA_036383715.1 of Sphingobium sp. Taxonomy (GTDB): domain Bacteria; phylum Pseudomonadota; class Alphaproteobacteria; order Sphingomonadales; family Sphingomonadaceae; genus Sphingobium. The sequence goes on along the minus strand of DASVNT010000073.1, from coordinate 63,076 downwards.
GTGCCGCTGTTGTTGTAGACGGTGTTGATGGCGCTGACCGGCAGGCCGATATTGTCGATGATCGACCCCAGTTGGTCCTGCGGGATGATGCTGCGGATTTCACGCCCGATGCGGTCGAACCGCGCCGCCGTATCCTCGATCCGCGCGCCCACGGGGACGCGGACGTGCAGGGCGATCTGGCCGGAATCGACGCTGGGGAAGAAGTTGCTGCCCAGAAGCGGCATCAGGCCAAAGGACAGCACGACCACCGCCAGAAAGCCCAGCATGAAACCCCGTCGTGCGGTCAGCGCGCGGCGCAGCAGGCCGATATAGCCGTCCCTGATCCACTCGAAGCGCCGCTCGAACCCGCGCTGGAAGCGGACGAGGACATTGCGCGATCCTGCCGCGCCGGAGAGATGGTGGTTCTCGCCATGCGGCTGGTGCGGTTTGAGCAGGTACATGGCCATCGTCGGCACCAGCGTACGCGACAGGATGAACGACGCGATCATCGCGAACACGACGGACAGCGCCATGGGCACGAACAGGAAGCCCGCGACGCCCGGCAGGAAGAACATCGGCACGAACACGATGCAGATGCACAGCAGAGAGACGAAGGCCGGCGTCACGATCTGCGCCGCGCCGTCGAGGATCGACTCCGTCACGCCCTTGCCCTGTTCGAGGTGCCAGTTGATATTCTCGATCGTCACGGTGGCGTCATCGACCAATATGCCGACCGCGAGCGCGAGGCCGCCCAGCGTCATCACGTTCATCGTCTGCCCGAACAGCGCCAGCGCCGCGATGGCCGCGAGGATGGCGAGCGGGATCGACAGGGCGATGATGACCGTCGACCGCCATGAACCGAGGAACAACAGGATCATGAGCGATGTCAGCGCGGCGGCGATCGCGCCCTCGTGGATTACGCCCTCCACCGCCGCCTTCACGAACAGCGACTGGTCGCCGACGGGGATGATCTTGAGCGTGTCGGGCAGGGTCGCGGCGATTTTAGGCAGCGCCTCCTTCACCCCGTCCACGATGGACAGGGTGGAGGCCGCGCCGTTTTTGAGCACGGTCAGCAGCACGGACCGGCTGCCATCGACGTGCACGACATTCTGCTGCGGTCCCGACCCGTCGCGGACATAGGCCACGTCGCGCATGTAGATGGTCGCGCCGTTCACGACCTTGACCGGAATGTCGTTCAGGCCGTCGATCGTCGCGGGTGCGTTGTTCAGGCGCACGCTGTACTGCGTCGGCCCGATCTTTACGAAGCCCGCCGGATTGATCTGGTTCTGCGCGGCGATGGCGTTGCCGACGTCCTGCGCCGACAGCCCCTTGGACTGGAGCGCCAGCGGGTTGATGTCGATCTGTACCTGCCGCTGTTTGCCGCCGGACGGGAAGGGCATGGCGAGGCCGGGCACGGTGACCAGCGGCGGGCGCACCTGATTCTGGCCAAGGTCGAACAATTGCTGTTCCGACAATCCCTTGCCGGACAAGGCGAGTTGCAGGATCGGCACGGTGGACGCGCTGTAGTTCAGGATCAGCGGCGGGGTGATGCCGGGCGGCATCTGGCGCAGCACGGTCTGGGAGATGGACGTGACCTGCGCCGTAGCGGTGCGGATGTCGGCGCCCGGCTGGAAATAGATTTTGATGATGCCGATGCCCTGGAAGGACTGGCTCTCGACATGTTCGATGTCGTTGACCGTGGTGGTCAGCACGCGCTCATAGGGGGTGACGATGCGCGCGGACATATCCTCCGGCGGCAGGCCCGAATATTGCCATGCGACCGCGATCACCGGGATGCGGATGTTGGGGAAGATGTCGACCGGGGTACGCACCGCCGCCAGAACGCCGACCACGGCGATCAGGATCGCCATCACCACGAAGGTGAGGGGGCGGTTCAGCGCAACCTTGACGATACCGAGCATCAACCGTGACTCCACGTTGCGTTGCCCGCGCAAAGTGCGGGAACGCCTGACTTGTCGCCTCTCCTGGGTCGCCTCCCTATCAGGCCCGGCTATGTCGGCGCAGTCTGGCCGGATCGCATGAACCTATGAGCGGCATTCATGAACGGGAGGGGCGGAGCCTGTCCATTTGCATCCGGATCAGTCTCGAAACGCCACTCTCTGCCGCGCCCATGCGCGCTTGTCCCTTTCGCGTCTAATATATAATTCGGCTCGATCGATATGTTTGGAGACTGGATCACATGGACCTGCGGCACCTGCGCTATTTTCTGTGCGTGGCGGAGGAAAAGCATTTTGGGCGCGCGGCGCAGCGGCTGGGCATCTCGCAGCCGCCGCTCAGCCAGCAGATCCGCGCGCTGGAGGAGGAACTGGGCGTGCGCCTGTTCGAGCGGACAAGCCGCCGCGTCCGATTGACGGAGGCGGGCCAGTTGTTCGAGCCGGAGGCGCGGCAGACGCTGGCGCAGGCCGACCGCGCGATGCAGACCGCGCGCCGCGCCCATCGCGGGGAGATCGGGCACCTGCGCCTCGGCTTCACCGCTTCCGCGCCGTTCGTGCCGCGGGTCGCGCAGGCGCTTTATGAGTTTCGCCAATCCTACCCGGACGTCGAACTGGTGCTGCAGGAGCTAGCGCGCGATGTGCAGATCGCGCAGGTGGAGGACGGCAAGCTGGACATCGGCATCCTGCGCGGCTTCGACCCGCCCGTGCTTCCGGCAGGCATGGTGGCGCAATGTCTGCTGGAGGAAGGGATGCTGCTGGCGATGCGGCAGGATCATCCGCTCGCCGCGCGTGCCACCGATCCTGCCATCGCCGATCTCGCGGGGGAGCCGCTGGTCCTCTATGGCGCGACCAACGGGGCGGGGTTCAACGAGCATTTCCTGTCGCTGTGCCGGGAAGCGGGTTTCGAGCCGACGGTCGCGCATGAGGCGAGCAGCTTCGCCACGCTGCTGGGGCTGGTCGCGGCGGGTTTCGGTCCCACCATCCTCGCCGGATCACTCGCGCGGCTGCACGTCGATACGCTGGTCTATCGGCCGTTCGCCACGTCCGTCACCACCCGATTGTGGATGATCCACCAACAGGAGCTGTCCCCGCCCGCGCGCGTGTTCAAGGCGACGATTGTGATGGATGGCTGAGGCCGCCGTTCCCCGTCATGGTGCAGGATCGGGGGGATTATGCTTCTCCACGAAGGCCACCGCGTTCTCCAGCATGGACAGGCGCGTCTTGCTGCGCGACAGCCAGTGGTCCTCGCCGGGCAGGGTGACGAACTCCACCGGCTTGCCCGCGCGGCGCAGCGCGCTCGCCATATCGGAACTCTGATCGTAGAGGACGACGACGTCGTCCTTGCCGTGGATCAGCAGGACCGGCGCATCGGCCTGCGCGGCGAAGTTGACGGGCGACACGGCGCGCAGGTCGCGATGCGCGCCCACTTCTGCGCGGACCGCCCGCTTGACCGTCTGATTGTCGCCGCTTTCCGAAATGTCGGTATTGGCCATCTTGGCCACGTCGCTCACGCCTGCAACCGACACCGCGCAGCGATATACGCCCTTTTGCAGCGTGACCCCGGCCAGCGCCGCATAGCCGCCATAGCTGGCCCCCATGATGCACGCCCGTTTCGGATCGACGATCCCCTCCCTGGCCAGCCATGCCAGCCCATCGGACAGGTCGGTCTGCATCTTGCGGCCCCATTCGCCGTGACCGGCGCGCTGGAAGCCGACGCTATAGCCTGTCGAGCCGCGGAAATTGGGTTGCAGCACGGCATAGCCGCGCGATGCCAGCGCCTGCGCCCACCAGTCGAAACCCGGATAGTCGCGGGAGGCGGGGCCGCCGTGCGGCAGGATGACGACGGGCAGGGCCTTTGCGGTCCGTCCGGGTGGCAGGGTCAGCACGGCGGCAATTTCCGTGCCATCGCCAGCCTTATAGGTGATCATCCGCATCGGCCCGACGGCCGTGGCATTCATGGGATAGGAGATGCCCAGATTATTGGCCTGTCCCGTCTTCATGTCGATGGTCCACCAGTTCTGGGGGTCTTCCGGCCCCTCGGTCATGACGACCAGCCGGTCGAACGCATCGTTCCAGTCCTGCAGATGGACGCTGCGTCCGGGAAAGGCCTTCAGCGTTGCGTTCAGGACTTTCTGCTGGCGCGCATCGGAAAAGCTGTAGGACGGCATGTCGCCGGAAATCTCATAGCCCAGCATGGTGCGGCTGCGCCTGTCGAAGAAGGTCTGGGCGATCCGCTTGTCGGCCAGAACCTCCTTGGCCTCGCCACCCGCCAGCGGCAGTTCGTACCAACGCTCCGCGCGATCCTCGCTCTCGTCCTCGGCGCTGTAGATCAGCGTGTCCGGGGTCGCGCCCAGCCCGACGAAATCGATCCCGCCGCGCGGATTGACGCCCTCCACGATGCGCTGGCTGGCGGCATTGCGAATGACCCACCGGCCATTGTCGGACTGAAAGTCGATGGTGGCCTTGACCTTGCCGTCGCTGCCCACCGTCCAGCTACGCCAATCCCGCTCCCCCTCGGTACGGGACGCGAGCTTGGTGGCGCGACCGCTCTCCAGATTGACCTCATAGAGCACGGGGGCGGAGGTTTTGAGATAGGTGCTCGATCCGGGGGTGCCATCCAGGGTCATTCCGCCGAAATAGCCAAAATATTGGCCTTCCCTCTCGCTCGTCCCATAAAAGCCGCGGATGCCGCCCGTGACCATGTCATTGCCTTGAAATATCTGGAAGACCTTGCCGCCGCCGAGCGGGATGACGATCATCGATTGCAACTCCGCCTTGGCGGCGGTGAAACCAAAGCCCAGATTGGAGGTGTCGGACTTGCGCAACAGCACCCGGCTCTCGCCAGCCCAATGCAGGCCACGCACCTTCACGTCGCCGATCAACTGGTTGAGGATCAGCTTATTGTCCTTGAGCTCGATGACCAGCAGATGCCGTTGCTCGCTGACCGTGCCGATGATCGCCACGCGGTCGCCGGACGGCGATAGGGCGGCCATTTCGAATCCCGGCAGGCGGCCATAGAGGGACAGTGGGGGCGCCTTGATCGCCGCCGGTTCCGCCTTGTCCGTCCCCGGCACGGAGGACGAGGCGGTCGCTGCCGTCGTCGGAGGGGGCTCCGCCGCCACACCCTGTCCTATTGCCCCGATGATGCCCCCGAATGCCGCCACGGCACATGCGAGATTCCAACCAGTCTTCATGAATGCCTTGCCCCCCTTCGGCAATTTGCCGGCTAAAGAAGGATGCAGGGATTTTGAAGAGGGAAAAGCAGAGTTCGGACCGATCCGGTCAGAACGAAGATCCTGAAATATGGCTTGAAATTTCTCTCATGGGCCGTCCTAGAGTGCCATCAATCCCGCATCATGGGCTGCGCGGCTCAGTTCCTCGCGGAAATCGGGGTGGGCGATGCCGATCAGCGCCTTTGCCCGCTCGGCCACCGACTTGCCCTTGAGGTTGGCCCAGCCATGTTCGGTCACGACAATATGCGTGTCGCTGCGCGGGGTCGTCACCGGACCCATCAACGCGGGCGCGATGCGCGATATGGTGCCGCCCGCCGCCGTGGAGTGGCAGGCGATGATCGAGCGCCCGCCTTGGCTGGCATAGGCGCCGCGCACGAAATCCAGCTGCCCCCCCGTGCCGCTGAACTGCCGCTCGTTCACGAACTCCGAATTGCAGGCGCCGTGGAGGTCGACCTGCAGGGTCGCATTGACCGACACCACCCGGTCGTTGCGGGCGATATTGAAGGGGTTGTTCACATAGTCCACCGGCTGCGCCTCCACCGCTGGATTGTCGTGCAGGAAGTCGTAGAGCGGCTGATCCCCCAGTGCGAAGGTGAAGATCGAGCGCCCGACATGCGTCTGCTTGGCGCTATTGTCCACGACGCCCGCCCGGACGAGCGCGGCGAGGCCCGGCGTCATCATCTCCGTATGGATGCCGAGGCGGCGGTGATGCGCCAGTCCCGCGCACACCGCATCGGGCAGCGCGCCGATGCCCATTTGCAGGCAGTCGCCATCCTCCACCAGCCCCGCGATGATCGCCCCGATGGCGTCGTCCACCGCGCTGCGCGGGGCAGGCGGCAGTTGCGGCAGGGGCACGTCATTCTCGATCAGCGCGGTCACGGCGGACACGGGGATCAGGCAGTTGCCATGCACCGTCGGCATGTTCGGATTGACCTCCAGGATCACCCGCGCGCCCGGCTTGCGCGCCACCGCCAGCGAATAGTCAGTGCTGGTGCCGAGGCTGAAATTGCCGTCGGCGTCCATCGGCGACACGGTGGCGATCAGCGTGTCCACGCCGACATGCTCCACCATGGAGCGCGGCACCTGATGGAAATGGCAGGGCACGATCTCGACGGCGGGCAGGGCCTCCACCCTGCGGCGCTTGTCCAGCGCGCGTTCGACCCCGCTGTGGAAATAGCTCATCGGGATGAGCCGGTCGGTCAGGTCGAAGTCGAAGATGCTGCCGCCCGCGATGCCGGTGCAGAGCAGATAATAGAAGCGCACGTCCGCAATGTCGCCCGCCCGTGCCCGCTCCGCCAGCGCCGCGAGGAGGGCGGGTGGCTGGCCCGCGCCCAGCGCCATCGTCACCTTTGCGCCCGATGGGATCAGCGCGGCGGCATCCCGCGCGGAGCATAATCGCTCGCGATAGAGTTGCTGATGAACGGTCTGGGTCATGTCGGCATCCTCTCCGGGGATGAGTATTTGTTCAGAACAGGTCCGCGTCCATAGCCATGATCGCGTCCGGCCCGGCCTCTATCGCGCTGGCCAGAGCCTGCGCCTGCGGGAGCACGCGGTCCACAAAGAAGCGCGCGACATGGCGTTTGCGGGTGGCGAGGTCGCTGTCCCTGCCGTCGGTCGCCGCGACGATGCGTACCCACATCCAGCCGAGCGACACCAGCGCGAACAGGCGCAGATAGTCGGTCGCCGCCGCGCCGAGTGCGTCGAGATCGCCGCCGTCCGCGACCAGCTTGTCCGTCACCCCCGCCAGTGCGGAGAGCGCCTGCCCGACCGGCCCGGCCAACGGTGCGACGTCGGCGGATCGGCTCGCCCGGTCGAGGTCAGCCGCGATCAGGGCGAACAGCCGATGGGCGAGGCGTCCGCCCTCCATCGGCAGCTTGCGCCCGATCAGGTCCATCGCCTGCACGCCGTTGGTGCCCTCGTAAATCTGGGTGATGCGGGCATCGCGGACATATTGCTCCATCCCCCATTCGTGGATGTAGCCGTGGCCGCCGAACACCTGTTGCGAGAGGACGGCCGTCTCGAATCCCATGTCGGTGAACGCCGCCTTCACGACGGGGGTCATCAGCACGACAAAGCCATTGGCCTCAGCCCGTGCCGCGGGATCGGGGTGGCGTTCGGCGACGTCCATCTGCATCGCCGTCCACACCGCCACCGCGCGGGCGGCGTCGATGAAGGCGCGCCCTTGAAGCAGCATCTTGCGCACGTCGGCATGCTCGATGATCGGCACGGGGCCGCGCGTGCCGTCGGCGGAGCGGCCTTGCAGCCGTTCGCGGGCATAATGGGCGGCTTTCTGCTGTGCCGCCTCCGCCACGCCCAGCCCTTGTATGCCGACGAACAGCCGTTCCGCATTCATCATCGTGAACATGGCGTTGAGGCCGCGCCCCGGCTCGCCCACGATCCACCCGGTCGCGCCGTCATAATTCATGACGCAGGTTGGCTGCGCGTGGATGCCCATCTTGTGCTCCAGCGATCCGACCGACAGCGTATTGGCGCTGCCGTCCGGCAGGTGCTTGGGGACGAGGAACAGGCTGATTCCCTTCACGCCCGCCGGTGCATCGGGCAGGCGCGCGAGGACGAGGTGAATGACGTTGTTCCCAAAGTCCTGATCCCCTGACGAGATGAAGATCTTGGTCCCCGTCACGCGGTAGCTGCCGTCGCCCACCGGATCGGCGCGGGTACGCAGCAAGCCGAGGTCGGTGCCCGCCGACGCCTCCGTCAGCGCCATCGCACCGCTGCTCTCGCCGGAGATCAGGGCGGGCAGCCATGCCGCCTTCAGCGCGTCGTCGCCATGATGCGCCACGGCCTCCGCCGCGCCGCGTGTCAGGCCGGGGAACAGGCCGAAGGACAGGTTGGCGCTCGACACCATCTCGTCCAGCAGGATTTGCAGCGTGCGGGGCAGGCCCTGTCCGCCATGATCGGTGGGACCGGACAGCCCACCCCAGCCCGCCGCGACGAAATCATGATAGGCTTGCGCGAAACCGGCGGGGGTGGTGACGCGCCCGTCCTTCAGCACCGCGCCCTCGCGGTCGCCAGACAGGTTGAGCGGGGCAAGCCGTTCCGCCGCGAACCGGCCCGCTTCGCCCATGATGTCGGCGGCGAAGTCAGCGGTGATCTCTTCCCAGCCGGGTAATGTGGCGACGTGGTCGTCAAAGTCCAGCACGTCGGCCAGCAGGAACCGCATGTCCTGGATGGGGGGGATGTAACTGGTCATCGGCTTTGCTCTCCTATCTCTCGCATCGACCCTGTATCAAACGGTTGTTACAATCAATGGGAGAATTGGTCGGGGAGAGGGAGTTTGATGCACGCCGTCGCAAACAGTCCTTGTCCTCGCGCCCGGTCCGTTGCATCGCATCGGCCATGAGCGCCCCCCGATCCCGCGATGAAACCTCTGGCCGGGAGCAGGAAATCCTTGCCGCCGCGGCGCTGCTGTTTTCACAAAAAGGCTATGCCGCCACGACTGTTCGCGACATCGGCCAGCAGGTCGGCTTGCTCGGCGGATCGCTCTATCACTATATCCGCTCCAAGGAGGCGCTGTTCGTCCGCCTGCACGAGCGGGCGTTGCAGGAGGCGGAGGATCGCATCCGGGCGGCGCTGAACGGCGTGACCGATCCGTGGGATCGCCTTGCGACCGCCTGCCACAGCCTGCTGGAAATCCAGCTCGACCCGCAGTCGCTGACCATGCCGCTGATGAACGATTTCCGCGCGGTTCCGCCCGACGTGCGCGCGCAACTGATCGTCAAGCGCGATGCGTTCGAGCAGTTGTTCCGGCAGTTGATCGCGGACCTGCCGCTGGATGCGGGCATCGATCGCACCATCTATCGCCTGCTGCTGCTGACGCTCCTCAACAACAGCAGCCTGTGGTTCCGGCCCGGCAAGCGCAGCGTGGCGGATGTGGCGGAGCAGATCATGCTGCTGTTCAAACGCTAGGCCATCGGGCTGCACGCCGCTAAGGGAGGCGCATGTCCCACCCTGCACAGTCCCGGTTGTGGATCGCGGAAGCGCGAATCCTGACAGCACTCGCGCTGCCGCTGATCATCGGAAATCTGGCGTGGTCGCTGATCGCGGCGACCGACCTGTTGCTGCTCGGCCAGCTGGACGCGGATGCCGTGGCGGCGGGCGCGCTGGCGATCAATCTGTATAATGGCTTCCTTGTCTTTGGCATGGGCCTGGGCACCGCCGTCTCCCCGATGATCGCGCGGGAACGGGGGCGCAGGCCGCATAGCGTGCGCGACATACGGCGCACGGTGCGCCAGTCGCTCTGGACCATTACGACCGTGTGCCTGCCGATCTGGGCGGTGCTGTGGCACAGCGAGGCGATCCTGCTGGCGCTGGGGCAGGACGCGATATTGTCGGCCAAGGCGGCGGCGTTGATGCGGGGCCTGCAATGGGCGCTGCTGCCCTATCTGTGTTTCTACGTCCTGCGCAATTATATCGCCGCGCTGGAGCGGCCCCTCTGGGGCGTGGCGATCATCGTCGCTGCGCTGCCGGTCAATTTCCTGCTGGGATGGGGGCTGATCTTCGGACATGGCGGACTGCCGCCTATGGGCCTGTTCGGCGCGGGTCTGGCGAGCAGCCTGTCCGCGCTGTTCATGGCCGTCGCCATGGTCGCCGTCATCCTGATCGATCGGCAGTTTCGCCGCTATCACCTTCTCGGTCGGTTCTGGGTCGCGGACTGGCCGCGCTATCGGTCCGTGTGGCGGCTGGGATTGCCCATTGCGATCACGCTGGCGCTGGAGGTGACGGTGTTCAACGCCTCCGCCTTTCTCATCGGCCTGCTGGGCCGTGCGCCGCTGGCCGCCCATGCCATAGCGATACAGATTGCGGCACTGTGCTTCATGGTGCCGATGGGGATCGCGCAGGCGGCGACGATCCGGGTCGGCATCCGCCATGGGCAGGGCGACCCGGAAGGGCTGGCGCGTGCGGGGTGGCTGGCGCTGATATTGGGCGTCGCCTTTGCCGCGGTGACCGCGCTGATCCTGATCCTGATGCCCCGGCCGCTGGTCGCGATCTTCCTCGATACGCAGGATGCCGCGAATCGGGAGGTGGTGGCGCTCGCTGTCTCCTTCCTCTGGGTCGCGGCGCTGTTCCAGTTGGTCGATTGTACGCAGGTCATCGGGGCGGGCCTGCTGCGCGGCCTGCACGATACGCGCGTGCCCATGCTCTTTGCCGCTGCCGGTTACTGGATCATCGGCATCGGGATCGGCACTTATCTGGCGTTCCGCACGCCGCTCGCGGGCCTCGGCATATGGATCGGCCTTGCGAGCGGGCTGGCGGTCGTGGCGGTGCTGATGGTGATGCGCTGGACGATGCGGGACAGGCTGGGTCTGACCCGCTGAGGATCAGGCGGCCGCCAGCACCCCGGCAAAGGCAGGGTCTTCCAGCGCGCTGCCCGCACCCCGGACCACGCAGGTCAGCGGATCGTCCGCCACCTTGACGGACAGGCCCGTCGCCTCTGCCAGGGCTTCGTCGAGATGGCGCAGCAGTGCGCCGCCGCCGGTCATCGTGATCCCCTGATCAATGATGTCCGCCGCCAGTTCGGGCGGGGTCTGTTCCAGCGCGTTCATGACCGCGCCGACGATCTGCGCCACGGAGTCGCGCAGCGCCTCCGCGATCTGCGACTCGTTGATCTCGATCTCGCCCGGCCTGCCGTTGACGAGGTCGCGGCCCTTGACCGTCAGTATCTCGCCCGTGCCTTCGGGCCGGACGGCGGCGCCGATGCGCTGCTTGATCCGTTCCGCCGTGCTTTCGCCGATCAGCAGATTATGGTGGCGGCGTACGAAGGAGACGATCGCCTCGTCCATCTTGTCGCCGCCGACTCGCGTCGACCCGCTATAGGCCAGGCCCTGCAGCGACAGCACCGCGACTTCGGTCGTGCCGCCGCCGATATCGACCACCATCGCGCCGACCGGCTGCGTGACGGGCAGGCCCGCTCCGATGGCGGCGGCCATGGGCTCCTCCACGAACTGAACCTGCGACGCGCCGGCGTTGGATGTCGCGTCCCGAATGGCGCGCCGCTCGACCTTGGTCGCGCCGGAGGGAAGGGCGATGACGATGCTGCCGCGCCGGAAAAAGCCGGACCCGCCCGTCGCCTTCTCCACGAAATGGCGGATCATCTGCTCGGCAATGTCGATGTCGGCGATGACCCCGTCGCGCAACGGACGGACTGCCTTCACCCCCTCCGGCGTCTTGCCCAGCATCAGCTTCGCCTCATTCCCCACCGCCTTGATCCGGCGCTGACCGCCGATGGTGTCGAAGGCGATGACCGATGGCTCGTCGAGGACGATGCCCTTGTGGCGGACATAGACCAGCGTGTTGACGGTTCCGAGATCGATGGCGAGGTCGTGGCTCGTAGAACCGAGCAGTCGAGAAAATTTCATCTAGCAGGAGTCTCTGAGCGGGAAAGGCCGCTATGGAGAACTTAGCACGGGCCGCCATTCCGAAATAGACCAACCGAGCAGATAGGGGGGCATGACGAGGGAACCTGTGCGGCAATCGGGAAACTAGCCCCGCGTATCGCCCTATGTTTCAGCCTGCCATTGCGTGGTTTATCAGTCGGCCGCAGTCCGCATTCGTCGCGGGTGGAGCGTTTTTCCCCGTGATCGCACGGCCAAGGGCTTTCAGGACATTGCCCACCGACTTTGTGCTTTCGGGCACGACGATCTGCGGCTCGCGGATGCTGCCGCGCGCGCTGACCGTGCCGGGCAGGCGCAGCGCGCCGTTTCCCTTGGGCGCACCGCTGAGCGTGATCGCCAGCGCCTCTGCCGGGAACGTGATCGTGCCGGTGCCACGGGTCTGACTGATGCTGGTATCGACCAGCAGGGGATCGAGCGTCCCGCGCCCGTTGCGGACATTCAGGCGCACGATGGCGCAACGCAGTGCCGCCTGTTCCTCGTCATCGCCGGTCAGGCCCTTGCCGATGTCGAAGCCGATCAGCGCGGCGATCTTGCCGGGCAGCGAGCCGAAACGGGCGGCGATGCCGATGGTGCCGTCCGATGTGCCGACCGCCTCGCGCAGCGTGTCGCCCACGCCGGTCAGCCGGACCCGTGCATCCACGCGCCCGTCGATCCGCCCGTCACCGCCTCCCGCGAGGGCCGAGATACGGCTGTCCACCATGTCGAGGGCCAGCGTCACACGCGGCTTGGGCTGGCCGTCATGCTGGTCCACCACCGCCTTGCCGGTGATCGCGCCGCGCGACAGGCCGATGCGCAGGGGCTCCACCGTCAGCAGGCGGTCCTCCAGCGTCAGGACGCCGCTAACACTGGTGATGGACGAGGGGCGCCTGCCGCCGATCACCCGGTCGATTCGCACCGCGATGCGGCCATTGGTCTTGTCGATCTTGTGAATGTTGATGCGTGTGTTGGGGACGAGGCGCAGGCCCTGCGCCTGTTCGAGCGCGAGCGCCTTTGCATTGCCGCTGTCGCTCGCCAGATCGTCGAAGTTGAGGCGCGGGAAGCGGACATCGGCATCCAGCTGGGTGCGCCCCTCCGTCTTGTGCGCGGTGAGGCGGCCCACAAGCTGGCTTTGTCCGATGGTGCCATTGAGCTTCTCAACGGTCCATCTGTCGTCCGCGTGGCGCACGTCGCCGCTCATCTTGACGGGCTGTGTGCCGAACAATCCCGCCTCGATGATGCGGTCGATGCGTTTGAGGTCGTCGCCGCGCGCGGTGATGTGAAAGCGCATGTCGTCTGTGCGCAGCGGGCCTGCCATGGTTCCGGCGGCATGGATGCCGAGCGCGGGGCCGTCGATCACCGCGTCAAAGGCCCATGGCTGGCCCGAAATCATGGGAGCGCCCTTGATCGTGAGCTTTACCGGTGCGCCATCGACCGATCCTGCACCGCGCGCCGCCAGTCCCGCGCCGGGAGAGATGGCGAGCGTCAGCGTGGCGGAGCGGTTCTGCACCGCGTCGCTGTAGCGGATCACGGCATCCTCGACGGTCGCGACGGGCAGGCCGGACCCGCCGCCGCCGGACACCCGCTTTGGGCCTTCGCGCCAGTTCACGCGCCCATCGGCGGCGCGGACGAGGGTGAGGCGCACGCCGCGCGCCATCAGCAGTTGCGCGTCGAAACGTCCGGTGAGTAGGGGCAGCAGCGCGACCCGCAGGCGCAGCAGGCGGATCGAGGCCATCTCGCCCCGGCCTGCCCATGCAGCCTGCCCGACATGGACATCGGATGCGCGGATGACGGGGCGAAAGGAAAAAAGGCTTTCCCGGTCCAGCGTGCCGATCCGCACCAGACTGCCGATCCGGTCGGACAACTGCCGCTCGGCCGTGCCCTTGAGCCAGCCCAGCGGGAGGGCCGCCGCGATCATCAGGAAAAGGAAGAGGAGCCCGGCCGCCGCGAGGAGAAAAATCGGGATGCAGCGCGCTCGGGTTCTGGTCATCGCAGGGGGACGAGCGAAGGGGGCAAAGGTTCCTTCGAAATGGTGTCCGAAAGGTGCGGCGGCGCTCCGTCTAAGAAGCGCCGCCGCCGAGTGTCGATCAGAAGCTGTAGCGCGCGTTCACGCCGAAATAGCGATCATTGTCACGCGGTACGAAGCGGACGAGGCCCGCCGTCGTGCCATTGCCCACCAGGTTGGAATAATGGGTGTCGAGGATGTTCTTGACGAGGCCCCGGATTTCCCACTTGCTGTCGCTGATCAGGGCGATGCTGGCGTTCCAGATGCCGTAGGACGGCTGGACCGCACCCGGATTCTGGTCGAGCGAGAAGATCGTCTTGCTGCGGAAGGTCCAGTCGCTCTGCAACTCGATGCCCAGCGTGTCGCCGACCGGGATCTTGTAGGCGCCACCGCCGCTCAGCTTCCAGTCGGGTGCGAAGGGCAGGGGCTGGCCGTCGACCTTGCAATTGCTGGTCGCGTTGGTTGGGCAGATGAAGTTCTTGATCCGGGCGTTGCTGTAGACACCGGCGAAGTTGAACGAGACGCGGTCCGTCGGACGGGCGGTCAGGTCCAGTTCGATACCGCGCGTCCGCACGGTGCCTGCATTGACGAGCCGGGTCACGGGTGCGCCGTTGAACGTGTCGTTGAAATTGGCCTGATAGCCCGAATAATCGGTCCAGTAAGCCGCGATGCCGCCCGTCACCTTGCCATTCAGGGCGCTGCCCTTCAGGCCGACTTCATAGCTGTTGGACGTTTCCGGCGCGAGGGCGGCCTGATCGAACGCCTGCATGTTGAAGAAGACGTTGTAGGCTGGCCCCTTATACCCGCGCGAATAGGTGGCGTAGAGAGTCGCCTGCGGCACGATCTTATACTGCGCGCCGACGCGGCCGCTCCAGTCCACGCGATCCGTGTTGCCCGTGGCGTACGCACTGGAGGCACGGATGGCCGTCACGCCCGCGCCGGGGGTGGTTTCCGATGGCAGGACCGAATTGCGGCTGTGGTAATAGGACAGCTTGTCATAGATCAGGCGGCCGCCGAGCAGGAAGGTCAGCGTGTCGCTGGCATGCAGATTGGCTTCGCCGAACAGCGCCAGATTTTCGGCGCGCGTGCCGTAGTTGGCGACGCCGACATTGGTGGTGGCAACGCCGCCCGACGACAGGATCACGTTGCGCTGATAACGCTCGTCCGTGTCGGCCTTGAGATAATAGGCGCCGACGACATAGTCGATCAGGCTGCCCTGCGGGGAGGCGAGGCGCAGTTCCTGGCTGAACTGGTTGAACTTCACATAGCCGTCGTCATTACCCTGCGGGAAGGCGTCCGACAGGATCGCGCGCTGGTCCCAGTCGGGGGTCTGGTGGTTCTTCCACTCGCGATAGGCGGTGATGGAGGTGACGGTATAGTCGCCCGGACGCCATTCCAGCGTCAGCGATCCGCCGTAATTATCGTCGCTGACCTGCGAGTTGAAGGTCGTGTTGACGGTCTTGTTGTTCGCGCCCGCCGTCACGCCTTCCTGACCGAGAATGGCAGCGAGGGCGGGGCTGGCGGTCGACACGAAGCTGCCGCTGCCCGCGTTGTAATTATAGCGGGTGGTGTTGGAATAGACGCCGTTCGGGGTCGTGTCCTTATTATAGGTATAATCGCCCGCCAGCGTGATGGTCAGGTCTTCGGTCGGCTTGGCCTGCAACTTGCCGCGCACGCCCCAGCGTTCATAGCCGTTGACCCAGTTGTTGGTGCCCAGGTTGCGGACATTGCCCTCGAACTTGCCGTACAGGCCGCTGATCGAATAGCCGACCTTGTCGTTGATCGGGCCAGACAGCAGGGCGCGGGCGCGATACTCGTTGCCCTCATAATA
This sequence comes from Sphingobium sp., assembly GCA_036383715.1. GTDB lineage: Bacteria > Pseudomonadota > Alphaproteobacteria > Sphingomonadales > Sphingomonadaceae > Sphingobium. The sequence continues at coordinate 47,684 of DASVNT010000073.1, read as the reverse complement.
GCCCACGTCGATTGCGCCGGTCTGCGTCTCGGTCGGGGCCTTGCTGACGATGTTGATGACGCCTGCGGAGGCGTTCTTGCCGAACAGCGTGCCCTGCGGACCGCGCAGCACTTCGAGCCGTTCGAGGTCCATGAGGTCGAGGGTCGCCTGACCCGGACGGACCAGAACGACGCCGTCCACGACGGTCGAGACGGAGGATTCCACGCCCGGCGAGGTGGTGATCGTGCCGACGCCGCGGATGAAGATGTTGCGGTCCTTGTTCGACGCGCCGTTGCGGAAGTCGAGCGTGGGGACGGTCGCGGCAATATCCTGAATATTATTCAGGTTGCGCGACGCCGCCGTCGATCCGCTGACCACCGAGATGGCGATGGGAACATTTTGCAGGCTTTCGTTGCGGAAGCGGGCTGTGACAACGATGTCACCACCGTCCGAAGGAGCCGGCTGCGCGTCCGCCGAAGCCTGCTCCGGGGCGGTGGAGGGTGTCTGTGCATGGGCGGTCGCGACCGCGCCGAGGCTGAGCGGCAGTGCGGTTCCCGCGAGCAGTGCCAGCGTCGAGAGTGTTTTGTTTTTCACGAGTGTCTCCCTGATTCGTACCGAGCCAATAATCTCTACTCTATCTATAGAGAAGACATTTTTACTTGGGTGGTTGCGAGATGCTCTTTTTGGGTGGCTGGAGGAGGGACGGGGGATAAGGTGCCTCGCGCAGACCGGATGGGTTGCGCAGCGCGTTGCGTTCCCCTGCGTCGCGGGCGAGCGGTATCTGCATCCCCTGCGTCCGTTCGAGCAGATCGAACAATTTCCTTCTCATCCGTTCGGCGAGATCCTCATGACCGGGTGCGGCCAGCAGGTTGTTCGTCTCATGCGGGTCGGCCTGTATGTCGTACAGCTCGTCAATGTCCCAGATGCCGTGGAAATGAACATATTTATAGCGGTCCTCGCGCAGCGCGTGGACGGTCGGCGTCTGCGGGAAATTGCGCTCCCAATAATATTCGTAGAGCAGTTCGCTGCGCCACGGCACCTTCTCGCCCCGTGTCAGGGGCAGCATGTCCTTGCCCTCCATATGGCCCGGCGTTTCCAGCCCGGCGGCGGCCAGCAGGGTGGGGGCGATGTCGATATTGGCGACCACCTGCTCCACCGTCTTGCCACCGTCGAACATCGCGGGGCAACGCGCCAGCATCGGGATGCGCATGGACTCCTCATAGGCAGTGCGCTTGTCGATCAGGCCGTGTTCGCCGAACATGAAGCCATTGTCGCCAAGGTACAGGATCAGCGTCTCGTCCAGCTCGCCGCGCTTTTCGAGGTCGTCCATGATCTGCGCCATGCCCTCGTCCACCGCGAGCAGCGTTTCCATATAGCGTTTGTAATAGGTCGCGATGTCGAGGTGCGAGTGATAGGCATAGTCCACGCCGTGCCAGCTATTGCGCTGGTCCTGCACCCAGCGGGGCCGCCCGCGCGCCGCATCGCCGGTCGCCGCCATCGTCTCGGGATAGCGGAACGTTTCGTTTTCATATTTGCCCTTGTGGCGCTCCGCCGGGATGAATTCGGCATGGACCGCCTTGTGGCTGAGGTAGCAGAGCCACGGCTTGTCCTTGGGCCGGCCCCTGATCCAGTCGCGGGCATATTCGGTCAGCTCGTCGGTGATATAACCTTTTTGCGGCACATGCTTGCCATCGACGTTCAGGCCATTGGCGTCGGGGAGGTAGTTGCCCTGACCCTTGAAACTGACCCAGCGGTCGAAACCGGGCTGTGGGCCGTCACCCTCCGTCCCCATGTGCCATTTGCCGATGAAAGCGGTGTCATAGCCCGCCTGTTGCAGATATTCGGGAAAGAAGACGAGGTTGGGATCGACGGCATGGTTGTTGTCCACGACCCGGTGCTGATGCGCGTAGAGGCCGGTCAGGATCGACGCGCGCGAGGGGGAGCAGAGCGCGGTGGTCACGAAGGCGTTGCGGAAATGCACGCCCTCGCGCGCCATCCGGTCGAGCGTCGGCGTGTCGCCGAAGTCCTGCGCCTTCATAAAGCCCATGGCGTCGTAGCGGTGATCGTCGGTCAGCACGACCAGGATGTTGCGCGGCTTTGCGCCCGGCTTGCGCGTCAGGGCGAGGTCGCGTTTCGGCAGCTTGCCCGGCTTTGCGGCCCCCGCCGCCCAGGAGAAAAGGCTGAACGCCGCGCCGCTGCCGACCAGCAGGACGCTTCTGCGATTGGGGTTCATGATGGGATCTCCTTGCAATCCGGGGCCTCGCGCTGGCGGACGCACAGAGCGGGCCGGGGGCACGAGCGGCGCCGCCTACCAGAATTACTATCTCTATGATAGACTATTATAAGGGCGCAATTCCGGCGCATAAGTCCCCCCCTTCCTCATCCTCTCCCGGAGGTCTTTTTTGCGTTCTACGATCAAGGATGTGTCGAGGGAAGCGGGCGTGTCGATCAAGACGGTGTCGCGGGTGCTGAACAAACAGCCGCGCGTGTCGGACGACGCGCGCCGCCGGGTGCAGGCCGCAGTGGAACTGCTCAATTTCCGGCCGAGCGCGGCGGCGCGCAGCCTGGTCGGGCATCGCACGTTTCAAATCGCGCTGGCGTGCGACAATCCCAGCCCCTTCTATGTCCATGCGATGCAGTCGGGCATAAGGGATCGCTGCCTGCTCGATGGCGTGCGCATGATCGCGCAGCCCTATGACCATGAATCCGACCGGCTGCTGGACGAGATCGAAAGCCTGATCGACACGACGGGCATAGACGGCCTGATCCTGACGCCGCCCGCGTCGGACCGGCAGGATGTGCTGGACCTGCTTGAACGCCGGGGCGTGCCCTTTGTGCGGGTCCAGCCTGCACACGAAATCGGGCGGTCGTCGTGCGTCCTGCTCGACAACCACGGCGCGGCGGAGGAGATGACGCGGCACCTGCTGGCGCTGGGCCATCGGCGTATCGGATTTATTGCCGGCCATCCCGGCTATACGGCCAGCCCGCTGCGCCGCGCGGGGTTCGAGGCGGCGCTGGCGGCGGCCCAATGTCCGCTCGACCCGCTGATGGTGCGGACGGGGCAGTATGATTTCCTGTCCGGCGCGGCGGCGGGTGAGGCGCTGCTGTCGCTCGACCATCCGCCGACCGCGATTTTCGCGTCCAACGACGAGATGGCGGCGGGGGTGCTCAACGTCGCCCATCGCCGCGGGCTGGCGGTGCCCGGCGACCTGTCCGTGGCGGGCTTTGGCGATGATGCGGTGGCGAGTTTCGTCTGGCCCCCGCTCACCACCATCCGCCAGCCGACGCGGGAACTGGGGTTTCAGGCGGCGGACCTGCTGTTGGCCGCGCCAGAGACGGTGGAGCGGCGTGAGGTCGACTATGAGATGATACGGCGGGAATCGACCGGAGGTGTCAGGCGATGAGAAAGACGATGCTGTCGGCTCTGTTCGCGGGCCTTGCCGTCATGGCGGCGGCGGCGCAGGCCGCGCCGGTCCAGACGACGGAAGGGCCGGTGGAGGGCACGGCGCTGGACGACGGCGTTCAGGCGTGGCTCGGCATACCGTTCGCCGCGCCGCCCATCGGCGACCTGCGCTGGAAGCCGCCGCAGCCGCCCGCCGCCCGCTCGCGCACCCTCGACGCCAGCCATTTCGCGCCGTCCTGCATGCAGCCGCTGCGCGACCATGGGATCGCCTATTATGTGGGTGACGATCCGGTGGCGGAGGATTGCCTGACCCTTAATATATGGGCGCCTGCCGGGGCGAAGCGGGATGCGGGGCTGCCGGTCATTGTCTATATCCATGGCGGTTCCTTCGTCGCGGGATCGGCGCGCAAACCGCTGTATGTGGGCGACCGGCTCGCGGCGGCGGGGGCTGTCGTGGTGGGCATCAACTACCGGCTGGGCGCGCTGGGGTTTCTTGCCTTGCCGGAACTGAGCGCGGAATCGCCCGATCACGCGTCCGGCAATTACGGGCTGATGGACCAGATCGCGGCGCTCCGCTGGGTCCGGGCAAACATCGCCCGCTTCGGTGGCGATCCGGGACGCGTGACGATCATGGGCCAGTCGGCGGGCGCCATGTCCATCGCGCTGCTGCAGGTCAGCCCGCAAGCGCGGGGGCTGTTCCACCGGATCGCGGCGCTGAGCGGTTCGGTCTACAGTTCCATCCATGCGGATCGCACCCCGCCGCTGGTCGTGGCGGAGGGGCAGGGAACGGCGTTCAAGGCGAAGCTTGGCGCGCCCGATCTCGCCGCGCTGCGCCGCATCCCCGCCGATCGCATCGTCGCGGCGCAGGGGCCATTGTCGCTGCCCATAGTGGATGGAGCCGTCGTGCCGCGCGCACCGGCGGAGCTATATGCGGCGGGCGGCGCAGCGGATGTGCCCATCCTGCTGGGCACTGTGCGCGACGAGGCGCTGACCCCGTTGGCGGCGGTGACGACCGTGGCGGCCTATCGCTCTGCCGTGGCGACGCACTTCGAGGCGAAGGGGGATGCGGTGCTGCGCCTTTATCCAGCGCGGAGCGATGCGGAGGTCGTGACGGCGGCGCGCGCGCTGGCGCATGACACGGGCTTTTCGACCATGATGCGCAGTTGGGCGATGTTGCAGGTCGCGCATGGCAAGGCGCCGATTTACGCCTATTGGTTCGACCGCCGTCACCCCTATGCGCCCGGCGTCGCCTTCTCCGACCTCGACCCCGCGACGACCGGCGTCAATCATACGGACGATGTGCCCTATTGGCTCGGCACCTTCGACAGCCTCAACGGTTCGCGCCGGACGAGGGCATGGACGGAGGCCGACAGGCGGCTGGGCGCGGAGATGCAGGCGGCGCTTGTCGCCTTTGCCGCGAGCGGCGACCCCAATGGTCCGACAGGCGGGGCGGACTGGCCCATTTACGATCTGCGCCGCGAGCCTATGCGGGCGTTTGGCGATAGCGTGCGGACGCTGGAATGGCCGGATGCAGGGCGTATGGACGCGCTTGCCCGCATGGGAATCCCCGACCCCGGCACCGCCGACAGGGGGCGTTGACAGACGAGCGGTTCGGCATGAATATCCGGTGAATGGCAAGAGTCGCACTGCCGCGCCAGACGCGCAGTTCGACGCCTTTGAGGAAGCCGCGCCCAAAATCCAGGCAACCATTTCATGGCTCGATGGATTTGCGCGGTGTCATATCATCGGAGAGGGCAATATGGTTAAGTTGTGGAGCCGCGAGCATCTCGAGCGCCGGATCGACCGCTGCTATTTGCTGGCCGCCGCGACAAAGATGCCTGCGGTCAGAACCCTCTACCTCGGTCGGGCGCGCGATTATCGCAGACAGCTTCGCACGCTGCAGCCCATGGCGACCTGAGCGGGTAAAAGGACCGCCCGGTCGCTGGGTGGGGCATGGCGATCTTGTGTGGGCGTCATTGATCCCCACCTAGGGTCTGCCCGTCCTGAAGGGCGAATGCCGGGACATGGAACATGCACGACGATGCACGCCGGAGGATGCTGAAATCCGGATTGGCCATTGCGGGTGCTGCCCTGTTGGGCCCCGCGATGCCGCTACGCAAGACACGACCATCAAAGCCTGCCCCCGCGCGCAACCCTTTGCCGCGCGTAGCTGCCACGCCAGCGATCCGAACCGATATCCGCCCGGCGTTGCTGGCGTCGGCGCTGGCTGCGCTGCAACGCCACGGGAGCGCGGTGGATCGCCGCGACCGCATCGCCATCGCCGATTTCGCCGCACCATCGTCCGACAAGCGCCTGCATTTCCTCAATCTGGAGGATGGGCGGGCAACATCGATGCTGGTCGCGCATGGCAGCGGGTCGGACCCGGACCACAGCGGTTGGGTCGAACATTTCTCCAACGCTTTCGGCTCCAATGCGTCGAGCGAGGGCGCGTTCGCGACCCGCAATTATTATATCGGCAAACATGGCCGGTCGCAGCGTATCGTCGGCCTCGACCCGACGAACAGCAATGCGCTGGAGCGGGCACTGGTCGTCCATGGCGCGTGGTATGCGGACGCGTCGATGCTGCAGACGCACGGCAAGCTGGGGCGTAGCCAAGGCTGTTTCGCGGTGGGCGACGGTGATCTCGAAACCGCTTTCGCGCACATGGGGCCGGGCAGGATGATCTTCGCCGCCAAGACCTGACTGCATCCTTCGGCGTTCCGGCGCGTTAATCGCATCCCGGAATCCGAGAGGTGCCTTGCTTGAAAGCCCTGATCTGTTTTGCCACCGTCCTGCTCCTCGCAGGGTGCAATTCCTCCTCCGACCCCGCAAGGAATAGCGCCGATGGCAAGGCGGGCGGTAGTGTGCCGCAGCCCGACACGCTCAGCTTTGCGGATGCGCCAGCAGGACAGAGCGCGTTCAAAGAGCCGCCGCCGCTCCGCGCGCAGGTGATCCTCGACAGGGCTGGTTTCTCACCCGGCGTCATCGACGGCAAGGAGGGCCAGTCCCTGACCCTTGCACTGAAGGGCTTTCAGGAAGCGAACGGCCTGCCGGTGACCGGCGACTATGATGCCGCGACACAGAATGCGCTGCGCCGGTGGAGTGACGTGCCCGCGACGCGGCTGGTCGTCATCCCTGCTGCCTTTGCGCGCGGACCCTTCAACCCGGATCTGCCGAAGGACGCATCGGAACAGGCAAAGCTGCCCGCAATCAACTATCGCTCGCTGGCTGAGGCCTTGGCCGAACGGTTCCACACCACGCCGGAGGCGCTCGCCGCCCTCAATCCCGCTGGCACGAAAGTCGGCGCGGGCCGGACGATCCGCGTGCCCAATATCGCCGATGTCGATCCGGCGCGGCTGGGCAAGGATGAGCGCGGCTGGAACCGCACGCTGCAACTTCTGGGCGTCGCGCCGGACCAGCCGCAGGGCACGAAGGTCGTGGTGGACAAGTCGGAGGGCGTGCTGAAGGTGCTGGACGAGAGCGACAAGCTCATCGCCCAATTTCCCGCGACCATGGGCAGCGGCCATGATCCGCTGCCGATCGGGCGCTGGAAAATTCAGGGGATCAGCCGCAACCCCGACTTCCACTACAACCCTAAGCTGTTCTGGGATGTGAGCGACAAGAAGGAGGCGGTGCTGCTAAAGCCCGGCCCCAATGGCCCGGTCGGCGTCGTCTGGCTTGACCTGTCAAAGCCGCATTACGGCATCCATGGCACCGGCGAGCCGCAGACCATCGGACGGGCACAGAGCCATGGCTGCGTGCGGCTGACCAACTGGGATGCGGCCCGGCTGGCGCAGATGGTGAAGATCGGAACTCCTGCGATCTTCCAGCCCTGAAACGGCGGCTTCAGGGCACCGGCGGCGTGGGAATGGTGACGGGACCGGAGAGTTCGATGCGGTCGTCGTTCCTGCGGCGGCGAGTGTGCAGGGCGGCGACTTCCGCTGCCCGCTTGTCGAGATAATATTGCCGCAGCGAGGCATAGGCGTGCGGGTTGTCGTCGCGCAGTTCGTGTAGCGTGCCGTCGAAATCCACGCGCCGGTTCAGTGCCTTGACCGTCGTGGACGTCGCCGCATAGGCCCCGCCGCTGATCGGCCTGCCGCCGGGGATGGGATAGATGACCGTGTCCATGCTCCGCCCGACCAGATCGCGCAGCGTCGTCGCGCCGATGATCGGCAGGTACAGGAACGGGCCCGGCTTCACGCCATAATAGGCCAGGCTGTTGGCAAAGCCATTGGGGCGGAAGGGCAGGTGGAATGGGCGCGTCTTGGCCACGTCGATCAGGCCCGCCGCGCCGACCGTGCTGTTGATCGCAAAGCGGCCCAGCGTCTCCGCCGCCCTGCCGGGCTTGAGCTGGAGCAGGAAGTTCACGAACACCACCGGCTCGTGCAGGTTGCGGAAGAAGTTGCGCAGGCCGTTGCGCGCGGGCTTGGGCACCGTGCGTTCATAGGCCATGGCGACCGGGCCGATGACGGCCTTGTCCACCGCCTGCGTGACGGCGAAACTCTGATGGTTGACGGCTTCCAGCGGATCGTTGGTCGCGTGCCGGTCGCGCGCGGTCACGGTGATGCTGTCCTGTTCGGGCGAGGAGGGATCGGCCATCGCGCTTTCGCCCGGCGTAGCTGTCATGGCGGCTGCGAAGTTGGTATCCGCCTTCGACACGGGCGTCGCGACCGGCGTATCGATCGGGCTGACCGGCGCTCCGCCCAGCATCATGGCGAGCGCCAGAGCGGAGGCGCTCATGCGGCGGCCCCGTCATTCATCGTCGTCGATCCAGAAACGAAGACAGTCATATCGCCCTCACCCAGCCTTCCCTGTTGTGAAAACGATTCCGGGGACGGCATTCCGCACCGGCTGCAGGACCGAGGCAGCGAAAATATCGTAAGCCCCTGTTTTACCATGAGGGAGACTGCGAGGGACGAATGGACGGGCTGTACGCCCTGCGCTATCGGCGGGTGGTGCTGGCCATCCTCCTCATCGTACTTCCGATTTTCGCACTGATCCTTGCGGGCTGGCTGTCCGGGCGGACGGGTGTGCTGGGCGCTCCGGCAGCGCGGGAGATCAACCGTTTCGTGGTCTGGCTCGCCCTGCCTGCACTGCTGTTCGACATCATCGCCCATGTCCGGTGGAGCGAAATCTGGCGACCGGGCTTCGTGGCGGCGACAGCAGCAGGGATGGCGCTGATCTTTGCGCTGACCGTGCTGATACGGGGCTGTGAGCCGCACCATGTGGCGGATGGCGCGGTGGACGGACTGAACGCAGCCTATCCCAATAACGGTTTCATGGGCTTCCCCATCGGGCTGGCCGTGTTGGGCCGGGAGAGCCTGCCGCTGATCACCGTGTCGGTTTTGCTGACGATATGCCTGTTGTTTGCGATCGCCATCGTCATCATCGAGGCCAGTCTGCATCGCGGCAAGGGCGGCAGGGCGATCCTCGCGCAGGTGGGCGGTGCGCTGGTGCGCAATCCGTTGCTCGTCGCGCCCGTGCTGGGCGCAGTAACGGCGCTATCGGGAGTCGTAATCCCGCAGCCGGTCGAGGCGTTCCTGAAACTGCTGGGCGGGGCGACATCGCCTTGCGCGCTGGTGTCCATCGGGCTGTTTCTCGCGCATCAGCGGGGTGTCGGCGGACGCATCGATGGGCGCGCGGTTGCCCTGCTGGTCGGCCTGAAACTGGTGGTGCAGCCTGCGGTGACAGGGGTGGTTGCGGGACCGCTGCTGGGCTTGCCGCATCCGGTGGTCGTGGCCGCCGTGCTGCTCGCCGCGCTGCCCACGGGGACCGGACCGTATATGGTCGCGGAATATTATGGGCGGGAGGGGGCGACGACCTCCCGCGTGATTCTGATCTCCACGATCCTGTCCATCGTCACCATTCCGCTCTGGCTGTCGCTCTGGCTCTAGCCCGCGCCCAGCACGTTGATGGTGAAGGCGATGATGCCCAGGTTGAAGATGAACGCGGCGAGGCAGTGGAAGGTGACGGTCTTGCGCACCTCGCGCGAGCTGATCTCCACATCCGATGTCTGGAACGTCATGCCCAGCGTGAAGGCGAAATAGATGAAGTCCCAATAATCCGGCCCGCCGCCGGGGTCGCCCTTGCCGGGGGAGGCGTCCTTGCCGGGAAAGTCGATGCCGCCGCGATCCTTCCCCGCATCGTCTCCGCTGTAGAACAAAAAGGCATAGTGCAGCGCATAGACCATGTTGGCGAACACCCATGCGATCGCCAGCGTGCCGAGGATCAGCGCCATCGCGCCCATCGACGGGTGGGACTGCCGCTGCGCCAGCTCCGCCGCGACGACGACCAGCAACACGATCATCACGATTCCGGTGATCAGCAGCATGGAGACGCGGTTGCCGTCATTGGCGCGCGCATGGGCGCGCATATCATTCTCGTCATGCCGGAGCAGCGGCGCGAGGCTGAGCAGGAAGATCAGCCCCGCCGTATCGAAGCCCACCATCAGAGCGAAATGCGCGGGCATCAGCAAGGTCAGCGGCGCGGCGGTCAGGCAGAGCAGCAGGAACAGGCCGAATCGCCACGGCAGGCGGCTATGGACGGAGCGGTGGGAACGGGACGGCATCGGGCCTCGCAGTCATGTCGGGACGTTCTGCCTCATAGCATGAAGACGTACCGCGCACCGCCCAACAGAAAAAGGGCGGCCCGCCAATCAGCGCGCCGCCCCGAATTTTTCAGTCCCTGTCGGACCGGTCAGGCGTCCCGGCGACCCAGCAGGCGCAGGCGCAGGGCGTTCAGCTTGATGAAGCCCGCCGCGTCACGCTGGTCATAGGCGCCCGCGTCGTCCTCGAACGTCACGACCTTCTCGCTGTAGAGCGAGTTGGGCGACTTGCGGCCGACGATGTAAACGCCGCCCTTGTACAGCTTGAGGCGGACGGTGCCCGTCACCTTCGCCTGACTGTGGTCGATCGCGGCCTGCAGCATCTCGCGCTCCGGCGAGAACCAGAAGCCGTTGTAGATCAGCTCCGCATATTTCGGCGCCAGCTCGTCCTTGAGATGCGCGGCGCCGCGATCCAGCGTGATCTGCTCCACGCCGCGATGGGCGAGGTGGTAGATGGTGCCGCCCGGCGTTTCGTACATGCCGCGCGACTTCATGCCCACGAAGCGGTTCTCGACCAAGTCGAGGCGGCCGATGCCGTGCTTGCGACCGTATTCGTTCAGCGTCTCAAGCAGGGTCGCGGGCGACATGCCCACGCCGTTGATCGCCACGCCGTCACCGCGCTCGAAGTCGACGGTGATATATTCCGGCTGGTCCGGCGCATCCTCCGGGTTCACCGTGCGCGAATAGACGAAGTCGGGGACTTCCTGCCACGGGTCTTCCAGCACCTTGCCCTCGGACGAGGTGTGCAGCATGTTCGCGTCGGTGGAGAAGGGGCTTTCGCCGCGCTTGTCCTTGGGCACCTGAATCTGGTGCTGTTCGGCGAACTGGATCAGGGCGGTGCGGCTGGTCAGATCCCATTCGCGCCACGGCGCGATCACCTTGATGTCCGGCTGGAGTGCATAATAGCCCAGCTCGAAGCGGACCTGATCATTGCCCTTGCCGGTCGCGCCATGGGACACGGCGTCGGCGCCGACCATCTTGGCGATCTCGATCTGGCGCTTGGCGATCAGCGGGCGGGCGATGGACGTGCCGAGCAGGTACAGCCCCTCGTACAGCGCGTTGGAGCGCATCATCGGGAACACATAGTCCTTCACGAATTCCTCGCGCAGGTCGTCGATGAAGATATGCTCTTCCTTGACGCCCGCAGCCCGCGCCTTTTGCCGCGCAGGCTCCAGTTCCTCACCCTGACCCAAATCGGCGGTGAAGGTCACGACCTCGCACTGATATTCCTGCTGCAGCCACTTCAGGATGACGCTGGTGTCGAGGCCGCCGGAATAGGCGAGGACGACCCGGTTGATGGACTCGGACATGCACGGTCTTTCTACTGAAAACGGTATAGCGCGCGCCGCTATCAGGGGAGGGGGCGGAGCGCAACCGGGATCGGCTTTTCCGGCCCCGGCCTACCCGTTTGCGATCATATAATCGCGCGTGATCGGCAGGGCGTGGCGGTCGCGCGTGAACTGGATCTGGAAATTGACCAGCGCGCTATGCTCGAAGGCGGAGATCGCGCCCGCCAGATAATAGGTCCACATGCGGAAGAAGCGGGCGTCGTACAGCGCCTCGATCTTTGCCTGATTGGCGACCGTGCGCTCATACCAGTGGCGCAGCGTCCGGGCATAATGGAGGCGCAAAATCTCCACGTCCGTCACCATCAGCCGATTGGGCTCCGCCGCTGCCATCGTTTCCGACAGGGCGGGGATATAGCCGCCGGGGAAGATATATTTGCGGGTGAAGGCGTCGGTGGCGTTGGGACCGTCCACCCGGCCAATGGTGTGGAGCAGGAACACGCCATCGGGCTTCAGCAGATTGTGGCAAGTGCGGAAGAACTCGCGGAAATGCGGCACGCCCACATGCTCGAACATGCCGACCGAGACGATGCGGTCGAACTGCCCCTCCATCTTGCGATAGTCGATCAGCTCGAAACGCACATGATCCGCGACGCCCGCTTCCTCCGCCCGGCGGCGGGCGACGGCGAGTTGTTCGGTGGATAGGGTGATGCCGGTGACGTCCACGCCATGATGCTTGTTGAGGTACAGCGCCATGCCGCCCCAGCCGCAGCCGATGTCCAGCACGCGCTGGCCGGGTTTCAGCGCCAGCTTGGCGGCGATATGCTTCTTCTTCGCCTCCTGCGCCTCTTCGAGGGTGGTGTCGGCATGGCCGTAATAGGCGCAGCTATATTGGCGGTCGGCGTCGAGGAAGAGGTCGTAGAGGCCGCCATCGAGGTCATAATGATGCGCGACATTGCGGCGCGATGTGCCGGGCAGGTTGATCTGGCGGAACCGGCGCATCAGCATCTGCCACGCATATTTCCAGCCGCTGGGCACCTCCAGATGGCGGTTATTCTCCCATGTGTTGTTCATCTGGACGAGGGAGACGAGGTCGAGGATGTCGCCCTTTTCAATCACCAGACGGCCATCCATGAACGTCTCCGCCGCGCCCAGAGCGGGATCGCGCACGATGGCCAGAGGCGGGGTTCCATCGGTGAAGCGGATGGCGACATCGGGATAATCGGGGGAGGGGGTGCCAAAGCTGTATTGCCGTCCCTTGTGATCGGTGACGGCCAGATTTCCCTTTTTGACAAGGCGCTCCAGCGCTTTGCTCAGCAAGACCATGCTCATTGCGTGACTTCGACCCTTTGTTGTTCAAATACCTGCGTAAAGTTCGTAGCCAGCCTTGTCTTCCCAGAAGCCACCCTTGCCGCCATAAATGCCGGACAGGCTATCCACGGCCTGAATCCGCATCAGATATTTGGCCTGCTTGTAGCCCAGTTGCCGTTCCACGCGCAGCCGGATCGGCGCGCCATTGGCGACGCTGAGGCGCCGGTCGTTGAGCGCGAAGGCGAGGATGGTCTGGGGGTGGAGCGCGTCGACCATGTCGATGCTCTCATAATAGGGCTGCGTCGCGGACATCTGGTCGGCGCAGTGGAAGACGAGGTAGCGCGCGCGGTCGCTGATCCGGGCGGCGGCGAGGACCAGCGACAGGGGCACGCCGCGCCACTTGCCGATCGCGCTCCATCCCTCAACGCAATCATGGCGGGTGATCTGCTGGCGGCTGGGCATCGCCATGATCTCGGCAAGGCTGAGCGAGAGTGGCCGTCCGACGAGGCCGTCGACGGTCAGGCGCCATCCGTCGAAACCGCTGCGCCAGAGCGCGCGATACTCCTCCGTATCCGGGTTGCTGGTGCCATTGGGGCGGAAGAAGGGGGAAATCTGGTCGGGCCGATATTCGGCGGCGAGGCTGTGGCGGTCCATCAGCGTGCGCTGCGCCCATTTGTGGAAATTCTCGGCGGAGAACAGGGCATCGCGCACCGCCGGCACCTCGGCGAGGCGATCGCAGCCCGCCAGCGTGCTCGTCAATGGGATCGCGGCGATGCTGCCGATCAGGGCGCGGCGGGTGAGGCGGATCGTCATCCGCTGTCTTTCGGCAGGCGATACCAGCCGGTGATCATCGAGCGGACCTCGTTCACCGGACCGGCGAGCAGGACCATCAGCATATGGACCGCGAAAAAGGCGACGAGGCTCCATGCGACGAGGAAATGGATCGACCGCGCCGTCTGCCGCCCACCGAACAGGTCGAGCAGCCACGGCCATGCCGCGTCCATGCCGGGCGACATGGTGAGGCCAGTGGCGATGGCGAGCGGGATCAGGACGAAGATGACGGCGATATAGCTCGCCTTTTGCAGGACATTATAGCGCAGCGCCGCTGTGCCGGTGGGAAAGCGCAGACGGGCATGATCGCGGATGTCGCGCCAGACATGGGCGGGCCTGAGCTCGCCCCGGCGGAAGGTGAGGTCGCGGATGATGTGCCGGTTGATTAGGCTCCACAGCATATAGGCGAGGAGCGAAAAGCCGAGGACCAGCGCGAAGGCGAGGTGCCAGCGGCGCGACAGCGCGAGGCTGTAGTGCGCTGGCAGGGTCAGCCAGCCCGAAAAGCGGCTGAGTTCCAGCCAGGCATGATCGAAATTCGCGCCATATTGCCCCCAATAGAGGCGGGGATGGGCGTTGAAGATGCCGAGGCCGCTGGTGAACAGCACATAGAGCGTGACGGCGTTCAGCGCGTGCCACAGCCGGGTGGACAGGCGATGGCGGCGAACCAGCGTGCCGCCCACGGGTTCCGGGCGCGGTGCTGGATCGGGAGAGGGGTGCGGCTCCGCCATGTCCCGCAACCTATAGCATTTGCGAAACGATGCCAGAGGGTTGCGGAAGGAAACGGGTGCAGGCGGCTTTCGCCTTGGAGCGGAAACGCTCCAAGGCCGCCGAATTACTCGCCGCGCCGCCGGGGGCGGGCCAGCGTGGACAGGACGCCGCGCATCGTCCGCACCTCCAGACTGTTCCAGCCCGGCTTGGTCAGCACGTTGCGGAGCGTCAGGCGGGTCGCATGGGCGCGGTCGGGCGGGAAGAAATAGCCGGTTTCGACCAGCATCGCGTCCATCTGCGCGATCATGCCCTCCAGTTCCTCCTGCGGGGCCGGTTCGTGGAGGTCGGTGACGGTCGGCTGGGCGAGCGCGACCCCTTTCGACCATTCATAGGCGCACAGGATGACGGCCTGCGCGAGATTCAGCGAGCCGAATTCCGGGTTGATCGGAACCGTCAGGATACTGCGCGCGACCGCGACATCATCGGTTTCGAGGCCGGAGCGTTCCGGCCCGAAGACGAAGGCGCTGCGGCCCGTGCGGCCATGGATTTCGCGCGCGGCTTCCTCCGGCGTGACCACGGGCTTGGTGACGCCGCGCTTCCGCACGGTGGTGGCATAGACATGGGCGCAATCGGCGACCGCCTCTTGCAGCGATGCGAAGACCGTCGCCTGTTCCAGCACGATGTCTGCGCCCGCTGCCGCTGGGCCTGCGTCGGGATTGGGCCAGCCATCGCGGGGCGTGACGAGGCGCATCTCGACCAGCCCGAAATTGAGCATCGCGCGCGCGGCCTTGCCGATGTTTTCGCCCAATTGCGGGCGGACGAGGACGATGACGGGGGGCGGGGTGTTGCCCGTTTCCGTTCCGTGCAGGGTCTGAGCTGCCCCGTCCCCCTCCGTTCGGTTCGAGCGAGCGTCGAGCGAAGTCGAGACGCGGGATCGAGAACGTGCAGCCTCCGACACGCCTTGCCAGTCCTGTCGGATCAGAGCTTCCTTTTTTTTGCGCGACCAGTCCTTGACCTGCTGTTCGCGTTCCAGAGCGTCGATCCGGTCCGTAAACGTCTCGCTGAAGACCAGTTCGACGGGACGTCGATCATGGGTGTAGCCCGGAAATGCGCCCGACTGATGCTGCGCGACGCGGCGTTCGAGATCGTCGGTATGGCCGGTGTAATAAGTGCCGTCGGAGCAACGGAGGATATAGACCCAGAAACTCATGCCGCGCTCTCGACAGGCTCGAACCGAACGTGAGGCGCGGTGCGTGTGGGCGTTCTCGACAAGCTCGAACCGAACGGAAGTGGGAAGCTCAGTCCACCATGGCTACTCAGGACGAACGGAAGGGGAGGGAGCGCAAGGGTTCTCGACAAGCTCAAACCGAACGGGAAGGAGGACATCATTCCCCGCTCACCTCCCGGATCGACCCTGCAAATTCCTCGAAATCGCGCGCTTCGGTAAAATCCTTATACACGCTGGCAAAGCGGATATAGGCCACGCTGTCGAGTGCCTTCAGCCCCTCCATCGCCAGTTGGCCGATGCGCTGGGACGGGATTTCGCTTTCGCCTGCCGTTTCGACCTGCCGCTGGATCCCGGAGACGAGGCGGTCGATCTTGACCGCGTCGATGGCGCGCTTGCGGCAGGCGAGGGTGATGGAGCGTTCCAGTTTTTCGCGGTCGAACGGCTCGCTCTTGCCCTCCGATTTCACCACCATGATCTCGCGCAGCTGGATGCGTTCGAACGTGGTGAAGCGGCCCGCGCAGCCCTCGCACTGGCGGCGGCGGCGGATGGCCGCGCCGTCCTCGGTCGGGCGGCTGTCCTTCACTTGGCTGTTGTCATGGCCGCAGAAAGGGCAGCGCATTCGTCAAAACCTTTCCATCCATGCGGGGCCAGCGATCCGGCCCCGCACGGGAATCATTTGATCAATAGATCGGGAAGCGTGCCGTCAGCGCCGCAACCTTGTCGCGGACATGCGCCTCGACCTGGCCGTCGCCCTCTTCACCGTTGCGCTTGATGCCTTCGACCACTTCCGCGATCAGTCCGGCGATCTCGCGGAATTCGGCTTCACCGAAACCGCGCGTCGTGCCTGCGGGCGTGCCGAGGCGGATGCCCGACGTGACGAAGGGTGAGCGGGTGTCGAAAGGAATACCGTTCTTGTTGCAGGTCAGCCATGCGCGATCCAGCGCCTTTTCCGCAGCCTTGCCGGTCGCGTCCTTGGGCGTCAGGTCGACCAGCATCAGGTGGTTGTCGGTGCCGCCGGACACGATGTTGAGGCCGGTGTCCTTGAGCGCAGCCGCCAGCGCGCGGGCATTGGCGACGACCTGATGGGCGTAGGCCTTGAACTCCGGCTGGAGCGCCTCCTGAAACGCAACGGCCTTGGCCGCGACGATGTGCATCAGCGGGCCACCCTGCATGCCGGGGAACACGGCGGAGTTGACCTTCTTGGCGATCGCCTCGTCATTGGTCAGGATGATACCGGAACGGGGGCCGCGCAGCGTCTTGTGCGTGGTCGTGGTCGCGACATGGGCGTGCGGGAAGGGCGAGGGATGCGCGCCACCGGCGACGAGGCCGCCGAAGTGCGACATGTCGACCATGAGGTAGGCGCCGACTTCGTCCGCGATCTCGCGGAAACGCTTGAAGTCCCAGATGCGGCTATAGGCGGTGCCGCCCGCGATGATCAGCTTGGGCTTATGCTCGCGCGCAATCTGCGCCACAACATCCATGTCGATCAGGTGATCGTCGGCGCGGACGCCATAGGCCACCGGCTTGAACCACTTGCCCGACATGTTGACCGGAGAGCCGTGCGTCAGATGCCCGCCCGAATTGAGGTCGAGGCCCATGAACGTGTCGCCCGGCTGGAGCAGGGCGAGGAACACGGCCTGGTTCATCTGGCTGCCCGAATTGGGCTGAACGTTCGCGAAGTCGCAGCCAAAGAGCTCCTTGGCGCGATCGATCGCCAGCGTCTCCACGACGTCGGCATATTCGCAGCCACCATAGTAACGCTTGCCGGGATAACCCTCGGCATATTTGTTGGTGAAGATGGAGCCTGCTGCCTCCAGCACCGCCTTGGAGACGATATTCTCGGACGCGATCAGTTCGATCTTGTTCTGCTGGCGCTTCAGTTCGCGGGCGATGGCGTCAGCGACGGCGGGATCGGCGGTGGCGAGGTCGGCGGAGAAAAATCCGGCCTGCGTGGTCTGGATAGCGGTGGTTGCCATGATCGTCGATCCTTTCAGACGCTAGCGGAAACGGGGGGATTGGAAAGCTTGCCGACGCGGCGGGCGTGGCGGTCGCCGCCAAAGTCCGTCGTCAGGAAAGCGGTCAGGATCGCCTTGGCCATATCCGGCCCGATCAGGCGCGCGCCCATGGCGACGACGTTCGCGTCATTATGTTCGCGGCTGAGTTTCGCGGACAGCGGCTCCGACACCAGCGCGCAGCGGGCGGCCGGATTGCGGTTCACCGCGATGGAGATGCCGATGCCCGATCCGCACAGCGCCACGCCCTTTTCGGCGCGGCCTTCCGCGACGGCGGCGGCCAGCTTGTACCCGTAATCGGGATAGTCGACGCTGTCGGTCGTGTCGGGACCGAGGTCGTCGACCTCATGCCCATGTTCGCGGAGCCATGCGGCGAGGTCGGCTTTCAATGCCACTGCGGCATGATCGGAGGCGATGGCGATGCGCATCTGATCTCTCTTCATCTGGAGCTTAGGAAAAGCCCGCGCACAGGGCGCGAGTCGGTTGCGGGCTATCTAGGGCCTGTCCCCCTTGTCCGCAACGGTCGTGACGGAGCGGGATTTGCCCCAGTGCAAGGCGTGAGGAGTGAGCGATGCCAAAGCATCGTGATCGACGAGCAACGCTGCAATGGGGCAAATCCCGCCCGCCGCAAGCGGTTGCTTTTTGAAGGCCGCTGATCTGCGTCGAAAGTCTTGGCCGGGTCAAGGTAGCCCGGTCGGCGACTTCCTCCTTGTCAGCAGCCTTCAAAAAGCAATCCCGGCCATTGCGGACAAGGGGGACAGGCCCTTGTTTGTGAAGGAAAGGATTGCCACCCGCTTGTAACACATGCCATGCGCCGTGCCGCATTGGGATTGCGGGGGAGTCGACTACCCGGCTTGTTCCCGGCGAAAGCCCACCTATATCGGCCCCCGAAGCGGGTTCGTTCTGGCGCTTTCGTGGGACGGGTTCGCAAACCGCTGAAACATTTTGGGGTTTGAAGAGGACATAATGGCAAAAGTTATCGGTATCGATCTGGGCACCACCAACAGCTGCGTCGCGGTCATGGACGGCGGCAAGCCCAAGGTGATCGAAAATGCGGAGGGTGCGCGCACGACCCCCTCCATCGTGGCCTTCGCCAAGGATGGTGAGCGTCTGGTCGGCCAGCCTGCAAAGCGTCAGGCCGTGACCAATGGCGACAACACGATCTTTGCGGTCAAGCGCCTGATCGGTCGCCGGTTCGACGATCCGCTGACCAAGAAGGACATGGAACTCGTCCCCTATGAAATCGCCAAGGGTCCGAACGGCGACGCGTGGGTGCAGGCCGGCGGCAAGGATTATTCCCCGTCGCAGATTTCCGCCTTCACGCTGCAGAAGATGAAGGAAACCGCCGAAGCCTATCTGGGCGAGACGGTGACGCAGGCGGTCATCACCGTTCCGGCCTACTTCAACGATGCCCAGCGTCAGGCGACCAAGGACGCCGGCCAGATCGCTGGCCTCGAAGTCCTGCGCATCATCAACGAGCCGACCGCGGCTGCTCTGGCCTATGGCCTTGAGAAGCAGGACGGCAAGACCATCGCCGTCTATGACCTTGGCGGCGGCACCTTCGACATCTCGATCCTCGAAATCGGCGATGGCGTGTTTGAGGTGAAGTCCACCAACGGCGACACCTTCCTGGGCGGCGAAGATTTCGACTCCAAGGTCGTCGAGTTCCTGGCCGAAGAGTTCAAGAAGCAGGAAGGCATCGACCTCACCAAGGACAAGCTGGCTCTCCAGCGTCTGAAGGAAGCCGCTGAAAAGGCGAAGATCGAGCTGTCTTCGGCTGCCAAGACCGAGGTCAACCTGCCCTTCATCACCGCCGACGCCAATGGGCCGAAGCATCTGGTCAAGGACATCACCCGTTCCGATCTGGAGCGTCTGGTGGCCGACCTCATCAAGCGCACGATGGAGCCTTGCCGCAAGGCGATGCAGGACGCGGGCGTGACGGCGAGCGAGATCAGCGAAGTCGTCCTCGTCGGCGGCATGACCCGCATGCCCAAGGTGCGCGAGGCCGTGAAGGAGTTCTTCGGCAAGGAACCGCACACCGGCGTCAACCCCGATGAAGTCGTCGCCATGGGCGCGGCCATTCAGGCGGGCGTGCTGCAGGGCGACGTCAAGGACGTGCTGCTGCTCGACGTGACCCCGCTGAGCCTCGGCATCGAGACGCTGGGCGGCGTGTTCACGCGCATGATTGACCGCAACACGACGATCCCGGCCAAGAAGTCTCAGGTCTATTCGACTGCCGATGATAATCAGCAGGCGGTGACGATTCGCGTCTTCCAAGGCGAGCGTGAAATGGCGGCGGACAACAAGCTGCTCGGCCAGTTCGACCTCGTCGGCATTCCGGCGGCGCCGCGCGGCGTGCCGCAGATCGAGGTGACGTTCGACATCGACGCCAACGGCCTCGTCAACGTGTCCGCCAAGGACAAGGGCACGGGCAAGGAGCAGCAGATCCGCATCCAGGCGTCGGGCGGCCTGTCCGACTCCGACATCGACCAGATGGTCAAGGATGCCGAGCGCTTTGCCGAAGAGGACAAGAAGCGCCGGGAGGGTGCCGAGGCGAAGAACAACGCCGAGAGCCTGATCCACACGACCGAGCGCCAGCTCGAAGAGCATGGCGACAAGGTTGACGCCGCGCTCAAGGGCGAGATCGAAACCGCCGTCGCTGCCGCCAAGTCGGCGGTCGAGGGCGGCGACGTCGAGGACATGAAGACCAAGGCGCAGGAACTCGCCAATGTCGCCATGAAGCTCGGCCAGGCGATCTATGAGAAGGAACAGGCTTCGGCCGCGTCTCCGGGTGCCGACGGCGCTGCGGCTTCGGCGCAGGACGACGACGTCGTCGACGCCGAATTCTCGGAAGTGGACGAGAACAGCAAGTCCTGATGAACTGTGAGGGTCCGTGCCGCTGCAACAGGCGGCGCGGACCCTCCCAACTTGATAGGTCCGGGGCGGCATGAACGCGGAAATGGATTTTTACGAGCGGCTGGAAGTCTCGCGGGATGCGGACGGGTCGGTGCTCAAGAGCGCTTATCGCAAGCTGGCGATGAAATATCACCCGGACAAGAATCCGGGCTGCGCAGACAGCGAGAACCGTTTCAAGTCGCTGAACGAGGCCTATGACTGCCTGAAAGACCCGCAGAAGCGCGCTGCCTATGACCGTTATGGGCATGAGGCGTTCATGAACGCGGCCAGCGGTGGCGGCGGTGGGCAGGGCGGCGGATTCGGCGGCGGCGGTTTCTCCGACATTGGCGATATTTTCGAGACGATCTTTGGCGGTGGTGGTGGTGGTTTCGGCGGCGGTGGCCGCCAGCAGAACCGTCGGGGCGCCGACCTGCGCTACGATCTGGAAATCAGCCTCGAAGAGGCGTTCCACGGCAAGTCCGAGACGATCAATGTCGAAGTCTCCGCCGTTTGCGAACCCTGCGAAGGCACGGGCGCAGAGCCGGGCACCAGCGTCGAAACCTGCCCGACCTGCGGCGGCCATGGCAAGGTGCGCGCGCAACAGGGCTTCTTCGTGGTCGAGCGGACTTGCCCCAGTTGCCATGGCGCGGGCCAGCGCATCAAGTCGCCCTGCCGCTCCTGCCGGGGCGAGGGGCGCGTGGACAAGCCAAAGGCGCTTAAGGTCGATATCCCGCCCGGCGTGGACGAGGGGACGCGCATCCGCCTGTCCGGTGAGGGCGAGGCAGGGGCGCGCGGCGCTCCCGCAGGCGACCTCTACATCTTCCTCCATGTCCGTCGCCATTCGATCTTCGAGCGGGAGGGCACGAACCTGTTCGCGCGGGTTCCGGTCAGCTTCACCACGGCGGCGCTCGGCGGCTGCATCGAGGTGCCGGGGCTGGATGGCAAGGTGAACAGCATCACCATTCCGTCGGGCATTCAGTCGGGCCGCCAGCTTCGCCAGCGCGGCGTCGGCATGCCGGTGCTCAACGGCCGTGGTCGCGGCGACCTGGTCGTCCAGATCGACGTGGAGACGCCGACCAAGCTGACCGCGCGTCAGAAGGAAATCCTCGAAGAATTCCGCTCCACCGAAACCGGGGCGGAATGTCCCCAGAGCGAAGGCTTCTTCAGCAAGATCAAGGATCTGTGGTCCGAGATCAAGGATAGCTGAAGACTGTATCAAAATGTAGCTGGCGGCGACTTTGCCGGCGGGCTGGGGGTTGGGACAGGGTTCGTTTGACGGACCAACCAACCCTCTCCCGCTAGAAAAGGGATCGCTCATGTTTCTCCGTAAGATCGCGGGCCTGTCGCTCGCCGCCGCTGCCACTTTTGCCATCGGCGTTTCGCCCGCGCTGGCGCAGCCGCACCATCCCCAGCCGCACAACAGCCACAGGTCGGCCAAGCCGCATAAGGTCTGCAAGACCGAATGGCATCATGGGCACAAGGCCCGCACCTGTCATTGGGTGCGCTGATCTATAAAAATCGGGCGGCCATCGTGCCGCCCGTTTTTTATCCGCCGATCGCTAGAACGACGCCCAGTCGTCCTCGTCCATATCGGTGCTCAGCGCCAAATTGCCGCTGACCTGCGGCACGGCGCGCGGTGCGGAATAGGCGGGCGGGGCGGGCATCGCACGGGCGGAGGCATGGCCGCCGCGCAGCCGGAAACGGTCGACCAGCGACGCCAGACGATCCGCCTCACCGGACAGGTTGCGCGCGGCGGCGGTGCTTTCCTCGACCATGGCGGCATTTTGCTGCGTCATCTTGTCCATGTCGGTGACGGCATGGTTGACCTGCTTCAGATTGGTCGCCTGCGTCTCCGTCGAACTGGCGATGTCCACGATCAGGCCGTTGATGTCGCTGATCTTGGTCACGATGCGGCCGAGCATCTTGCCGGTTTCACCGACAAGACCCACACCCTGCGAGACCTGCTGAGAGCTTTTGGTGATGAGATCCTTGATATCCTTGGCTGCGTCCGCCGAACGCTGGGCCAGCGCCCGCACTTCATTGGCGACGACCGCGAAACCCTTGCCCGCGTCGCCCGCTCGTGCGGCTTCGACACCGGCGTTGAGGGCGAGGAGGTTGGTCTGGAAGGCGATGCCGTCGATCACCGCGATGATCTGGCCGATTTCCTGAGAGGATTTCTCGATCGCATCCATCGCGCTGACGGCCTGCGCGACGACGGTGCCGCCGTCGCTGGCGTCCTTGTGCGCCGCGTTGATCGCGCCGCGCACTTCGGAGGTGCCGCGCGCAGTGTCGCCGACCATGCCGGTGACCTGATCCATGGCAGCGGTGGTTTCCTCCAGCGAGGCCGCCTGCTGCTCGGTCCGGCGCGACAGGTCTTCCGACGCCGCGCGGATTTCCGTGGAGCCTGCATGCACGCTCTGCGCGGAGCTGGCGACCTGGCTCAGGCTGTTCTCCAGCCCCTCCACCGTGCCGTTGAACGTCACGCGCAGTCCATCATAGTCGCCCGCGAACGGATCGGCGATCTGATAGGTCATGTCGCCGGATGCAATGGCTTCCAGTCCGGTACGCAGGCGGTGTACGACGACTTCCGTCTGTTCCGCATGGGCGGACACCTGACGGGCATTGTCGCGAAAGACACCCATCGCCGCCGTCATCCGGCCGACGCAATCGCTATGATCGACGTGGAGGATCGGGCTACTGAGGTCACCAGCGGCGATCCCCTCCATCCGCACCACCGTATTGACATAGGGACCGCAGATCAGCTTGCCGGCGATGAGGGTCGAGAGGATCGCGCCTGCCGCCGCACCGATTGCCAGCCCAAGGCCCAGAGGTTCTGCATCATGTGCCGCTAGCCAGGCGCCCGTAACACCTGCTCCGCCCCAGACAAGTTGGAAGGCCGTCATGACCTTGAACTTCAATCGTATCGGAGCCGTTTTTTCAAACCAGGCGAACATCGGACTACCTCGCTGCATGTCCCGGCGACTTGTAGTCCCAGCGGGTAAATAATACGTAATTTCCCGTATTTCCGGGAAAATGCAGGATGTTCATGGCGTTATGATGGAATGCTATCGGCCTGCAACTGTTGGGCATTGGTAATTTCTTGTCTCAACAAAGTTATTTGGTCCTGCTGAAGTGGCAGTCGATCTTCTTCTTCATCCAATATTGCCAGGAATAAGGATCGCTTGGTGGATATTTTATCTATCGCGTCGCTGTCCGGCAGAGCGGATAATATGATGTCAATGAGCCGGTCGGCGCCGTGCAACCGCCCCCACAGATAGTCATTCTCCCGATAGGCGCGGCTGAAGAACGCGCCAAAGCTGTTGAACTCGATCCCGCGCAGGGTCGCCATGGCGCCCCCAGACCGGATCGCCACGGCATCGTCGGGGGAGATGCGATCCACCTTGATCGGATCATATTCGTCCAGCCCCTCACCCTGCAGCATGGGCAGGGTGGCGATGTCGTAGAAGGGAAAGCCGAGATAGGCCATCAGCATGCGCCGCCGGTCGGGCACCAACAGCCCTTCCAGCGCGGCGGACAGGCTTTCCTCCACCTGTATGTCGATCGCGCCGAGCCGCCGTGTATCCTCCAGCATGGTGAGCGCAATAGAGGGTGCGTTGAGCGTGCGGTCCGCCGCTGCCCGTGCGGCATCGTCGTAGAAGTCGGGGCCTTCCGGCGCGGCGTAGAGGGCGATGGCTTCGTAGATTTTGGCGCGCATCGCCTGCCGCGCGCTCTCCGCCGCTGTTTCGGAACCGGGCGGAATCGCCTCGCCTTCCTCCGTCTCCGCGAGGCGGCGGGCCATGAAGCGCAGGCGGCGGATACGGAAACTGCTGTCATGGGCGTGGAGGAAGGCGATGGCCGCGTCATTCTTCTTCGGCGTACTGGCGGGCATGATGTCCGCGCCGTTGATCCGGATATGCTGCCATAGCACGGCGCGCGTCACATCGCTGTCCAGCGGACCACTGGCGGCCAGTTCGGCCAGCAACTCGGCGAGGTCGTTGACGATGGCGGACAGTTTCAACTGGGCATAGCTGACATAGGCGAAACCCGATGCCCGTGCCGCCTTGCGATGCGCCTTTTCACGCCAGCTTGCCAGCCGGGCGGGGGTGGGGTGGTCGATGAAAAGGGGCTGGCCGATGGTCTGCTCAATGGTCTGGTCGATGGTCGGGCGCATCGCGTCCACCACCCGCTGCATCCGGCGGATACGCTCCGACCGCAGCGCAATCCGTTCCAGGTCGTCGCGGATCGGCTGTTCGCGCGGGATATTGCTCATCGCGCCGAAAATGGTGCGGAAAAAGCCGGGGGCGGGGGGCTGTGCATCCGGGTCGATCTGCCGGTGCCCGCCGAGCAGCGACATATGCGGCGTCGGCTCGATATAGACGAAGCGCCGGTCCACCTCCCGCCGCGCAGGCCGGTTGCGGAGAGCAGGAAGCGCCTCCGCGAAGGGCGCGTTGGCGAGCACCGACCCGTCGATGATCGGCGTATCCTCTATGGTCCCCGCGGCGCACTGGCGCGGCAGGATGCGGGTGAGGAAGGCCCAGCGTCCGGGCCATGGCCGCCCGCGTTCCGCCAGCACCTCGTCCAGTTCGCGGGCGGTGAACGGGGGGAAGGCGCCGGGAAAACTGGCCGTCGCACGCGCGGCGAAAGTGAGTTCGGCGATGTCCGCCAGATCGCGCGGCGCAGTCCCGCGCGCGCTGAACCCGATGGACAGGCGATGCTCCGTCTCCACGATGGAGCCGGGGCTGTTGAGCCGCACCCGTTCCTGATGCCCCGCAAAATCGGTGGCGGTGACGAACAGGTCGAGCGGATGGCCGTCGGGGAGCAGCGGATGGCCGGGTGCTGTCACGGCCATGGCGTCAAAGGCGTCGAGGATCAGCCGGGAAAAGCCCTTGCCGCCGAAGGGCGGGGAGAACCAGCGCGCGCGGATGAAATTGGATAGCTTGCGCCGCACCTCCTCGCGGGTTTCGGGGGCGACGGTGCGCGACACCGTGTCCCCCCGCCGCCGCGCGATCAGCCAGAGGAGCGGTGCGGCCCAGAATTTGGTGAAGCGGTTGAGGGGGCGTGCATCGGGGTCGAGCAAGATGTCCGCATCCGCCTTTTCCAGCCACAGGCTGGTGAGCGGTTCGAGCGACTGGCCCGTCTCGATGGCCTGCGCCAGAAAGATGGCGTTGATCCCGCCCGCGCTGGCGCCCGCCAATATGTCTGGCATGATGCGCAGCTTCGTCCCGGTCGCGCCCAGCGCATCCTGCAAAAGCGCGCGGTAGATCGCCGCGCTGCTGCCCGCCGTCTCCTCCCCGGCGTGGAAGGCGCGACTGGCGCGCGCGACGTGCCATATCTCCTTGGTGATGCCGTGCATGTACACAGCGAGGCTGACTCCGCCGTAGCAGATGAGGGCCAGCCGTAATTCCTTCTCCCGCATACGTCAGGGATGACAGAGCTTGGGGCGTTGCGCCAGACGCAACCGCGAGGAAGGAAGAAGTAAGGTCATTACGCTCCCAACGCTTATCGCGGCTGGTGGTTTCAGGGGATCGCCAGCCCCGCCGCCCGGCCGCTAGCCCAGGCCCATTGGAAATTATAGCCGCCGAGCCAGCCGGTGACGTCCACCGCCTCGCCAATGGCGTAAAGGCCGGGGGCTTTCGTCGCCTCCATGGTGCGGGAGGAGAGGCCAGCGGTGGCGATGCCGCCCGCCGTCACCTCAGCCTTGGCATAGCCTTCCGTGCCACTGGGGGTGAAGGGCCAGTCGCCAAGCCGCGCCTGCACGCTGCGCAGCGCCTTGTCGGACAGGGCGCCGAGTTCGCCGCCATCCACGCCCAGCCGCTCCAGCAGCGCATCCGCCAGCCGCTCCGTCAACGCCTGCCCGATCACCCGGCGCAGCGTCGTGCGCGGGCGGCTGCGCTTTTCCGCCAGCAGCCAGTCGCCCTCCGCATCCGGCAGGAAATCGACGGCGATGGCGGTGCGATGCTGCCAGTAGGAGGAGATTTGCAGCATCGCCGGGCCGGACAGTCCCCGATGCGTGAACAGCGCCGCCTCGCGAAAGCGCGTCTTTTGCCAGCGCACGCTCACATCCGCCGATACGCCCGACAAGGAGGTGAACAGCGCGTCGTCGTCGCCCAGCGTGAATGGCACCAGCGCCGGACGCGGCTGCACCACCGACAGGCCGAATTGCCGTGCGACGTTATAGGCAAAGCCGGTCGCGCCCATTTTCGGGATCGACGGTCCCCCGGTAGCGAGGACGAGGGTAGGTGCGCTGTGCTCCACCCCGCCGATGGTCACGCGGTACATGCCGTCGCCATGGCTCACGTCGCCGACCGTCTGGCCCATTGCCCATTGCACGCCGCCTTTCGCGCATTCCTCCACCAGCATATCCACGACCTGCCGCGCGGAGCCGTCGCAGAACAACTGGCCCAGCGTCTTTTCATGCCAGGCGATGCCGTAACTCTCGACCAGATCCAGAAAATCCTGCGCGGTGTAGCGGCCCAGCGCGGACTTGGCGAAATGCGGGTTGGTGGAGAGGTATCTGTCGGCACTGGTGTGGATATTGGTGAAATTGCACCGCCCGCCGCCGGAGATCAGGATCTTCTTGCCCGGCCCGTCGGCATGATCGACCAGCAAGACGCGCTTGCCCTGCTGCCCTGCCACGGCGGCACACATCATGCCCGCCGCACCGGCCCCCAATATGATCGCGTCGAAGGGGGTGCTCACCGGCTCAGGATGCTCGCCGCGACGGCTTCCGCCACCTTGATCCCGTCGATGGCGGCGGACAGGATGCCGCCCGCATAGCCCGCGCCCTCGCCCGCGGGGAACAGCCGCTCGACGTTCAGGCTCTGCAAGTCCTTGCCGCGCGTGATGCGCAGCGGTGAGGAGGTGCGTGTCTCCACCCCGGTCATAATCGCGTCGGGATGGTCATAATGAGCGATCTGGCGACCGAAAGCGGGCAGCGCCTCTATGAAGGCATCCGTCACAAATTCCGGCAGGCATTGGCGCAGGTCGGTCAGGGTGACGCCCGGCTTGTAGGAGGGAATGACCTCGCCCAGTTCGGTCGAAGCGCGGCCCGCGAGGAAGTCGCCCACCGTCTGCCCCGGCGCGGCATAGGTGGAGCCGCCCGCGACAAAGGCCATCGCCTCCCATTTGCGCTGCAATTCGATGCCCGCCAGCGGCCCGCCCGGATAGTCGCGCTCTGGCTCGATGGCGACGACCAAGCCGCTGTTGGCGTTGAACTCCGCGCGCGAATATTGGCTCATGCCATTGGTGACGACGCCGCCTTCCTCCGACGCGGCGGCCACCACGCGGCCACCGGGACACATGCAGAAGCTATACACCGTCCGCCCGTTCGCGCAGTGGTGGGCGAGCGAATAGGCGGCGGCGCCCAGCACCGGATGCTTCGCATATTTGCCGTAGCGCGCCTGATCCACCCACGCCTGCGGATGTTCGATCCGCACGCCGATGGAAAAGGGTTTCGCCTCCATATGCACGCCGCGCGCGTGCAGCATCTCGAACGTCGGGCGGGCGCTGTGACCGACTGCCAGCACGACATGATCGGTTTCGAGGAAACTGCCGTCCGCCATGTGCAAACCGCTCAGCGCCTTTGTCCCGTCGGGCAACATATCGAGTTCGAGGTCGTCCACCCGCGTTTGCCAGCGATATTCTCCGCCCAGTTCCTCGATGGTGCGGCGCATTGCCTCGACCATGGTGACGAGGCGGAAGGTGCCGATATGGGGATGCGCCTCGGTAAGAATATCCTCCGGCGCGCCCGCCTTGACGAATTCCTCCAGCACCTTGCGGCCCAGAAAGCGCGGGTCTTTCACCCGGCAATAAAGCTTGCCGTCGGAGAAGGTGCCCGCGCCGCCTTCGCCGAATTGCACATTGCTGTCGGGATTGAGTTCGGAGCGGCGCCACAGGCCCCATGTATCCTTCGTCCGCTCCCGCACGGCCTTGCCCCGGTCCACGATGATCGGACGAAATCCCATTTGCGCGAGGATCAGCCCTGCGAACAATCCGCAGGGACCGGCCCCGATGACGACGGGACGCAGGCCCGACCAGCCCGGCGGCGCGATGGCGGGGAATTTGTAATCCGTGTCGGGGCGCGGGCGGACGTCATGGTCCTTCGCGAACCGTTCGAGAACCGCGGCCTCGTCGCGGACGGTCACATCGACGGTATAGACGAGCAGGATCGCACTTTTCCGGCGGGCGTCATTGCCGCGCCGCACGACGCTCCAGTCGATGAGGTCGGCGCGCGGGATATTGAGCCGCGCGGCAATGCCATCGGGCATCGCCTCGTCCGTATGGTCGAGGGGCAGGGTAAGGCCGGAGAGGCGGAGCATGGGGGCGCAGTAGCGGGTTTGGGGGCGCGAGCCAAGACGGGGTTAGCTAAGTGGGCATGCCCCACCCCACTACCGCCGCCGCAACTCCAGCCGAACCCCCTTCTTCGGCCGCAACGTCAACCGGCTCACCGGCTCCGGCTTCGGCCCCTTCGGATACACCAGCCGGAAAGCCCGGATGATCTCCGCCAGCACCAGCATCGCCTCCTGCTGCGCAAAGCCTGCACCGACGCAGATGCGCGGACCCTTGCCGAAGGGCATATAGGCGGCCTTGACTGCCTCCGCTTCCTCCGGGCGGGTGAAGCGGTCGGGGTCGAAGCTGTGAGGGCATACGAAATTCTCGCGGTTGCGCTGGATCAGCCAGGGGGAGATGACGATCATCGCGCCGGGCTTGAGGTTCTTGTCGCGCATCACCGTGGGCCGCGTGATCGCGCGCGCGAAAAAGCCGATGGGGGGGTAGAGGCGCAACGTCTCGCGGAACAGGTTGCGCACGCCGTCCATCCCCTTGAGATGGTCGAAGCCTATCGGACCGTCGCCCGCCGCCGCGACGACTTCGCCATACAGCGTCTCCTGCAAATCGGGGCTTTCGGACAAGAGGTAGAGCGCCCAGCTGAGCGCGCTGGCCGATGTCTCATGCCCCGCGAGGAAGATCAGCGCGATCTGATCGATCAGTTCCTGGAACCCGAATGGCTCGCCGGTTTCGGGATGCCGCGCCTCCAGCAGGCTGTGGAGGATGTCGGGTTTCTCCGGCCTCTCGCCGCGCTGGAACGCGTCGTAGCGGGCCCGCACCAGCGGCGCGAATACGGCATGGATCTCTGCCGATGCTTTCAGTGCGCGTTTCGGAAAGCCGAAGCTGGGCAGGCCGTAGAGGTGCAGCATCGCCCCCGGCTGCGCATTGCGCTGAAACCGCGTGAAAGCGTGATGGATGCGCAGCGCCTCGTCCCGGTCGAGGCTGACAGAGAACATGGTGCGGAAGATGACGTCGGCGGTGACATGGGTCATCACCGGGTCGATGTCGATGATCGCGCCATCGTCCTGCGCCTTGAGGTGGCGCAGCATGTCGCCCACCGCATCGCTCATCAGCTCATAGACGCGCTTGAGGTTGGTGTGGGCGAAGGCGGGGTTTATCATCCGCCGCTGATCGTCCCAGACCTTGCCATTGGTGTTGAACACGCTCTGGCCGATCAGCGGCTCCACAAAATCGCTGAGGAAGCGGTGCTTGGGAAATTCGCGGGTTGCGTCGGTCATCACCTGTTCGACGATGCTGAGTTCGTTGGCGATGTAGAAATCGAGCCGGGGCAGGTGAACCTCGCCCATCTTCATCGTGTAGCTGCGCTCGAACAGCGTGTGGATCCAGCTCGTCCAGCCGGTCAGGAACCGTTTGAACAGCGATGCCTTGCTCTTGTGCGGCACCGGATAAGGGGGGGTGAACGGGCACTGGTCCATGGATGGTCTAGCTATTCTCTGCCTCGAACGCGGCGATGGACTGGGGAAGGGGGCGCGCGCCGCAGGTCAGGCCGACATAGTCCAGCGGTGAGGGGCGGTCGAGCCGGCGGAGGTAATTGAAATGGGTTTCGTACTTGTCGCGCCGCTGCGCCTTATAGGTGGCGGGGTCGGAGTAGCGGAACCAGCGGGGGCTGAACTGGCGCAGGCCAGCGGGCCGGGTGACCGGGCGGCGCAGGCATGGATCGACCAGCGGGATGCACGCGCCGTCGGTCAGGGAGCCGACGTCGAGCCAGCGGAACCGCCCCGCTGCCAGCGTGTCGAGCTGCGCACCATAGCGGACGGCGTCGCGGCGGCAGGCGATCAACTGGATCGTGCCGCCCAGCGTCACCATGCTGAAATGCTCCGGCAGCACGCCCTGCCTGCGGGCGAGCAGCGAGGCGATGACGGGCACGGAGAGTACAGAGCCATTGCTGTGCGTCAGGAACAGAACCTCGTCCCAATCCTCGTCCAGCGTGGCGTCGATCCGCGCCGAGAACGTCTCCATCCGCTGACGCAGCGCCTCGCTGATCGCATCGCGCGCCAAGAGGTCGTTGAAGATGATGAAACGCAGGAGCCACAGGCTGTGGATGCGGCGCAGGATCGTGGGCGTCGCCGCGATCCCGGCGGCAAAGGCGAGGGGCATCGCCGCCCAGACCGGCAGCAGCATCGACAGCAGGCTGCCCAGCACGGCCATGATGAGCAGCGGGACGAGCAACATGGACGCGCCGGGGTAGAAGAGCGTGACCTTGCTGCCGCGCGGGACGATCCGCGCAGTCTTCCAGTCGATCTGGCGAACAAAATGGCCATAGGCTCTGAGGCCGTGCGACAGCAGGCGGAACGGTTCCTTGATCCAGTGTTGCCGAACGAGATCGTCCCACACCAGAAATTCATGCGTGGTCGCGTAGCTGCCGTCCCGCGCCTCCACGGTCCACCGGACATTGCCATTGTCGCGGTGCCGCTGGCTGACATTGGCGGCGTCATCGCCCTCCAGCTTGCCGACCTGCTCCGCGCACAGCCCGTGATAGAAGCGCGCCCCGCGCGGGTCGAAGCCACCCAGATACAGCACTTTGCGCTTGAACATCCCCATCGCGCGATGCTTAGAGCCATTTTACCGGGTGGCAACAGCCGGTGGCTCGGAAATCGTGGCAAAAGGGATGGACGGAGCGATCCCGGCAGGGAAAAGGCTCCGACGACAGCATGGCTGAACAGGAACGCCAATATTGCCTCTTCATGGACGGCACCCGCTATAATCGGAACATTGGCTGCCGTCGCCATGACAACGCCTATGGCATCAATGGTGGCGGGACGGAGCGGGACCGGCTGGCGGCGGACATGGCGCTGTACCGGCATATGCGCGATCAGGGCGACTTGATGCGGTTCGTCGTCCTGTACTTCACGCGGGTCTGCGGCTGGTTCTTCTTCAACTATCATGGCTTTCCATGGCGCGGGCAGCTTGTCCGCAAGATGTTCCGCAACTATTAAGCGGCCAACGGTCGCCTCACGACATTTTGCGACAAATTCGCAACAGGCCGACAAGGGCGTGATACAAACGGCCTGTAAAGGCGGCAACAGGTGGGGGCGAAGACCCCTTCCGGGCCGCGCGGTCAGCCGCCGTTCAGCCCGCGCCATTCAGGGGCGCATCAGGGATTTCGGGGAAGGGTTAAGGGGTGAAGAAGCTTTCGTTGATCGGCGCCTTGCTGGCGTCCGCCGCGCTCGTGCCGGCCGTAGTGCACGGCCAGACGCGGGACGATGAGGATGATCGGCAGCGCAGCCAGCAACCATCGGGCCAGTCCACGCGCAGCCAGTTCAGCGATGAGAGCGACGAGGAGATCGTCGTCGCGGGCCAGCGCCTGCGCGGATCGGTCGTCGGGGATATCCAGCCCGAACTCACCTATAATGCGGGCGATGTCCGCGCGCTGGGCGTCAGCGACATTTCGGAACTGGTGGCGGAGCTTAGCCCGCAACTGACCAGCGGACGCGGCGGACAGCCCATCGTTCTGCTCGAAGGGCGCCGCGTTTCCAGCTTTCGCGAGATCGCGACCATCCCGACCGAGGCGATCCAGCGGGTCGAGATCCTGCCGGAAGAAGTGGCGCTGAAATATGGCTATGCCGCCGATCAGAAGGTGATGAACATCGTCCTGCGCCGCCGCTTCCGCGCCTTCACGCTGGAGGGGAAGGATACGCTGTCCACCGATGGCGGCGCGAACAAGGCGAATGCG
This sequence comes from Sphingobium sp., assembly GCA_036383715.1. Taxonomy (GTDB): domain Bacteria; phylum Pseudomonadota; class Alphaproteobacteria; order Sphingomonadales; family Sphingomonadaceae; genus Sphingobium. The sequence goes on along the minus strand of DASVNT010000073.1, from coordinate 15,408 downwards.
GAACTGGGCTTCCTGACCATCCGCAAGGGCGGCCGCCTGAACCTGAACGTCGAATATGACCGGCAGGCGATGCTGATGGAGAGCGACCGGGGCGTCGTGAACACCAGCGACGGCAGCAACACGCAGCGCAGTCTGGTGCCGAGCGAGCGCCAACTGACCGTGACCGGCACCTATGCCAAGCCGCTGTCCGACAAGATCAACGCCTCCATCAACGCAGAGGTGACGACGGATCAGACGCTGGCGCTGACAGGGCCGTCGGCGCGGAACCTCCCGATCGATCCCTCGCTCTATTCACTGGACGCCCTGTCGCGCAGCAACAGTGGACAGACCGCGCGACTGGGCGCGACGATCAACGCGGATGGCAAGGTGTGGCACAGTACGCTGACCACCACCTACACCCATGACGAATCCCGCACGATCAGCGACGGCCTCTACAACATCCCCTCCTCGGGCCTCGTGACCCGCAACCCGGCCGATGTCGCGCGCAGCCGTTCCGACGTCGCCACTGCCGACATCACCAGCAATGCCAGCCTCTACCGCATGCCGGCGGGCGATATCTCGCTCACCCTGCGGCTCGGCGGCACGCTGAGCGGGTTCACGGCGGAACGGAGCAACTACGACCGCACTTTGGCGGCATCGGTCTTCCGCGCCTCCGACCTCAGCCGCAACATCGGCCTTGGTTCCGCCAGCCTCGACATCCCGCTCATCAAGAGCCCGTCGCCGTTCATCGGCAAGCTGTCCGCCAACGGCAATGCGGAGGTGCAGAGCCTGTCGGATTTCGGCACGATCAAGGGCTATGGCTTCGGCCTCAACTGGCGGCCGCGCACCGGCGTCTCCTTCATCGGTTCCTACAAGAGCGCGGAGACTGCGCCGACCGTGCAGCAACTGGGCAATCCGCAGATCAGGACGGAGAATGTCCAGGTCTTCGACTATCAGACCGGCCAGACCGTCACCATCGTCCAGACCAGCGGCGGCAACCCCAATCTCATGGTGGCCGACCAGAAGGATTTCCGCCTCGGCGCGACGGTGAAGCCGTTCACCAAGCCCGACCTGACCTTCTCCGTCGATTACAACCACCGCCTGACGCGCAATGGCGTCGGATCGCTGCCCGGCACGACCGACGCGGCGGAGCAGGCCTTTGGCGATCGCTTCACGCGCGTCAATGGTGTGTTGACCGAGATCAACGCCACGTCGGTCAACATCGCGCGGCAGGAAAGCAGTTCGATCCGCTGGGGCCTGAATTTCACCAAGACGCTCAAGACCTCACAGGCGCAGATGGATGCGATGCGCGCGGCCATGCAGAAGGCGTTTCCCAATGGTCGGCCCGGTGGACCGGGTGGGCCGGGCGGCCCAGGTGGTGACGGCGAAGGCGGTCCGCGTCCAGACGGCCAGCGACAGGACGGTCAGGGCGGCAATAGCGGCTCCAGGAGCGGCACGTCGGGGGCGAGCGCCTTTGGCGGCGGTGCGCGTGCCGGTGGTGGCGGTGGCTTCGGCGGACCCGGTGGTCCGGGCGGCGGCGGTTTTGGTGGTGGGGGTGGTTTTGGCGGTGGGCGCGGTCCCGGTGGCCCCGGTGGCCCCGGTGGCCCCGGTGGCGGCGGACGGCTGAACTTCGCCGTCTACCACACCGTCAACCTGAGCAGCGTGGTGCAATTGCGCGACGGCCTGCCGGAAATCGACCTGATGAATGGCGGCACGCTGGGCGACCGGGCGGGTCAGCCCCGGCATGAGGTGGAGATGCAGTCCGGCTATTCCCAGAATGGTATCGGCCTGCGCCTGACCGGCAAGTGGCAGAGCGCCACGCGCGTTGTGGGCACGACGGGCACCGCTTCGTCCAACCTGCGCTTTTCCGATTTTGCGACGTTCAACCTGCGCCTGTTCGCCAATCTGGGCCAGCGCCCGGAGCTGGTGGGCAGCATGCCGTGGCTGCGCGGCGCGCGGATTCAGTTCGGCGTGAACAATATTTTCAACACGCGCCAGCGCGTGACGGACGGCAATGGCGTGACGCCCGATGCCTATCGTCCCGGCCTGATCGACGCGCAGGGACGCACGATCCAGATCAGCCTGCGCAAGCAGTTGTTCTGAGCATATAACGTCACTCCAGCGCAGGCTGGGGTCTCAGGCGGCCAGGCGGGCTGGGAGAGATCCCAGCCTGCGCTTGGATGACGTGCCCTACCCGAACGCCCCGAACACATTGGCGACGGCGCTGGAAATCTGCCGCATGATCTGGTCGGCCTGCTCAATGGGGTCGATCAGGCGGGCGCGGATTTCCAGATAGGGCTGGCCTTCATTGTCGGGATAGTCGCTGGGTTCCGATACCGAGAAATCGGTGAGTTCCGGCGCGGACACGGGATAGGCGCGGCGAAGCTGGGCCACCGCCTCCTCCGTCCTCAGCGCGAAGACCATGTTGATGACGTCGTCGCGGCTGATGTCGTTGGACCGCGCGAAGGCCGGCACCTGCACCACATGCAGGAACATATGCTGGATCAGCGCGAGCCGCAGCGCGTGCAGGACGCCCAGCGACCGCCGCGTCGCCTCCCGCGCATCATCGGGCTCATAGACGGGGAGGTAGGCGAGCAGGCTGTGCAGCTTGGTCCCGTCCACCCGCAGGCGAGAGGCAAGGCGGCGATACTCGCCCGCCCGGTCGTCTGATTCCAGCCGTTCCGCCAGCGCGAGGCAGGCGGCGGACAGATGCGATTCCATGCCCCTGTAGGGACGGCTGGCCCAATAGGCGGAGTTGAACAACTCGCCATAGGCCGCCACCGTCTTGATGCTCGACAGGCGATTGGCGGCGCGCAGCAGGCCGATGATCTGCCGCCCGCGCACGGATTCGCCGAGCAGCGAAGCGATCAGGTCCGTCTCCTCGCCCGACGCCGTGCCGACGCCCGCGATGATGTTGATCGGATAGCCAAGCTGCTGGAGGATGGCGTTGTGCGGGATGGCGCGAATCTGCCGCAGTCCCATTTCCTGCTCGGCAAGGTCCGACTGGCGCCGCGACTTGCGCGATCCGGTCTGGCTGAGCAGGCTGAGGCCGAAGGCCGTGATCGCCCTTGCATAGGCCCGCCATTCGAGGAAGGTCGTCTGCACCGTGCGGATCGAGCGATAGAAATCGAGGCTGATGTCCGTCCGCTCGTAAAAGGGATCGGACTCCGGCGCGACGATGGAGACATGCGCCTGCGCGATGCGCGTCAGTGTCGCCAGCGCGATCTCCGGCGCCTTGAAATAGAGGAAGCCGTCGCCGCCCTGAAAACTCGCCTCCATCTCCAGCGGCACCGCGCGCCGCGCAAACTGGTCGCGTGCCCAGTGGCTCATCGGCCAGGTCAGCCGGTCGACCATGGTGCCGGGATAGCCGCCACGGCCCATACTTTCGCCGTGGGTATTGAAGATCAGCGCGGAGACACGATCCAGACCGTTCTTCTCCATCGCGCGGGCAAGGCGTCCTTCGAGCCGTTCGAGCGCCAGCGCGGCAGGAATCTGCCCCACGAACCGGCCCGCGTCCGAATAGCCGGTCTGGATCGCCACCCGGCCCCGCCGCCGCGCATAGTCGCGGTAAATCGGCTCGGCCAGCAGCGCATCGAGGAAGCGCCCGCCATGTTCCAGCGCGGTCTGCGTCTCGAACAGGGGGGACACGTCCACCTTGTCATCGATGCCGAACAGCTTGGCGAAATAGAGCGCGGCCATCACCGTCTGCGGCTCCTCGCACTCGGCGATCAGCAGGCGGATGGGGGTGTCGGCGTCGATATGGTGCAGGATTTGCGCCATGGTGATGAACTGGCGCAGCGCCGTCGTCGTCTCGATGGCGAGCGCGGCGAAGTTGGAGCGGAGCGGTTTCACCTTCTTGAGGTGATCACGCAGCAGGCTCATCGCCGTGCCGCCCGCGAGGTCCAGCACATTGTCCGGGTCGATGCGGTTGCGCACGGCGTTGTGCAACTGGGACGAATTCATGCGGAAATGAATCCAGCCCATGCCGAGGCCATCGGCGCGCATGGCGGCGGCCAGCGTCAGCAGCCCCTTGGCATCCTCCAACTCCGCGCGCTTGGCCCGCTCCTCCAGCAATTCGATGATCGGGTCGAGCGACAGCAGCTTGTCGGGGTGCGCCGCGGTAAAGGCGTTGGCGGCCTCCGACAGGGCTTTGGGATCATCCAGATCGCCCTCGAATCGGGTGGCCATCTCGCGGCTGTACACGGCGGCGGAATCGAGCCGGGCGGTGATTTCATCGAGAGCCAGCGCCCGCGCAGCATCGCCATAGCTCGCCAGTCGCTCCGCCTTTTCCTTGAGGCGGAAATTGATGTTGGTCTGCCAGTTGAGGTCGGTGCGCCCGTCCATGTCATAGCCGATCCACGTCGCGAACCGGAACGGCATGGGTTTGAGGTCGCGCCAGTCCTGCGGCCATTTCTCCGCCGCCAAGTCGAACAGCACGCGGACGAGGGCATCGCGCGCCAGCTGGCCGTTGCGGAGAGCCGCCAGCGCCTGCCGATGCTCGTCGGCCAGCGTGATCGCGGGGCGCGGACCGTCGGACGGGGGGATGGGCGCGTCGGCAGCGCCCGACAGGACCGCTTCCGCTACGCCGTCGCTCTGCGCTTCGGTGAGAAGGAAGGTCGGGTGGCCGGTGAAGACGGTATGCAGGATCGGGTGCGACCATTTGCGGGCGAACGCCGCGAAGCCGGTCGCGCCATCCCCGGCCACGGTACGGAAGGCGGCCAGATTGTCGGTGCGGTCGATGGGCGACAGCTTGTCGCGCAGGATGGCGGCACGGTCGCGCAGCGTCTCCTGCTCCAGCACGTTCACGAGTTCGCCGAGCTGGGCGAGGGTGATCTTGCCCGATTCCAGATCGCGCGAGAGTTCCAGTCCCAACTGGAAGACCGGATTGTAGAGGGGGGTCTGCGCGGTCAGCGCATGGAGTTCCTGAAGCCGATCGCGCAGACCCGATATCATTGTGCCAACCCCGATGCTTCCCGTGCCAATGCCTCTATCTTCGCCGGATCGAATGGCCCCTTGGGCACCAGCCAGCTACCGCCGACGCACAGCACCGGCTCGACAGCGAGCCAGTCCGGCGCGGTTTCCAACGTGATGCCGCCGGTCGGGCAGAATTTGATGCCGCCGAACGGACCCGCCAGCGCCTTGAGCGCAGGAATGCCGCCGCTGGTGGAAGCGGGGAAGAATTTGAAGTGCGACAGGCCGAGGTCGAGGCCCAGCATGATGTCGCTGGCGTTCGCCGTTCCCGGCAGGAAGGGAATGCCACTTGCCACGGCTTCCTTGCCCAGTGACGGGGTGAGGCCTGGCGAGACGATGAACTCCGACCCTGCCTCCAGCGCGGCGTCGAGGTCGCGTGCGTTGAGCACCGTGCCCGCGCCGACGATGGCGCCCGGAACCTCCTTCATTGCGCGAATCGCCTCAAGGCCCGCAGGCGTTCTGAGCGTGACTTCCAGAACCTTCAACCCGCCGGCGACCAGTGCCTGCGCCATGGGTACGGCATGCGATACGTCGTCTATGACGATCACCGGAATAACCGGCGACGTCCGCATGATCGCCTCTATGGGTGTCATGCAATCTCCCTTGCAAATGCTGCAGCGGCGCCGAACAGGCCCGGTTGCGGATGGATGATGAGCTTGACCGGCATCGCTGCCATCATGCTCTCGAAACGGCCTTTTGCGCGGAAACGGTCCGCGAAGCCGGAGCGGAGGAGGTTATCGCGGATACGCTGGCCGAGGCCGCCCGCGATGACGACCGAACTACCGCCCTGCGCCAGCGCGATGCTGCCCGCGGCGCTGCCCAGCATCAGGCAGAAGCGTTCGATGGCGGCGACGGCCAGACTGTCCGTACCGTCCATGCCGATCTTCCAGATCGCCTTGTCATCACGCAGTTGCACAGCGCGTCCCTCGATCACCGCCAAAGCCTCGTAGATGTCCACGATTCCCGGTCCCGAAACAACCCGTTCCGCCGACACGCGGCGATATTTTTTTCGCAGGCGCGAAAGGATTGCATCCTCGATGGGATCGATGGGGGCGAAGTCGATGTGGCCGCCCTCCGTCGCCTGCACCCGATACGCGTGACCGTCGCGCCAGACATGGGCGACGCCAAGGCCGGTGCCGGGGCCGACGATGCTGATCGTGCCGGTTTCGGGCAAAGGCGTGTCGGGACCGCAGAGCGTGGCAAAGTCGCTGTCGGCGGCCTGTGCGACGGCATGGCCCACGGCCTCGAAATCATTGACCAGCGTGAAATGATCGACATCCAGTTCCGCGTTGAGCGTCGACGGGCGGATCACCCAGGGGTTGTTGGTGAAGTGGATCGTCTCCCCCTTCACCGGGCCCGCGATGGCGATGGCGACCGCGCGCGGCAGGTCGCGGCCCGAAAGGGTGGCGAAATGCTCCCATGCGGTGCGGAAGGTCGCGTGATCCTTCGTCGCCAGCGTGACGGGTTCGGACAGCGAGCGGACGCGCCCACCCTCCACCTCGGCCAGAGCGAAACGGGCGTTGGTGCCCCCGATGTCGAGGGTGACGAGCTCAGTCATGCAATTCGCTTCCGCATCTGCTGTTGCCAAATATTGCGCATGTGACGCGCGGCGAGCGCCGCCAGTTCGCCGTCGCCATCGGCCATCGCGCTCAGTTCCATCCGCCGCGCGTTGCGCCATGCCGCGACGAAGGCGGCGATCTCTTCCGGTGCCTCCGGCTCATCCGGCACGACGAAGCGGCGTTCGGAGAAGGCCATGTTGATGTGAAAGATCAGCTCGATATAGCGGCTGTCGATCAGTTCGAATATGTCATTGCGCAGTGCCGCTTCGACCTCCAGCACTTCGCGGTGGCCGGTGTCGGGAGGCAGTGTGTCGAGCAGGCCGCGATAGCGTGCGATGATCTCCCGCTTGCGCGGCGTGTCGATCTGCGCCGCCTTGCGGAGCACCTCCACCCATAGCACCGACGCGATGGTCAGCAGGTCTTCACCCGCGACGTTCAGCGTTTCGAGATAGGCGCTGACGCTTTTTTCGATAGTGTCCGCACTGGGGCGCGCGGCGAAATAGCCACCGTTGATGCCGCGCCGGACGCGCAACATCCCTTCGCCCTCCAATATGCGCGCGGCCTGCCGGACGGTCGCGCGCGATACGCCGAGCGCGGTCTGGAGATTGTCCTCATTCCCGATGAAGGCGCCTTCCTCCTCGGTCATGGCCTTTTCGCGCAGGCGTGCGGCGGCGGCCTCAATGGCGGATTTGAAGGGGGAAGCGGTCACGCGCACTGCTAAGCACAGGCGCGCGCGCAGGTCCAGACTGCGCCGCACTAGTCCACGGATGCGCGCAGAAATGACCGGGGTGGCAACCGTCGATCGGAGCTGAACCAACGGAATAGGAGGCGATGGACAGGTCCTGCCATAGCCTCCTATTCCGGGTGCGAAGGCCATGGAGAGGATCAGGATGGACGCAACGCTCGAAACCCGCCTCCGCGAGATGCTGGACAGGCAGGTGATCTGGCAGGTGATGCTGCGCTATGCACGGGGCCTCGACCGGATGGACCGGGAGATGGCGCGCTCCTGCTATTTCGACGATGCGATAGAGGATCATGGCCGCTTCGTCGGATGGCCCGAGGATTTCCTCGATTATACCGACCGGATTGCGCAGATGTACCGTTCGACCCAGCACAGCCTGACCAATCATTTTTGCGACCTGCAGGGCGATGACGCCTTTTGCGAAACCTATTACATCTTCATCGGCGTGGCGGAGACGCCGCCACATCTCCTGTCTTCGGGCCGCTATATCGACCATTTTCAGCGGCGCGATGGCGAGTGGCGGATCGCCAATCGCGTGACCGTCGTGGAGAGTAGCTGCGACCTGCCGGACGCCGCCGCCGTGGCGGGACTGCCGCCCGCCTATGCACCGGGAGAAGCCAGTCCCACGACGCGCGACCGCAACGATATCAGCTATCACAGGCCGCCCGTTCCCCGCCGCCCGCGGCCCTGAATCCGTGCGCCAACCCCTTGGCGCCAAAGGCTCTTTTGCGGTTCTTCGAAAACACGCCGGAAACTTTCGGACGTTTCGGCGGTTAAATGATCCGGTTTCCGATCGTACAACCCTTTGGAGAAGCGCATGACAATGGAGGCGCAGGTGACGAGCCTGCCACCGCCAGAGCCAGTGACTATCGCCTCGTCCAGCCTTCTTCTGGATTTCGACGGCACGCTCGTTCCCATCGCCGAAACGCCCGATGCGGTGACGGTGGACCGGGGGCTGGTCGATCTGCTTGCCCGCTTGTCCACGGCGTTCGAGGGCCGTGTCGCCATCGTCAGTGGTCGTTCCATCGCTCAGCTCGACCTGCTGTTGGGGCCTGTCGCCCGGCGCATGGCGCTATCCGGCAGCCATGGGTGCGAGTATCGCTGGAATGGCGTGGACGCGCGTCCCGTGCGCCCGCCCGAACTCAATATCGTGGCGGAGCAGTTCCAGCTATTTATCAAGGATCGGCCCGACATGCTGGTCGAGATCAAGAGCTATGGCGTCGCCCTCCATTACCGCCGTGCGCCGCAGGAGGAGAGGACCGTCACCATGATGGCCAGCGCCATGGCGGAGGCCACGGGCCTCGCCTTCCAGCCCGGTCAGATGGTGGCGGAAATCCGCGTGCCGGGCAGTGACAAGGGTGTGGCGGTGACGCGCCTGATGGGCTGCGCGCCGATGCTGGGCACCGTGCCCGTCTATCTGGGCGACGACGCGACGGACGAGGTGGCGCTGGCGGCGACCGCCGCGCTGGGCGGCATGGCGATCACCGTGGGACAGCGCCCGACGCTGTCCGCGCATTACCGGCTGGCCTGCCCGGCCGCCGTTCGGGACTGGCTGGAGGAACTGGTGGCATGACGGGAACGCTCGAACTGTGGCCCATCGGCAATTGTCAGGTGTCCGCGCTGGTGGATCGCAATGGTCGCTTCGTCTGGGGATGCGTGCCGCGCGTGGACGGCGAGCCGGTGTTCTGCTCGCTGCTCGACCCTCATCCGCCGGGCGGTGAAGCGGGAACGCGCGGTTTCTGGGAGATCGAACTGGCCGACTGCGTCACCACTACCCAGCATTATGAGCGCAACACTCCCGTCCTCGTCACCCGGCACGAGGATGGCGACGGCAATGCGATAGAGGTCATCGACTTCTGCCCGCGCTTCCAACGGCTGGGCCGCGCCTATCGCCCGGTCGCGTTCGCGCGCATCGTGCGGCCCGCCAGCGGCAGTCCCCGTATTCGCGTCCGCCTGCGCCCCGCGCGCAAATGGGGCGGGGCGGATACGCAGCGCACGCGCGGCTCCAACCATATCCGCTACATCGGCGACGACATGACCCTGCGGCTGTCCACGACGGCGCCCATCGGCTGGGTGGACGACGAGCGATTGTTTCGGGTGGAAAGCCCCCTGCATTTCTTCCTCGGCCCCGATGAGGGGTTCAACGACGACATCCAGCGCGCCGTGGACGAGATGCTGGAGCGTACGATCAAGGAATGGCGTCACTGGGTACGCGGTCTCGCGACTCCGGTGGAATGGCAGGATGCCGTGATCCGCTCCGCCATCACCCTGAAACTATGCCAGCATGAGGAGACGGGCGCCATCGTCGCGGCGCTCACCACCTCCATCCCCGAACATGCGGGGTCCGGGCGCAACTGGGACTATCGCTATTGCTGGATACGCGACGCCTATTTCACTGTGCAGGCGCTGAACCGGCTGGGCGCGCTCGATGTGCTGGAGGGATATCTGGAGTTCCTGCGCAACATCGTGGACAATGCGCGCGGCGGGCACATCCAGCCGCTCTATGGCGTCGGCGGGGAGGCGAGCCTGCCCGAATGGATCGCCCCCGACCTGCCCGGCTATCGCGGCATGGGGCCGGTGCGCGTCGGCAATCAGGCGGCGGAGCAGATCCAGCATGACGCCTATGGCCAGATCGTCCTGTCCAATGCGCAGGCCTTCTTCGACCAGCGCCTCTATCGCATGGCGGGCATCGACGATTTCAAGGCGCTGGAGAAGGTCGGCGAACGGGCATGGGCCGCGCGCGACATGCCGGACGCGGGCCTGTGGGAACTCAGGACCAAAAGCTTCGTCCACACCTATAGCTCCGCCATGTGCTGGGCCGCGTGCGACCGGCTGGCGAACGCGGCGGAGGCGCTGGGGCTGGAGGACCGGCGCGATTTCTGGCGGGATCGGGCGCAGCAGGTCCGTGACCTCATCATCGACAAGGCATGGCGCGGCGACACCAGACGCATCTCTGCGACCTTTGGCGGGGACGACCTCGACGCCAGCATCATCCAATTACTCGACCTGCGGTTCCTGACGCCGGACGACCCGATGTTCCGCGACACGCTGACTGCTGTAGAAGAGGGGCTGCGGCGCGGCCCTTATATGCTGCGCTACGCCAGTGAGGATGACTTCGGCCTGCCCGAAAGTGCATTCAACGTCTGCACCTTCTGGCTGATCGAGGCGCTGCACGCCACGGGTCGCGATGCCGAGGCGCGGACATTGTTCGAGGAGATGCTGTCGCGCCGTACAGTCGCGGGCCTGTTGTCGGAGGATATCAATCCCGCCGACGGCGAACTGTGGGGCAATTATCCGCAGACCTATTCGCTGGTCGGCATGATCAACTGCGCGGCGATGCTGAGCAAGCCATGGACGTCAGTGCGATGAAGGGTAAATTTTGAGTCGTCTCATCATCATTTCAAATCGTGTTTCTCCCGCCACGCTGGAGGGCGGCGGCAATCAGGGTGGCCTTGCGGTGGCGTTGTCCGCTGCCCTGCGCGAAAGCAACGGCATCTGGTTCGGCTGGTCGGGTGAGGAAACCGACAATTTCACCGGCGCGATCAGCTTCCAGCGCGCGGATGGCGTGGCGACCGCGACCATCGACCTCGAAGCGCAGGATATCGACGAATATTATAATGGTTTCGCCAACCAGACGCTCTGGCCGTTGTTCCATTACCGCATCGACCTTGCCGAGTTCGAGCGCGGCTTTGCGGGCGGCTACGAGAGGGTCAATGCGCGCTTTGCCGAGACCGTCTCCCCGCTGCTGGAGCAGGACGACCTGATCTGGGTCCATGACTATCACCTCATGCCGCTGGGGCAGGAGTTGCGGAAGCGCGATTTCGGCAATCGCATGGGGTTCTTCCTGCATATCCCATGGCCGCCGATGCGCCTGCTCGTCTCGCTGCCCAGCCACCGGGAACTGGTGGAGTCGCTGTTCAGCTATGACGTCATTGGTTTCCAGACGCAGGATTCGCTTGAAGCGTTTTTGGATTATGTGACGGGCCAGATGGCCGACACGGCCACGGTCCATGGCGACAGCACCATCACCTGCCTCGGTCGCCGGGTCCGGCTGATCGCTTGCCCCATCGGCGTCGATTGCGAGCCTTTCCGCGCGGCCTCGCGCAGCGAACCGGCGCTGAAAATGCAGGAGCGGATGCTGGCGAGCGCCAATGGGCGCACGATGGTGATCGGCGTGGACCGGCTGGATTATTCCAAGGGGCTGGCCGAACGGTTCCTGGGTTATGAGCGGCTGTTGTCCAGTCGTCCCGACCTGCATGGGCGGATATTTCTGCTCCAGATCGCGCCACCGTCGCGGGCGGAGGTGAAGAGCTATCAGGAGATCCGTGCGGGCCTCGACAACCTCTCCGGGCGGATCAACGGCGAGTTTTCCGACGCGGAGTGGGTGCCGCTGCGCTATGTGAACCGGGGTTATCCGCGCGACGAGCTGGCGGGCATGTACCGCGCCGCACGGGTCGGGCTGGTGACACCCCTGCGCGACGGCATGAATTTGGTCGCCAAGGAATATGTGGTGGCGCAGGACGAGGCGGATCCCGGCGTCCTGATCCTCTCGCGCTTCGCGGGCGCGGCGGAGCAACTGACCGACGCCCTCCTCGTCAACCCGCACAGCCCGGAGGAGGTCGCCGACGCGATCGCGCAGGCTCTCGTCATGCCGCTCGCCGAACGCCAGCGGCGCTGGCGCGGCATGTATGAGCGGATTTGCGAACAGGACGTGATGTGGTGGTGGCGCGAGTTCACCCGCGTTCTGGAAGCGGTGGAGGAACCGGCGGCGGAATGAAGGCGATGCGAAACGCCTATCCCGCCATCTTCCGCGCAACCCGATAGCCCAGCCGAGCGACCTTCTGCCTCTCCGGCGCGCCGGACACGCTGACCAGCGGCAGCCCTTTCTGCCGCAGCAGGCGGTTGAAGCTGTGCAACTCGCCCTCCGCCACGCTGCGTTCCGATCGCCATGTGATCGAGAAACTGATCGAGACAGCATCGCCATTGCGCACGAAATGCGGGGCCTTCACGGGGACCAGGATCGCGTCGCCTGGCTCCATCGGCACAGCCGTACCCTTGGCCAGAAACGCCTCGTCCCAGATCAGGTTGCGGTGGCCGCCCAGCGCGAAGGCTTCGCTCTTTTCTGGCGGGACCAGCATGTCGTCGCCCGCGGGGAAGACGGTCATCACCTTTCCACCCTGAATCTGCAGCAGGATATTATGCTCCGGGTCCATGTGGAACGGGGTGACGCTGTTCGGGGAGGTGAGGAAGATGAACGCCTCGCGATGCTCCATCGGGCCGGTGCGCGGCTCCACAATGGCGCGCAGCGGTTCGAGCGCATCGTCGAGCAGCGCGGCATAGAGGGGATCGCGCTCGACATTCTTGAGCACCATCCACGATCCGTTCTCGCCGATGGTGGCGATGGTCTCGGCGATGGAGAGGGCGGGGCGGGGCGTGTCCTCGGCGGTGATGCCGAGCGGCAGCTTGCCGGGATTATATTCGACGCGGTCTTCGGGCAGGCGCGCGGCGAGCGTGGCGATGGCGTCCACGGTCAGCAGGGCGTGCCCCACAAGCTCGTGCGTCAGCGGCGCATGATCGTCGGGATAGGCGGCACGAAAGGCGGCCAATGCGCTGTCGGAGAAGGCGGGGTGGCTCATGACTTGTCCTTCGCAAAGCGTCTGATCGCTTCCGCCGCGCCGATGCCGGACCGGATCAGGCGACCGCGCAGGCCCGCGAGGCCGGGTTTGCGTAGCGCGACGCGATATTGGGCCATGGTGCGGCGTTCGGCCCACAGGCTGTCGATCATCGGGTGGCCGGGCACCGCGCAGCTATCCATCCACGCCGTCCGCCCCGCGTCGAGGATGCGGGCGAGATTGTCGATCTCGATCAGCACGCCCGGCGAGTAGCGGGAAAAGGTGGGGTCGATGGCGATCTTGAACGAGAAACCGCCTTTGGGACCGACGAAATTGACCAGCATCGCAATGGCTCGCCCGTCGCAGTCGATGCGCAACATGTCGAGGCCGCCCGCCGCAAAGGCTTGCCCGCAGGCCGTGCGGAAAAACTCTGCGTCGGCAGGGGTGGAGGCGAGCGCGGTGCCTTCCTCACCCTTCCATCCCGTCGCTTCCAACGCCAGAAAGGCGGCGCACCAGCCGGGCACGTCCGCCGGGTCGGTGAGCACGCCATGGGTGATGGCGCCGCATTCCGCGAGGCGGTTCTGCTGACGGCGCAGTTCCTTGCGCTTCTTGGACCGGACATTCTCGGTCCAATAGGCATCGGCGGACAGGTCGCTTTTCAGGAAGGCGCGCTCATAGCGTTCGATTTCGAGCAGATGTCGTCCATCGGCGGCGCAGACGGCCTGCAGGGCCTGCATGGCGGGGCCATCGGCATCGATCAGGCGCAGGTGGAGGAAGTCGCCGGACCAGCTTGCGGCATCCAGTTGCGCCAGCAGGCCGCGCCACCCGTCCTCTTCGTGACCTGCGCGCAGCAAGGGCGCGCCATAATAGCAATGCGGATGGACCCAGTTGATGCTGTGCGCGACCGGATAGCGGCCATGGCGCGTGGAGCGCCGCACGGGCAGGCGCGCGATCGCGCGGCCATCCGCGTCGGCGCATTCCAGCACCTGCACGTCACCGCCCGGATCGAACTGCGCCAGCGCGGCGTCCAGCATGGGCGGCTCGTAAAAGCTGTTCGCCTCTGTGCAGTCGGCGGGCGCGATGGTTCCGGGTGCGTCCGGGTCGTTGCCCGTGCCCTCCATCCCTGTCCAGCGGTTCACCGGCTCCTGAATCATGAGCCGTGCAATAGGCTGAAAAGATTAGGAACCCGCTAAAGGTTGCGAAATGTTGCCGGGATCATTCGCGATCAGTGATGTGGACGCGGCACGGCGTTATCGTCTCTGGCTCCGGCCGGGCGCCGCCAATGCCGAATCGGGCGAGATAGCCGCCCGCAAAGGGGCTATCGCGAAAGCCGACTTGTTTGAATCCCACCGCCTCGAACTCGCATTTCAGCAGGGGCGGGGGTGTGCCGTGGTTCCCGGTCAGGCGGTTGGCGTCGACCACGATGATCTCCCCATCGGGTTTCAGCGCCGGATAGAGCCGCCAGAGAAAGGCATAAGGCTCCGCGATCTCGTGGTACATATGCACCAGGAAAATACGGTCGAAGCTGGCGGCGGGGAGTTTGGGATCATCCGGTGTGCCGAGCTTGACGCTGACATTCTGCCAGTTCTCGCGATTGATGCGGCGGCCCAGCGCGTCGATGATCTCCGGCACGATATCCTCGGCCAGCACGCGCCCGTCGGCACCGACGCGCTTGGCGAGGCGGACGGTATAATAGCCTTCGCCCGCGCCGATGTCCGCCACGGTCATGCCGGGCCGCACCTTGGCCGCGTCCATGATGAGGTTGGACTCGTTCACCCGGTCGCGCGCTTCCTCATCCGACCAGCGGGTCGAGATGATCGCGGCGACCGGACGGTCGGCGGCGGGAAAGCCGCTGGCGCTGTGCGAGCGGTTGCCTCCGGCGTCATTGTTCCCATTGCCCTGAAGGCTGTCGCAACCCGTCAGGCTCGCGGCAGCGGCGAGTGTCAGGAGCAGGCGGGCGACAACGGGACGCATTAGATCAGTCGACGTCCTCGACCACGACCTTCTCACCCGTGACCTTCTGGCTGAGCGCAGCCGCCATGAACGGGTCGAGCGCGCCGTCCAGCACATCGTCGGGCGAGGTGGAGGTGACGCCGGTGCGCAGATCCTTCACCAACTGATAGGGCTGGAGGACATAGGAGCGGATCTGGTGGCCCCAGCCGATTTCCGTCTTGGCGGCATAGTCGGTGCTGGCTTCCGCCTCACGCTTCTGCATTTCCGCTTCGTACAGGCGCGCCTTCAGCATGTTCATCGCGGTTGCGCGGTTCTTGTGCTGTGAGCGGTCGTTCTGCGAGGCGACGATGATGCCGGACGGAACGTGGGTGATGCGGACGGCGGAGTCGGTCGTGTTGACGTGCTGCCCACCTGCACCAGAGGCGCGATAGGTGTCGATCTTGAGGTCCGATTCCTTGATGTCGATCTCGAAACTGTCGTCGATCACCGGATAGACCCACACGGACGAGAAGCTGGTGTGCCGCCGCGCCGCGCTGTCATAGGGGCTGATGCGGACGAGGCGGTGGACGCCGCTTTCCGTCTTGGCATAGCC
>DASVNT010000072.1:0-2307 GCA_036383715.1 Sphingobium sp. | reverse complement strand
ATCTGGGCGATGCGGCAGTCGTCGTCACCTCCACCGCGATCAAGCGCGGCAACCCGGAGGTCGAACTGGCGCTGGAGAAGCGCGTCCCCGTCATCCGCCGCGCGGAGATGCTGGCCGAGCTGATGCGCCTGAAATCCACCGTCGCGGTGGCTGGCACGCATGGAAAGACCACGACCACGTCGATGATCGCCGCGCTGCTCGACGCGGGCGGGATCGATCCCACCGTCATCAACGGCGGCATCATCAACAATTACGGTTCCAACGCGCGCCTCGGCTCCAGCGACTGGATGGTCGTGGAAGCGGATGAGAGCGACGGCAGCTTCCTGCGCCTCGACGGCACGGTCGCGGTCGTGACGAATATCGACCCGGAGCATCTCGACCATTATGGCTCCTTCGACAGGGTGAAGGATTGTTTCGTCGAGTTCGTCGAGAATGTGCCCTTCTATGGCGCGGCCCTGCTGTGCCTCGACCACCCGGAGGTGCAGGCGATTCTGCCGCGCGTGCAGGACCGGCGGATCGTGACCTATGGTTTCTCCGCCCCCGCCGATATTCGCGGCGAGAATGTCGTGCCCTACGCCGGCGGCAATCGTTTCGACGTGCAGGTGCGCGAGCGGGACGGTTCCGTGCGCCGGATCGAGGGGATCGACCTGCCCATGCCGGGCCGCCATAACGTGCTGAACGCCATGGCGGCAATCGGTGTGGCGTTGTTCCTCGGCATTCCAGACGACACGATCCAGTCGGGCCTGTCGGGCTTTGGCGGGGTCAAGCGGCGCTTTACCAAGGTGGGTACGGTGGACGTGGAGGGCGGCGATGTGACCGTCATCGACGACTATGGCCATCATCCCGTCGAGATCAAGGCAGTGCTGGCCGCCGCGCGCGAAGGCGTGAAGGGGCGCGTGATCGCAGTGGTGCAGCCACATCGCTTCACCCGCCTGCGCGACCTGATGGAGGATTTCCAGCAGGCGTTCAACGATGCCGATGTCGTCTATGTCACGCCCGTCTATACGGCGGGCGAGCAGCCTATCGAGGGCGTGGACGCCGACGCGCTGGTCGCGGGCCTCAAGCGGCGCGGGCATCGCGAGGCGGCTGTGATCGCCAATGCGGACGCGCTGGCGACGGCGCTGGCAGCGGACCTGAAACCGCATGACATGATCGTTTGCCTCGGTGCGGGCGACATCACCAAATGGGCGGCGGGACTGGCCGATGGCATCGGCGCCGCGCGCAAGGCGGTGGCGTGATGCGAGGTGCGGCACGGTGAAGCCGGATGCGCTATCCCTTGCTCCTGAACAGGTGCGCGGCACGCTGAAGGCGCATGCGCCGCTGGCGCCGCTCGTCTGGTTCAAGGCGGGCGGGGCGGCGCAATGGCTGTTCGAGCCGAAGGACGCCGACGACCTGTCCGATTTCCTCCGCGCCCTCGACCCGGCGGTGCCCGTGATGGCGCTGGGCCTCGGCTCGAACATGATCGTGCGCGACGGCGGTGTGCCGGGCGTGGTCGTGCGTTTGGGCAAGGCATTCAGTTTCGCGGAGCGGGGCGAGGATCATGCCCTGCGCTGCGGGGGTGGCACGTCGGGCATCCTCGTCTCCTCGACCGCGCGCGATGCTGGCATCGGCGGGCTGGAGTTCTTGCGCTCCATTCCGGGAACGGTGGGCGGTTTCGTGCGGATGAACGGCGGCGCCTATGGGCGTGAGGTCAAGGACATCCTTGTCGACTGCGACGTGATCCTGCGTTCGGGCGAGCGGCGGACGCTGGCGTTGGACGCGCTGGGCTACACCTATCGGCACAGCGAATTGCCCGACGACGCGATCGTGGTGAGCGCGACCTTTCGGGGCCATACCGCCGAACCCGCCGTGATACAGGCGGAAATGGACCGCATCGCCGCCGCGCGCGAGGAAAGCCAGCCGTTGCGTTCCAAGACGGGTGGCTCCACCTTCAAGAATCCCGACGGGCACAAGGCGTGGGAACTGGTCGACCGCGCGGGCTGCCGCGGCCTCACCATCGGCGGCGCGCAGGTGTCGGAGAAGCATTGCAATTTCCTGCTCAATCTAGGGACGGCGACGAGCACGGATATCGAGGAACTGGGCGAAGAAGTGCGGCGGCGGGTGAAGGCAGCGACGGGCGTCACGCTCGAATGGGAAATCCAGCGTGTAGGCCAAAATTCAGGGGACGCGGCATGAGGCATGCCCTTTCCCCGTTCGCCCTGAGCTTGTCGAAGGGCCGTCCTTTTCTTCAGGTTGAAGGGCAGGGCTTCGACAAGCTCAGCCCGAACGGTTTCGCAGCGGAGATTGGTCGATGACCCGCCCTTGGCA
>DASVNT010000071.1:0-3165 GCA_036383715.1 Sphingobium sp. | reverse complement strand
GGCGGCGGACGGCGACGTCGGCGAGATTCAGGTGCGCGGCTATCCGCTGGCGCCGGGCCTGCACAAGGTGGAGCGAGAGAGCTATTACACCGCCGACGGTTATTACCGCACCGGCGACCTTGGCTTCCGCGAGGGCGGCCGTATCATCTTCGTCGGGCGCAATGGCGACATGATCAAGACCAACGGGTCCAACGTGTCCCCCGCCGAAGTCGAGGCGGAAATGCAGCAGCTAGACCGCGTGGAGGCGGCCTATGTGGTCGGCCTGCCCGATCCGGAGCGCGGGCAGCTGGTCGTCGCGGCCGTGGTTTCGGCGGACGAGGACGCGCTCGACTTCGACCGGATGCAGGCGGAACTGCGCGGCAGATTGTCAGGCTTCAAGGTGCCGCGCGCCTATGTCCAGATCCGCCGGGACGAGGTGCCGATGCTGCCCAGCAACAAGGTGGCGCGGCGACAGATCGAGGATATGCTGGGCGCGCGACTGGGACGTCCGGCGCGGTGAAGCCCTGCGGCGGCGCAGGGCTTCCCGATTGACGAAATGATTACTCCTGGGCGGTGAGAGTGGCCGGCTCTTTATTCGGTTGGGGCATCGGCAAGGGAGCGCCTGCCAGCATCCCGTTCAGGGTTGCGCCTGACATGCCCAGTTCGCCCAGCAGCGCGTCGATCAGCGGACCGCCCACGCGATAGCGCATGGCGGCGGCGACTGCGGCATCTGCAAGATTGCCTCCATTGGCCACATCTTCGGACGCACCCGGACCGCCGTGCAAGCCGCGCGCATCAAGGATGGAAATCTTGTCGATCTGCTCCATCGGCTTGCTGGCCGCCGCAATGATTTCAGGCAGCGCAGTCAGCATGGCTTTACGCAACAACAGGGCGGTTTGCGCATCGCTCAGGATATTGGTGGCTTCATTGATGGCGGCCTGACCAGCGGCATCCACCTTGAAAGCGGCGCTCCGACCATCCGCCCTGACCTTCTCCGCGTCGGCTTCGGCCGTTGCTTCGGTGCGCAAGGCTATCGCCCGGGCTTCGGCGGCGTCCTTTTCGGCGGTCGCGGCGACCGTGATCTGGACCGCTTCCTCCTGGGCTCGCTGCGTGGCGGCGATCACCGCAACATTCTTGTTACGATTGGCGATTTCGGTCGCTTTCGCCGTCTGGACGCTTTCCTCGGCGCGCACTGCGAGAGCACGAGCCTCGTTCGCAGCCGCTGTTGCGGTCGACTCCTCTTCCGATTTCTGCGCTGTCTGCACCGCTGTCGTGATGCGGGCCAGTTCGATATTGCGATCTCGTTCGATCGCCGCCGTCTGCACCGCGCCATCGCGGGCGATCGTCGCCGTCTGGACGATCTTGTCCGCTTCGGTCTGGGCGACGGTCTGCGCCTGGGTTGCGCTGATGCGGGCGATTTCGGCAAGGCGGGTCTGCTCGGCCTCGGCTGTGGCGATCGCCGTCGCCTGCTCGGCGCGCAAGGCCGCCAGCGTCTGTTCCTGCGTCAACCGCGCCTGCTCTGCGGCCTGCGCGATTTCCAGTGATTGATTGTTGGCGTCCAGATTGCGCTGTTCGATCTCGACCCGATTGGTCGCGACGATGTCGTTGCGGATCTTCTTACGTTCTTCGATCGTGCGCGTGAGCACGGTCAGCCCTTCAGCATCGAAGGCGTTATTCTCGTTGAAGTGCTCGAAGGCCGTCTGGTCGAAATGGGTGATGCTGACGGATTCGAGCTGAAACCCGTTCATGTCGAGGTCCGTCATCAGCGCTTCCTGAACCTTCTGTATGAAGTCGGCGCGATTGGCGTGCAGATGTTCCATCGTCATCGTCGCGGCCACCGACCGCAGTGCAGAGACCAGCTTGCCGTCGAGCAGCGACTTCACCGCGTCGGGACTATTCACGGAATCGCCCAGCGTCTGCGCGGCGGCCGCGATCGACTGCGCATCCGGCTTCACCTTGATATGGAAAAGGCCGACCACGTCGACACGCAATTTGTCGAGCGTGATGAGCGCGTCCTTGTTGAGGCGCGACACTTCCAGCTTCACGGTAGTCAGACGGACCTGCATCAGTTCATGGAGGACCGGGATGACCATTATGCCGCCGTTCAGCACAACTTTCTCGCCGCCGAAGCCGGTACGGATCAGCGCGACATCCTTGGTCGCCCGGCGATAGAGCCGTGTCAGTATGACGCCGATGATGACGAGCGCGAGAAGGACGATGCCGGAATAGATAAGGATATTCAGAAGTGTTGCAGGCAAGGACGCCTCCTGTAGATGGACTGGACCGACTTCATATCGAACCTAATGCATTGCTGGTGTCGGGTTGGACGAAGAATAGCGCGCCGGTGCGCCGGACCAGCAGCGCCGTCTCGCCCGTGGCGATCACATCGCCGTCATGATGGGGTTCGATCATGACATAATGCGCCTGTCCGAATTGATCGACGACCCTGGCGCGGGTGGGATGGCCCCTGCGCGCGGTTCCTTCCAGCACCGTCGCCCGGCGCATGATCAGGTCCTCTGTGTCGATGATCGTGCTTTCATATTCGGGCAGCATATGCGCCAGCGCCCCACTGGCGAAGCCGTTCGCGCAGCCGCCGATGACCAGCGCGACGGCGCTCGCCACCGCCCAATGCAATGGCGCTCCCAATAGAGCCGACGCAATCTGTTGAGTAGCGATCCCGGAAATGGTGAAACAGCCAAGCAAGGAAGTCAGCCAGATGAGGATAGGCAAACCCTGTTTCAGCCCCAGCCAGTCGAGGACGCCGGGGCTCCCGATCCCAGCATTATCCACGCCCCCGTCCGCACCCAGATCAAAATGGCCGATGCCAAGGCCGATGACCTGGATAAGGCCGATGCCGATCATTACGATGAACGCGGCAGAGAAGATGGCGTAGCCGGGCGTTAGAAGCAGATCGAACATGCCGGGTGCATATAACCAAGAACGTAACGAATTCATTGCGAATTTTATGATCGGCGGCTCAA
This sequence comes from Sphingobium sp., assembly GCA_036383715.1. GTDB lineage: Bacteria > Pseudomonadota > Alphaproteobacteria > Sphingomonadales > Sphingomonadaceae > Sphingobium. Next base: position 205 of record DASVNT010000071.1, on the reverse strand, counting down.
AAATCGCGCTGCTGCCGTCGAAGCCTTACTGGTCCGACGCCTCCCGCACTGCATGGTTGACGGTTTTTATAAGTAATGATACTTAAAATGCGGCGGGCGGATGAGAGTCCGCTTCGCACAATCAAGAGGATGAGGAAGCAGGCATGGCAGCGACAAGGGCGGCGCCCACTCCCACCAAGGATCTCGATCAGGCGATGGCGGACTT
>DASVNT010000070.1:0-28679 GCA_036383715.1 Sphingobium sp. | reverse complement strand
CACCGTCTGGGCGTGCGCCCGGTCTTCAAGCGCATCGACACCTGCGCGGCGGAGTTCGAGGCGAAGACGCCCTATATGTACTCCACCTATGAGGCGCCGATCTTTGGCGCGCCGGAGGATGAGAGCCAGCCGTCGGATCGCCGCAAGGTGGTGATTCTGGGCGGCGGTCCCAACCGCATCGGTCAGGGTATCGAGTTCGACTATTGCTGCTGCCACGCCTGCTTCGCGCTGGGTTCGACGGAGCAGGGCGGCGTCGGTTACGAGACGATCATGATCAACTGCAACCCGGAAACGGTCAGCACCGATTATGACACCTCCGACCGCCTCTATTTCGAGCCGCTGACGGCGGAAGACGTGCTGGAAATCCTGCATGTCGAACAGTCGCGGGGCGAGCTGGTGGGCGTGATCGTGCAGTTCGGTGGGCAGACCCCGCTGAAACTGGCGGCGGCGCTGGAGGCGGCGGGCATCCCGATCCTCGGCACCTCGCCAGACGCCATCGACCTTGCCGAAGATCGTGAGCGGTTCGCCGCGCTGATCCAGAAGCTGGGCCTGAAACAGCCCGCCAACGGCATCGCGCGCAGCCGGGAGGAGGCGATCGCGGTCGCCACGCGCATCGGCTATCCGGTGCTCACCCGCCCGTCCTACGTGCTGGGTGGCCGCGCGATGGAGATCGTGGATAGCGAGAGCCAACTCGACCAGTATATCCAGACGGCGGTGCAAGTGTCGGGCGACAGCCCCGTCCTGATCGACCAGTATCTGCGCGACGCAGTCGAAGTGGATGTGGATGCGCTGTGCGACGGCGACGATGTCGTCGTGGCGGGCGTGCTCCAGCATATCGAGGAAGCGGGCGTCCACTCCGGCGACAGCGCGTGCTCGCTGCCGCCGTACAGCCTCTCGCCCGAAATCATCGCGGAGATCGAGCGTCAGACCGAGGTGCTCGCCCGTGCGCTGTCCGTGCGCGGACTGATGAACATCCAGTTCGCGGTCAAGGACAACACGGTCTATCTGATCGAGGTCAATCCACGCGCCAGCCGCACCGTACCCTTCGTCGCCAAGGCGATCGGCACGCCCATCGCCAAGATCGCCGCGCGCGTCATGGCGGGAGAGAAGCTGAAAAATTTGCCGAAGATCGACCGCAACGCGATCAGCCATATCGCGGTCAAGGAAGCGGTCTTTCCGTTCAGCCGCTTCCCCGGCGTCGATCCGGTGCTGTCACCGGAAATGAAGTCCACGGGCGAAGTCATGGGAATCGATCGCGATTTCGAGACGGCGTTTGCGAAGTCGCAACTCGGCGCGGGCGTCGTCCTGCCGCAGTCGGGCACGGTGTTCGTGTCGGTCAAGGACAGCGACAAGCCGATCATCCTGCCCGCCGTTCAGAAAATGGCGGCCATGGGCTTCCGCATCGTTGCGACGGGCGGCACCGCCGTCTATCTGGCGAATGAGGGGATTGCGGTGGAGACGGCGAACAAGGTTGCGCAGGGTCGCCCGCATATCGTGGACCGGATTACCGATGGCGACATCGACGTGATCTTCAACACGACCGAGGGTTGGCAGTCGCTGAAAGACTCCGAATCCATCCGCAAAAGCGCGCTGCGTTTCAAGGTGCCGAGCTTCACGACCGCCGCCGCCAGCATCGCGGTTGCGGACGCAATTGAGGCAATGCGTGCGCGTCCCCTTGAAGTACGGGCTCTCCAATCCTATTATTCTGTGCCGCAGGCCTGATCTTTCGACATCCTTCATCGACATCAGAGGCGGGCACCCGAGGGGCGGGTGAGCGGAGCAGTTAATGATATTGCTTCGGGGCGCGACGTTTAGGAGTTTGAATGGCGACCATGGATAAGATGCCGATGCTGGCCGTGGGCTATGAGAAGCTGTCCACCCAGTTGAAGGAACTGAAAGCGGAGCGCCCATTGATCGTGGATGCGATCGAGGAAGCGCGCGCGCATGGCGACCTTTCTGAAAACGCCGAATATCACGCCGCGAAGGAGCGTCAGGGGCAGGTCGAGGCGATGATCGGCGATCTGGAAGACAAATTGTCGCGTGCCCAGATCATCAATCCCCGCGAACTGTCGGGTGACAAGGTCGTCTTTGGCGCCACCGTCACCTTGCAGGACGAGGATGACAAGCCGGTTCGCTATCAGCTCGTCGGGCAGGCGGAAGCCGATGCCAAGGCGGGCATGATCAGCTATAACAGTCCGCTGGGCCGTGCGTTGATCGGTCGGAATGTGGGCGACGAGGTCGAGGTGACGGTGCCGTCCGGCGACAAATTCTACCTGATCGAAAAGATCGAGTTCATCTGATCGCCTGCCCGCAGCGGTGGTGTCACATTGCCGCTTACGCGGTCGGGGGAAGCCAATGACACTGCCTGCGGGTCGCACGACCAACATCATCGCGCTGATCACGCTGGCCGTCTTTGTGGTGATCGAGCTTGGCGGCCTGATCGATCAGGCCGCCTATATCGGCGGTTTCATCCCGGCCCGTGTCGGCGGCGCGCAAATGCCGCAGGGGCTGGTGATGCCGTGGCTGCCCCTGATCCTCACGCCTCTGACCACGACACTGCTGCATAGCGGCTGGCTGCACATCGGTTTCAACATGCTGATGCTGCTGTTCTGCGGGCGGCAGGTGGAGACGGTGCTGGGCCGGTGGCCGACGGTGCTGCTCTATGTCGTGGGCGCTTATGCCGCTGCCGCCGCGCAATGGGCGATGGACCCGGCTGGTATCACGCCGATGGTCGGCGCGAGCGGCGCGATTTCTGCGCTGATGGGCACCTATGCGCTGCTGTACAGCCAACAGGACGTTCGCCCGCTGGGGCCGATCCCGGCCAGCGTCGTACGTGTGCTCTGGCTGGCGGCGGCATGGATCGTGGTGCAGGCGTTGCTCGGCTATGCGATGTTCGGCGGGGACGGTACACAGATCGCCGTCGCCGCGCATGTCGGTGGGTTCCTGGCGGGCCTGCTGCTCACCCGCCCCCTGCTGCGCTGGCGTTTTCGCGCCTTTCAGGGGCGGGCATCCTGACCTAACAGGTGATGCGATAGCCTCTGCCCATGATTTGGGCGAGTTGCTTGAGGCGTCGTTCCGCCGCTTCGCCGATCAGGCTGGCATCCTCAGACGGAGCGTTGAGGACCAGCGTTTCACCGTCCATAGCCACAGAGACGCTTTCCAGCGCGGAGGCCACGCCGCCGGACAGCCGCTGGGCAAGGCGGATGGCGAGGCCCCATTGGGCCGCGCGCGCCAGTTCGTCGGGGAATGCGAGGGTGCGCAGTTCGTCCGTCGGCGTCTCACCGCCGCCAAGGCTGGTGTAGAGCGCCTGCGCGAGCATGGCGCGCTCGCTGGCGGTGATGCTGACCCACGTGCCATGCAGCGCCGCCTCCAGACCGCGCTCCGCCCGGAAATCGGGGTTCGCGCGCCAGCCCACATCCGCGAGCAGACAGGCCGCATGCCGAATGCGCTGAAAGGCCGGGCTGTCGTCCCCGAACAGCGGCGCAATCCAGTGTTCGATCAGGTCACCATGGCCCAGGAAACGGCCCTGTGCATCCCCCTCGGCGCGCGTGGCGGCCAGCAGGGGGTCTTCGGCGGCGACCGCAGGCGGCAAGTCCTGATAGAGCAGGCCCTCGCGCAGCCCATAGGCCGACACGACCATCTTGCTCGATCCCAGCCGATTGACGACCTCGCCCAGCAGCGCGGCGGCATCGGGCAGGGTCGGAATGCGCCCGCCGGACAGGAAGGGCAGGGCCTTCAACATCGACTTGTCGGTCGATGCCAGCGTCCTGAGCAGCGCGGGAATGCGATCCGCAGCCATCTCATAATGGTGGAAAATGGGCAGCGGATAGGCGCGCAGGTGCATGTCCAGCCGCGCCAGCGCCCGCCAGCTTCCGCCGACCATGTAGAAGGGCAGGCCGCGCGTTTCCTCGCGCCAGCCTGCTGCGGCGAGCATGGACAGCAGCGTCTTGGCGAGATGCCCCTTGCCGCGCGCCCTGATCTCGCGGACGCGCAGGACGCCCAGCGGCATGGATATGGATTGCAGCACCTTGCCATGCTGTACGCGCACGAGTTCGAGACTGCCCCCGCCCAGATCGCCCATGATGCCATCGGCATCGGGCATGCCGGAGAACAGGCCAGCCGCCGAGGCATAGCCCTCTTCCTCGCCCGACAGGATGCGCACCTCCAGCCCGATGTCACGGCAGCGCGTCACGAAATCCTGCCCGTTGCTCGCCTCCCGCACGGCGGCGGTCGCCACGCAGCGGACGTCGTCCACCTCCATGTCGAGGCACAGCCGCTGGAATCGCGCGAGCGCGCGCAGGCCGCGCTCCATCGCGGCGTCGCCGATCCGGCCCGTGGTGCCGATCTCCGCGCCCAGGCCCGCCATCACCTTCTCGTTGAACAGGGTGAAGGGGATGCGGCGCGGCCCGTCATAGACGACGAGGCGGACGCTGTTGGAGCCGATGTCGATGATGGCGACCCGGTGAAAGCCGGATTCCGTGGCGGGACGGCCATCGGCGCGCGTGGCGTGGCGCGTGATTCGGTCGAGCAGGGTCATGGGATCAGTCCGCCCGCTGACGACGACGCAGGGTCAGCTTGGGCACCGCCTCGCTGTTGCGCAGTGACGTACCGCGACCGGACAGCGACGGGTTGGTCATGAAATAGGTGTGCAGGTTGAACGGGCGGCCATCCGGTGTCAGGCGATGATATTGGCCGTCCGCGTCCAGTTCCCAGCTTTGTTCATTGTCGAGCAGGTTGGCGACCAGCACCTGATCCAATATCTGATCGTGTACGGTGGGGTTTTCGATGGGCAAGAGATACTCCACGCGGCGGTCGAAATTGCGCGGCATCCAGTCGGCCGAGCTGATGAAGATTTTCGCCTTGTCGTTGGGCAGGGTGCGGCCATTGCCGAATACGACGATGCGGCTGTGTTCCAGAAACCGCCCAATGATCGATTTGACCCGGATATTCTCCGACAGGCCGGGCACGCCGGGGCGCAGGCAGCATATGCCGCGCACCACCAGGTCGACCTCGACCCCCGCAGAACTGGCGGCATAGAGTTTTTCGATGATCGCGGGATCGACCAGACTGTTCATCTTGGCCCAGATGCTGGCGGGCTGGCCCGCGCGCGCAAAGGCGATTTCGGCGTCGATATGGTCGGTCAGCCGGTCGCGCAGGTTCAACGGCGACATGCTCAGCAGGCGCAGGTTCTGCGGCTCCACATAGCCGGTGATATAGTTGAAGATGGCGGCGGCATCCTGCCCCGCGCGCGGATCGGCGGTGAAGAAGCTGAGGTCGGTGTAGATGCGCGCGGTGATCGGGTGATAATTGCCGGTGCCGAAATGGCAGTAGGTGCGAAACGCATCGCCTTCCCGCCGGACGACCATGGAAATCTTGGCGTGGGTCTTCCAGTCGATGAAGCCATAGACGACCTGAACGCCTGCGCGTTCGAGGGCGCTGGCCCAGAGCAGATTCTGTTCCTCGTCGAAGCGTGCCTTCAGTTCTACGACGGCGGTGACGGACTTGCCCGCCTCCGCTGCGTCGATCAGGGCGCGGATGACGGCGGACTGCTTGCCCGCGCGATAGAGCGTCTGTTTGATCGCGACCACATCCGGGTCCGCCGCCGCCTGATTGAGGAAGGCGATGACGACGTCAAAGCTCTCATAGGGATGGTGGATGACGATGTCCTTCGCCTTGATCGCGGCGAAGCAGTCCCCGCCATATTCGCGGATGCGCTCCGGGAAACGGGGGGAGTAGGCGACGAATTTGAGGTCGGGCCGGTCCTCATCGACCAGCACCGACAGGTCGCCGATGCCGATGAAGCCCTCGATCTCGACCGTCATGGCGTCGTCGCCCTGCAACATGGTCTGGAGCAGGTCTTCGACGGCGGGCGTGACGCCTTTTTCGATCTCCAGCCGGATCACGCGGCCACGGCGGCGGCGCTTGATGGCGCTGCGATAATAGCGGACGAGGTCTTCTGCCTCCTCCTCGATCTCGATGTCGCTGTCGCGCAGGATGCGGAACAATACGCTGTCATTGACCGTGAATCCGGGGAACAGCAGCCCGGAAAAGCGCCGGATCACGGTTTCGAGCGCGATGTAGCAGGCCGCGTCGCAGGGCAGGCGGACGAAGCGGGGCAGGGTGTTGGGCAGGATGACCAGTTCCTGCACCGGCTCACCGTCGGACAGGCGGGTCAGGTCGAGGAACAGGCACAGGCCGCTGTTGGGGATGAACGGAAACGGGTGGGCGGGGTCCAGCGCCTGCGGCGTCAGCACCGGGAAAATCTGATTCTCGAAATGGGCGCGCAGCCATGGCTCCGAATCGGGCGCGATTTCCGCCTCGTCCAGCACGCTGATACCGACCTTGGCCAGTTCGGCCCGGATCGTGTGCCACACCCGCTGCTGCTCGGCCATCAGCGCGTCCGCTTCCATGCCGACGGCGGTCAATTGCTGTCCGGCGGTCAGGCCGTCGGCGGAGAGCAGGTCGACATCCTCCTTGAGCTGCCCCTTCAGGCCGGCGATGCGAACCATGTAGAATTCGTCGAGATTGCCGCCGGAAATGGACAGGAAGCGCAGCCGTTCGAGCAGCGGATGGGCGGCATTGCTTGCCTCCTCCAGCACGCGCTCGTTGAATTTCAACCAGGAGAGTTCGCGATTGAAATAGCGTTCCCCCGCGATGGGAAGGTGCAGGTTCAGATCGGCCTCGGCCACTTTTCATCCCTTCCACGCACGAGCGCGAAAATGCGTTTAGTCCTCGGCGGAGAGCAGTCCGCTTCCCTCCAGTACCGATCTTGCTCTTGGCAACGAAATCTTGCGGCCTGAAGACAGGGATTCGTTGTTGAGCGCGATCAGCGCGGTTTCAACGGATTCATAGCATCGCGGCAGGCGCGGGGCCAGATAGCGGGGCACGTCCGCACCGAAACTGGCACCTGTCTGGCCCAATCCTTCCGCGATCATCGCCTCGATCATCGCCTCGTCGGGGGCTTCGATCCGCGCAACGCCCGCCGCCGACAGGCGGGAACGCAGGTCGGGCAGGGTGATCGCCCAGCGTGGCGGCGCATCGGCGGCGATCAGGACGATCCGCCGGTTCGCTTCGCGCGCTGCGTTCCAGCGATGGAAAATGGTGGTTTCGTCGGCGCGGTCGGCGTCATCGATACACTCGACGCCGTTGTCCTGCGACAGACTTGCAGCGATGGTCGAACGTCCCGAACGCGGCGGCCCGACCAGCAGCAGGCAATGGGACGGCCAGAGATCGGGCCGCGCCAGCAGGTCGAGCGCGACGCGGTTGCCGTCTCCGATCACGATGCTGCCGCTCTGGCTGCTGCCGCGCCAGTCGATCGGAAGCGGGATCTGCATTATTCGCCTGTCCCGCCCGGCGCTCCGGCACCGCGGCGGACGATGCGCAAGGTCGTGCCCGATCCCTGCACGGTGTATCCGCGCGCGGCGAGGGCGATGCGCAGTTCCTCCAGCGACTGACCGAAACTGATCTGCATGACCGACGTGCCGCCCAGCGCCAGGCTGGTGGTGGAGGCGCTGCGCACGCCGGGGATCGAGCGCATCATGGACTCGCCCTGACCGACGGAGCCGACATTGGGCGTGTCATACTGGATCAGGAAGGTCGTTCCCGCCATCGCCGCCGCGCCGCTGTCCGCCGCGACATATTCGGTGACGCCGAGGTCTTCGCCCGCTTCATCGACGATGGCGTTGCTCACCGGCTCCTCGATGATCAGCGAGGGATCGGGGCGCAGGACACCGCTCATCAGCGCCTGCGTGTAAAGCTGGTCCATGCGCGTGACGGCCTGCGTCATCATCGCGGGTATGTCGGCAGGCTTTTCGACGCGCAGGGTGAAGCCGCCTATATAACGGTCATCGGGACCATAGCGGGCCGCGAACCGACCCACGACGGGGCCACCGGGAGACGTCCGCTCGATCCGCGCCATCGGCATGATGACGTCCGCAGCGCCATAGAGGTCGAGGAGGATGCGCCACCAGTTGCGTCCGCGCCGCGTAACCTGCCCCGCGTTCAGCAGCATGGGGTCGGCGCCCGCGCCGGACGTGCGGACATAGTCGATGGCGCTGTCGGCGGTGCGGAACTGTGCCCAGGCCCGCTGCCATTCGGTCGTGCTCTCGAATACGGTGCTGGTCCCGCCCTCCGTCATCACCGGAATGACGAGCAGCGGGGGCGAGCGCATCACCTGACCCGATACGCCGAGGCCCTGACCAGCGCGCGCGCGGTCGAACAACACGGTCAACCGGGCGATATAGCGATTGGGGCCGATCTGCTCGCTTTGAACCTCGATGGCGGACACCATCCCGTCGAGCGCCGAATCGGGGAGCAGGCTGCCGGGGCCGCCATGGGTCTGCGCCGTCAGTTTTTTCCACGCCAGACGCTGGGCCAGTTTCCAGCCCTGAACCCGCGCGGACTCGGCATTGGCACCATAGACGTCGACGTCGACGTCGCGCACTTCGAAATCGGCGCTGCTGGCGATGGGCGCGATGCCGCGGTCCCCCTCGATCTGCGCGATCAATATGGCTCCGGCGGCGGCGACCATGAGTGCGGCGAGGATCGGAACGGGCCGGATGGCAGGCAGGGAGCGTATCACGGCGTCCTTTTGGCGGCATTGGGCTGGAAAACCAAGCCCGATTTGGTAAGGCGCGTGGATGGAACCCGACAACAATAAGCCGTCAGGCTATACATATGCGCAGGCAGGCGTGGATATCGCCGCCGGCAACGCCCTCGTCCGCGCCATCGCGCCGCTTGCCAAGGCGACCCGTCGCCCCGGCGCGGACGCGGATCTTGGCGGTTTTGGCGGCTTTTTCGATCTGCGCGCGGCGGGCTACACCGACCCGCTGCTGGTCGCGGCCAATGACGGCGTCGGCACGAAGCTGAAACTCGCCATCGATACGAATCGGCATTCGACGGTCGGCATCGACCTCGTCGCCATGTGCGCCAACGATCTGATCGTTCAGGGTGCGGAGCCGCTTTTCTTCCTCGACTATTTTGCGACGGGCAAGCTAGACAATGGCGTTGCCGAACAGGTGATCGCTGGCATCGCGGAAGGCTGCAAGCAGGCCGGATGCGCGTTGATCGGTGGCGAGACGGCGGAAATGCCGGGCATGTATGCGCCGGGTGACTATGACCTCGCCGGTTTCTGCGTCGGCGCGGTGGAGCGCGATCAGGTGCTGACCGCCGACAAGGTCGCGGCAGGTGACGTGATCCTGGGCCTCGCTTCGTCTGGCGTGCACAGCAACGGCTATTCGCTGGTCCGCCGTCTGGCGACCGACAAGGGCTGGAAGCTGGAGCGTCCGGCGCTGTTCGATCAGGAAGTGCTGCTGATCGACGCGCTGATGGCGCCGACGCGCATCTATGTGAAGCCGCTGCTGCCGCTGGTGCGGTCGGGCCATGTGCATGGCATGGCGCATATCACGGGTGGCGGCCTGCTGGAGAATATCCCGCGCATCCTGCCGCAGGGCCTGCATGCCGTGATCGACGCCGATGGCTGGGAGCAGCCGCGCCTGATGGCCTTCCTGCAGGCGCAGGGCGCGATCGAGCCGGGCGAGATGGCGCGCACCTTCAACTGCGGCATCGGCATGGCCGTCGTCGTGGCGGAGGCGGACGTTGCGCATGTCACTGCGACGCTGGAAGCTGCGGGTGAGACGGTGCATCGCATCGGCGCCATCGTCGCGGGCGAAAAGGGTTGCACGGTCAAGGGCAGCGCCGAAACATGGAGCGCGCGCGAGGACTGGGAAGCGGTCCATCATGGCTGAGAAGGCCCGTGTTGCGGTGCTGATTTCGGGTGGGGGGACCAATATGGCCGCCCTGCTGTACGCCGCAAAGGCGGGCGATTGCCCTTATGAGATTGTGCTGGTCGGTTCCAACAACCCGGACGCGGGCGGCCTGAAACTGGCGGCGGCGGAAGGCGTGGCGACCTTTGCCCTCCCGCATAAGGGCATGGCGCGCGTCGATCATGACGCCGCGATGCACGAGGCCATTCTATCCGCCGGGGCGGATTATGTCGCGCTCGCCGGCTATATGCGCATCCTGACGCCGGAGTTCGTGAGGCAGTGGGAAGGGCAGATGCTCAACATCCACCCCTCGCTGCTCCCGCTCTACAAGGGCCTGCATACGCACCAGCGGGCGCTGGAGGCGGGCGACGCCCATGCCGGGTGCAGCGTGCATCTGGTGACGGCAGACCTCGATGACGGTCCGGTGCTGGGCCAGACGCCGGTCGCGATTCTGCCCGGCGACACGGAAGATAGCCTCGCCGCGCGCGTGCTGATCGCGGAACATCAACTCTACAGCCGCGTGCTGGCGGCGCATGTCTCGCGCGAAAATGACCCGGCGTGGATCGAGGCGCGGGTGGGAGAACTGGCGCTCGGCCTGCCGGAAACCAGCTTTCGCACTTCCCATGGTTCGCCTGCATGGCGCGTCGGCGGCGAGAAATCGGGCAAGTTCTTCGCCATTTTCTTCAACCGCCATCATGGCGTCGATGCTGCCGGAATCCTCGTGAAGACCAGCGGTGAGGACGAGATGGCGGCACTGATCGATCAGGACCCGGACATCTATTTCCGCCCGGCCTATTATGGCGCCGCGGGATGGGTGGGGATCAAGCTGGATCGGTCCGGCGTGGACTGGGACCATGTTCGCGGCTGGCTGGAGCGAAGCTGGCGAACGAATGCGCCGAAGAAACTCACGCGGATGCTGGATATCGCCGAAGAATTTTAATCGCCTCTCCCCGCCGACCGCCTGCCACCGGCTGGCGGTTCGGCAGAGGAGGGGTCAGTGGGCGATCGTGCCGACTACGGCACCACCGACGCCGCCAATGGCCGCGCCTTTTTCTACGTTTCCACCGGTCGCGGCTGCCACACCGGCACCGCCTGCACCGCCGATTGCAGCACCTGTGAGGGTGGAGCAGCCCGAGGTCGTCAGCGCGACGGGGGCGAGCAGCATTGCTGCGAAAATCGCACGTTTCATCTCAGATCTCCTTGATAAGAGGCTGATCTGAATAAAACCTGGGACAAGTCAGAGTTCCCGCGCGGCAGGCGATCCGCCGCGCGGGAAAAGCGGTTTAGCCGACGATTTCTTCGGGCTTGAAGAAATAGGCGATCTCGATCGCGGCATTCTCGTCGCTGTCCGAACCATGGACGGTGTTCGCCTCGATGGATTCGGCGAACAGCTTGCGGATCGTGCCTTCCGCGGCGTTCTCGGGGTTGGTGGCGCCCATGATGTCGCGGTTCGCCTGCATGGCGTTCTCGCCTTCCAGAACCTGTACGACGACGGGGCCGGAGATCATGAAGGACACCAGTTCACCGAAGAAGGGGCGTTCCTTGTGAACGGCGTAGAAGCCCTCGGCCTGCTCCTTGGACATGTGGATGCGCTTGGAGGCGACGACGCGCAGGCCGGCCTCTTCCAGCACCTTGGTGACGGCGCCGGTCAGGTTGCGGCGCGTGGCGTCGGGCTTGATGATCGAAAAGGTGCGGGTCGCAGCCATGCGGAAACACTCCGAATAAGGATGTAGGAAAAAGTCGGGCGCGCTCTAGCCGCAGAGTGGATGCGGATCAAGTCCGGGGCGTCTCGCCATGGCGCGCCGAACGACGATAAATCAAATTCCGCTCAGTAACGTCTATCTCTATAACAATAGGATGATACATCCCACCGCACCAGCCCTTCGCCGCGCCTATGCCGATGGAAAATATGGGCAAATCCATTATTATGACGCGGGTGGGGAGGGTGTGCCGCTCCTCCTGTTGCACCAGTCGCCAGCCGCTTCGTCGGACTGGTTTCCGCTGCTGCCCTATTTTGAAGCGGCGGGTTTTCGTGTCCTGATGATGGACACGCCGGGCATGGGTCTGTCCGACGCCTTACCGCACGAGCCGACGCTGGACGATTATTCGGATGCGGTGCCGGTGGTGCTCGACCATGCCGGTGTCGCCAGCGCGCATTTGCTGGGCCACCATACCGGCGTGCAGATTGCCATTGAGGCAGCGGCGCGTTTCGCGGATCGCGTGCGCAGTTCCTCGCTCTACGGCGTGCCGGTGATGAGCAAGGAGGAGCAGGAGCGTTATTGGCAGCAGATCGTGACGAATGAGAAGGTCGGCGCGATCCATCATCCGGTCGAGGGCGGCACCAACATCACCGACCATTTCCGCCGGATCGAGAATTTCTACAGCGTCATAGGATCGCAGCGGATGATCCTGTCTGCGCTGATGGCCGGTCCCTTGTGGTGGCATGGACATAATGCGGCGCTGCGTCACGACATGGTGCCCGCGCTGATAGCCGCGACCCAGCCGATCCTGCTGATCTCGAATCCGGGGGAAATGCTGGACGCCAACACCTCCGCGGCGGCGGCGCTGCGGCCCGATGCGGATTATGTGATGCTGGCGACGCCGGGCAAGATGGCCCCCGATGACGACCCGGAAGGTCTGGCAAACGCGGTCATCGCCTTTGTGAAGAAGGTGGAGGCGGAGCGCAAAGCTTAGGACCGCTTACGGCCCCTGCCTCCAGCGTCCGCCCTCCTGCCGCCAGAAATGGGTGGCGACATCGTCCCGCTTGCTGAGGGAGCGCCAGCTTTCGCGGGCGGCGCCCACCGTTTCCTCATCGAAGAAATAAAAGGTCCGCTCGAACGCCAGTGCTTCCTCGCGGAACTGTCCGTCGGCCAGCGCGATGCGGGTCGCCCCGTTCACCGCCGTACACTCCGGGGAGAGCAATATCGGCTGTACCTCTGGCACGGGCGCGTCCACATGGTCGTTGGCCAGGAACGTCTCCGGCCCGGCGGCCCACAGCCGGGCGGAAATGCGGGTCAACTGCTCGGGCTGCGCCGACACCACCAGCAGCCGCTGCCCCTCGTCGAGCACGCGCGCCGCGATCTGCGGCAGCACCTGCTCCACGGGATCGCGGCTGAGCTGGTAGAAATCGACGCGCATGGTCGTGGTCAGGCCTCGACCACGTCCGCGACGATGCGGTCGAGCAGGCGTACGCCATAGCCGGTTGCGCCCTTGTCGTGCAGCGAGCCGGGCTTGTCCGCCCAGACCATGCCCGCAATGTCGAGATGCGCCCATGCCACGCCCTCATGGATATAGCGTTTCAGGAACTGCGCGGCGGTGATCGAGCCTGCATAGCGCGACCCCATGTTCTTCATGTCGGCAATCGGGCTGTCGATCATCTTGTCATAGGCGTCGCCCATCGGGAAACGCCACAACCGCTCGCCCACATCCTCGCCCGCCTTGACGATCTGGCCCGCCAGCGTGTCGTCGTTGGAGAAGATGCCCGCATATTCATTGCCCAGCGCCGCGATGATCGCGCCGGTCAGCGTGGCGAGGTCGATGACGGTCTTGGGCTTGAACGTCTCCTGCGTCCACCACAGCGTGTCGGCGAGGACGAGGCGCCCCTCCGCATCGGTGTTGATGACCTCGACCGTCTGCCCGGACATGGACTTGACCACGTCGCCGGGACGCTGCGCATTGCCGTCGGGCATGTTCTCGACAAGGCCGCAGATGCCGACGACATGCGCCTTGGCCTTGCGCAGGGCCAGTGCCTTCATCACGCCCGCGACGGCGCCCGCGCCGCCCATGTCCCACTTCATGTCCTCCATGCCCGCGCCGGGCTTGAGCGAGATGCCGCCGGTGTCGAATGTCACGCCCTTGCCGACGAAGGCGACGGGGTTGATCTGCTTGCCCTCGCTGCCGTCCCAACGCAGCGCCAGCATGCGCGGCGCGCGGGGAGAGCCTTGCCCGACGCCGAGCAGTGCGCCCATGCCGAGGTTCTTCATGTCATGCTCGTCGAGGATGCTGACCTCGATGCCGAGATCGGCGAGGTTGCGGCACCGCTCCACGAAACTTTCGGGATAGATGATGTTGCCCGGCTCCGACACCAGTTCACGGGTCAGCGAAACACCGGCGACCAGCGCATTCGCATGGACGAAAGCGGCGTCGTCAGCAGCGGCCCCGGTGACGAGGGCGATGCTTTCGAGGCTCGGCTTCTGCGCCTCCGTCTGCTTGGTGCGATAGGTGTCGATTCGCCAGCTACGCAGCCGCGCGCCCAGCGACAGCGCGGCAAGGCTTGCCGCATCGAGCGAGCCGCCGATGACCGCGATCCGCTTGACGCCGGACGTCAGCAGCCGCGCGGCAATGGTGCCGCCCGCCTTCTCCAGATCTGCGGTCTTGCCGGCGCCGGTGCCCAGCAGGACCGCGCGAACCGTCTGCCCGCCCTCGCTCACGAAAATCTCGAACCAGCCGCCCGCATCCCCGGTGAACCGCGACGCCTTGGCCGCGTCCGCGATCAGCGTGCCGGATTCGAGGGGCAGGTCGATCGCCGCATCCTTGGCGACCGGATAAATGCGACAGTCGATGTCGGCGGGCAGGGTGGCGGTTACGGTGACGTCCATGATGCGGCCTGTTCCTCGAAATTACGGTCTGATGGCTCTGTTGGAAGATGGAGATAATGGCGGTCGCCCGCCAATGCCATCGCCAATTGCCGTATTTCGTTCTCATTGCGTTGCGCGGACAGGGAAACGTCGCATGGGCGTTGCAGCCTGCGCCAAGCAATGCGATAGGCGGCATTCCTGCTCAAAGGGACGGCCCCGCGCAAACGCATGCCTTTCGTCAATAGTCGTGATCTCGGAAGGACGAGCCTGGCCACGCTGGCCGTGCTCGGTTGTGCTTCCTCCGCCCTGCTGGCCACCCACGCCCGCGCCCAGGAACTTGGCAGGCCCAATGAGGCGGACGCGATCGCTGCGCCCCTCGCTGCGCCACCTGCGGCGGAGGATGAACTCAGCTTCACCGCCGACCAGCTGCTCTATGACAATGACCGCGACGTCGTGACGGCGCAGGGAAATGTGCTGGCCTCGCGTCAGGGCAATGTCTTGCGCGCGGATATGGTCATCTGGGATCGCAAGACGGGCAAGGTGCAGGCCAAGGGCGACGTGTCGATCACCGATCCCAAGGGCAATATCGCCTATGGCGATACGGTCGATGTGACGGACAGCCTGAAGGACGGCATCGTCAAGAGCCTGCTCCTCGTCACCGATCAGGGCGACCGGATCGCGGCGGAGCAGGGGGAACGGCGCAATGCCATCTTCATCCTGCACCGCGCCGCCTATTCGCCGTGCCGCGTGGTCGACGACAAGGGCTGCCCGAAGGAGCCGAGCTGGCAGATCAAGGCGGCGCGGGTCGTCTATGATAGCGACAAGGAAATCGTGCGCTACAAGGGCGCCCGGATGGAATTGTTCGGCGTGCCGGTGCTGCCGATGCCGGGTCTCGCCCATCCGGTCGGCAACCGTTCCGGCTCAGGCCTGTTGATGCCGGAAATCGGGGCGCTCAACAACGGGCTGGAACTGGGGCTTCCCTATTACTGGAGCCTTGCGCCCAATCGCGACCTGACCATCACGCCCCGCGTCTACAGCAATGTCTGGCCGATGCTGGAGAGCAAATATCGCGCCTTCCTCGACAGAGGCGCGTTCGAGATTACCGGATATGGCACCTATGGCCGCAAATCCGATCCCGCGACCGGTGTGACGACGTCCAAGCAGGATTTTCGTGGCTATATCGACGCCACCGGCAAGTTTCAGCTCACTCCGGAGTGGTCGATTTCCGGCTCGCTGCGGCGCGTGACCGACCGGACCTTTCTCAACCGCTACAACATTAACTATGATGATCGCCTTCGGTCGAACATCATGGCGGAGCGGCTCGGAGACAAAAGCTATTTGTCCATCGCGGGCTGGTCGTTCCAGACGCTGCGCGCGGGCGATCCGCAAGGGCAGGTGCCTCTGGCCCTGCCGGCTATCGACTATCGCCTGCGCCTGCGCGATCCATGGCTGGGCGGCACGGTGCAGTTGCAGGCCAACAGCCTCGCCATCGCCCGGAGCGAGGGACAGGATACGCAGCGTGCCTTTGTCGGTGCCCAATGGTCGCTGCGGCGACTGACCGGCCTTGGTCAGGAAGTGATACTGACCGGCTATGCGCGCGGCGACGTCTATCACAGCAGCGGCAATTCGCTGACCGATACGGTGATCTATCAGGGCTTGCCGGGCTGGCAGACGCGCGGGATCGTCGCGGCGGCGAGCGAAGTGCGCTGGCCGTTCGTGGGCGAGTTCATGGGCGGGACGCAACATATCGTGCCGCGCGTCCAGTTGGTCGTCGCACCGCCCATCACCAATCTGGCCGTTCCCAATGAGGATTCGCGCGCCGTCGATCTGGAGGATAGCAACCTCTTCGCGCTCAACCGCTTCCCCGGTTATGACAGGTTCGAGGATAGCTCGCGCATCACCTACGGGTTCGACTATCGCTATGACCGGCCCTATTTCTCGCTGTCGGCGACCGTGGGGCAGAGCTATCGGCTGAACGACCGGGCGTCGATCCTGCCCAATGGCACGGGGCTGTCCGATCGCGTGTCCGACATCGTGGGCCGGACGGAGCTGCGCTATCGCGATTTCCTGACGCTGACCCACCGTTTCAGGCTGGACAAGGATAATCTCGCGGTCCGCCGGAACGAACTGGACGTGACCGCGGGATCGCGGGCGACATATGTGAAGGTCAGCTATCTTCGCCTCAACCGCAATGTGGACCCCGGCATCGAGGATCTGCGCGATGTCGAAGAAGTTCGGTTGGGCGGGCGCGTGGCGATCGGCAAATACTGGTCCGCCTTTGGATCGACGACCATCGACCTGACCGGCGTGGATGACGATCCGAAGACCGCGCTGGATGGCTATACGCCGCTGCGCCACTACCTGGGTGTCTCCTACGAGGACGATTGCATCAACATCGCCTTCACATGGCGACGCGAGTATCAGACCTTTGGCGATGCCTACCGCGGCAATTCCTTTCTCGTGCGGCTGGCATTTCGTAATCTAGGTATATAAGAGGGCTGTCCTTGGGTGGGGCTCGCTCAGCTTTGGTTCAGCCACGCGGCGGCATTGACTGTCGCCAGTGGTGGCAGCTTTCCTGCATGGAGAGAATTTTGAAGGCAGTTTTGTCAGGCGGGATGCGGCGGGCGCTTCTGGGGTTGTCGATAATGGCCATTGCGACGAACGGCATTGCCGTGCGCGCGCAGTCTGTGCCGGATGAGCCGAACAGCTCGCAGCTCGACATCCCCAAGGATCTGACCGTGTTCGGCAAGAATGATCCGAATCTTCGGACCGCGACGGCGATCATCAACGGTCAGGTCATCACCGGCACCGACGTTGATCAGCGTCTGGCGCTGGTCATTTTCGCCAATGGCGGCAAGGTCGAGGCGGAGGAGCGGGATCGTTTGCGCCTGCAGGTGCTGCGCAACATCATCGACGAGACGCTCCAGATTCAGGAGGCGGCCGCCAATGACATCCGCATTTCGCCTGACGAGATCGAGCAGAGTTTTCAACGAGTTGCGGGGAATTTCAAGAGTACGCCCGCAGGCTTCGCAGACTATCTGAAGAAGAATGGCTCCTCCGCCGCGTCGATCAAGCGCCAGATCGAGGGCGAACTGGCCTGGCAGCGCCTGCTGCGTCGCAAGGTCCAGCCTTTCGTCAACGTCTCGCAGGACGAGGTCAACGGCCAGATCGACCGCATGAAGGAAGCCAAGGGCAGCGAAGAGTTTCGCGTCGGCGAAATCTATCTCTCCGCCACGCCCGAAAACGGCCAGCAGATAGCCGACAACGCGCGCAAGATCATCGAGCAGATCAAGCAGGGCGGATCGTTCCAGGCCTATGCCCGCCAATATTCGGAAGCCTCCACGGCGGCGGTCGGCGGCGATCTCGGCTGGGTGCGTGCCGCGCAATTGCCGGATGAACTGTCGCAGACCGTGCAGCAGATGCAGCCTGGCCAGATTGGTGGCCCCGTCGCCTTGCCGGGCGGCTTCTCCATCCTCTACCTCATCGATAAACGCCGTGTGCTGGCCGCCGATCCGCGTGATGCGGCGCTGAGCCTCAAGCAGATCGGCATCAATTTCCAGCCCGGCACGACCCCGGCGCAGGCCAAAGCGGTGGCGGACAAGTTTGCCGCGGCGGTCAAAACAATACAGGGTTGCGGCACGGCGAACGACGTAGCGCACAAGCTGGGCGCGGATGTGGTGGACAATGACGGCGTAAAGGTCCGCGACCTGCCGCCGCAGCTTCAGCAGATCATGATGAACCTGCAGGTGGGCCAGTCCACCCCGCCGTTCGGTGCTGTGGCGGACGGTGTGCGCGTGCTGGTGCTGTGCGGTCGTGATGACGCGGTAGAGGGCAAACTGCCCACCTTCGAGCAGATACAGGGCCAGATGGAAGAGGAGCGCGTGAACAAGCGCGCCCGCATCTACCTGCGCGACCTTCGCCGCGACGCGATCATCGAGTATAACTGATTGATGACCCAGCCCGCCGGCGATGAATCCACCGTCTCTCCGCTGGCCGTAACCCTCGGCGATCCCAGCGGTATCGGGCCGGAGATCATTGCCAAGGCGTGGAAGCGGCGCAGGGAGGACGGCTTACCGCCCTTCTTCGCGGTGGGCGATATTCGCGCGCTCACCTATTTTGCCGATGTGCCAGTCGAGCGCATCCACGATCCGGCGGATTGCCTGGCGGTATTCGACCGCGCCTTGCCCTGCCTGCCCATAGAGGAGGGCGGCGACGCACCGGTGCCGGGCGCGCCGACGCTGGATGGGGCGCGCAGTGCGTTTCATTCGCTGGAGGTAGCGACCGGGCTGGTGCGGGCCGAAAGCGCGTCGGGACTCGTCACGGGTCCGATTTCCAAGGCGCGGCTGGCGGAGGTCGGCTTCACTTTTCCGGGGCAGACCGAATTTGTCGCGGAACGCTGCGGCGTGGCGCGCTCCAATACGGTGATGATGCTGGCTGGGCCGTCGCTGCGCGTCGTGCCGATCACCATCCACATTGCCCTGCGCGCCGTGCCGGATGTGCTGACCATCGATCTGATCCGCAGCCGTGCGATCGTCACGGCGCGCGGGTTGCAGCGCAATTTCGGGATCGAGCGCCCGCGCCTCGCCGTCGCCGCGCTCAATCCCCATGCGGGCGAGCAGGGGCATATGGGCGACGAGGAGGAGCGGATCATCGCGCCCGCCATCGCCTCGCTGGTCGAGGAGGGGCTGGATATTGGCGGCCCCTGGCCCGCCGACGCGCTGTTCACGCCGCGCGCCCGCACGGGCTTTGACGCAGCTCTGTGCATGTATCATGATCAGGCGCTCATTCCCTTGAAGGCACTGGATTTTGATGAGGGTGTGAACATCACCCTCGGTCTGCCCATCGTCCGCACTTCGCCCGATCACGGAACCGCCTTCGACATAGCGGGGCAGGACCGGGCCGATCCCGGCGCGATGATCGCGGCTATCCGCATGGCCTATCAGGCCGATATGCGACGCCGGGCCACTACAGGAGCCTGAGCCATAGTCGAACTGCCACCATTGCGGGAGGTTATCGCCGCCCACGGACTCCGCGCGAGCAAGGCGCTGGGCCAGAACTTCCTGCTCGACGGGCAGTTGCTGGCGCGCATCGCCGCCATCCCCGGCAACCTCAAGGACCAGCGGGTGTTCGAGGTGGGGCCGGGGCCGGGCGGCCTGACCCGCGCATTGCTCCATGCCGGGGCGGATGTCGTCGCGGTCGAACGGGATTCGCGCTGCCTTCCCGCGCTTGCCGACCTGTCGGAGGCATTTCCGGGGCATCTGCGAGTCATCGATGGCGACGCGATGGCCGTGGATGCGCAGGCGGAAGCGGGCGATGGCGCGCATATCGTCGCGAACCTGCCCTATAATGTCGGCACAGCCTTGCTTATCGGCTGGCTGGAGGAGCCGGTCTGGACGCCCTGGTGGCAGTCCGCGACGTTGATGTTCCAGCAGGAGGTAGCCGAGCGGATCGTCGCGCAGCCCGGATCATCCGCCTACGGCCGCCTGTCCGTGCTGGCGCAGTGGCGCTGCGCGGCGCGTCTGGCGATGAAGGTTCACCGCTCTGCCTTCACCCCCCCGCCAAAGGTAATGTCGGCGGTCATTCACATCACACCGCAATCCGCGCCTGAAGGCGTCGATCCCAAACTGCTGTCGCAGATCACGGCCGCTGCTTTCGGTCAGCGCCGCAAGATGCTGCGCCAGAGCCTGCGCGGTGTGCCGGGCGCGCTCGACGCGCTGGCGACATGCGACATCGACAGCGAGCGGCGCGCGGAAACCGTGTCGGTCGAAGAGTTTGTCGGTGTTGCCCGCACCCTGGGGGCGACCCGCGCCGGCGGATGATACGCAAGGAGAAGCCGACCAGTCACAATGGACAGGCCGGCTTTTCATTTCCATAAAGCTGGATCAGAGCTGCGGCTGTTCGACTTCCGGGTCGAGCAGGCGATGCAGGTGGACGATGACGAACTTCATCTGCGCGTCATCGACCGTGCGCTGTGCGGCTCCGCGCCAAGCCGTTTCCGCACTCTTGTAGTCAGGAAAGACGCCGACGAATTCGACGGCGTTCAAATCCTCAAATTCCAGCGTCTGCGGGTCGGTAACGCGGCCACCCATGACCAGATGCATTTTGCTCACTGCAGACCCCTATATTTTGACCGGCAAGCGCCGGGGACGTGTCAGTCCTCTCCAGCTTTGATGCGGCGGGCTGTCTTCGCAACCTGCTCGCCTGCCTTTTGCGCCGTTTCGCTGGCGCGTTCAAGAGCGTGCTTGGCGCTGGCCTTCACCGTATCGCTATCGGGCAGATGGTCGGCGATGCGATGTGCGCCCGCCTTGACGCTGCCCGTTGCGGCGGCCAGCCCGGCGATCAGGGTGCGCGCCGTTTCGGCGGTCGCAATCGCCTTGGCCGCGCGGGTGGCGGTGCGCGTCACGGCGGAACCGGTCGTCGCCGCCAGCTTCCAGCGGGGGAGCAACATGCCGATCACCGCGCCAGCCGCAATGGCGGCGCCTGCCGCAGCCAGCGGATGATCGCTGACGAACGCGCCGATCTTGGTCGCGGCGCTGTCTTCCTTGTCGGCTTCGGGGTCCGCATAGGCAGGGGTTTCGGGGAGCGTGGTCATGGGGTCATTTCCTTCCGGCGAAGCGTTTATACAGCGCACAGGCGGCGCGTTTGCCGCTCTGCAAAAGGGCCAGGGCTGGCCGCCGCACTAAATAGGTGACGGCCGTCGCCGCAACCGCCAGCGCCGACCAACTGATGAGAGGATGGTCCGCCGCGGAACGGCGAAGGCCGGATTTGGCATCGTCGATCTTGTCGCTGATCGCCTGCGAGGCGTCGGCGCGGAGGCGGGACGGGGAGAAGCGATCGCGCGCCGCGTCGATCGCAGCCCGGAAATCGGCGCGCGCGCGCACGGCCTCCTGCCGCGCCTCGTCCAGCGAAAGGAGGTCGTCACTCATCGCACGCCCTCCTTTATCCGGCTGACCTGCACCTTGATGCCGACCCCGCACAGCAAGATGACGAGCAGCGCGCCGCCCGTCACCGCCAGCAACGCCAGTCCCAGTCCCCAGAGCGGAGCCAGAGCCAGCACCGCGCCGATCATGAGCGTGACGATCATGCCAAAGGCGATGATGAACGCCGCAATGCCAAGCACAGCGATATACTGGCCCGCGCTGGCGATGATCGCCCCGCGCTGTTTGGCGAGGGCGATTTCCGCAGCGGCGAAATCCTTCGCCGTGGACACCACATGGGCCAGCGTGTCGCCGATCGACACAGGCTCATGGTCGATGCCGGGGCCTGCGCCCTCTGTTGCGGCAATCCTATCCTGTGTCGGTTCGGTCACGTCATTCTGCCCGGTGGCCCCCATGGAAATCGGGCTCAACCTTCCTTCGTATCGGAGCCGCCGCCGCGGGCGAGGCGCATCAGCACGAAGCCGACCAGCGCAGCCGCGCCGATGGAGACTGCGGGGCTCTTGCGGACGAAATCGCGGGCATCGGTAACGAGTTGGTCGATGTCCTTTTCATCCAGCGACTTTGCCGCGCTGGCGACGCTTTCGGCGGCTTGGCGGGCGTAATCGCCGTATTGCGGGCCGAGCTTGCCGTCGACCGTTTCCGCCGTGTCGGAAATCAGCTTGGCGAGGCCGTGTAGCGCAGTGCCGGTCTTGTCCTTCGCAGTGGTCGCGGCGGCGCGGGCGGTTTCCGCTGCCTGTCCTGCGAACGCGCCTGCCTGTTCGCGCCAGGCCTCGCCGGTTTCCTTTGCGTGGGAGGCTGCAGCAGATGCGGCATCCTTGGCCGATCCGGCGGCGGCCTTGAGCGACGCGACGGTTTCCTTCGCGCTCTGCTTGACGGAGGAGGAGGCCTCTGCGGCCTCGCTGTCGGCGATGAGGGTGGTGTCACCACTTTCGTTGGACATGACGGATATTCCCCGATTTTGACTATCGATAATGGCTAACAGCCCCGCTACGGAACTGGAACGATATAGAAATGCACGAGGGATTCAACAGTTCCCCCCGCTTTTCATTGATCTAACGGCGTCCGCTGGCTAAGCGGCTGGCAACTCTTACCGCAAGCGCGAAAAAGGATTGCTCATGACCGAGATTCTCGCCGTTCACGCCCGACAGATCCTCGACAGCCGCGGCAATCCGACCGTCGAAGTCGATGTCATGCTGGACGACGGTGGTTTCGGCCGCGCCGCCGTGCCGTCGGGTGCGTCCACAGGCGCCTATGAAGCCGTGGAAATCCGCGATGGCGACAAGGACGTCTATCTGGGCAAGGGCGTGCTGAAGGCCGTCGCCGCCGTCAATGGCGAGATCGCCGACGAACTCATCGGCCTGGATGCCGAGGACCAGCAGGAGATCGACGCCGCGCTGATCGCGCTGGACGGCACGGAGAACAAGTCGCGCCTCGGCGCCAACGCCATCCTCGGCGTCAGCCTCGCCGTGGCGAAGGCGGCGGCGGATGCGCGCGGCCTGCCGCTCTATCGCTATGTCGGCGGTGTGTCCGCGCATGTGCTGCCGGTGCCGATGATGAACATCATCAACGGCGGCGAACATGCCGACAACCCGATCGACTTCCAGGAATTCATGATCATGCCGGTGGGCGCGGAGAGCATCGCCCATGCCGTGCAGATCGGTTCGGAAATCTTCCACACCCTGAAAAAGGGCCTGCATGACAAGGGTCTGGCGACCTCCGTCGGTGACGAAGGTGGTTTTGCCCCCAACATTGCCTCCACTCGCGATGCGCTTGACTTCATTCTGGCCTCCATCGAGAAGGCCGGATACCACCCCGGCGAGGACATTGCGCTGGCGCTGGACTGCGCCGCGACCGAATTCTTCAAGAACGGCAAGTACGAGATTTCGGGTGAGGGCCTGTCGCTCTCGCCAGTCGAAATGGCCGATTACCTCGCCGCGCTGGTCGCCGACTATCCGATCAAGTCGATCGAGGACGGCATGAGCGAAGATGATTTCGAAGGCTGGAAGGCGCTGACCGACAAGATCGGTGGCAAGGTGCAACTCGTCGGTGACGACCTGTTCGTCACCAACCCGAAGCGTCTGTCCATGGGCATCGACAAGGGGCTGGCGAACTCGCTGCTCGTCAAGGTGAACCAGATCGGTACGCTGTCGGAGACTCTGGAAGCCGTCGATATCGCGCACCGCGCGCGTTACACCGCCGTCATGTCGCACCGTTCGGGCGAGACGGAGGACGCGACCATCGCCGACCTCGCCGTCGCCACCAACTGCGGCCAGATCAAGACGGGCAGCCTCGCGCGCTCCGACCGGCTTGCCAAGTATAACCAGCTCATCCGCATCGAGGAGGAACTGGGTTCGGTCGCCCGCTATGCAGGCCGGTCAATCTTCCGCTGATCATATTATGAGACGCGCGGCGATCAATTCGCCGCGCGTTAACCAAAAAGGGCTTGCGCTCGCCCTATCTTCGTGATTCTTCTCGACCAATGGCACAGCTCGCAAAACTGCGTTTTCTTCTGGGATCGGCATTGGCACCGGCACTCGCGACGAGTTTGCTGTTGCTGTTCATCGGTTATGCGATCATCGGCCCCAGCGGGCTGCTGGCGTGGGGGAACTATACCCGCCAGCTGAAGGATCGCAGCGCCGAGTTGCGGGTCGTGGAAGCAAAGCGCACGGAACTGGCCAATCGCGTCGATCTCGTCGATCCGCGCCACGCCGACCCGGACATGGTGGACGAACTGCTGCGCCGCAAGCTGAACGTCGTGCATCCCGACGAGGTTGTCGTTCCCCTGAACTGACGGATGCACTCGGAGAGCGGATTTCCATCCTCCGGCCCGCGTAAATCAGCCGCCAGCCACAGTTTGACGCTATAGTTCCAATTGCGCGGATGGGGGTGAGGTGACTATATCGCCTCAGCGGTACGACAAATACATAAGGACAGTTCCCTTGGCAAAAGCACCTTCTTCCCGCGCCCGCGCGGTGAAAAAGCCTGAATCCCCTCCGTCCGGCGCCCATAATCAGCCTTTACCCGGTGAACCGACGGATTTCGAAGCCACCAAGGAACAACTGCTCGAATTTTACCGGACGATGCTGCTCATCCGCCGGTTCGAGGAAAAGGCGGGCCAGCTTTACGGACTCGGCCTGATCGGTGGTTTCTGCCACCTCTATATCGGTCAGGAAGCGGTCGCGGTCGGCATCCAGTCGGCGCTCCAGCCCGGCAAGGACAGCGTCATCACCGGCTATCGCGACCATGGCCACATGCTCGCCTATGGTATCGACCCCAATGTGATCATGGCCGAACTCACCGGCCGCGCTGCCGGCATCTCGCGCGGCAAGGGCGGTTCGATGCACATGTTCAGCGTCGAACATAAATTCTACGGCGGCCATGGCATCGTCGGCGCGCAGGTGTCGCTCGGCACCGGCCTGGCGTTCAGCCACAAGTACAACAATGACGGCGGCGTGTGCGTCGCCTATTTCGGCGACGGCGCCTCCAATCAGGGTCAGGTGTACGAGAGCTTCAACATGGCGGAGCTGTGGAAACTTCCGATCATCTTCGTGATCGAGAACAACCAGTACGCCATGGGCACCAGCGTCAATCGCTCGTCGGCTGAGGACCAGCTTTATCGCCGCGGCGAGAGCTTCCGCATCCCCGGCATCCAGGTCGATGGCATGGACGTGCTGGCCGTGCGCGGCGCGACCGAGGAAGCGTTGAAGTGGGTGCAGGGCGGCAACGGCCCGATCATCCTGGAGATGAAGACCTATCGCTATCGCGGTCACTCCATGTCCGACCCCGCCAAATATCGTTCGCGTGAGGAGGTTCAGTCCGTCCGCGAAAAGTCCGACCCCATCGAGGGCGTGAAAAAGCATCTGGAGAAGGCCGGCGTGACCGAAGCCGAGATCAAGACCATCGACCAGCAGATCAAGAAGATCGTCAGCGATGCCGCTGATTTCGCTGAAAATTCGCCGGAGCCGGAAGCGCCCGAACTCTACACCGACATTCTGGTGGAGCGTTACTGATGGCTGTAGAGATCAAGATGCCCGCGCTGTCCCCCACGATGGAGGAGGGCACGCTGTCCAAATGGCTGGTCAAGGAAGGCGACAGCGTCGCTGCCGGTGACATCATGGCCGAGATCGAGACGGACAAGGCGACCATGGAGTTCGAGGCCGTCGATGAAGGCGTGATCGGCAAGATTCTCGTCGCCGAAGGCACGGAGAATGTGAAGGTCGGCACCGTCATCGCGACGATCACGGGCGAGGGTGAGGACAGCGCCGCTCCCGCGCCCGCCGCTGAAAAGCCTGCTGCCGAGGCAAAGCCCGCCGAAGCCGCTGAAAAAAAGGCCGAGGACGCTCCCGCACCCAAAAAGGCGGAAACCGGCACCTCCAAGCTGTCCACGCCTGCGCCCGTCGCTGACCCCGCCGTTCCGGCTGGCACGGAAATGGTCAAGACGACGGTACGCGAGGCGCTGCGCGATGCCATGGCGGAGGAGATGCGCCGCGATGGCCGCGTCTTCGTCATGGGTGAGGAAGTCGCCCAATATCAGGGCGCTTACAAGGTTACGCAGGGCCTGCTGGAGGAATTCGGCGAAACCCGCGTCATCGATACGCCGATCACCGAATATGGCTTTGCGGGCGTCGGCACCGGCGCGGCCATGGGCGGCCTGAAGCCGATCATCGAGTTCATGACGTTCAACTTCGCCATGCAGGCGATCGACCACATCATCAACTCGGCGGCCAAGACCAATTACATGTCCGGCGGCCAGATGCGTTGCCCGGTCGTGTTCCGTGGTCCCAATGGCGCGGCCAGCCGCGTCGCGGCGCAGCATAGCCAGAATTACGCGCCCTGGTATGCGTCCGTCCCCGGCCTCGTCGTCATCGCGCCCTATGATGCGGCGGACGCCAAGGGCCTGCTGAAAGCCGCGATCCGCAGCGAAGACCCGGTCGTGTTCCTGGAGAACGAGCTGGTCTATGGCCGCAGCTTCGACGTGCCCGCCATCGACGATTATGTCCTGCCCATCGGCAAGGCGCGCATCGTCCGTCCCGGCAAGGACGTGACCGTCGTCAGCTATTCCATCGGCGTCGGCGTCGCTCTGGAAGCCGCCGAGGCGCTGGCGAAGGACGGCATCGATGCGGAGGTCATCGACCTGCGCACGCTGCGTCCGCTGGATACGGAAACCGTGCTGGAGAGCCTGCGCAAGACCAACCGCATGGTCGTGGTCGAGGAAGGCTGGCCTGTCTGCTCCATCGCCAGCGAACTCGCCGCCGTGGCCATGGAGAAGGCATTCGACGACCTCGACGCGCCGGTGCTGCGCGTGACCAACGAGGACACGCCGCTGCCCTATGCCGCCAACCTAGAAAAGGCGGCGCTGATCGACGCGGCCCGCGTGGTCGAGACGGTCAGGAAGGTCTGCTACAAATAAGGCCGATGCGGCTCAGGCCGCATAGGTGCTGCAGCTAGACACCGTGCCCCCTGTGGTGGGCACGTTGTCGCTGCGGTCGCGCACCACGACGCTGGACAGGGCGGATAGCGTGGGCGTGCCCATGAACGCGCTGCTGATGAGCGGCTTGTAGGTGTAGCGCACCTCCACGAAGATCAGTTCCGCGTTGGAGAGGGCCGCCACCTTGCGTCCCGTCGGTCCCATGCCGGTCGTGCCGAGAGACGCGCCGCTCGCGCCGTAGGAGGATGTCACCGACAGCTTGCCGGAGCAGCGTTGCCACCTGATCTGCTGATCCGTGATCGTACCGTTGCTGGCGACGATCGGCATCACGCTCGACACGATGATACGACCCCGATTGCGAAAATCGATGCTGTCCGTCATCAATTTCATGCCCTCGAACGTGTCGCTGATCTGCGCCTCCGTGATCGCAGGGGTATAGCGTGAGATATTGTCGGCGGTCTGGGTGGCAAGGTCCGCCAGTTTCTGCGTGGTGAACGCCATGTTGGACACTTCCGCACCCATCATGATGAGCGGGATCAGGATCGGCATGGACAGGGCGAATTCCACCGCTGCCAGGCCGGACTGATCGCGGCGCAACTGTGTCAGCATGGCGAAAGTCACGACGTCCTGCACCTTTCCGTCGGGGGATCCTGATCGCGATAGGGCTGCCTGCGCGCCATGATGCTGGCGCTCATGGTCGCGGTGTCCGACATGTTCACGAACCGATAGATGGGCAGCAGGCGCTTGTAGCTGACCGTGGCCGAATATTTGACGAGATCGTCCGCGCCGCCGATGCCGGTCTTGCCGTTGACCACGACGTTGCGCGTGCCGTCATCGTCCACGTCCAGCCAGCAATCTTTTTGACCGGAGGAGTTTGGCGCATCCAGCACGCCATTGCCGTTGATGTCCTTCGTCAGCGGTTCCATCTGGTTGATGGCGGAAAACTGGTAAAAGCTGCCCTTGGTCACGGTCACGGTCGCACCCTTGGGCGCGATTTTTTCGATCTCCGCCTTCAGCGCGGTCTCGATCGTCGTGTCGTTGCTCAATGTGCTGTCGGTCAGAACGGTGGTGAGGCGCGAGGCGTTCTGCAACGCGCCCTGCATGACCGCGCGGACATAGAGCTGATAGCCCATGTCCATGCCGCCGAGCAGCAGCGTGAACAGCGGGATGCAGATCAGGCCGAATTCGGGCAGCGACGCGCCGCGCCGGTCCTGGCTGATCCGCCTGAGCGCGGACGGGATCATTGCGAGAGCCTCAACGATCCGATGGCAACGCCGATATCGTGGAATGCCCGTTGCAGCCCGGTTTCGTCGGCAGCGCGATAAGCGTAGTTGGAACCGCTCGCGCAATTGGACAGGTCGCTGGTCAATGTGGAGCCCGCGCTAAACGAGATTGCGAAGATTTTCGCCTGCGCGCTATTCTTGATATAATCGCAGATCATGGAGAGGCGGCGACTGTGATTGTCATCGTTGGTAGTCGGGCTGCCATTGGTGGTGACCCGCTTCCAAGTACTTTCCTGTGCATAGGCCGTGTAGCCGCTATTGCCGGTTTCCATCTCGCCATCGGTCATGAAAATGACATAACGGGCAACGGTATAATCATGATAACGCACGACGTTTTCGGACTGCCATAGTCCGTCGGAGGCGAGCAGACGAGCCGCCCACAACATACCTAGATCGAGGTAGGTGCCACCATTCGCCAGGAATCCGTTGGACGCCGTGAAATAGTTGTTGAAATCCGTCGCGGGCATCTGCTGCAATTCGCTTATCGCACGAGGGCATGCATATTGGGACGTGCCCACCTTGCTGGGATCGGAAACGGTCCATCGCGTGTCTGTCGACGTAGGGGCGAGTGCTACCTGCAAGTCGTTGGCGCCGGTTGGCATGTTCCCGGTCACACCCGGTCCTGGTATAACATAGGTCGATGTACTGTTGATGCTGTTCGAGGTTGAACGCTCCTCTACGCATCCGTC
>DASVNT010000069.1:0-46318 GCA_036383715.1 Sphingobium sp. | reverse complement strand
TGCGGTCTCGATGACGGAGTAGATGGCAGCAGCCCGGCCGCCACCTGCTTTGGAGCCCGCGAACAGCCAATTTTTCCTGCCAAGGGCCACGCAGCGCATGGCGCGCTCCGCGATGTTGTTATCGATTTCGAGTTGGCCATTGTCGAGGAAACGGGTGAGCGCGACCCAGCGCTTAAGGCCATAAGCAATGGCCTTGGCCATCTCTGATTTAGGCGAAAGACGGCGCAGGGCATCATCGAGCGTCCCACGCAAATCGTCGATCAGCGGTCGGGTTCGGTCCTGCCGGCTTTGTCGTCGGAGATCGGGAGGATGGCCGCGAACCTCTGCCTCGATCTCATACAACTGACCGATGCGCTCCAGCAGATCAGTGGTGAGCGGCGTTGGCTTGGTGGCGTGTATGTCGAAGATCTTGCGCCGGAAATGCGCCCAGCAGGCGACCTCTGTGACGCGGTTGGTATCGTAGAGCTTGTCGTAGCCGGCATAGCCATCGGCCTGCAGGTGACCGGTGAAACTGGCCAGCTGGCGCTGGGGATGTGCGCCGGTGCGATCGGTGGTGAACTCATACCAGACCAATGGAGGCGTCGTGACGCCGGAACCTCGGTCATCGACGGCATAGGCCCAGAGCCTGCCGGTGCCTGTCTTGCCACGACCGGGATCGAGAAACGGCACGGGCGTGTCGTCGGCATAGATCTTGGAGGCCGTCAGGCCAATCTCGCGGATGCGGCTGACGACCGGATCGAGCAGAATGGATGCCTGACCGACCCAGCCCGCCAGCGTTGACCGGTCGATCTCAATGCCCTGCGCCGCCATCATCTCAGCCTGACGGTAAAGGGGAAGATGATGGTCAAACTTGGAGACGACGACGTGGGCTAACGTCCCGAAGGTGGCCTTGCCTCGGGCTATGGCCTTTATCGGGGCGGCGGCCTGTACGATCTTCTCGCAGGACCGGCAGCTATATTTGGGCCGGATAGTCCGAACGACGCGCCATTGCACCGGTACGGCATCGAGCATCTCGTCGCTGTCTTGCCCCAGAGGCCGCAGTGCTCCGCCGCAATCGGGACAGGCGCAGTTGCCCTCCTCGGGCTCGATCCGCTGCTCCTCACGCTGCAGATGGGCAGGCAGTGCCCGAACCGGCGATGGCCGATCAAGAGCCACTGGATCTGCACGACACGCAGCGGCGACAATGGCCTCACTCTCCAGCTCTTCATGGGCCAGCTCAAGCTGAGCAATCTGTGTGTCGAGCTTCTCGGACGACTTGCCGAACTGCATTCGCTTGAGCCGCGCAATCTGCACGCGCAACGTATCGATCAGTATGTTGCGGGCGGATAAATCGGCGCGGGCCGCCGCCAATGCGGCTTCGAGCTTGGCGATCCGAGCATCCTTGTCAGCGGGGGAAAGGCCTGTGTCCGACACCGCGATCTTATAGCAGATCGGAGGCCCCGAGACCAATGAAACCACCAGAAAATAGGCGTTTTACCCTGCAAGTGACGGAGTAAAGCTGCGCTTGGGCCGTCGCCAGTCGATACCTTCCAATAGCATCGAAAGCTGCGCTGCCGTCATGACCACTGAACCCGTTTGATAGGGGGCGGTGGCAGTTGCGGGCAGCCGAAACTGCCCGCGCGCCGCACCTGAGTTCTTTATCTCAGCACCGCGATAACTGCCGCTTCCAAGGACAAAGTAGGCCGACCGATCAGCGTGCTCAGCGTGCGGCCCTGTTCGAAGAGAGCGCCTCCCGCGGCTGTCGCGCTACTCTCGGCGAGCATCGCAGCCAGAGGCTCCGGCAGGCCGATGCCTTCCAAAGCCGCTCGGTATTCGGTTTCAGCCATATAGACATAGGAAACAGCCTTTCCGCTGACCTTGCTAAGGGTGGCCGCATAGTCCGCCAGCGTGAAGCTCTCGTCGCCCGCCAGTTCGTAGATTTGGTTCGTCTCCTGCCGGCTCACCAGAACTGCGGCTGCGGCTGCGGCATAGTCCGACCGACCGGCAGCGGAGATTTTTCCATCGGCGGTACTTCCGATAACTGCCCCATGCGCAACTTCTCCAACGGCGTTCATGGTGTAATTCTCGGTGTACCAGCCGTTGCGGAGAAAGGCGTAGGGCAGGCGACTTTCCACAATCGCGGCTTCGGTCGCTCGATGTTCGATAGCGAGGCCAAGCGGACTGCGATCAGCATCAAGAATGCTGGTATAGGCAATGAACCCGACACCAGCCGCCCTGGCTGCATCGATCACCGCGCGGTGCTGGGCCTCACGTTGGCCCACCTCATTGGATGAGATCAGCAGCAGCCTGTCCACGCCCTCAAGGGCAGAGGCTAATGTGGCACCGTCATTATAGTCGAAGGCCCTGACGACCACGCCCTTGTTGGCGAATTCGGCGACTTTTGTCGGATCGCGGACAAGAGCAACAATTTGGCCTGGTTCTATTTGGGTGAGCAGTGTTTCGATGACGAGGCGGCCGAGTTGGCCTGATGCTCCGGTAACAGCGTACATGATGGTCTCCGTCAGTGATTGCGGAGAACCAGATAATCCTCTAACTTATGAAACGTAAGTACGTACATAAAGGTAAGTGTGCATGTTGTCGCAGACCTCTTCACGGCTGACTGATCGGATGGCGCGGGGTGATGTCTTCGCGTCGAGCTGCCCTTCCCGAGCGATTCTCAAACATGTGACGAGCAGTTGGGGTGTGCTCACTCTAATAGCGTTACGGTCAGGTACGTTGCGGTTCAGTGAGCTTCGACGCAAGGTGAATGGCGTGAGTGAACGTATGCTGGCGCAGACCCTGCAACAGCTTGAGGGGGACTGTCTGGTTTCCCGCCGGAGTTTCCCAGTCGTACCGCCTCATGTCGAATATTCGCTGACCGAGTTTGGCGAGGAAGCGGCCCAACATATCGAGGCGTTGGCGGACTGGATCGAAGGTCGATTGCCAGCTCTGCTGACGGCTCAGGGGAAGAAAAAGAAACCTGAACAAGCGTCTGCTTTGTGAACATGCTCGTCGCTGGTGAAGGCGCGGCTGCCAATGCTGCCGCAGTCAAAGGGTGCCTTTGCGTCAGTCTTTCAATTTGCCTCATCCCATCAAGACCAGACATCGCTTGGCGGTAAACCGCTCAGCGGCTTCTTCTAGCCGCTGGAGGGACGACCCCGTGCACGACCAGCCACTCGCAGAGCCTATCCGCTAACGAGCCAGCGGGGCCGCGTGCATGCGCCTCGTGCAACACGGGCGGATAGTCTGGGTCGAGACGGAACTCGGGCCGTGTGTCCGGCACAACGCGATAGAAGGCCTGCAACTCGATCCGGGCGAGGTGAGCGCCCATGCAACGGTGTGTGGGGCGGCACTGAAGATCAGATGATTTTTGCCGGCCCGATCCAGATCGAACTGGTCCGGCGCATCGAATATTGTCGGATCGAGGTTGGCTGCCGATAGAGATGCCACGAGACGATATCATTCTGTCTGACTATCCGCCTGCCCAGTTCCTTATCCTGTTCAGCGCCTTGCAAGGCAACCGGCGCCGGTCGCGGCGGATCGCGCGGGACTTGCCACGGTCAGGCTACAGGCCGCAGCAAGTGCGAGGCCGACGGCAAGTACGGGGATGAAATGCTGCCGGCCATCGCGCTTCTCCGATCAGAAGGTGACGGTGATGTCACCGGTGACCGAGCGCCCCGGCTGGAAATACAACTGGTCATAGGGCGCCGTCTTGCCGGCGTTGATATTGGTGAGGCTGGTTGAATCGAACAGATCGTTCACTTCCACGCCGATGCGGAAACGGCCGATGTCATAGCGCGCCGAGAGGATCGCATTATTGTAGCCCGGAATGCGATAGTTCGGATTGCCGTCGCCTGTTGCCGACTGCGGCCCGGTATATTTGTCGATCAGCGAGAAGCGGATCGGGCCGGATTTGAACAGCACGCCGCCCGCCGCCGTCCAATAGGGCGCATTGGGAAGCTGAAGGTGGGGCGTATCGTCATTATTGGTCTTCGCATAGTTGCGCGAGGCGTTGGCGAACAGGGCGAGGCCATTGTCGAGGGCATAGGTCGCCTGCCCCTCAATGCCCTTATAGACTGCCTTGCCGCTATTATAGAAAACCGTGCCGATGCTCTGGTCCGACGAGACGATCGAGGTAAACTTGTTCTTGAAGTCGATATAATAGACGTCCGCATCGAGGCTCAGATGTGTGCCGTGATAAACGAAACCCGCCTGATAATTGGTCGATTTCTGCGGCTCCAGCGTGGAGAAGCGCGGATTGGCGACATAGAGCGCGCTGAGCGGCGGAGCGAGGAAGCCCTTGGCGAACTGCGCATAGGTGGCGAGCCGCTCATTCACGGCATAGTTGACGGTCAGGAAAGGCAGATCGGCGCGATAGGTGTTGCTGAGATGCTGTTCAAAGCGCGTCGTCTGGTTGAAGGCCGCATTGATCTTGCGCGTGAACTCCACATGCTTGAAACCCGGCGTGATGGTCAGGCCGGAAATCGGGCGCAGCTCGACTTCGCCAAAGATTTCCACATGGTTGGTTTCGCTGTTCTGGTCGAACTTGATATTGGCGGGCGGCTGAACCGTGCCGACAGGGGCCGCAGCCAACTGCGCCGTGGTCAGTATCTTTTCGGCATAATTGGGCGACATGGTGACGAGGTCCACGTCGCGCTGCTGACGATAGGTGTCGGCATGTTCGAGCCACGCGCCTGCGGTCACGGTCAGGAAGTTGCTGACCTCGACACGCGCTTTCGCAATGTCGCCCCAGACGCGATATTTGTTGGTCTTGGTATAGCCGGGTACGCCGTTCACCTTCGATCCGCCGGGGGTCAGCACCACCTTGTTGGCGGCGGCGATGTCAGCCGCCTCAGTCGAGGTGCCCGCCGCGAACAGCGTCACGTCATTGCCGCTCAGCGTCTCATTGTCATAGCTGTAGGTATAGGCGCTGTTTACGAAGGTGGAGTTCGGCGCGATATTCGCTTCCAGCTTCACGATCTCGAAATCGGTCGTCTTGTTGGTATAGTTATAGCCATAATAATTCTGGCTGTTCGGATCGTTGTTGAGGCTGAAATTCTTGCCGTAAAGCGCCATCTGCCCGCGCGTCACGCCGTCCTTGTCCGGCTGGTTGAAGCGGTTCTCGTTATAGGTGCCGAGCAGGGTCAGCTTCACGTCCGGGCTGATCGGGATCATGATCTTGCCGAAGATGTTGTTGGACCGGAACGGGCTGTAGCTGCGCGCGCCGTCGGACTCGATGTGCTGGCCGGAGAGCATGATCTCCGTACCGCCCAGCGCCTTGATCGCGCCGCTCTGCAATACGGCCCGCGTCAGCCATGTGTTCCAGCTGCCATAGCTGGCCTTCAGTTCCGCGCCCATGTCTTCGCGCGTGGCGCGGCTGAACAGGTTCATGCTGCCGCCAAAGGTCGCGATGCCGAGATTGGCGGCATTGCCGGGACCGCGATCCACCACCAGCGTCTCGATTGTGTTGGACGGGAAGAAGGTGTTGCTGTGATGCGAGGGATCGTTGGTGTCGCCGAAGGGAACGCCGTCATAGGTGATGTTATATTCTGCGTCCTGGAAACCGCGGATTTGTGCCTTGGACTCCGACAGTCCCGCGCCGTTCACGCCGCCAGAGTTGGAGACGGAGGGCGAGATGAGTGCGATCTGGTTGAAATCGGCGGTGGCGGGAAGCGAGTCCTCGATAAAGGACCGCGAGATGATCGATTGCGGCTGCCGGGCCTGGAGCGAGGCGGTGACCGGCGCGATCTCATTGGGCCTGGTTGCAGTCACGATGATGTCGGAGCCTTCCGCGATGGCCTGATCCGCGCCATTGGCGTCGGCGGCGGCATCTGCGTCTGCGGCGAAGGCAGGCATCGTTGCGCCAGCGATCAGGGCTGCCGTTGCAATGGTCCCGAAAAGCGCGCGGCGGCGCATGGAGAAGCTGGTCATGTCAGATATCCCTTTCCGCCCTATTGGCGTGCGGAGGGTCGATTATTGTTCATCGATGACAGATCGGCTGCGCCATTGTGACAGTTTAAAGTGTGGGAAAATGTAAGCTTTCAGCTTTCGTCATGGCGCCTGAAAGTCGGGCTGACAGCAGATCTTCAAGGAAGGTTCATTTGCCGAACCTGAGTGGACGGGACGTGCTGCGCCTCTGTCTCGTGGAAGATGACGCCATGCTCGGCCGCAGTGTCCAAACCGGGTTTCGCTCCTATGGTTTCGCCATCTGTAGGGAAACATGCGATTGTGGCCGCATCGTATTTTTACGTTTCGACATGCTCTTAACAAGAATTTCGGGAATACAGCCTCGCAAATGGTTGTTAGTTGGATGTTTAGGTGCCGCTCGACAGAAGGTAAGATATTGTCCATGGCGGTTGCACCCATTCTGAAGGGTTGAGCGATGCAGTTTCCCGCCTTGGTTTCGAGGCATTACCTGCTAGCTTGCCTCTTCTAAGCTCAACTAGCGCAGCCCGGTTAGCCGCCTGCACATGCCGATGATAGGAGTTCCATGGCCCGTCCGTTCCCCACTGACACAGATCGGCGCACGATGTTGAAAGGGGTGGGGGTCGCAGCCTTGGCCGCTCTCACTTCAACCGGCGGACGTGCAGCGGTGGCAGCGGTGCCGACCTGGGTCAGCACCACCAAGGATGCCCCATGGCGAATGATGACCGTTCCTACGCCCACGCCAGGCATTCCGGGCCTCACCTCCGCAGGTGAATTGCCAGACGTATTTCTTAACCCGAGCGCGCCGCTCCAGACCATATCCGGCTTCGGAGCGGCCTTCAGCGAGTTGAGCTGGGACGCGTTGTCCCAGGCAGCGCCCGCTCAGCGTGAGCAGGCGCTCGACCTGCTGTTTCGTCGCGGTGCGGGGTTGAACCTGTCGCTTTGCCGCACCCCGATCGGCGCAAGCGACTTCGCGCGCGACTGGTATAGCTATAATGAAACGCCTGATGATTTCGCGATGAAGCGGTTCAGCATCGCGCGCGACCGTACTGGATTGCTTCCGCTCATAAAGGCGGCGCAGGCCCGCCGGCCTGACCTCAAGATATGGGCGTCTCCATGGAGCCCGCCGACGTGGATGAAGACCAATCGTCATTACGCGCAGGCACCCGCGCGCCCCGGACAGCCAGCGAACGGACTGCGCCCGGACCAGATAGTGCGCGAGGGCAAGGACGGGTTCATTCAGGAAGATCGCTATTTTAAGGCTTATGCGCGGTATTTCCGCAGCTACGTCGAAGCCTATGGAAAGGCCGGCGTTCCGATATCTGTCGTGATGCCGCAAAATGAATTTAATTCGGCCCAGCCATTCCCCAGTTGCTGCTGGACTCCCGAAGGCCTGGGCCGCTTCCTTCCCCATCTTGGGCAAGAGATGGATGCTGTTGGGACATCGGTATTCTTAGGGACCCTTGAACGCCCCAATCCCGAGTTGATCACGCGTGCGATCGCAACGCCAGAGGCTGCGCGCGTCGTAAAGGGCCTGGGCGTGCAGTGGGCAGGAAAGGGCGCGCTGGCAGAGCTTCACCAGCATCATGCCGGTCTGCCTATCTGGGCTACAGAACAGGAATGCGGCGACGGCAAGAATGACTGGCGCTACGCCCGTTACGCATGGAACCTGATGCGCACCTATTTCGATCAGGGCGCCGAGGCGTATATGTACTGGAACATTGCCCTGCCCAAGAACCCGATCAGTACCTGGGGGTGGCGCCAGAACTCGTTGTTTACAGTCGATCCCGCCACTGGCGTGATCACGACCAACCATGAATTCCACATTTTGCGCCACGCGAGCGGATTTGTGGAACCCGGAGCGCGTCGGATTACCACGATGTCGGTCAACGGCTATGAAAACCTTCTCGCGTTCCGTAATGCAGATGGTGGACTGGTGTTGATCATCCAAAACGATCTCAGCGAGCCTACGTCTATGCGCATCGCACTAGGCGCTCGGACGCTGGCGATTACCCTGCCTGCGGATTCGCTCAATACGATCTCGATACCGGCCGGACAGGCATAGTCCGACGCATCCCTATTTCTCGATCTCTTTTTGGAGAAGCAGCGAAACTGTCGAGAATCAGGTGTTTTCGGTCAGCCGTGGGGACCTGCCGACGCTTAGCGTATATCTGGGCCCATTCTACGGACTGGATCCAGCATAGCGGGACAAGTTGCGAGCGCAATGTGCGCTTTCGCGTCTCGGATTACTGAACGTCCGGCTCTGATCGACATCGGCCAGGAGAGCGGACAGTCTGCAACCGGGGATCGAAAATGCGGCTCAGAGCGTCCGGGAAGGGGTAGTTAATCACCTTGCCGGGTCCATATTCTCGTCCGGCAGATGAACAGGACGCATCCGGTCACCGCAAGTCTATCTCGCCCCTCCATGGCCAGGGTTGAGCGATAGCTGCGGCCGGCTTTCGGATCGTAGGCCTTTCCACCATCCCATCCCTTGGCGGATCGGGCGAAGTCGATGAGGACCGGTGTGCCAATAAGGGGCCGGGACCGGGCCGCAAGGTCGGGATTGCGGATGTCCCTTGCTGGCGCGGCCGGGTCGAGAACGCGGGCAATCGTGCCCCATAGTCTCTGGCCGCGCATCGCAATATGGATGATCGCCGACCTGTCGTCGGTAAGCCATTCCCCCGTGGGCGTCTGGGCACCCACCGGGGAGGAGAGCGCCAGAAGCAGCGCGGACACGACATGTCGGGCTTTCATCGTTGGTCCTTCCGGAATTCAGCGGCCAGATCGGGCAGGCGCGTCAGGTGCGTGATGGAACGCAACAGTCCGGGACGCATCCGGAGCAGGGCGATACCCGCTGATCGCAACAGGGGTCTATCCGCCGCGCGTTGCAGCATCATGCCGCGCCTGACCTGCGGTCCGACCATCGCCGCCAACGCTGTGTGATAGTCGCGCGCTGTCCCACCCACCATGAGAAATTGCGCGGCCAGCCATGCGCTGCGCAGGGCGATTGCCATGCCGTCCCCGGTGAGCGACGCCGTCATCGCGGCCTGATCGCCGAGGCGGAAGACGGGACTTTCCTCGCGCCCTCGCGCAATCCGGCCATAGGCAAGGTTTGCGGCTGTCACCGGCCTGGGAAACAGTGGCTGTGCCTCGATGAGTGCGTTCAGCGCAGGTGATAATCCGCCTAGGGACGCGAGCACGTCCTCCCAACGCCCGCCCAATCCCGCGAGGCGGCTGCGACGGATGGCAAGACAGAGATTGGCGGTGTCAGCCCCCACCAGTTGGAGCCCGGCATATCCTCCCCTGAACAGGTTCAGTTCGATGCGGCCTTTCAACAGGCGATGGACAGCAGGGGTCGCGCGCCAGTGCATCTTGAATCCGACATGGGCGTCCGGGGCAGGGGCGTCAGGGGCAGGCCGATCCTCCATTCCCTCCGGCGCGCGCACGGGAAGTTTACCCGTCGCGAGGAGGATGGCATCCGCACGGCGCGGGCCATGGCTGGTACGCGTCCCATCCCGTTCGATCTCCATCACCCGTACCCCGCGTTCCACCACGGCACCCGCTCTTTCGGCAAGATGCAGCAATGCCTCGTCGAGCACGCGGCGGCTAATCCCTCTGGCGACAAACGGCAACCGGCTTTCTACCGTCCTGCCGTCGGCAACGACGCGGATATGGCTGATGGGGATCGCGCCCATAGTCGTGAGGTCGATGCCGAGCATCGCGAGATGCTCCTGCGCCTCTATGGACAGGAATTCGCCGCAGATTTTGTCCGCAGGACCGGGGTGGCGTTCAAGGATGCGGACGGCATGGCCCGTTCTCGCCAGCAAAGTCGCCGCCGCACCGCCAGCCAGTCCGCCGCCGACGACCAGAACATCGGTCATTCGCGCCAGCGCGTCACGCAATAGCGGAACGGGGCGTGCCATGTCACCCGTGCCGCACGGTCCACGCCCGCTTGGTGCAGCAGACGATTCCAATCCGTTTTCCGGAACGAACGGGCGACCGACAGCGGGCCATCGTGCCGGACGAAGGCATGCCACCGCATCGCAGCCGACAGCGCCCGAAAGCCGTAATAGGCGACAGGGTGGCGGTGGAGGTCGTTGATGAACCAGCCGACCCGTGCACGCCGTTCCATCCAGCCGATAAAACGCAAAATTTCAGCGTCGCGCATATGATGGGTAACGAGCGAGCTGACGACGAGATCGATCGGTTCGTCCTCGGGCAGGGCGAAGAGGTCGCCGGTTCGATACTCGATCGCCATTCCCGGATGCGTTGACCCGCGTGCCGCCGGAAGGCTGCGGGGATTGAGGTCGATGCCGATCAACCGCATGTCGGTGCCGTGCCTCTTGGCCTGTCGGCTGATCGCGCGCAGCATGTCTCCTGCGCCATAGCCGACGTCGAGCAGGGTCAGCGGCCGCCGGTCAACTCGCGCACAGGCTTTGGCGACGAAGTTCAAGGTGGGTGGGCGGGCAAGCGTGACGGTGTTGACCCTGGCGAGATCGTGGAGGCACGCCGCGAACTCCGCTTCCGACACATCGTCTGCGTCCATCCACTCCGGCTCAGTGGAACGGTTGCGCAGGTCCACCATCAGGGGAGCAAACGAAATCGAAAAGTCTCGGCAGCGAGGCCCGGCCCGAACGCCATGGCCATGCCACGCTGCGGCTCGTTCCTGGAGGTGCCCTCGCGCAGCATAAGGGCCAGCACAAACATCAATGTCGCGGATGACATATTGCCATGTTCTCGCAAGATGGTGCGGGAGGGGGACAAAGCGCCGGGTGCAAGGCCCAGTCCGTGCTGCACAGCGTCCAGGATCGTTCGGCCGCCAGCATGGACAGCCCAGAGGTCGAACGCATCAGGCGCATCGCCGCGGAAAAGACCGGACGGATCGTTGCGCCCCATCTCGATCCTTAG
Organism: Sphingobium sp.; assembly: GCA_036383715.1. Classification (GTDB taxonomy): domain Bacteria; phylum Pseudomonadota; class Alphaproteobacteria; order Sphingomonadales; family Sphingomonadaceae; genus Sphingobium. Next base: position 35,506 of record DASVNT010000069.1, on the reverse strand, counting down.
GGCTTCGGCGATCCGGGCGGGCACCTCTCCACCGAGATGCATGTCGAAGCCCTGATCCCCGATCCGCCAACTGATCGCATCGGCGGACCCAGCGATGGTGGTTGCGCGGAAATCGTCGAGCGCGATGCCGCGGCTTTCCGCGCTGACGATGGCCGCTGCGGCACCATCGCCAAACAACAGCATAGCCAACAGGGTTTCGAGGTTCGCGGAACGCTGGAAATGCAATGTGCAAAGCTCCAGCGTGACGACCAGAACGCGCGCCCTGGGTGTCGACCGGATGATATGGTGTGCGGTGCGCAAGGCGTTGACGGCGGCATAACAGCCCATGAATCCCAAAACGCTCCGCTCTACGCCTGGATCCAGGCCAAGCCGCGCGACGATTATCTGATCGAGTCCCGGTGCCATGAAGCCCGTGCAGGAGGCGACGACGAGATGCGTGATCGTCGCGGGATCGAGGTCGGCCTCAATCCGTTCGATTGCTTCCATGGCAAGGGCAGGGGCGTGCTTCTCATAGCGCGCCATTCGCGCGCCGGTGGAAGGCCATTCACCCGGCCCGTAAAAGCCGTCACGGTCACTGATCGTGCCATCCGCAAGCGTGACCGGCTCCAGAAAGGAATAGCGTCGCTCGATACCGGCCCGTTCGACCATCCGTTCGAACAGACGCCGTGCCTTGGGATCATGCAGAGTGGCCGTGACGAAAGCCACAAATGCCCCATGCACCTCAAATGGCGGATTGGCGGTTCCCACCGCGTTGACATGCGCGACCGCCGTCATGCCGCGCGACCGATCAGCACAGCGTTCAGTCCGCCGAAGGCGAAGCTGTTGGACACCAGAACCTGCTGGTCGATTGCGTCCGGTGCGAGGGCAAGCGGCAGATTGCAGGCCGGGTCCGGTCCAAGATAATTCAGGACCGGCGGCGCGACCCGGTCACGCAGTGCCATGATGCCCAGCACGAACTCCATTGCGCCGGTCGCACCGATCATATGGCCATGGGCTGATTTGGTGGCGATCACGACATGGCTGTCCATCTTGCCATAAACCGACCGCAAGGCCTGGGTCTCCGCGGCGTCATTGAGAAGGGTTCCGGTGCCATGCGAGGAGATCAACGCCGGAGCGGCGGGATCGATGCCTGCATCCTCATGAGCAGCGCGGATCGCGGCGATAATACCGTCCGTATCCGGCGCGGTGATGTCCCGCGCATCGCAACTGGCGCCATATCCGGCGACTTCCCCCCATATCCGCGCACCGCGAGCGCGGGCATGGGCTTCGCTCTCCAGGATCAGCATGGCTGCGCCCTCGCCGAGCACCATGCCGCATCGGTCGCGCGAAAAGGGGCGGCAACTGTCCGGCGCCATCGCACCGAGCGACTGCCAGGCCACCCAGGAACCGGGGGTGAGGCAAGCCTCCGCGCCGCCGGCGATAGCAACATCGACCCGGCCGCTGCGGATCATGTGCATTGCCTCGCCGATGGCATGAGCAGACGAGGCGCAGGCGCTGGCCAGCACGAAGGTCGGTCCCTGCACGCCAAATGCCATCGCAATATGGGCTGCTGGAGCAGAGATCATGGAAGACGGGATCGTCTGTGGATGGACTTTGGCGGCGTTGCGGGCGTAAAGCCGCTCATATGCCGCATCCATGGTCGCATTGCCGCCGCTGCCGCATCCGATCACCAGCCCGGTCCGGCTTCGCAAAACTGAATGCCCGACAAGGCCCGCCGCCGCCAGCGCCTCGCTGGCTGCGGTCAGGGCATAGAGTGACAACGGGTCGAGACGGCCAAGACGTCGCCAGTCCGATCCCTTCTCCAGTTCCTCCACACTCTCGATAGCTGCCGCGACACCAGACAGTCCCGGCCGATCCACGCGGCCTATCCCGCCCTGTCCGTTACGCGCCCTCGCCCATGTCTCGCCGAGGCCGACGCCAAGGCCGCTGAGACAGCCCATACCGGTAATCACGACCCGCGTCATTGGACGGGGAGGGCGTTCACATGATCCACCAACGCACCCAGGTTCATCTCCGTCGGGATTTGCGCAGGGTCGATCTCGACGTGGAAGCGATCCTCCATCTCGAACAGGATGCTGGCGAGGTCCAGCGAGGAGATATCCAGTTCCGCCAGCGTCACGTCCATGCGCAGCTTTTCCGGCGCGATGCCGCCTTCCGCGGAGACGATGCCAATAACCTCGTCAAGGGTTGCAGCCACGATATATCTCCCAAGCAATCCCCGCTGGAAAACACATTGGGCGGCGCTGGGCCCATGGTCAACAGGCGTGAGTGATAGTCCCCCTCGCGCGTCTTCGTCGGCGGACAGGACTGCCGCATTCAGACCGGCGGTGAAGGCCCGCCAATGGGCGGCGGGGCCTTCCTGGGGCCGCGATATGGCAGCACGAAATTAAACTTGCCGTCACGGATTTCGGGGTGCAGCAGATTGAGACCCGCTGCATGAACCTCGACCAGTATCTCGTCGTTCTGCAAATGCTCGAACGGCGAGTTCATGCTGATCCCTGACATCAGGACGCCTTGTAGCGTTCCGCGGCATGGACCTGAGCAAATCCAGGAAGCATGGTCAGCCGTGCGGCCTGGTAAGTCTCCCATTGCGCCGCATCGGGCAGTGGCGGGATTGTGATCGGTTCGCGGCGGTCGAAGCCTGTGAGCGCCGCATCCACCAGTTCTCCGACGGCCATCAATGGAGGAATCTGATCGGGGTGGGCGCCGGATCGCGCCCAGATCTCGGTGTCGGTCGCCGCTGGCAGGACCGCCTGTACATACACGCCCTTCGGCGCGAGTTCGAAGCTCAATCCTTGTGACAGGTAGAGGACAAACGCCTTGGTCGCCCCATAGGCCGTCTGGCCGAATTCCGGGATCAGCCCGACCACGGAGCCGACGTTGATGATCGCTCCCTCACCAGCCGCTACGAAGCGCGCCGCGACAGCGTTTGCGAGCCGGACAACCGCTGTGGTGTTGAGCGTGAGAATACGCTCGATATCATCGGCTGACTGCCGCTCGAACCCGCCGCCGATGCTTGCACCGGCGTTGTTGACGAGGATACCGATACGGCCGTCGTCCCTCAGGCGCGCCTCCACCTTCGCGAGGTCGTCGCGGTCGGTCAGATCCGCCTGCAACACCTCAACGGCGACATTGCTATCCGCCCGGATTTCGTCCGCCAGCCGCTCCAGTTTTTCGTGGTCGCGGGCGACGATGATGAGGTCATGGCCACGGCGCGCGAAGCGCCGGGCATAGGTTGCGCCGATGCCGGAGGAAGCTCCAGTGATCAGAACCGAAGGGGTGGTGGTCATAGCGTTACTCTCTTCATCGGCTGGTTGCATATTGATGACAATCATCATGTATCACTATATATATGATTGCTGTCATCAAAATGCAACCGGTTGAAGCGAGAGAATGTGCAAAAGCGCATGCGGTGCAGCCCATTGCCGCCTTACTGAGCGAAATTCCATGTGGTGGCGCGGGCCGGAGAAGGCCTCACGGCGTCGGGACTACCGCATCCATGATCGTCATCGGGTTCGAAGACACCGCGCCCACGCCTGAGTTCGTTACCAATATCGTGGCGCCAGGACGGAGTTCAGCCTTGACCAGATCGTAGAAACGCCTCGGCATATGTACCCGGTTTATGATCGCCTCATCCACGGCCACGCCCTCATCCTCGCCATGGCCGGGCAGACCGACATAGAGCCATTGGGGCTTTCCATTCTTCATGGTCAGATTGATGACGTGGGAGCCGGGATCGTCGTCGGCGATTTGCGCCACGCTGCGCCCGATTTCCACGCCATTGCGCAGGACGACGATACGCTGATCCCGTTTCGATACGATGATGGTCAACTGCCCCTGCGGAGACACTTGCGGTGTCCACCGATATTGCTGCCCATTCTCCAGCGGCATATGCCGGGCGGGCTGGCCTTTGGCGTCGAACGCCGCCAGCAGCGCGTTGTCGCTGGTACGGACATGGGAGGCGGCATCGCCCTGCACCACGACGGTGATGCCAAGATCGGTGATGCCGAACAACTCCCGCGCGAATGCATAGGGAAGATGCACGCACCCATGGCTTTCGGGATAGCCGGGCAGGCCACCGGCGTGCAGTGCCACGCCATCCCATGTCAATCGCTGCTGATAGGGCATTGGCGCGTTGTTATAGGTGCTCGATCGGTGCCTCGCGTCTTTTTGCAGGATCGTGAAAACGCCCGTCGGCGTGGCGTAGCCGTCCTTGCCGGATGAGACGGTCGTCGCGGCGATGCGCACCCCATTGCGATAGACCAGCGCGATCTGCTTCGACAGGTCCACATAGACAAGGACCGGCCCATTCGGCGCGATCTCCGCAGCCCATACCCACTGGCCCGGCTTGAGCTGGTCGATCCGGCGGGCGAGTTCCGGCGCGGAGCTGGCCTTTTGATCCTGTGCATGGACCGCGATGGAGGTCAGCAGGAACAGCGGGATCAATAATGTCTTCAGGCGCATGGCTTCCCCGTCATGATGCGTGCGACAGTAAGTCGCATCGGGCTGGGCAATTTTGGCACGTCCTTACCCCATCAAATTTAACGTTATAATCGGCGCATTCACCGCGAGAATTCGGGTTGTGACTGCATGCCCGGTTCCACACCGATATAGCGTGCGCGGGGGCGAATGAGTGTTTGGCTCTGACTTTGCTCCACGGCATGTGCGATCCAGCCAGCAGCGCGGGCCGCCGCGAACAGAGCGAATGGCGCGTCCTGCGGAAGGCCGAAGGTTTCGCAGGCCGCGATCATCGCAAAGTCGATATTCGGCTCTGCGCCGGCCAACTCCCGAGCCAGGACTTGCAGTTCGGCAAGCGGTTCGGGCACTGTGATCCTGTCGAGAAGTGCGATCGCGCGCAGATCGCCGCGTGGGTAAAGCGGGTGCCCAAATCCGGGAAGCTGACGTCCCTCCGTCAGGCGTCCGCGCGCCGCTTCCCGCGTCCCGTGTAGTTTCGCCTCCGCCAGGAAGCGTCTGACCATAGCACTTTGCCCGCCATGGCGGGGCCCGGACAAAGCGGAGAGGCCAGCGAGCAAAGCGGCCGCCAGGGATGCTCCGGTCGCCGCCGTCACGCGGGCAGCAAATGTCGATGCGTTCAGTTCGTGATCGGCGACGAGCACCAATGTTCGCCGGATGATATCGGCCGCCGGTCCGTCAGGATTCTGTCCCCAGGCTATTGCAAGCCTTGTGTGGATTGGGCCGGGCCCGACGTTGCCCGTCACGGCGTCGACCATGAGGTCGAGCAGCAATCGCGCCTCGATCGCAATTGCCGACGCGCTCGAACCAAGCATGGGCGCTGTCGTTGCCGCCCGCTCCGCCAGCATGTGGAAGAGGCGATGGCGGATATCCGGCAGGTCCGGTGGTGCAGGCCGACCTGCTATTGGACGATGGATGTCGTCCTGACCGAGGAGGAGCCGGGCGACGTCCTCGAAGCTATGATCATGGGACAGATCGACCACATCCTGCCCGCGGTAATAGAGGCGTTCTGCGCGCACGGTGGTGATGGCCGATTCAAGCACCGGTTCGCCCCAGTCGATTGCGGCGGATGCGACATCGGCCAGCTTGCGGCTGCGGCCCTTTCTGGCGGCAAGAGCCTCGACCTCGGCGCTGCGGTACAGGCTGCGACGGGAGTCGTCCGGATGCGCGCGCACCTGAAGCAGGCCCCGGCTCACATAGGCGTACAGCGTTTGTGACCGAATGCCGAGGCGCAGTTGGGCGTCCTTTGCCGAAATCCAATCATCCTTCATATTGATTATATTTATCAAGATTGATGCGCTCCTGTCGATGGGCGATTTCCGCTTCCAGCGACAATGGAGGCGAAGATGGCGAACGAACTGACCCAGGGTATCTCTCGGCAGGCGGATGCCTGTGCAGGATTGGGAGCGCCGTTCAGTACCGGGATATTGAGGGCGGCGGCCTGCGATGCGGAATCCGGGGGCATCACGGCGCAATTGCTCTCACCATGGGCTGGCGCGACGGCAGACGAGATGATGGGCGATGCGATGGGGCTGCGGTTGCTTGCGAGCCTCCATCATCTCGTGCTGGCCGGATCGGCGCCGGATCTTGCAGCATGCTATCCGCCGCTGGCATTCGCCCCTGACGCCGCGTGGGACGCTGCGCATGCTGCCCTTGCCGATCATCAGGCTCAGGTTGCGGCAATGCTCACCCACGAGCCGCAGACGAATGAGGTGCGTCGTTCGGCCTGCCTGCTCGGGGGATTTCTGACCATCGCAAAAGAGAGCGGCCTGCCTTTGCGCTGTTTCGAGCTTGGTGCGAGTGCCGGTCTCAACAGCCTCTGGGACAAGTTCAGCTACGATATTGGCGGCGAACTCTGGGGCGATCCGGACAGCAGCGTGGCACTGTCCTGTGCATGGGACGGCAACCCGCCAGCACTGGACTCGAAACTCACCGTCACCGAGCGTCAGGCGTGCGACCGCAAAGTGCTCGACATGCGGCGCGCCGATGACAGGTTGCGCCTGCAATCCTATTGCTGGGCAGAGCAGGGGGAACGCATGACCCGGCTACGCGCGGCCATCGCCCTTGCGCAGGATGTGCCGGTCCAAGTCGAGGAACGGCAGGCCGCGCAGTGGATAGGTAGAGCGGGACCGCGCGCAGGTGCCGCGACCGTCGTTTTCCATTCCATCGTCTGGCAATATATACCGGCAATCGAACAGCAGGCCATCCAAGCGACCATGCTGGACCATGCACGGCAGGCGACCGTACAGGCGCCGTTCTTCTGGCTGAGGATGGAGATTGACGAGGACAGGCGACAATTCGAACTGCGCCTGTGGGAGGGGATGACCGGGGCGGACCGGCTGCTGGCGATCGTCCACCCGCATGGCGAATGCGCGCGGTGGCTGTGACAGCGACCTGTCCCGCCAGAACGCCCAGCGTTCCGCTGCTATCGAGCCAATCCGCCGTCGATGGCCAGACGCTGTCACGATGACGAGCGTTGAATTAATCGAAATGGCTGATCCATTCGACGCCCAGTTGCGCCCGCCTCTATGGGCAGGACCTGTTGGAGCTCGCAGACATTAATCAGAGAATCGAGCGGGTGATCGTCGCAATCGGGTTCGTTATACAGCAGCGATTGTCGTCGCCTGTCTGCTGCGGAGGAGGCCACGCTCAGCACCGGCCGAGCGCGCGCTGGACCTGCCGCGCATCCTGCGCCGGTGGGGAGCCAAAGAAACGGGCATATTCGCGGCTGAACTGCGATGCGCTCTCATAGCCAACCTCGAAGGCCACCGATGCCGCGCCTTGCTCGCCGGCAACCAGCAGGGTGCGTGCTTGAAGCAGGCGTATTTGCTTCTGGAACTGGATCGGGCTCATCGCTGTCGCCGCTTTGAAGTGGCGGTGGAACGCAGAGGCGCTCATGGCGGCGACCTCCGCCAGCGTCTCGACCCGCAGCGGGCTCTGAAAGTTCTTTCTAATCCACTGGATCGCCAGACGGACGCGCGACAGGGCGGTTCCGGGCATGGCTATGTCGCGGAGCATGGCGCCATGCGGTCCCTGCAGTACCCGATAGAGGATTTCCCGCTCATAAGCGGGCGCCAACATGGGAATGTCGGCGGGACGATCCATCAGGCGGAGCATGCGCGTCCAGGCATCGAGCAATTCCGGCGTCACCGATGCGACCGAGAAAGCGCCTGTGCTGGACGCCGCTAAAGGTTCGACGGCATCCTCCAGCATCGCGGCGACGACATGGCACCCTATGGTCAGGCTCACCGCGAGATAGGGTTCGCCCTTCGCATTGGGATGAACGGCGCCCACCGCAGGCAGGTCGACCGACATCAGGAAATAGCTCGCCGGGTCATAGTACAGCGTGCGGTCGCCGATGGTCATAGACTTGCCGCCGCGCAGGATCAGGTTGATCATCGGATCATAGACAGCCGCCAGATCATGCTCCGGGATCGCGCCCTGAACCATGGCCACGCGGGGGATGCCGGTTTCAGTGCGGCGGTTTTCCGCGCGTGCCGCGAGGCGGCACAACTCTGCAAGTTGATCTTCCATGTGCTCTGCTGTGCGCCCTCCACAGCAGCCAGGCAATCCGAAAGCAGGAATAGGCAAGATCGGAGGAGTATCCGGCGGAGCCGGGATGGTGGGGAATCAGTAGAAGCAGGCCGACACCAGGACACGGAGACAGCCCCATGAAAATCACCATCATCACCGGCGGCAGCCGCGGCATCGGCCGCAGCGCCGCCATCGAATGCGCGGCGCGCGGCGACGGCGTGATCCTCACCTATAATAGCCACCCCGACGGTGCAGCCGAAGTGGTGCGGGAGATCGAAGCCGCAGGCGGCAAGGCAGTGGCGCTGAAGGTGGACGTCGCTGACACCACATCCTTTCCCGCTTTCCGGCATGAAGTGGCTTCGACGCTCGAATCACTGTGGGGGAGGGCGGACTTCGACCATCTCGTCAACAATGCGGGCTATGGGCTGTTCAACCCGATTGTGACCGTGACGGAGGGCGAGTTCGACGGATTGTTCGCCGTCCACCTAAGGGGGCCGTTCTTCCTCACGCAGACGTTGTTGCCGCTGATGGCGGACGGTGGCCACATCGTGAACCTCGTCAGCGCGACGACGCGGGTCGGGACGAAAGGCGTCGCACCCTATGCCGCGTTCAAGGGCGGGCTGGAAGTGCTGACCCGCTATATGGCGATGGAATTCGGCGATCGCCGCATCCGTGCCAATGCGGTGTCGCCCGGCGCGATCCGCACCGATCTGGGCGGCGGCCTGAACGACGAGTTGGAAAACCTGCTCGCTGGCCAAACCGCACTTGGGCGGGTTGGTGAACCTGAAGATGTCGGCCGCATGATCGCCAGCCTCCTGTCCGCCGACAATGGCTGGATCAATGCCCAGACCATCGAGGTCGCGGGCGGCTACCACATCTGAACCGGAGATCATCCATGCTCGATCACGTCTTTATATCGGTCAGCGACCTTGATCGCTCGATCGCTTTCTACACTGCGGCATTGGCGCCGCTCGGCATCACGGACCGCGTGGACTATGACGGGAAGGACGGGCCGCCGGGGCATCCCGACCTCAAGGGCTTTGGCTGCAACGGACGCATAGTCTTCTGGCTGCGCCTCGGTGTGGTCGAGGGACGCTCGGCACATGTCGGTTTCGTCGCACGCTCGCAGGCGGAGGTCGATGAGGCCTATATCGCAGCCATGGCGGCGGGTGCGAGCGACAATGGAGCGCCCGGTGCGCGTCTCCACTATGATCCACGCTATTATGCCGCCAATGTCCTCGACCCGGATGGGTACAGCCTGGAGTTCGTGTTCAAGAGCTGGCAGCATCCGCAAGGCGATGCGTCCCGACGGCTTTCGGACGGGTGACATCAGCGTCATGGATGCGGATGGCTGGGTCTATCTGATCGACCGCAAGAAGACATGATTGTAGCATCCGGCTTCAAGGTCTGGCCGCGCGAGGTGAAGGATGTGCTCCACGAACATCCTGCCGTCCGCGAGGCAGCCGTCGTCGGTGCCCCTGACAGCTATCGCGGCGAAACGGTCAAGGCGGTCATCAGCCTGCGTCCGGGCGAACAACTTGACGAAGCATAGCGTGTGGAATTCTGCGGGGCATGGCTGGCGGCGGATAAGGGGCCGCGCATCATCATTCTCGATGACTTCCCAAAGACGGCGACGGGCAAAATCCTGCGCCGCGAACTCCATGACTGAAATTCAGGGACTGATAGTATGCCGGCATGGTCACTTTGGGGATCAGCGACAACACATGGCGCAAAATTCGCACCGGCCTGCCCATTCGCGCACGGATCGTAAACCGCCTCCAGATGCACCTTGCCTCTGGCCAGAGTGAATCCTCGTGATCTATCAGGCCACAGCACAGGGCCAATGCGTTGAACCTGCGTCGCAGCTCATGCGGGCTCCACCTGAGGTTCGGGAAAGAGGGTTATGCCGACCAGATGGGCGGCAATCGCGCCGACAATTTGCGCGGCAACGAACGCGGGCACGCAGGCCGGGGCAATTCCGGCGAAGCTGTCGCTCAGCGATCTGGCGACAGTGATGGCAGGGTTCGCAAAGCTGGTGGAGGAGGTGAACCAATAGGCTGCCACGATGTACAGCGCCACGCCGACAGGAATGCTGTCCGGCCGCATCCGCAAGGTGCCGATGATCGTGAGGATGAGTCCGAACGTGGCGACCGCTTCTCCGACCCACTGTCCTGGGCCGTCGCGCAACTTTGTGGACAGTTGCAGGATCGGCAGATCGAACATCCTATGGGCCAGCCAGACGCCGAGGATGCCGCCTATCAACTGCGCGACGACATAGGACAGCGCCGTGCCGATGCGGAGGTGCCCGCGCAAGTGCATCACCAGCGTCACCGCCGGGTTCATGTGTGCGCCAGACACCGGTCCCAACATGGTGACGAGCACGAACAGGATCGCGCCAGTCGCTATCGTGTTGCCCAGTAGCGCAACGGCGACGTTTCCGTCTGCGAGACGCTCCGCCATGATCCCGGAGCCGATAACGGTCGCGAACAACAGCAGGCTGCCGAGCGCCTCGGCCAATATTGCCCGGTGGTTCATGCTGGCTGGATGCGATGGCCGGCAGCGTCGACGACTTGCTCACCATCCTCCTTGGCAAAGGCGCCCAGTTGCTGCGTCGGCAGTATGTCCAGCACAAGCTCGGATGGTCGGCAGAGCTTCACGCCAAGGGGCGTCACGACCAGCGGACGGTTGATGAGGGCCGGGTGCGCCATCATCGCGTCGACGAGAGCATCGTCGGACAGCGTCTCATCATCGAGCCTGAGGTCTGCATAGGGCGTGCCCTTCTCCCGCAACAGCGCGCGCGGCGTCATGCCCGCGCGATCGATCAACTGGAGGAGCAACGCGCGGGCCGGAGGCGTCTTGAGATATTCGACGACATGCGGCTCGATACCGGCATTGCGGATCATGGCGAGCGTGTTCCGCGACGTGCCGCAGTCGGGGTTGTGATAGATGACGATATCGGTCACGGGCCGATCCTTCAGCAGCAGGTGAGTTCGGCGAGCAGCGGCTCGCACAGATCGGCGCGGCCGCCGCAGCAGTCTTTTGCCAGGAAAAGCATAAGGCCGCGCAGTGCGTCGATGCTGACACGCTGTATCTGCTGGCGCCCCTGCTTTTCGGGAATGATCAGGCCAGCCTTTACGAGGACCGCCAGATGGGTGGAGAATGTGCTCTGGCTCAGACCGCTCGCGTCCACCAATTGCCCGGTCGACAGCCCATCCGGCTCGTGCTGGACCAACAACCGGAATGTCGACAGGCGCGTTGGATGCGCAAGGGCAGCGAGAAGGGAGAGGGCCGCATCAGTTTCCATTCATCGGAATTATCCGATGCAATGTGGCTAGTCAACAATCTATCGGAAAATTCCGATTAAATTCCGGTTGATGCTGGGTCACTCTCCCGGCGAGTGGCCCAGCAACTCCTCGATAGCCTTTGCAATATTGTGGGTCGTGTACGGTTTCTGGACGACGGCGGCAGCGCGATGTTCCATCGGCAGGCCCGCTTGCTCTCCATAGCCTGAGGCAAAGAAATACGGCACGCCAAGTTCCCTCAGCCTGTCCGCCACGCCAAAGCTCGTCTGATCGCCAAGGTTGATATCCAGGATCGCGAAATCCGGGCGGTTCTGATCCAGGAAGTCATGGGCCGCATCCGGGGTGGACGCTGTGGTGATGGACGCGCCAAATCTTTCCAGAATATCTTCTGCATCCAATGCGATGATGAGGCTGTCTTCGACGAGCAGGCCCGATTTTCCCTCAAACCCCTCCAGACTGACAACCCGCTGGCTCGACATTGTGGGCTTAGGGACGCGAATGGCGGGGCCTGCAAAGCCTCGGGGCGCGGACACATGCCGCGCCGGAATGCAGAACTGCGCACGCACGCCCGACGGCGCATAATCGATGCTCGCCTCGCCTCCGAGGTCGTAGGGCACCGACCTGTTGACGATCGTCGTTCCGAACCCCTTGCGTTTCGGCGGCGTTACCGGGGGACCGCCCTGTTCCTGCCACACGAAGATCAGATCGCCGAGGTGATTGGGCGCCCAGTTGATCAGCACCTCGCCAGTGCCGGACAGGCTGCCATATTTCGTGGAGTTGGTGACAAGTTCATGCACCACCAGTGCCATGGTCGAATAGGCTTGTGGGTTCAGCAATATGGGATCGCCGGTCGCAATAATCTTGTTCTGACGATCCGCCGCGAACGCCGCTGCTTCGGCGTCGATGAGGGCATTGAGCGGGGCCGGTCCCCAATGATCGTCCGTGATCTGATTATGGGCGCGGGCAAGGGCATGGATGCGCCCGTCGACCAGCTTGACGAACTCCTTGACCTCCGGGCTGTCCGGCTGGGACTGTCGGATCAGGCCACGGATGACGCCCAGAATGTTGCGTACCCGGTGGTTCAGTTCCGCGATCAGCATTTCCTGACGCGCATTGGATTGCCGCCGTTCCGCAGCGGCTTCGTCGGCAAGGCGCAAGACGACTTCGATCAGCGTCGCGCGCAAGGTTTCCGCCACGCGGACCTGGGACGAGGTGAACGGCTCCGCCCGTCCCTGCACCTCTTCGCGCCATTCGGCAAAGCTCTCGCGCGGCGTCAGGCGGGGGCCATTGGGACCATATTCAATGGGTTTATGCGGATCGCCCGCCCACCGCACGGATTGTATGAGCTCCTTGCGGAACAGCACGACATAATCGCGCGGCGACCGGGAAATGGGAATGGCCAGCAGGCCCGCTGCCTGATCGGCAAAAGCGTCCGCGCCATCGACCAGCCCGCCAATATGCGCAGTCGTGAAAACACGTCCGGCGGCCAGTCCATTGAGAGCACGGATGATCCGCCGAAAATCCTCCGTTGGCGGGGCAACGCCGGAGAAGGCGTAGTTGCCGTTGATCCACACGCCGACGCCGTCAGCCGGAATCGCGCTGGTCAGGATATCGCCGAGCCAGTCGGGATCCTGCAACAGCGTCTCGTCGGACGCCACGGCGCCCAGCAACTGATCGGATATGTCCCGCGCCCGCTGCTCATATTCCGCCACTTGCCGCCGCTCGCGCGATTCCAGTCGCATGGCGAACATGTCGGCGAACAATTCGCATACCGACCTGCGTTCAAAGGTCGGCGAGCGGGGCGAATAATGGTGGCAGGCGAACAGGCCCCACAACTCCCCATCCACGATGATCGATATGGAGAGGGACGCGCCGACACCCATGTTCTTGAGATATTCGATGTGGATCGGTGACACCGACCGCAGAATGGACAGCGACAGGTCTATGCGCTTCCCCGACCCGTCGATTTCGGGCTGGATGGCGACGGGTTCCGCATTGACGTCCCGGATCACCCTGACAAGATTGCGCTTATACAGGTGACGGGCCTGAAGCGGTATGTCGCTGGCGGGATAATTCAGGCCAAGAAAGCTTCCGATGCCGGATTTGCAGGCTTCGGCAACAACCGCGCCCGATCCGGTTTCAGAAAATTTATAGACCATCACGCGGTCGTAGCCGAGCAGCGCCCGGACCTGCCGCGCACCCTCGCGATAGAAGCCGGTGAGATCGGCCGTCCGATCGAGCCGGGCCATCATCGCGCGAACGGCGTTCGTGGAATCGCCGCCCACCGCGACGCCGGGCTCAGCCTCGATGATGATCTGCCCGGCCGAAAAATGCACTGCGATGTCGAACACCTGCCCGGAGGTGCCGATTTCCTTGCCGAACAGCCGCTCGACCATATCCGGCGCGTTCAGGAACGATAATTTGTTGCGAAGATCATGGACGAGTGAAGCCGGAATATAGTCCGGCAAGGGCGAGCCCAAAAGCTCCTCCGGTTCATGTCCGAGCAGGTGCCGGATGTTTTTCGAGACGCGGGCGATAATCCAGTCGGTGCTGACGGCAATCAGAAAACCTGCGGGTTGTATCGCGCCCAGAAGGTGGATTGGTTCACGATCGCAATTCGTCAGATCAACCGGTTCGATGTCAGCCACGCCGTCCCACATTTAACCTAGATTAGAGCCCCCGGCGGGCCCTGCAGCCAGCGATTAGAGGCCAAACGTCATGGAGGCAATCTGGTTCCGCGACCGTGTCACTAGGGAGGGGCGGTGCCCGCCCGCTTCGACCTTATCGCTCAGATAGGTCGTGATGCGCGGGCGGCGCGGCCTGAGCGACCTATGACGGACGCTACGCTGCCTATTGGATATTGTGATGAAACGGACGGCTTCCCCTTGGCTATCAGCCTGAGGGGGCCGCCTTGTTGGCTCTGGACAGGTGGAGCGGGCATGGTGCTGGGGTCGGATAGCAAAACGGAGCGGGGAGGGCTGCAACGGCGGGAACTGATTGCGGGGGCGGGCTTGCTGGCGACGGCCCTTGCCGGAACCGCGAAGGCCGTAGACGCGGCGCCTGCCGTTCGCTCCAGCGCATCGGCACCGGACGCGATGCTGACGCTCAGCGCCACGGAGCAGGCTTTCCTCACCGCCGTCGTCGATCAGATCATCCCCGCAGACGCACTCTCGCCAGCCGCCAGTGACTGCGGCGTCGTGACCTTTATCGATCGGCAACTTGCGGGAGCGTGGGGCGGCGGCGCGCGTCTCTATCGCAGCGGGCCGTTTCTGAAGGGCAAGCCGGAGCATGGCTATCAATTGCCGCTCACCCCGCGCGAATATTTCGCGGCGGGGATAGCGGCGGTGAACGACTGGACCGTCAGGGCGCATGGCGGCCCCTTCGACGCGCTGACGCCGGATGTGCAGGCCGCCCTTCTTCACCAGCTCGAAAAAGGGGAGGTCGCGCTGGATGGGCTGTCCGCCACCGCCTTTTTTGATGCGCTCCTCGCCATCACGATGGAGGGCTTTTTCGCGGACCCCATTTATGGCGGTAACCGGGACAAGGCGGGGTGGAAGATGGTGGGCTATCCGGGCCTGCCCGCCACCTATGCCAATGCCATTACCGAATATCGCGGACGCCGTTACAGGCCGGAGCCGCGATCCATCGGTGATTTCCTGTGAGCGTGATCCGGCTCAAGCCCGTGGATGCCGTCGTGGTGGGGGTTGGCTGGACCGGCGCCATCGCCGCGCGGGAGCTGACCAAGGCGGGGCTCACCGTCGTCGGGCTGGAACGGGGGCCTCATCGCACACCCGCCGAGGATTTCGCACTGCCCGGCATTCGGGACGAACTGCGCTACGCCGTTCGGCAGGAGCTGTTTCAGGACACCGCCACGGAGACGGTGACGCTGCGCCACAGCCGCGCGGAAACGGCGCTGCCCATGCGCCGCTGGGGAGCCTTCACGCCCGGTACGGGGACGGGCGGGGCCGGATCGCACTGGAACGGCATGCACTGGCGCTACCTCCCCTATGACCTGAACCCGCGCAGCCATATCGAGGGCCGCTATGGCCGCGACGCCATTCCGCCGGAGATGACCATCGGCGATTTCGGCGTCGGCTGGGACGAGATCGAACCCTATTATGATCGTTTCGAAAAGCTCTGCGGCGTTTCCGGCAAGGCGGGCAATATCAGGGGGCGCAAGATCCCCGGCGGCAACATGCTGGAGGGGCCGCGCAGCAGTGAGTTTCCCAATGCGCCGCTGGCCCGCACGGCATCGGGCGACCTGTTCGCGCGCACGGCGGAGAAGCTGGGTTATAATCCCTTTCCGCTGCCCGCCAGCAATGCCAGCGCCGTCTATACCAATTTCGAAGGCGCGACGCTGGGCGCTTGCACCTATTGCGGCCATTGCGAGCGTTTCGGATGCGAAACTAATGCCAAGGCCAGCCCCAACAGCACGCTGATGCCCGCGCTGCTGGCGGACAAACGCTTCACCCTGCGCGCCGGGGCCTATGTGAAGGACATCGTCTATGACCGCCGCGCCCGCAAGGCGACGGGTGTGCGCTATGTCGATACGCGCACGGGAGAGGAATATGAGCAGCCTGCCAATCTCGTCATTCTTGGCGGTTATGTCTTCACCAACACGCTGCTGATGCTCGTATCTGGCATAGGGCGGCCCTATGATCCGGCGACGGGCAAGGGCGCGGTGGGGCGCAATTATTGTTATCAGACCGGCGGGGGAACGCAGGTGTTCGTGCGGGACGCCGCGTTCAATCCGTTCATGGGGGCGGGCGCGCTCGGCACCAATATCGACGAATATAACGGCGACAATTTCGACCATGGCGGCCTGGGCTTTTTCGGCGGATCGACCATGGGTGTGACGACGGGCGGCGGACGCCCGATCCTCAACCGCGCCGTGCCGCCGGGTACGCCGCGCTGGGGAAGGGCGTGGAAGCAGGCGACGGCGGACTGGTATGGCCGCTCCCTCACCATTGGTGCATCGGGCGCGCAATATGCGCATCGCGAAAATTATCTCGATCTCGACCCGACCTATCGCGACGCACTGGGGCGGCCGTTGCTACGTATGACGTTCAACTACCGCGAAAATGATTATCGTTTGTCCGAATATGCGGCGTCCGTGACGGAGCGGATTGCGCGCGCCATGGATGCCACCATCGTCGCTGCTCCCAAACCTCGCCGGGGCGACTTCCACAGCGTTCCCTATCAGTCGACGCATAACACCGGCGGCACGATCATGGGCTCCGATCCGCGCAGCAGCGTGGTCAACCGCTATCTGCAAAGCTGGGACGCGGACAATCTCTTCATTCTCGGCGCGTCGGTGTTTCCGCAGAATACCAGCTACAACCCCACGGGCACGGTCGGCGCGCTGGCCTATTGGGCGACCGACGCGATCGTGAACCGCTATCTGAAGGCGCCCGGCGCGCTGGTGCAGGCATGACCGGAAAGATATTGGTCGCCCTATTGGTGTTTGTCGCCAGCCCGGCGTTCGCGGGTTCGGGGGCGGGGCCGGTGCCCGATGGCTACAAACCCTGTGCTGCCTGCCATGATGCGGGACCGTCGGGGCTGGGCCCCGATCTCAAAGGCGTGGTGGGGCGCCCCGCCGGAAGCGTGGCAGGTTTCCGCTATTCGGGACCGTTGAAGCGAAGCGGGATCATATGGACACCCGAAAAGCTGCGCGCTTTCCTCGTCGATCCCCAGAGCGTCATTCCGGGCAATCGCATGCCCTTTGCAGGCGTTCCAGCCAATACTGCCTCTGAAATCATAACCTATCTTCAAGGCGCGAACCGGGTCGAAAAATAGCGCCGCGATTGAGTAAATATCATAGTAACGGCGCGTATTTGCTTCTGACATCAGCTATGTTCATAATATTTGTATAATATGTAGATGGTGGTCCCAATCCAATTTTACAGGATTGGAACGGCTCAATAGCAAACCCCGATCATTCAGGGGAAAGCTGCAAGAGCAGGAATCCCCAAGCAGGGGAAAATATCCATGTCCGTCGCCAAAAAGGGCGCGCCGCGCACGCGCCTGCTTCTTGCCGCCAGTGCTCTGGCCTGTGTCGCTTCCAATCCTGCTTGGGCCGCCGATGCCGCCACCAGCGCCGAAGCCGATATCGGCGCGCAGGATGCGATCATCGTGACCGGCGTCCGGGGCGGCAAGCCGCGCACTGTTGCGGAAAGCCCTGCTCCGATCGACGTCATACAAAGTTCGGCGCTGGCCAATGCGACGGGGCGCGCCGACCTCGCGGAATCGCTCTCCCGGCTGCTTCCCTCGATCAATTTCGGCCAGACGACGGCGGGCATCAATTCGGTGGTGCGCCCGCTCAGCAATCGTGGGCTTGGCCCGGCCTACACCCTGGTCCTCGTCAACGGAAAACGGCGCCATAACGGCGCGCTGCTGACCAATGGCGGCGGCGATACGAGCGGCGTAAATCCGGTCGATTTCGACATCATCCCGCTCAGTTCCGTGGCCTATGTCGAGGTTCTGAAGGACAGCGCGGCCGCTCAATATGGTTCGGATGCGGTGGCGGGAGTCGTCAATGTCGTCCTGAAAAATTCACCCAAGGGCTTTCATGCCGGAGCATCGGTGGGCAGTCTCTATGGCGGGCAGGGCGATCTGTGGGTCTATAAGGCGGAGGCCGATGCGGGCTTCAAACTGGGGGAGGATGGTGGCTTCCTCCACATCAGCGCCGATGCTCGCAAACGCGGTCTGGCGTGGTGGAATTTCTTCTCCTCCGACCTGCCCTATTCGCCCGCCAGCAATCCCAAAAATGCGACATGGAATGGAGACGGCGCCCATAATGGCGACCCGGAGGTGAAGGCGATCAATCTCGGCTATAATGCCGAACTGCCGATCTCCGGCGTCACGACGCTCTATTCCTTTGGCACCTATGGCAAGCGCGATACGGTCATCGGCAATAATTATCGCCGCCCCAATGGCCTTGCCAGCTTCGACAGCGTTTTCCCCAATGGCTATTATCCGCTGAACAACACGGATGAGAGCGACTACCAGTTTCTGCTCGGCGCACGGGGCGAGGTGTCGGGCTGGAAATGGGACTTCAGCAGCACCTACGGCAAGAACCGCAATCGGCAGTTTAGCGACTTCACGATCAACCCCTCGCTGGGCCCCACGGGGCCGACGCGCTTCGACAATCTGGCCACCTACCAGTTCGAACAATGGGTGACGAACCTGGATGTGACGCGCGGGTTCGACATCGGCCTTGCCGAACCGTTGCAGATATCGGCGGGCGCGGAATATCGGGTCGATCGCTTCTCTACCTTTGCCGGCGATCCCGATGCCTATCGCAACGGCGGCTATATCTTCAAGGCGGGCGATCAGGATGGCAATCCCAATGTGGGCAAGGCGGCGTCCGTCGGCGCGCAGGCGGGCGTGATCCTGTCGCCGGGCGATGAAGTGCGCCTGACCCGGCACAGCGTCGCCGGATACTTGGATCTCGGCATCTATCCGGTGAAGGACTGGTATGTCGGCATCGCAGGGCGTGTCGAACATTATGACGACAGTTCGGGCACCACCGTCGGCGGCAAGGTCAATTCCCGCTACGACTTCTCCCCCGCCATCGCCATTCGCGGCACGATCGGCACGGGTTTCCGCGCGCCCTCACTGTCGCAAATCGGCTATGCCCAGACCGACAGCCGCACGGGCACCAATCCAGTGACAGGCGTGCAGGGGCCGTCGCTCAGCAAGATCGTGACGCCTGCTTCGATCATTGGCCGCGCGCTGGGAGCGCAGGATCTGAAGCCGGAGAAGTCGTTCAATCTGGGGCTGGGCGTGGTCCTGCGCCCGCTCGACAGGGTCAATATCACTATCGACGGCTATCAGGTCACGGTCCGCGACCGGATCAGCCGGACAGGCACGCTGCTCGGCCCCGCCGTGGGCCGGATATTGATCGCCAATGGCCTGACCGGCGGCGAATATATCACCTATTTCGCCAATATCGCCGATACCCGGTCACGCGGTGTCGATGTGGTGGCCGACACGACACAGCCGCTGGGCAACTGGGGCAAGCTGGGCCTGTCCGCTGCCTATAATTACAACAGGACCAAGATATTGCGGGTCGCCGACACCCCCGCCGCCCTGACCGCGCTGGCTCCCACGAATACGGGAGGCAGCCTCATCTACCTCACGCGGGCGGTTCGGGGCGACCTGACTGTCACGCAGCCGCGAACCAAGCTGATCTTCACCGCCAACCTGGATGCAGGGCCGTTCAACGTGAACGCGCAACTCACCCGCTTTGGCGCCTATCAATATATCCGCAGCGAGATCGTGTCGCAGGATGCGTATTTCGGGGCGAAGTGGATCACGGACCTGACCGTCAGCTATACGCTGGCGAAGACTGTGCGATTTACCGTTGGGGCAGCCAATCTGTTCGATGTGCGCCCCGATCGCAATGGTCAGGTCACGACGGCGACGGGCTCGGCCTCTTCCGTCTATGGTCAGTCGCCTTTTTCGGCGGCGGGTGGCTTCTACTATGGAAAGATTTCCGTGGATTTCTGAGGATCGCGGCGGTGCGAAATCATGTCCTCGCACTGCCGCGAGAAGCAGTCAGCGCAGGCCCAATGCCAGCAAACCCTCTCTCGACTGCGGCCAGTATCGCTCTCCCGCCGTTTCCCCGACCGGGAAGGCTGCTTGGAGTTCGGCCAATGTGGTTGCATCCAGCACGATGTCATTGGCAGCCACATTCGCCTCCAGATTGGCAATATGGCGAGTGCCCGGAATGGGCACGACATTGCGCGCGATCAGCCAGGCGAGGCTGAGCTGCGCCACGGTCGCGCCCAGGCGCCTCGCAACCTCCTCTATGACGGCGAGGCGGGTCGCATTGGCCGCGATGACGTCCGGTTGATAGCGGGGATGCCCATGGCGGCGGTCGGTGGGATCTGTGGGCACATTGCCTGCGAGAAAGCCACGGCCGAGCGGGCTGTAGGCAACGAAGGTGATGCCGAGTTCCTGCACGGCGGGCAGGACGGTCTGTTCCGCACCGCGCTCCCAAATGCTATATTCGCTTTGCAGCGCGGCGATGGGATGGACGGCATGGGCGCGGCGGATCAGGTGGGCAGGTGCTTCGGACAGGCCGATGGCGCCGATCTTGCCCTCCTGCTTCAACTGGGCAAGGCCGCCGACAGTATCCTCGATGGGCGTTTCGGGATCGATGCGGTGGAGATAATAGAGGTCGATATGATCGGTGCCGAGGCGGCGCAGACTGGCCTCCACCTGCCGGCGGGCATATTCGGGCGTCCCGATGATCGTGCGGGTTTCCGGATCGCCGGGCAGCCGATTGCCGAATTTGGTGGCCAGCACGATGCCGTCGCGGCGCCCTGCGAGCGCGCGCGACAGCAGTTCCTCATTATGGCCGTTGCCGTAGACATTGGCGGTGTCGAAGAAAGTGACGCCAAGGTCGAGCGCGCGGTGGATGGTTGCGATCGAGCTTTCGTCCTGCGCCGTGCCATAGGTGCCGGACAGGCCCATGGCGCCATAGCCCTGCCTCCCGATGGTGGAGCGGCTGAATTCGACCATATTCTTTCTCCTGCGGCACGCGACCCGATGTGGATTTCTGCCTATGACATTGAGCTGCTCGGAGGGTTGAGTTCTCCCGCTGATTCCATGAGGATTTTTCATACGGCGCTGTCCGAAGTCGAGCTGGTTTGCAGCCCCCGCCAGATCATCAGACGTCGACGGTGAACGACAGGGTCAGGAAGCGTTGGCTGTTGAAACCCAGGCTGGAATTGCCCAGCACGGAATAGTCTACCCGGTCTGTCAGATTGTTGATCTGGAGGCGTATCAGGGCCGGCTTGCCTGCAAGCTTCAGCCGATAGCGGATATTGGCGTCGATCAGCGTCGCGGGCGGCACCGCGAGCAGGCCCTGCGTATCCGCTAGCCGTGGACCATGGTTCACCACATTGATGCCAAGGCCCAGTTGCGGAACCAGAGGCGGCGCATAGTTCAGGCTCAGCGACAGCAGCCTTTCGGTAACGCCCAGCGGCTTGCGCGCTATCCGGCCCTGATCGACCAGCGTGCCCGATACCCTCGTTGCCATCAGCACCGCGCCTGCCACGACATTGAGGCCGGGCAAAGGCGCACCCGCCAGGCTCAGTTCGATGCCGCTATGGCGGATGCGCCCGGCTTCCGCATAGATATTGGCCTCGTCCACCGCGAAATAGGGCTTGCGCACATCGAACAGTCCGGCAACCAGCCGCAGCCTTGCGGGCAGCAGCAGCCTGACGCCCGCGTCGACCTGTTGCGTCAGTATGGCGGGCATGACTTCGCGCCGGTTGGCCGCACTTTCCGGTGCCAAACCGCTTTCCTCTAGTCCGCTGCTGGCGCTGGCATATACGGCAAGGCCGCGTGAGAGGTCTATGGCAAGACTGGCATTGTAGAGCCAACTGTCGTCGCGCGTTGCGGTGGATGCGATCCCCGGAACCGCCACATCCTTGCGATACAGGGCGCGTTGCACCCCCAGGCCGACCGAACCAATATCTTTCCAGCGAAGTTCATAGGCGAGGCCCGGCGTCACCTGCCGGACATGCTCGCGGGTCCGTTCGCCATATTGGAAATCCGGCTCCGGCAGGTCGATGATCGCGTTCACATCTCCGCGCGGATAGGTGATCGACGCGCTGCCGCCATACAGGGTCAGCCGGTCCCGTCCCCGCAGTGAAAAGGTTAGCAAATGCCCCCTGTCGCCCTCACGGATGGCACGCTGAACCCGCAACTCGCCGCTCACCGCATCCGCCGTCTGGAGCGGGTCCGATATGACGCGCCGGTCCGCCTGATTGTCCGGCGTCAGGTTACGCAGCAGTAGCGAATAATTTTTCGGCAGCTCGTTGATCGAGCGAAAGAGGCCGAGATCGACCTGCCAGTCCCGCGCGACCCGCCCCTTGCCGATCAGCCCATAATTGGTCGCAATGCCGCGCTGCCCCGTCCAGTTCGGCCCGATGTAGCTCCCCCGGCGCAGCAGTTGCGGCAGGAAAGGACCGGCGGTGACAAAAACAGGGCTGGCCTGTCGGTCATAGGTGTCCAGCCGTCCCCAAAAAGGACTGATCTCGACGCCCGGCGCGATAGTCCATCGCGCGCGCAGGGCGTAGGACATGAAGTTGCCCGTCGCTCCGCTGTTATAGACGCTGCGACTGAAACCCGCGCCACCGGCCAGACTCAATCCGTCGGCGACGGGAATCTGACCGTCGAATTCCAGTCGCGAGGCTCCGTTGTCGCCATAGCCTGCGACGACACTGAGCACGGATTTTTCACCGGCGGCGCGCAAGCGGAAATCGTCGATGCCCGTGGGGGCGGTGAAGAGATAATTTTGCGCGCTGATCCCGACGCGGATCGTCTCGTTGCCGATCAGCCTTTCGGAAAATTCCGCCGGACGGTCGATGTAGAGGCCTTCCAGCCGGACATTGCCCGCCGTGACGGCTGAAAACCCCCGCACATCCCATCCGCGATACAGGCCGATACGCTCATTGCCGATGGCGGCTCCAAAGGCATCATCGGCCAGCAGCGTGGCATTGTCATCGACACGCTGCGCAGAAGCCGGATGAGGCAAGAGCAGGACGAAGGGGAAAATGAGGCTGCGGGAGGCGACTGCAATGGAGCGGCGAATTGCTACGCAAGCAAGATGTTCGAAGACGGCGTCCTTTCCTTTGAGTGGACATGGATTGTCGCATGTCGGCAAGAAAAGGGAGAATGAGTTTTCCTGTTGAAGTTTATGAGATAATTTCAGTTCTGTTGGGCATTACTTGTCGCGACATTCCGCAGGTTATTCTGTCGCTGCCCCGCATGATATTCATGAGAATATGCAATAGATCATGGCATTGCGGGAGGCGACGGACAGGGTAAAAGGACGCCATGATCCGCGAAATATTGAGGATGGGCGATCCGAGGCTGCTGCGTGTGGCGCGCCCGGTGGACGATCCGCGCAATCCTGAATTGGGCGACATCATCGCCGACATGTATGAGACGATGCACGCCGCCAATGGCGTGGGGTTGGCCGCTCCGCAGATCGGCATCGACCTGCGGCTCATGATCTTTGGCTTCGACGCCAGTCCCCGTTATCCCGACGCCCTGCCGGTCCCCGCCACCACGCTCATCAATCCCTGGCTGGAGTTGCTCACCGACGAGACGGAAGACGGCTGGGAAGGCTGTCTTTCGGTGCCGGGGATGCGCGGGCTGGTGCCGCGCGCCACACGCATTCGCTATGGCGGTACGCTGGAAGATGGCAACGCGCTCACGCGAGAGGTGGACGGGTTCCATGCCCGCGTCTTTCAGCATGAGTTCGATCATCTGGACGGCATACTTTATCCGCAACGGATCAGGGACATGACCCGCTTCGGTTTCACCGACATATTGTTCCCGGACAGTTCGCCTGCGGGCGCGGAATGACGGTATCGGCCGATTTCCTCTGGTACATCCCCAATGAGGCGAAGGCCGGGCACCGGGGAGACAAGGTGGAGGAGGGGCACAACAGCCTCGCCACCCTGACCCGTCAGGCGCGGGCGCTGGAGGATCATGGCTGGACAGGTGCGTTGATCGGTGCGGGCTGGGAAAGGCCGGACAGCCTGACGCTCGCGACCGCCCTTGCCGTGCAAACCAGCCGCTTCGAACCGCTGGTCGCCATTCGCCCCGGTTATTGGCAACCGGCCCATTTCGCGTCCGCCGCCGCGACGCTTGATCATCTGAGCGGTGGCCGTCTCCGCATCAATATCGTGTCCGGGCAGGATAATTCCGCTGCCTATGGGGATGACACGGGCGTGCAGGCGGACCGCTATGCCCGCACGCTCGAGTTCATGCGCCTTGTCCGTCGTCTATGGACGGAGGAGGGGGTGGACCATGACGGCGCCCATTACCGGCTGGTCCGCTCGACCGTCGTTCCGCGCATCGTGCAAAGAGAGGAGCGGCGGCACCCGCTACTATATTTCGGCGGAGCGTCGGATTCTGCCGAGCATGTCGCCGCGACCGAGGCGGACGTGCAGCTTTTCTGGGGAGAACCGCGCGACGATCTCGCCGACCGTATCGACAGGCTCAAACGGCTGAGCCGGGATCTGGACCGCGACCTCCCGCCCCTCCAGTTCGGACTGCGCATCACGACACTGGTCCGGGACACGAGCGCAGAGGCATGGGCGGAGGCCGAGGCACGGATCGCCCGCATGGCCGCGACGAAGGGGGCCGGCTGGACGGGCCTGTCCTCCCAGATGGCGACCGGGCAAAGGCGGCTCGTGGAACTTGGCGCGCGGGGCGATGTGCTCGACGACAATCTCTATACCTTGCCTGGCCGTTTTGGTGGGGGTGGGGCGGGGACCACATGGCTGGTTGGCTCGCCAGAGGAGGTCGCCGCGTCATTGCACCACTATTCCGCGCTCGGCATCACGCATTTCATCCTGTCCGACACGCCTTACCTGAGCGAGATCGAGCGGCAGGGCAGGCAGTTGTTGCCGCTGCTGCGCGGATGATGGATGAGTATAATCCAATAGCTCTGCGCCATAACTCGTTGGTCACCGGTTCCCGCCTCCCGCATCGCTGCTCCATCCCGAACATTGCGGAGAAGATGTATGTCCGTTTCCTTCACTGGCCTTGTCGCGCACCGTAATCCCGCCGATGCAGTCGGACGAGCGGCGACGCAGCAATTCGATACCGATTACCTGCGCCGTTTTGCCATCGCCCATGAGGAGGCGGGTTTTGACCGGGTGCTGATCGGTTATGGATCGACCTCCCCGGACGGTCTGCATCTGGGCACTTATGTCGCGGCTGTGACGCAGAAGCTGGGCATCATGCTGGCTCATCGTCCGGGCTTCGTCGCCCCGACGCTGGCCGCGCGCACCTTTGCGACTATCGATCAACTCAGCGGTGGCCGCGCTTCGGTCCATATCATTTCCGGTGCCGATGATGCCGAACAACAGCGGGACGGCGACTTTCTGAACAAGGAGGAACGCTATGCCCGTACCGACGAATATGTCGGTCTGCTGCGCCGCCTGTGGACCAGCGAGGAGCCCTTCGACCATGACGGACGCTATTATCGTTTCAAGGGCGGCTTCGTTCAGGAAAAGCCCGTGCAGAAGCCGCATATTCCGGTGTTCTTCGGTGGGTCGTCCGACGCTGCGATAGAAGCGTCAGGCAAACATGCCGACATCTACGCCCTGTTCGGCGAGACGCTGGATCAGGTGCGGGAAAAGGTGGCGCGGGTTCGCGCTGCCGCCGCGCGCCATGGTCGAACCATCGAGTTCAGTCTGTCCTTGCGGCCCATCCTCGCCGATACGGAGGAGGCGGCATGGAAACGCGCGGACGCCATATTGGAGCGGACACGCGAGCAGCGCGCTGTCCTTGGCCTCAAGGATTTCGATGGCGCGCCCAAAAGCGAGGGGTCGGCACGCCTGCTGCTCGCGGCCTCGCAGGGGGAGCGGCTCGACAAGCGCCTGTGGACAGGGGTTGCGCGCGTCACGGGTGCAGGGGGCAATTCGACGGCTCTGGTGGGGACGGGCGAGCAGGTCGCCGATGCCCTGCTCGATTATTATGATCTCGGCATCAAGACATTCCTCATTCGCGGTTTCGATCCGCTGGAGGATGCCGTGCACTATGGCCGTGAATTGATCCCCCTGGTGCGTGACGCGGTGAAGAACCGCGCTGTGCCCAGTGTCGCTGCATAAGGGGATTGGGCATCATGGCACGCTATCGCCTGATCAGTTTCAAGGCTTGCCCCTGGGTCCAGCGGGCCGCCATCGTCCTGCGCGAAAAGGGGATCGATTTCGAATTCGTGCATATCGAATCCGGCAACCGACCCGACTGGTTCAAGGCCATTTCGCCGCATGGCAAGGTGCCGGTGCTTCAGATTGACGAGCGGACCGCGCTGTTCGAATCCAATGCCATCGCCGAATATCTGGACGAAAGCATCGAGCCGCGCCTGCACCCTGCCGATCCGGTCGTGCGGGCTATCAACCGGGCGTGGGCCGACTATATCCCGACCTTTTCCGCTGCCCTGTCCGCCTTTTCGGGGGCGACGAACAGCGAGGATCATGGCGCGGCACGCACGGCACTGTCCGTTATATTCGGTCGTCTGGAGGAGGCACTTTTGCGTCAGGGAAACGATCCCTTCTTCAATGGCGATTATTATGCGCTGGTCGATGCGGGCTATGCGCCTTTTCTCCAGCGTTATCTCATCGTCGCGGAACTGTCGGGTGACCATTTGATCGAGGAGTTCCCCCACCTTCGCCAATGGGCGCATGCTCTGGTGGAACGTGCGACCACCCACAGCTTCCCGCCGGCAGAATTTCGCGAGCTGTATATCGGCTTGTTGAAGAAGCGCGGCGGTGTGGTGGCGCAGGCGCTCGACGCCTGATCCACCGCATGCCTAACGTGCCGGGATCACGAAGCTGCGATCATAGACCTTGCTGATGTCGAGTCTGTGCGGGATCAGGCCAATGTCGGCATAGATATCGGCAACATGCTGATGGCGGGCAATGGAGGCGTCCGTGATTATGGGTTCGACGGTCACCTTCATGCGTGACTTTACGATGTGGGCGATTTCAGGGGAAAGGCCCGTATCGGCGGCGAATGCGGCGGCGAACGGTTCGGGATGGGCCGCTGCCCATTGAAAGCCACGGTCGACCCGTGTGATGAAGTCGAGGATTTGGGGCCGCTTGTCGGCAATGGCGCTGGGTGTCGCCGCGCCGGTTTCAACCTCGCCTCCGAAATGCTCGCTCGTGATGATCGGGTGCAAATGGTCCTGCTGTTGCCCTATGGCGAAATAGGGATCCCATATCGCCCAGGCATCGATGGACCGCGCGTTGAGTGCCGCTTTTGCATCGGCGGGGTTCATGTTGATGATGGTCACTGCGGAGAAGGGGATATTTGCGCTGCGCAGCGTCTCTGCGACCAGCAAATGGCCCGGCGATCCCCGTACCAGAGCGATGCGCCGCCCCTTCAGGTCCGCGAGTGTCCGGATCGGGCTATTCGGGGGCACCAACAGGGCGCTGCCCGGCCCACCGAAGCGCCATGTGCTGACGGCTTTGAGCGGCACATTGGCCGCCAGACCAAAGGTCAGCGTCGAACTGCCGACATAGCCGAAATCAATGGCCCCGGCCTTCATCGCCTCGATCAGGGGAGCGCCGACCGGGAACTGCGCCCATTCGATCGGATAGGGTACATCTTTCAGAAGACCGGCCGTATCGAGCAGGGATTTTATGGAA
The DNA here is from genome assembly GCA_036383715.1 of Sphingobium sp. Classification (GTDB taxonomy): domain Bacteria; phylum Pseudomonadota; class Alphaproteobacteria; order Sphingomonadales; family Sphingomonadaceae; genus Sphingobium. The sequence goes on along the minus strand of DASVNT010000069.1, from coordinate 8,013 downwards.
CCGCGCTGGTCGCCCACGCGCAGGACGCTGTTCGCTCCACTTCCGCTACCCCGTGAGCAGGCTGCGAGCAGGATCGTCATAGCGCCCGCGACAATGGCGCTTCGCCGACTGATATCACTTTCCATATCGTGCCTCCCGTAGATCATGCTCAACGTGTGTTTACGGCCAGTATGGGCGACCAGCTTATGGTAATTACGAAAGCGATTATCAGTTCGGTGCGATCTCAGATGCGACGCCCCCTGATCCGGTCGGGCACGTTGATCGACATCGCCGCATCCGGTCGATAGGAGAGAGGGACAGGCCGTTCCCGGCAAGGACAACAAGCGCAGAAAGGCGCCGCGCATCGTGTTCCCGTTCACTGGCCTGCGTCTCCTGCTGCCCGCCCTTGTGCCGTCCTGGCGCTTTTTCGACGCGGTGAGCGCCAGTCCCCGTGTCGACTATGCCATATTGGCCGCCCCCGATGAGGCGGCCGGGCATTGGGAGGAGTTTCGCGCTCGCCCCGCCGTTCTCCGCCTCGGCACCATGCTGCGCCGCTTGGCTTGGAACCCGCAGTGGAATGAGAACCTCTATCTCGTCAGCCTTTCCGAACGGCTGATGACCGCCACCGGCGTCGAGACACAGGCGCATAGCCAGCGCGAACTGCTGCGCCGCGTGGCACGGCATCTCGACCGCCACGGGTTGAGCGGGCCCGGCGATTACCTGCAAATTCGCCTGCGCTTCGTCAGCAGGACAGGGCCGGGGGAGGACGTGGTCAGCGAAGTCGCCTATGAATCCGATCCTTGCCTGCTCGCCGGATTGATAACCCGATGACGCTGGACAGCGCGATGCGGATCACCGCCGCGATGATGGCGCTGGCCTTCATCCAGCAGAGCCTTGAACATCTGCACCCCGCCGCCCGCCTGCAGGAACGGTTGCTGTTCGTGCCCCGCCTGATCCTGAGCCTGTTGCTGCTGGCGGCGAGCGTCGGTATGCCCCTGAGCGCGCTGCATCCATCCTATCTGCTGCTGGCGCTGGTGATCAACCACCTCGTCATCCTGCCCTTTTTCAATGGGCCGTATAATGGCGGGGCGGATCGGATGAGCCTGCTCATCCTGCTCTGCCTGACCGGAGCCTATACCCTGCCGGAACCCCGCTGGCGGGAAATGGCGTTCGGGTATCTCGGCATGCAGTTGCTCCTGAGCTATGTCATGGCGGGCTGGGTCAAGGTCGTGAACCCGGATTGGCGTAGCGGACGCGCGCTGCGCGATGTCTTCCTCTTTTCCGCATATCCCGCCGGGGAGAATATCCGCCAATGGGCAGGCCATCCCCGCCTGTTGCTCTATGCGGGGTGGGCGGTGATCGGGTTTGAGCTGGCCTTTCCCCTCACGGTCCTGTCGCGGCCGACATTGCTGGCGGGCCTCGCCATCGCGGCGCTGTTCCACGGCGCCAATGCCTGCCTCTTTGGCCTCAACAGGTTTTTCTGGATCTGGATCTGCGCTTACCCCTCGATCCTATGGTTGCAGGAGCGCGTGATCGGTTGAGCGCGGCGTTTATCGAGCGAACGCCGAGGCATGGCCTTTAAGGCGCTCGACACCCGCGATGACTCCATCCGCCAGCTTTTCGGCGAACAGGCCAGCGCCCGCACCCGCTGCGACATCGCCGGGATAATTGGCGCGACGGGGAACCTGCAACGCTCCTACCACAGCCGCAGCCGTCAGCACCGGCTTGGTATAACGCGGATATTCCCGCGAAAAGGCGCGGGCCACGGCAAGGGCCGAGGCGGTGTGACCCGACGGGAAAGACCGCAGTGCTTCGTTGCGGGACGTGCCCGGTTTAGCGACGTAGCGACCTTCTTCGATCTGCTTGGAAGGACGAGTGCGGTCAACACTGTTCTTACCCAGTTCCTTCGCCCCCTTTGCGACCAGTTGCGTCGCCAGCATGCGAAATCCGGTGCGCTGCAACTTTCCATTTCGAGTAACGAAGCCCGCGACGGTGATGGCCGCGGAAAAGAACAGCAACAGCCTGTCATCCCCTGCGCGGCCCAGTTCACCGATCTTGCGGACGAGCGGCGTCTCCAGCGCGGGGCGGGCGAGTTCGACCAGACCGACGTCGATCCGCTCCAGCAATGGCAGGCGCGCAATCGTCGTTTCGGAGACTGTTTTCAAAGTGGCCATGTGAACCCTCCCGCGCTGGACCGTTCCAGAACAGACGCGCGGAGCCACCCGGCGGTTCCCCCGTCAGCCGCCATCCTCGGAGATCATGGTCAGGCGCTGGGCCTCGCCATGCTGCCGGAACAGCGCCTGACGACGGAAGAAGCGCAGGATCGCGGATTCCCCCATGCGAGACGGCCCCAAGCCGGACGCACCAAAAGAGGATTTCTCCCGGTCCCACACCATCGCGGTCAGGCCCGCATCGTTGATCGATACAGCGCCTGCGCGAATGCGGGCCGCGACAGCCTCTCCCTCCGCGATCGATCCCGCCATGACACTGGCGGACAGGCCAAAGGGGGTGTCGTTGGCCAGCCTGACCGCCTCATCGACCGTGTCCACGACCGTGACGGGGATGACTGGCCCGAACGTTTCTTCGGCCATGATTGCCATCTCCTGCGTCACGCCGGTCAGGACGGTGGGCCGCAGATACAGGCCGCCACCCAGCGTTTCGACGGTTCCGCCCGTATGAACCACCGCACCATTTGCCACGGCGTCCGCCAGTTGGGCCTCCACGATGCGCGCCTGGCGGCCATCGATAAACGGACCGATGTCTCCCACGTCGATGTCTGGATAGTTCAGGCGAACCGCCTCCGCCTGCGCGACAAGCGCGCTCAGGAACGGCGCGGCGATGGCGTTGAGGACATAGACCCTTTCGATGGACTGGCAGGCCTGCCCGGTGTTCGCGATCGACCCGCGCAGCGCGATGGCGGCGGCATAGTCCGGCTGGGCCGAGGCCAGGACGATCATCGGGTCTTTTCCGCCCAGTTCGAGGCTGGCGGGGATGAGCGCCCGCGCGGCGCGTTCCGCTACCTTGCGTCCCGTCGCCACCGATCCTGTAAAGGCGATGAAATCCACCGCATCGACCAGCGCCGCGCCGGTCGCGCCATCGCCCTCCACGATGGCGAAGACAGCGGCCAGTTGCGGCACTTCCGCCAGTGCAGCGCGAAGCGGCGCAATGAAGCGCGGCGTGATCTCCGACGGCTTGACCATCGCCGCGCAACCGGCGGCCAGCGCGGGGACCACGTCGATCAGGGACAGGATGAGCGGAAAATTCCACGGTGCGATTGCGCCTACCAGCGCATAAGGCTCCAGCCGTCCGACCGTCTCTATGGACGGGATGGCGGATGGACGCGGCGGATCGACCAGCTTGTCGATGATCCCCGGCGCGGCCCCCGCCCATCGCCGGATCGACGCGGTGACAGCGGCAACCTCGACTTGCGAGATTTTGCGGCGACCCGTATCGATGGTCAGCGCATCCGCAATCGCCCCGGCATGCTTTTCGATAGCGTCGGCAAATGCCGAAAGGACGGTGCCACGCTCCTCCGGCGTCAGCGCCGCCCAGAGGGGTTGCGCCTCGCGCAGGCGGCGGGCCTCGGCTGCGACAGCGACGGCGGCGAGAGGCGCTATCGCATAGTCGAACGCGCCGGTGCGGGGGTTGCGGACCTGCATGACCGTCAGATCAGCCCGGTGCGGTCGAGGCGTTCGATCACCGACTGTTGCACGCGCACGAAATGCTCCCGTTCCGGCGCGACGCCTATCAGGCTGTCCGCCGGCTGGACGATGGCGGCCCCATAAGCGGCGGCGAACAACTCCGTCCGCTGGCGGGAGAGATAGTTGGTCATGCCGGGCTTGCGCCGCGCGGCACGAAGGCTGTCGAGTTCGATGTCGGCTGAGGCTGTGAATGTCTCGCCCCCGTTCGACTCCGCGATGATATGGCCCATGAAGTCAACGATCATCGAATTGCCGTCCGCACAGGCCAGCGGCATGGCTGTGCCCTCGATCCCCGCCGTATTGGCCGACACGACATAGGCGAGGTTTTCGATGGCGCGCGCCCGCTTGGCGATGGCCTTGTGCGTGGGCAGGGGGCTGCCCTTTTCCGAGGAGGAGTGGACGAAGATTTCCGCGCCGCGCAGCGCATGGGCGCGTGCGATCTCCGGGTACAGGATTTCCTCCGACGCGATGGCTGCCAGATTGCCGATCTCCGTACGGGCGACGGGGAACACGCCCTCCAGCCCGTAAATGTCGAGATAGCGCGACCAGACATCATGCGGTGTCGGCGCGAACATGGAGTTGAGGCGGCGGTAGCGCAGCACGACCTTGCCGTCGGGCGCCACGACGAAACATGTCTGGAAATACAGGCCGGGGAAATGCGGATCGACCTCATAGGCATTGCCCGCGATATAGAGGTTGCGCGCGGCGGCGATGCGGCCCAGTGCTTCATATTCGGGGCCATCCATCTCCCACGCGGCCTTGTCCGCAAAGTCGCCGATGGAAATGCGTCCCGGAAAGCTGGTGAACAGATATTCGGGCAGGACGACCAGCCTGACGGGGCTGCCCCCGAACTGCTGCGTGAACATCACCGAAGCGGTGAGTTTGCGCCCCACATCCTCGATCATCGAGAGCATCTGCGCCCGCGCGGCGGCGCGATCCGGGCATTGTTCGATGGAACGCGCGGTCAGTTGAAGCGCGATAGCCGCGTAACTCATGCTGGATGATCCTGTTCGTCTTGTCTTATAGAATTGGCCGGGTGGCCGGGCGGGAATGCTGCTCCCGCCCGGCCATATAGTTCAGATATTCGGCGCGCTTTCGTCCGTGAAGTTCTGCCAGTCGCGGGTCACGCGCTTCTCGTCGATCAGCGTGCGCTGGTAGCATTTATCGTTGCGGAACCACTGCCAGGTGCGCGCACGGTCGATGCCGTTGCTGGCATGCTGGATCAGTTCATAGAGGTAGAGGTCCGGCTCGCCCTTGCGCGTCCAGTTGAGGACGGTGCTGCGATGATAATCATCGGGCTTCATCTCCGACGCCCAGCCGGTGATGAGGTCATTGTCCCACCAGATGCGGCCGTCGTCATACCATGCCGGGAAATCGCGCGTCTCGACCCGGCCATCTTCCCAATAATAGACGTTGGTCTGATGGTAGGGAAAGGGCGAGCCCTCCGGCATCAGGCGGCAGAACAGGCGCGAGCGATGCTGGTCGGTCAGTTCGCCGGTTGCGGCGTCATAATAGCGATACCAGCCTTCCCACACGCCGACGCTTTCCTGCAACAGCGGCATGCGCTCGCGGAAGTCGGCCCATTTTTCGGGGGTCATGACGGGGGGATTGGTCATTGATCTACTTTCATGTCAGTTGGAGGAAGAGGCGGCGGCAGGCGCGCTGTCGAAACGACGATAGCGGCCCAGGAACAACAGGGAGGCGGCACCCGCCAGCAGCAGGAACAGCGACAGGGTGAGCGCGAAGTCGTAATTCCCGTGCAGGTCGTGATCGCGCCCGAAGAAGGCCGGCGCCAGACCCGCGCCGAGCGCGAAGGACACGTAGAGGCAGCCGTAGATCGCCGGATAGCTGCGCATCCCGAAATAGCGCGCGACGAGGAAGGCTATGAGGTCGAACTCCACCCCCAGTGCGATACCGATCAGGATGATCGCCAGCCCAGCGGCATAGAAATCGAGCGTGGCGGCGGTGAATATCCAGCAGGAGATGACCGGCATCCCCAGAATGACGAAACCAACGGCAGGCGCCCAGAAACGGTCCATCAGCCAGCCGCCCATCAACCGCCCGATCAGCGCGGTGAGGCCCAGCAACGGCGTGAGTTTCAATATATCCGGCGCAGACAGGCCGCCGTCGCGGAGCATCACTTCGAGGTTGGGCATGGGACCGGCGAGCGCAAAGGAGATCGGCACGAGCGCCACCGCCAGCAGCCAGAACCGCCAGCTGCGCACCGCCTCTCGCAAGGTCATGCCGCTTTCGGAGGCCGCCGAATGCCGGAGGCTCTCCGATCCACCCCTGCCTTCGCGGAACAGCAGGAAGGCTGCGGGAAAGGCGATGAGGATGGGCAGCATGCCAAGCGCCACATAGGCTCCGCGCCAGCCATAAGTTTCGATGGCCCAGGCCAGATAGGGCTTGGAGATCATGCCGAAGATGCCGCTTCCAATCATCGATATGCCGAGCGCCAGCCCCTTGTGCACATCGAAGATGCGATTGACGGGGCGGGTCCAGGTGATCGGCAACGTGCCCGCGCCTACTGCCGCGATCAGCGCCCATGTTCCGTAGAACAGCGGGAGGGAGCCGTTGGAAAAGGCCAGCATGCAAAGCGCCAGACCGAAAAGCAGGCTCGACAGGAGCGCAATGCGGCGTGCACCATAGCGGACTGCGAGGAAACCCGCGAGCGGGCCAGCCCAGAACACCACAAGTGTGGTGACGGCGAGGCCGCTCATGATCTGCCCCATGGACCAGCCGAAATCCGCCGCCAGATAGGGTGCGAACACGCCGAAGGTATAGATGGGCATGGGGGATAACCCCAATCCGATGCCCAGCAATGCCGCCAGCACCACGCCCCAGCCGCGCCGAAACTCGCCGGAACCCTTTTCTGCCACAATCGGGCGGGCTGCTTCGATGCTCATCAACTGGCCGCCGTTGGGAGAGCAGCGCGCGCACCATGAGAGATGAAGCAGTTACTATGGGAATATTTCACCGGACAGGACTCCAGAAAATTCCAGGGCGGAAAAGGCCGCACAGGCCAGCTCCTGACAGGAGTGATAATGAAAAATAACCTGTGATCAATTTGAAATTTGAGCGTATGAATTTCATGCCGCTGGCGTCCGGGTGCTCCTGCGGATACGCGCCCGCGCTGACGCCGGTCGCGGGCAAGAGAATTGGGAATGATGTGGATCTGAACAAACTGGACCGCGTGGTCGCCATCTATGAAGCGGGGAGCTTTCGAAAGGCGGCAAAACTTCTTGGCCTGACGCAACCGGCGCTGACGTGGAGCATCCAGAATTTGGAGGACTCCCTCAACGCGCGGCTGTTCGACCGTGGTCCGCGCGGTATCCGCCCAACCGCCTTGTGCGAGTCCCTCGTCAAGCGGGCGCGGCTTATCCTGCGGGAACAGGCGCGGATGATGGACGATGTGCAGCGCAGCGCCCGCAACGAAACCATATCGGTGGGCGTGCACTCGATTCTCATGACGCCAGAGTTCGCGCGGTGCATCGCCGAATTTTCGGAGCGATGGCCATCCGCAACCCTGCGCGTGCGGGAGGGCTATAGTTCGGATCTGCTGGAACGCCTTCAGAAGGGCGAACTGGATTTTGCCTGCTGCGCCGTGCCGGATGACACGGACTATGGCGCGTCGCTCAAGGCGGAGCCTTTGACCGTGCTGAACTATTCGGTGGTCGCCGACGCGGGCCATCCCGTGTTCGGCGATCTGGCAGAAGGGCGACCGATAGCGGAATATCGCTGGGTGGAGTTCGACACGGCGGTCATGGGCAATTTCCCCGGCAAGAACGACATCGTCGCCGTGCTGTCGGAAGCCGGACATGAAGTAGCCCGTGAGTGCGTCCGCACGGCGTCCATGACTCTCATCAAGCTATTGGTGCTGGAGGGCGATTTTATTGGGCTGATCGCGGACGAACTGGTCGCACAGGAACTGGAATCCGGCCAGCTACGGCGCATTCCCGGCACGGGAATAACTGCATCCCAATTTGGTTTCGTGAGCGTGAAGGACAGTTTCGCGACAAGCGCGGCAAATGCGTTGCAGGAAATCCTCGCCCGGTCGGCGTTCGAACCGCTGCGGCGGGCCGAGGCCTTGGCGATGGAGGGCGCCAAGGAAAAGGGGCGACACGAAGGCCGCCCCGATTGATGCAGCTCTGATGGACGGGCTCAGAAATTGAACCAGATGCGTCCGGTCCAGCGCTGTGGATCTCCTGGGAAGAGGGAGATGAAGTTTGCGGTGACGGTCTGCTGCTTGGTGAGGTTGGTGACACCGAAGGCGGCGCCCCATTTTCCTTCGGCATTGTCGTAGGTGAGGTTGAGGTCGATGAAGTCCTCGGTC
>DASVNT010000068.1:0-5606 GCA_036383715.1 Sphingobium sp. | reverse complement strand
ATTATGGACCAGCATCTGGTCGCGCGAGAAGACCTGCCCTTCCGTTTCGGAAAAATGCTTCGAGTCCATGAAGGCGTTCCAGACGTCTTCATAACGGCTGACGGCGTAGGCGTCATATTCCGGCATGAAATAGGCGCGATGCCCTTCGCGCAGCGTGGGATACAGGCTGTGCGGATCGCGGCGCGCCGTTTCGGAATAGGGATCATATTGGAAGGAAGTATCGAGCGTAAGGTCGGTCACCGAATGTCCTCAATTGTCACGGCGCGCGGGCGTGACGAAATGCTATGCCGCCGGCGCGTTGTTCCACCCATTGCACCTGCTGGAGGGCAGGCTGTCAAGGCGGGGGCTCCAGCAATCGTGGCGGCGTTGCCGGATCAGGGGAGCGCTTTCTTCAGGGCATCGGCGCCTTCGATGACGCCAGCCTCGGTGATATAGGCCGTGACAAGGCCGGCGGGCGTGATGTCGAAGGCGGGATTGAAGGCGGGCGATGGCGTGATCTGGACGCTGGTCGCACCCGCTCCGGTCACGAAGCGCACTTCGTCGGGGGAGCGCTCCTCGATGGCAATGCTCGCGCCGTCGGGGGTGGCGGGATCGTAAGTGCTCGACGGGAGCGCGACATAGAAGGGCACGTCGTGCGCGCGCGCCGCCAATGCCTTGAGATAGGTGCCGATCTTGTTGCAGACGTCGCCATTGGCCGTGACGCGATCGGTGCCGACGATGACCAGGTCGACCTGCCCCTGCTGCATCAGCAGGCCGCCGGCATTATCGACGATCAGGCTGTGCGGAACGCCATGCCCCGCCAGTTCGAAGGCGGTCAGCGCGCCCTGATTGCGTGGCCGCGTCTCATCGACCCAGACATGAACGGCGATCCCCGCATCATGCGCGAGATAGATGGGCGCAGTCGCCGTGCCCCAATCGACCGTCGCCAGCCAGCCGGGGTTGCAGTGGGTGAGGATGTTGACGGGCCGCCCTTCCTTGCGTGCGGCGATATCGCGGATCAGGGACAGCCCGGCCTCGCCGATGGCGCGGTTGGCCGCTACATCCTCGTCGCACAGCCGCGCCGCCTCCGCATAGGCCGCCGCCGCCCGCTCGTGCGGCGGCAGGGGTGCGACCGCCCGGCGTATCCGATCAAGCGCCCAGCGCAGGTTGACCGCCGTGGGGCGGGCGGAGGAGAGCCGCGCAAACGCACTCTCAAGCGCGGCATCGTCCGCCTCTTGCCCCAGCGCGAGCGCGAGACCATAGGCCGCGACCGCGCCGATCAAGGGCGCGCCGCGCGTCGCCATGTCGGCGATGGCGTGAAAAGCGTCCTCCGCCGTGCGCAGGGTCAGCCGTTCCAGCGCCCATGGCAGGCGGCGCTGGTCGAAGATGCCGACGCTCCAGCCGTCGGGCTCCAGCCAGATCGAGCGGGTGGCGTCGCCCTCTATCCTCATGCCGCGACCGGTTCCCGGCTGACGAGCGCGGAGACGGCGGCGACGTCGGGAAAGGCGGCGCGATCGACCAGCAGAGAACGTGCCGCCAGAAGCGCCCGCCGTTCGCATGTCGCGCGGGCATCCTCATCGGCGATGCTGTCGAAGTCGGCGACATGGGCGAGGCCCAGGATGCGGCGGATGATCTCGCAGCCTGCAAAGCCCAGCGCATCTTGCCAGATGGCGTCGATCCGCTCGGCGATCGCGGCTTCGCGCAGGTCCGGGTCCGCCTTCGCCAGCGCGTAGAGCGCGCCATGCTCCTTCCCCGCGTCGAGCGCGCGCCAGTGAGCGGCGAAACGCTCCGCAAAGCCGGTCCATAAAGCCTCCGCCTGATCGAGCAGACCGGGGTCGACGGGCCGGGCCAGCCAGGCCATCCATAAATTGGCCAGGATCATGCCCACGTCGAAGCCGATCGGTCCGTAGAAGGCGAACTCCGGGTCGATCACCTTGGTGTCCTGCGCCGTCACCATGACGGACCCGGTGTGGAGATCGCCATGGAGCAGCGCCTCGGGCGCGGCGAGGAAGCGGGCCTTCATCCCCTGCGCGGCGAGACGCAGCGGCACGTCGGCGCGGAAGGACGCGACGATATCGGCCAGTCCCGGCGTATGATGGTTCATGGGGGCGTCGAAATAGGGCTCGTCGAAGATCAGGTCCTCGGTGATGCGGCACATGGCGGTGTTGCCGAGATAGGCGGCGATCCGCTCCTTCTTGCGCGCCACCGGCACGGCGAGGTCGGAGGTGAAGAACAGCGTATCGGCAAGGAATTGCGCCAGATGCCCGGCGAGCAGGGGATAGCGATCCCCATCCACCAAGGCCCCGCGCAATGTGCGGTGGGGACGCAGCAACTCCATGACCGTCAGCGCCATCACATCGTCATGATGGAGGAGCGCGGGCACGCGATCGGGCGCATGGAGCGCCTCATCGGCCAGAGCGAGCCGTTCATAATAAGCGCGCGACAGGGGCAGCGGCCAGCTTTCGCCGACCAGCCGGACATAGGGCAGCGCCTGCTTCGCCGCCACGCCGCCTGCGGGGCCGGTCACCAGGAAGACGAGGTTGAGATTGCCGTCGCCGACTTCCCGCACCTGCCAGAGGCCCGGCGGACCGCCCAGCCGCGCGGCGACCGAGGGCACGCCCGCGAGGAAGTGGGCGACGCTGCGCTCGTCCAGCGGGAAATAGCTCATGCGATGCCCTCCATTGCCGCTATGTCGGCGAAGCTGGTCGCCACGGGATAATCGCTCGTCGCCAGCACGCCCTCGCGCGCCAGCAATGTGACGGCGAGGCCAGCCTCCCGCGCGGCGGCCAGTTCCTCGGGCGTGTCGGACAGGAATAATATGTCGGCCGGGTCCAGCCCCAATGCGGCGGCGATGGCGCGGTAGGAGCCCGCCTCGCGCTTGGCCCCTATGCCCGTGTCGAAATGCCCGGCGAACAGCGGCGTCAGGTCGCCATGATCGCTCCAGCCGAACAGCAGTTTCTGCGCCGCCACCGAACCCGAGGAATAGACGTAAAGGGCGATGCCCGCCCCATGCCAGCGGCGCAGCGCTTGCGCCGCATCGGCATGGACATGGCCGGTGAAGTCCCGCCGCGCATAGCCCTCCGCCCAGATCAGGCCCTGCAACTGCTTGAGCGGACCGATCTTGCGGTCGGCGTCATGCCATTGGATGAGGCGGGCGACGCAGCCTTGATCGTCCAGCGCCTCGCCCGTTTCCGCGCGCACCGCGTCCAGGATCGGCGCGACTTCGCGCGGGTGCGCCGCGACGAAATCGGCGAGCCGCGCGCGGGAATAGGGGAACAGCACGTCATGGACGAAGGCGATGCTGGAGGTCGTGCCCTCTATGTCGGTGACGATCGCGGCGGGCCTCACAGCGCGCCCTCATAGAGCGGGACGCCGCGCGCAATCTCGTCCCCCGTGTAGCGGGCGACCCAGCCCTCGGGCCTTGTGAACAGGCGGATCGCGGTGAAGCGCGGTCGCTCGCCCGTGTCGAACCAGTGCCGCGTCCCCGCCGGGAGGACGATGAGGTCGCCCGCCGTGCATTCCAGCGCCTGCACTGCGCCGCCCGAACGGATGTAGAAGAGGCCCGACCCTTCGACGAAGAAGCGCACCTCGTCATCGTCATGGACATGTTCGGACAGGAATTTGCCGCGCATTTCCGTCCGCTGAGGATGATCGGGGGTCATGCGGACGACGTCGCAGGACTGGTAACCGCCCCTCGCCTTCAGCCTTTCCACATCGGCGGCATAGGCGGCCAATATGTCCGCATCGGCGGGATCGGGCGGCAAGAGCGCCCCGGCCTCCCACTGTTCCAGCAGGATGCCTGCGGGCTCCAACGCGGCCACGATCGCGTCACGATCGTCCAGCCTGCCGCGCAGTCCGAACGGCGGCGCATCGTCATAGAGCGTCAGCGCGGTCATCGGCCATTCCCCTTGAGCTTCATTTCTTCCCAGGCGCAGGCGAGCAGAAATTCGCAGCCTTCGACGATATTCTCCGCCGCTTCGATGGTCGGCCCCCAGGCGTAAAGGCCATGGCCGCGAATGTAGAATGCCGGGAGCAGCGGCTCCTGCCGTTCCAGCAAGGGCCGCAACTGCCGGGCGAGCGCGTCCATGTCCTGGCTGTTGTCCACGAGCGGCAGGGTTACGCTCATTTCATGCGTGGGCGCGCCCGGAAAGACCTTGAGCAGTTCATAGCCCGTAAGGTCGACGCCGTCCGACGGCAGCGCCCGGCTGAGCACGGTTCCGGCGACCGAATGGGTGTGCAGGACGGCGCCGGCGGTCGGATCGACCGCATAGACGAGGCAGTGGAGCAGCGTTTCGGCCGAGGATTTCGCCGGGTCCAGCGCCGATCCGTCGGGCGCGACCCGCATCAGCTGCGCTTGCGTCAGCCGCCCCTTGTGCGATCCCGACACGGTGATGAGGATGTTACCGTCCTCCAGCCGCATCGAATAATTGCCCGCCGTCGCCGGGGCGAGTCCGCGCGCGTCCAGTCGGCGACCCGTCTCGATCAGCGAAAGGGTGGCGGAAGAAGGGTGATGCACTAAAGGACCAATCCGGGTTCGGGAAAAGCCGCGATGCAGGTCATCATCGTAGACGTCCCTGCATTATGCGCGGATCATGGTGACGCTTTGATGATAGCGAGGGCATGCGTCGCTTGGCAACAGCGATGCGGACCCATTTGATATGCTACCGCGCCTGCCGCCGCCGTGGTAGAAAAGGGCGACGCCGCATGAGCGGCCCCCCGAGTCTTGAGGAGAGAGATCATGGCGCTCTCAATCGGCAGCAAGGCCCCGGACTTCAGCGCGCAGACCACACAGGGCGAAATCCGCTTTCACCAATGGCTGGGCGACAGTTGGGGCATCCTGTTTTCACACCCCAAGGATTTCACCCCGGTCTGCACCACCGAGCTGGGCTATCTGGCGCGCCTGACACCGGAATTTACGCAGCGCAATTGCAAGGTGATCGGCCTGTCGGTCGATCCGGTCGGCAACCACGAACGCTGGCTGTCCGACATCAAGTCCGCGACCGGCGGCGACGTCACCTATCCCATCATCGGCGACAGCGATCTAAAGGTCGCGAAACTCTATGAAATGCTCCCCGCCGACGCGGGCGATACGTCGGAAGGCCGCACGCCCGCCGACAACCAGACGGTCCGCACCGTCTACCTGATCGGCCCCGACAAGCTCATCAAGGCGATGTTGAGCTATCCAATGAGCAGCGGCCGCAATTTCGACGAGGTGCTGCGCCTGCTCGACAGTTGCCAGCTGACCGCGAAGCACAAGGTCGCCACCCCGGTGAACTGGCAATGGGGAGAGGATGTCATCATCGTCCCCGCCGTTTCGGACGAGGAGGCGAAGGAGCGCTTCCCCGACGGATGGAAGAGCGTCACGCCCTATTTGCGGGTCGTGCCCCAGCCGCAAGATTAGGGCCCGGAAAAAAAATCCGCGCGCTTGAAGAGCCGATCGACATGACCCAATTAGGGAGGCTCTTCGCCCCCTTCTTGCGAGTATCGATGACGACCGCCAATCCCCTCCTTGCCGACCGCGACCTTCCCGATTTCGCCGCGATCGAGGCATCCCATGTCGTGCCTGCGGTGGAGGAGGCGATCGCCGCTCACCGCGCCGCCGTCGCGGAGATAACCGAGTCCGGAAG
>DASVNT010000067.1:0-2343 GCA_036383715.1 Sphingobium sp. | reverse complement strand
GCCAAGGCGCTGAACGCTCCCCTGATCGAATGGAACGTCAAGTCGACGACCAAGGCGCATCAGGGCCTCTACGAATATGACGCCGTCGCCCGCCTGCGCGACGGGCAGTTGGGCGATCCGCGCGTCCACGAGATCGGAAATTATATCCGCAAGGGGAAGCTGTGGGAGGCTTTCACATCCCCTGCCCTGCCCGTGCTGCTGATCGACGAAATCGACAAGGCCGATATCGAGTTTCCCAACGACCTGTTGCAGGAACTCGATCGCATGGCGTTCCATGTCTATGAGACCGGCGAGACCGTCGCGGCCAAGGAGCGACCGGTCGTGGTCATCACGTCGAACAACGAGAAGGAACTGCCCGACGCTTTCCTGCGCCGCTGTTTCTTCCACTATATCAAATTCCCAGACCGGGAGACGATGCAGGCGATCGTCGACGTGCACTTTCCCGGCATCCAGAAGATCCTCGTGGCCCGTGCGATGGAGATTTTCTACGAAATTCGCGAGGTGCCGGGGCTCAAGAAAAAGCCCTCGACCAGCGAGTTGCTCGATTGGCTGAAGCTGATCCTGAACGAGGACATGCCGCTCGACGTGCTTCAGGATCGCGACCCGACCAAGGCGATCCCGCCGCTGCATGGCGCGCTGCTGAAGAATGAGCAGGACATCATGATGTTCGAACGGCTGGCCTTCATGGCGCGGCGGCAGGGGCGGTAAGGCTTCCATGAGCAGGGCGCAAAATCCGCCGGTTGCATAAAAGCGCGCTTGCACCCGGCCCGCATTTCGGCTCAACTTTTCGTTCAGACATTCCAAACCGCGACAAGACGGTGTGAAGTGGGAGGATGCCAATGCCCAAGCGCGCTTTGTCCATTTTGTCGGCTGTGATGGCCGTCATGGCGCCCGCTGTCGCGCAAGCCGCGCCGGAGAAGGAAGCCTGGACGGCGACCGAGACAGCTCTGCGCGTCGACGCCGCGGGGATCAGCCTGCCGCAAACCGTCGCCCGCCTTTCCCTCTCCAAGAGCGGAGAGGTTTCGAACGGCGGCAAGGGAATCGACAATTACGCGCAATATCTGTCCGGGGACGGCGCGATCCAGGCGACGCTTTACGTCTATCTGCCCAGCTATGCCGACGCGTCGCTAGCGGCCCACATGACGGATCGGGCGATCATGGACCGGTTCGGCTCCAGGACGCGCCGCACCGCCTACGCCGCCGTTCCGGTGGCGGGCGAAGCGAGCGGCGCGATCCGGGCGGTCTATGATGACGCAGCGGAGGGCGCGCTGACCACTGCCGCCGCTTTCGTCCACGCGGGCCGGTGGCTGGTGAAGCTGCGCGTCACGGGGCCAAGTGAACGGCGGAAGGAAGTTCTGGCCGGGTTGGACGGCATGCTGAACGGACTGCAATTCGACCGGGTAGCCGACATTCACCGGACCGCGCCGGCGACCTTCGCGCCCTGCCCAATCAAGGACGCGGCCGAAGCGCGCCTTACCACCCAGAGCGCGGCGACGCTGAGCGACATCGCCTTGCCGCGGGATGGCCGGGAACCCCTGTGCGTGCGCGGCCAGGTGCAGACCGCCAATGGCGAGTACGACATGTTGCAGCGGCCGGGGGCGCCCGATGGGGCGGTGATCGTGCCGGTGGATGATTCAGGCACCGTGCTGGCCTTTGATCCGGCGGCTACGCCGCAAGGCTATCAACTGTCCATCCACTCAGTGGGGCAGACGGACATTTACGGCGTTTACGACAAGGTGCCCAGCCCCCGCCAGATTGCGGAAATCCTTGACGGGAAGGACCCACAGACGGCGCAGGCGCGAACCACCGCCGACTATGCCGCCAGTGGCGAAGTCACGATGCGCGGCGATTTGCACGGTCGTTGAAGCCCACTTTGCCGATGCGGGGAGGCATGGCTTTCCGGACGGGAGCGACCCGATTTGCACGGATACGGGCTCATCTGGAGGCGGTTCACATCGCGGCGGGGCCGCGCGCCTGGACCTATGAATTTCTGCTGTTCGGGTTCAAACAGGGATGGGCCTGCCTGTTCGGCGCGCTGATGCTCGCGCTGCTGCTCGGAACGCATCTCTTCTACCCCGCCGGCGCGCCGCTGCACCGTTATGATTTCCTGACGCTGGCCGCGATCGGCATTCAGGTCGCGATGCTGGTCCTGCGGCTGGAAACGCCCCGCGAGGCGATCGTCATCTGCGCATTTCATGTCATCGGCACCATCATGGAGTTGTTCAAGACCCAGGCCGGATCGTGGATCTATCCGGAACAAAGCCTGCTTCATGTGGGAGCCGTGCCGCTTTTCTCCGGCTTCATGTATGCGGCGGTGGGCAGCTATATCGCGCGTATCTGGCG
>DASVNT010000066.1:0-7126 GCA_036383715.1 Sphingobium sp. | reverse complement strand
CCCAGCAACTTCTGCGCCTCGACGGCAAATTCCATCGGCAGTTGCTGCAGCACTTCCTTGGCGAAACCGTTGACGATCAGGGCCACCGCGCTTTCCTGATCCAGCCCGCGCTGCATGGCGTAGAAAAGCTGGTCGTCGCTGATCTTCGACGTGGTCGCCTCATGCTCGATGGTCGCGGTCGGGTTCTTCACCTCGATATAGGGCACAGTATGCGCGCCGCAGTCCGACCCCAGCAGCAGCGAGTCGCACTGGGTGAAGTTGCGCGCATTCTCCGCCGCCGGACCGACGCGGACCAGTCCGCGATAGGTGTTGTCGCTGCGGCCTGCGCTGATCCCCTTGGACACGATGGTCGAGCGTGTGCCCTTGCCATTGTGGATCATCTTGGTGCCGGTGTCGGCCTGCTGGTAATTGTTCGTCACCGCGACGGAGTAGAATTCGCCCACCGAATCCTCGCCGTTCAGCACACAGGACGGATATTTCCACGTCACCGCGCTGCCCGTTTCGACCTGCGTCCACGACACCTTGGAGCGTTTGCCCTGACACAGCGCGCGCTTGGTCACGAAGTTGAAGATGCCGCCCTTGCCCTCGGCATCGCCGGGATACCAGTTCTGGACAGTGCTGTACTTGATCTCCGCATCGTCCAGCGCGACCAGTTCCACGATGGCGGCGTGCAACTGGTTCTCGTCGCGCTGTGGCGCGGTGCAGCCCTCCAGATAGGAGACATAGGCGCCCTTGTCCGCGATGATCAGCGTGCGCTCGAACTGCCCCGTGTTCTCCGCATTAATGCGGAAATAGGTGCTCAGTTCCATCGGGCAGCGCACCCCTTCCGGCACATAGACAAAGGTGCCGTCGGAGAAGACCGCGCAGTTGAGCGTGGCGAAGAAATTGTCGTGCATCGGCACGACCTTGCCCATCCACTTGCGGACGAGGTCGGGATATTCGCGGATCGCCTCGCTGATCGAGCGGAAGATGACGCCCGCTTCCTCCAGCTCCTTGCGGAAGGTGGTGGCGACGGACACGCTGTCGAACACGGCGTCGACCGCGATCCGGCGGCTGCCCTTAACGCCCGCCAGCACTTCCTGCTCGGCGATGGGGATGCCCAGCTTTTCGTAGGTGCGGCGGATTTCAGGGTCGAGATCGTCCAGGCTGTCCAGCTCGATCTTCTTCTTGGGCGCCGCATAATAATAGGCGTCCTGATAGTCGATCGGCGGGATATTCAGCTTGGCCCAGTCCGGCGACGCCATGGTCAGCCAGTGGCGATAGGCCTTGAGCCGCCATTCCAGCATCCATTCCGGCTCGTTCTTCTTGGCCGAGATGAAGCGGACTGTGTCCTCGCTCAATCCCTTGGGCGCGAATTCCTGTTCGACGTCGGAGGTAAAGCCCCACTCATAGTCGGATACCTTGGCGGCAGCGGCCAGCGCTTCCTGATTCTTGACGGGCGCGCTCATAGCGGGGCTCCAGTGGTGGGCATGGGTGTGGAGAGGCTGGCGAGCGATACGTGGGCGAGGGCGCCGCGCACCGCATCGTTGACCGGCCCCCAATGCGGACGGACGGCGCAGACCGACTCGCGTTCGCAGACATGGGCTCCGCCCTGCTCGACACAGGGGGTCAGGGCGATGGGGCCTTCGACGGCTTCGACCACATCGGCCAGGCTGATCGCAGCAGCGGGGCGGGCGAGGCGGATGCCGCCACCCGCACCGCGCGCGGACTTGAGCAGGCCGGCGCGGGTCAGCAGGCTGACCAGCTTTTGCGCGGTCGGCACATGGATGCCGGTCGCTGCCGCCAGTTCGGCCGCGCTCGTAAGAGCAGCGCCGCCCGCATGCGCACCGCAGCGCGACGATGCCGCCTGCATCAGTACGACCGCCTGATCGGAGAGGCTTGAAAGACGCAAATCCTGCCCTCTGTTGCACCCATATGACAAATCGGACTGATTCGATCCGATTGGCCGCCATGTGGGGCCGACGCGCCCCGCGATCAAGAGTTTTTGCAGCATTTTCGCCTGTTGCGAGTGCTTCTCAGTCCCGCGCCTTCAGTCCGCATCGTGCCTCTGCGCATCGAACCGTTCGCGCGCGTCCTTGATCGTCGTGATATTGGTGATGACCCACTCGCCCAGCGCCGACACCGGCACGCGCAGCGAATGGCCGAGCGGAGTCAGCGCATAGTCGACGCGCGGCGGGATGCTGGGCGTCACGGTGCGCGTCACCAGTCCGTCGCGTTCCAGATTGCGCAGCGTCAGCGTCAGCATCCGCTGCGAAATGCCGTCCACCAGCCGTTTCAGTTCGTTGAAGCGGCGCGATCCGCTCGCCAGGATCATGACGATCAGGATGCTCCACTTGTCCCCGACGCGCGACAGCACCTCGCTCACCGTGCGGCAACCCGCCTGAATCTCTGCGGGGTCGAGCGTGCTGGAGGCCGGGTCGTGCAGCAGCGCGCCCTCGTCCGGGCGGTCCGATACGATAACGCGATCCGCGACGGTAACATCCATGTGTCCGGGTGACAAAATTGTGCCTCCTTGCGGGGTGTGTCCGATGGTTACATATCGTGCCCCGGTTACTCATATATACCGAAAGGGCGCCGAAATGAAGATACTCCATGTCGATTCCAGCATCACGGGCGAGCATAGCGTGTCCCGCCAGCTGACAGCCTCCATCGTCGCCCGCCTGACCGTGACGGAGCCGGGAGCCGCCGTGACCCGCCGCGATCTCGCCACCGATCCGCTCGGCCACCTCGACCTTGCGTCGCTGCCCGGCGATACGAGCGACGCCGCGCGGGAAAGTGCCGCCATATTGGAGGAATTTCTCGGCTCCGACGTGGTCGTCATCGGAGCTCCCATGTATAATTTCACCGCGCCCACCCAGCTCAAGGCGTGGATCGACAGGATCCTGATCGCAGGCACGACCTTTGCCTATACCGCCGAAGGACCGAAGGGTCTGGTGAGCGACAAGCGCATCATCGTCGCGATCTCGCGCGGTGGCTTCTATGGTCCCGGTTCGCCCAGCGCGTCGGTCGAGCATCTGGAAACCTATTTGCGCGACGTCTTCGGCTTCATTGGCCTGTCGCCCGAATTCGTGGTGGCCGAAGGCATTGCGGTGGGGCCGGAGCAGCGTGCCGCCGCCATCGGTCAGGCGGACGAAACTATCCTCGCGCTGGCGGCCTGATCGCCGATCGCGGGAGCGGGCGGCTTCGTGCCGCCCCTCCCGTCAGCTTATCCGGCTGATATTGGCGATATTTCCTTCGACATCGCGCCGGTTCATGGTCAGCCGGATGACGAGGCTGGCGTCGTCGCGCAACTGGCTGGGCGTCAGGCCGATGAAATGCTTGAACTCGCGGATGAAGTGCGACTGGTCGTAAAAGGCGCCGTCGCACAGATCCTGCCACTCCACATTGTCGCGTGCGAGGCTCAGGGCGCAGCGCAACGCGCGATATTTGCGCGCCAGATATTTGGGTGGCGCGCCATAGAAACGGTTGCACAGCCGCGCGATCTGCCGTGACGACAGGCCGGTGGCCTCCTGCAACACCTCGACGCGGGGGGAGCGTTCGTCGGTCAGCCAGCATTCGACCGCCACCAGAAATTCCGTGTCGTCCACATTCGGCTGCCGTACCTGCGCGCGCAGGAAGGACCAGATATGCCCGGCGATCCCTTCCGCATCGTTCATCCCGTCGATCTCGCCATGGACGGTCGACCAGTGGCCGCCGAATCGCTCGGACAGGTCGAAGACATCGTCGGCGGCGAGGCTGGCATCACCCGCGCGTAATGCAGCCCAGCCCAGCGGGAGCACGGATATGCCGACGACGCGCATCGGGCCCGCAACCTGAAAGCGGGTGGCGGCGGTGGTTGGCCCCAGCATGCAGCAGAGCGGTGTCGCGGCGCGGCGACCGTCGTGAAAGACATAGTCGCCTTCGCCCGCCAGCATGAACCGGATTTGCGCAAGGTCGGCCCGTGTGTGGTCCGAGACAATCGCCTTGTCAGCGACAAAGATGTAAAGAGGACCAAAGAAAGCGGACAGGTCTTCTGGCGGCGCAAGATAGCTCAGCGCCACCTGGTTGGTAAGCGGCGCTTTGCCCGCTTGCCCCCTGTTACTCGCCAGGTCAGGACAAGGCGGGTCAAATGATCCGCCCGTCTGTGATGGACGATCTACCACATCATCTCCGAAGCATTGGTAGTACGACCCGCTACGGCATCTTATTGTTTCATTTTGCGACGCTTGTCACAGTTGCTGCGGAATTTGCAACAAAAAAGGGGCCTCTCCCGGCCGAAGCCAGGCGAGGCCCCCAAGGTACAAGGTCTCTTTGTCGGATGACATCAGAGCCCTTCGGGTCGCAAATTCGGCCTACACCCTTTTTGCAGCGCAAATATTGGACGGAATCGACATGGTTTCACCTGAAACGAAGATAATGCTCCGTTTCGCAGGAGTCATGAGGCCGGATTGAGGCCGTATGGCTCAAAATTTTCGCGCAGTGCAGCGTAGCTGTGGTAGGCGCGCGCCCATGGTTTTTTCGCTCCTCCGTCCGCTTTTGTTCCGCCTCCACGCCGAGTCGGCGCACCGACTCACTATCCGGCTGCTGCAATTTCTGCCGCAGTCCGGCCCCGCGGCGGGCGATCCCGCGCTGCATCAGACGCTGTTCGGCCTCGATTTCGCCGGGCCGGTGGGACTGGCGCCGGGCTTCGACAAGGATGCGGAGGTTTATGATCGCGTCGGTCGCTTCGGTTTCGCCTTTGCGGAGATCGGCACGCTGACCCCCCGGCCGCAGGAGGGCAATCCGCGCCCGCGCCTGTTCCGGCTCGTGGAGGATGAGGCGGTCATCAACCGCATGGGCTTCAACAATGGCGGGCAGGCGGACGCGGGGGTGCGGCTCGCCCGGTCGCGTCCGAAGGGGCTGATCGTCGGCGTCAATATCGGCGCCAACAAGGATAGCGAGGATCGCACGGCGGATTATGTCGCTGGCGTCCGGGCGCTGGGCGCACATGCCGACTATCTGACCGTCAATATCTCCTCGCCCAATACGCCGGGCCTGCGCGCGTTGCAGGATCGCGGCGCGCTCGACGCGCTGCTGGCGGGCGTGATGGCGGCGCGGGGGGCGGGCGGCCCGCCTGTGTGGCTGAAGGTCGCACCCGATCTGGAGCCCGCCGACATAGAGGATATCGCCGAGGTTGCGCTGGCGCATCGCATCGATGCGCTGATCGTCTCCAACACCACGATCACCCGGCCCGCCACGCTGCGCTCCCCGCTGGCAGGGGAAGGCGGCGGGCTGTCCGGTGCGCCGCTGCACGATCTGTCGCTGCAACGGTTGAAGGATTTTCGCCGGGCGACGGGTGGGCAACTGCCGTTGATAGGCGTGGGCGGGATCAGTAATGCGGAGCAGGCCTATGCCCGCATCCGGGCGGGTGCCTCGCTGATCCAGCTCTATTCCGCGATGGTCTATAAGGGGCCGGGTCTGGCGGCGGAGATCAACCGGGGCATCGCCCGGCTGCTGAAGCGCGATGGTTTCTCAACGATCAGTCAAGCAATCGGTGAGGATTGCTCGCTTGCGTAACGAGCCGCAATCCGCAAGTTTTTCGGCCATGACCCGATTCCTCCGCGCGACCACCGTCCTTCTCCTCCTGCTTGTCCAACCCCTGTCCCCCGCATGGGCGGCGGGCGGCCTTGTCGCCTCCGCCGATCCGAGGGCCAGCGAGGCGGGGCAGGAGATACTGCGCAAGGGCGGATCGGCCATCGACGCGGCCATGGCGATGATGGTCGCGCTGACCGTGGTGGAACCGGAATCGAGCGGCATTGGCGGCGGCGGTTTCCTGCTGCGCCACGACGGCAAGACGGGCCTGATCGACAGCATCGACGGGCGGGAGACGGCGCCCGCCTCCGCCACCTCCGCTCTGTTCCTCGATGCGAACGGCCAGCCGCTGCCCTATTCGGCGGCCTTTCCCGGCGGCAAGTCGGTGGGCATACCCGGCAATATCGCGCTGATGGCCAAAAGCCATGCCCGCTGGGGCCGCTTGCCTTGGGCCGACCTGTTCCAGCCAGCGATCCGGCTGGCGGAGCAGGGCTTTACGGTCAACGAGTATATGTACAAGCGGCTGACGGTCGTCGCGCCGCTCTGGAAAGACTTCCCCGACGCGCGGGCGCTGTACTGGGTGGACGGCGCACCAGCCCCCGTCGGCACGACCATCCGCAACCCCGCGCTCGCCGCCTATCTGCGCCGTCTCGCCGCCGAGGGGCCGCAGGCCTTTTACACCGGCCAGAATGTCGAGGCCGTGACCAATGCGGTGGGCGGCGCGGCGATCAACCCCGTCACCCTGATGGCGGAGGATTTCGCGGGCTATCAGGCAAAGGATCGCGCGCCGATCTGCGGCGCCTATCGCACGTACAAGATCTGCGGCATGGGGCCGCCTTCCTCCGGCGCGATCACGATCATCGAGATGCTGGGGATGCTCGAACGCTTCGACCTGACGAAGCTGGGCAAGGATGATCCCAAAAGCTGGCATCTGATCGCGGAGGCCATGCAACTGGCCTATGCCGACCGGGACACATGGCTGGCCGACCGCGATTTCGTGGCCGTACCGGTCGCGGGCCTGATCGATCCCGCCTATATCCGCGCACGGTCCCGCCTGATCGACCCGGTGCATGCACGTGGTCATTATGAGCCGGGCACCCCGCCGGGCGCAGAGGCGCGGACCAAAGCCGTCTCTTCCGAAGTGCCATCGACCACCAATTTCATCGCCATCGACGGATCGGGCGATGTCGTGGTCATGACCTCGACCGTGGAAGGCTATTTCGGCAGCCAGCTCATCGCCAACGGTTATGTCCTCAACAATGAACTGACCGACTTCACTTTCGCGCCCGAAAAGGACGGTGCTCCCGTCGCCAACCGGGTGCAGCCGGGCAAGCGTCCCCTGTCCTCCATGGCGCCGACGATCGTCTATGACGCGGCGGGCAAGCCGGTGATGGTCGTGGGGGCTGCGGGTGGCCGCACCATCATCATGCAGGTGGCCAAGGCGATCATCGCCCGCATCGACTGGGGCCTGTCCGCGCAGGAATCCGTCGCACTCGGCCTGCTCTACTGGGGCAAGGACGGCCCGGTGATCGAGGCAGGCAGCACCCTCGAAGCCATGAAGGCTCCGCTGGAGGCG
>DASVNT010000065.1:0-80398 GCA_036383715.1 Sphingobium sp. | reverse complement strand
AAGGATGGTGGACGCGCCGCGATCCTGCTCCAGATCCTGCGCCGGGGCCAGCCCGCCGCCTTCGTGCCGATCCGCCTGCGCGGCAACTGATCGGACGACCCGAAATTTACGAGGGGCGCGGAAGCATCGGCTTTCGCGCCCCCTTTCTTATGGGCAAAATTTACAGGTACGGTTATCATGTCCCAGACGGCGCAATTCTGTTGTTTGTCCGTCTAACAAAAGGAGGTGATTTACCTGACCACATCTACTGCATTATTGATTCTTGCTGCGGCAAGAGTCCTTATCGCCGCTGGGAATCTCGGACTGAGAGTCTACATGGTGATCCGTTCTAAGTAAGAGCGGTGAGGGGCTGGTCTGGCAGCCAGCCCCAAAAAGTGAGGGGCGCAACCACTGGCATGGCGCGCCCCTCTATCTTTAAGGCGACGACTTACGCATCACCACATCAACTGCCTCACCTATTTAGGGTGAGAGGGTTTAAAATTCAACCAATAGTTGAATTGCGCCGCATTGCTCGGTCTGAGCACCTTTATGGCGAAGTCTATCCACTCGACTTCAGCCGCTATGGCGATAGGATAGCCTCCAGTACGGGAGCGAGGACGGGCAATGGCGGACGACATTTTCATCGGTCTGGGAGGCGGCGAACCGCAGCGGTTGAACCTGCGCCGTGCCAATCGTCACGGTCTGATCGCGGGCGCGACCGGAACGGGAAAGACCGTGACGTTGCAGGGCATCGCGGAGAGCTTTTCCGCGCGCGGCGTGCCCGTGTTCCTCGCCGATGTGAAGGGCGACCTCGCCGGCATCGCCATGGCCGGATCGCCCACGGCCAAGAATGCGGACAAGCTGGTCGCCCGTGCCAAGGAAATCGGCATTGAGGATTATGCCTTTGCCGACAATCCCGCGATCTTCTGGGACTTATATGGCGAACAGGGGCATCCGGTCCGCACTACCGTGTCGGAAATGGGACCATTGCTCCTCGCCCGCCTCATGGGGCTCAACGAGACGCAGGAGGGCGTGCTGACCATCGCCTTCCGCTATGCCGACGAACAGGGGCTGCTGCTGCTCGACCTGGAGGATCTCCAGTCGATGCTCGCCTATTGCGCGGACAATGCGGACGAACTCAGCCGCCAATATGGCAATGTGACCAAGGCGAGCGTCGGCGCGATCCAGCGCCAGTTGCTGCAACTCGACAGCCAGGGCGGCGCGCAATTTTTCGGCGAACCGGCGCTCGACATTCACGACTTCATCGGTGTGGACGACAAGGGGCGGGGCTATGTGAACGTCCTCGCCGCCGACAAGCTGATGCAGTCGCCGAAGCTTTACGCCACTTTCCTGCTGTGGCTGCTGTCCGAACTGTTCGAGACGCTGCCCGAAGTGGGCGACCCCGACAAGCCGGTGCTGGTCTTCTTCTTCGACGAGGCGCACCTGCTGTTCGACGAGGCGCCCAAGGCGCTGACCGACAAGATCGAGCAGGTCGTCCGCCTGATCCGGTCCAAGGGCGTGGGCGTCTATTTCATCACGCAGAACCCCATCGACATACCGGAGGATGTGGCGGGCCAGCTCGGCAACCGGGTGCAGCACGCCCTGCGCGCCTTCACCCCGCGCGACCAGAAGGCGATCAAGGCGGCGGCGGACACTTTCCGTGCCAATCCCGGCGTCGATGTGGTGACGGCGATCACCGAACTGAAAGTGGGTGAGGCGCTGGTCAGCTTGTTGCAGGACGACGGCTCCCCCTCGCCTGTGCAGCGTACGCTGATCGCCCCGCCCCGGTCGCGCGTCGGCCCGCTGGATGCGAAGGAGCGGGCGATCATCCGCTCCATCTCCCCGGTGGAGGGCAAGTACGACACGGCGATCAACCGCGAGTCCGCCGCCGAAATCCTTGCCGCCAAGGGCAATGCCGCCGCCGCCGCCGCCGAAGCCGCCAAGGCGCAGGTCGTGGCGGACAAGGCCGCCGCCGAACAGGCCAAGGTCGAGGCAAAGCAGCACGCGGCGGAGTTGAAGGAACAGGCCCGCCGCGATGCCGCCGCCGAGCGGGAGGCCGCGAAACCCGGCGCGCTGGAAAAGGCGGTGCAGTCCGCCACCCGCTCCGCCGCTTCGTCGGTCGGGCGTCAGGTTGCGAACGAACTGGGCAAGGCGGTTTTTGGCTCGTCGCGCAAATCTTCCGGCGGAGGTATTGTCGGAACGCTTGTGCGCGGGGTGCTGGGCAGCCTGTTCAAATAGGTCAATGATTGGCAGCACGGTCCGCAGCCCCTATGAGGCGAGCCGTGCCCATCACCCTGCCGCCCTCCCCCGAACCCTTCGTGTTGCTCGACGACGCACGGGTTGGCGGAGAGGGCGCGCGCCTCTACCGCGACCCGGTGGGCGAGATCGTGGCGCGGCGACCGGAGGAAGTCCGCCCCGCGCTGGAGGCAATCCGCGCCGCGACTGCGCGCGGCCTCCATGCGGCGGGCTATCTGCGCTATGAGGCGGGCCATGCGCTCGAACCCGTGCTGGAGCCGCTGTCGACCGGGACGAACGATGGTGAGGCACCGCTGCTTTGGTTCGGCCTGTTTTCTTCCTGCGCGCTACTGACGCCGGAGGAGGTGGCCAGCCTGCTCCCCTCTCCCGATGCCGTCAGCCATGGCCCTGCCTCCCCCACGATCGGTGCGCGGGACCATGGCGCAGCGTTCGCCACGGTTCTGGACTACATCCGCGCGGGCGACATCTATCAGGCGAACCTGACCCTCGCCGCGACCGTGCCGCTGCCGGGCGATCCGCTCGCCGCCTATGCCGCCATTCGCCCGCGCGCCGCCATGGGTCATGGCGCGCTGATCCGGCACGACGGGCGGCATGTCCTGTGCTTTTCGCCGGAGAGTTTCTTTGCGGTGGAGGACGGCGCGATCACGGCGTTGCCCATGAAAGGCACCGCCCCACGCCATGCCAATTCCGCCGCCGATGCGCGGGCCGTGGCTGAGCTCCGCAGCGACCCGAAGCAGCGCGCCGAAAACCTGATGATCGTGGACCTGATCCGCAACGACCTGTCGCGCGTCTGCCGGGCGGGCAGTGTCAGGGTGCCCGACCTGTTCACAGTGGAAAGCTACCCCACCGTCCACCAGTTGACGTCGCGGGTCATCGGCCAGCTCAGCGAGGGCATCGACGCCGTGGACGCGCTGGCGGCGCTCTTTCCCTGCGGTTCCGTCACCGGCGCGCCCAAGATCAGGGCGATGCAGGTGGTTGCGGAGGTGGAGCGTCACCGGCGCGGCCTCTACACCGGCTCCATCGGCAGCATCGATCCCGAAGGCAATGCGCGCTTCAATGTTGCGATCCGCACGATTTCGTTGGAAAAGGGCGCGGCGCAGGGCGTGATGGGCATCGGCTCCGGTATCGTGGCGGATTCCGACCCTCGCGCGGAATGGATGGAATGCCTCGACAAGGCGCGCTTTCTGGAGGCGCCGGACGGGACGGACAAGCAGGGGATGCAGCGTTGAGCGAGGGACAGGCACGGTTCGATCTGTTCGAAACCATGGCCTTCGATCCGCATGAGGGGATCGCGCATCTCGAACGGCATATCGCACGGATGCAGGCGAGTGCGGAGGCGCTGGGCTTTCACTTCGACCGCCATGGCCTGCGCAATGAATTGCAGACCGCGACATTCCGCGTGACGGATCTCAGCCGCGTTCGCATCCTGCTGTCGCGTGGCGGCGCGATTGCGGTGGAGGTCAGGCCGCTGGGCGGCTGGCCGCAGGCGGTGATTCCGGTTGCGGTCGTGCCGCGACAGGCGGCTGCGGATGACGTGCGCCTTTGCCACAAGACGACCGACCGCACCGTCTATGACGCGGCGAAGGAGGCGGGCGGCACCTATGAGGTGCTGATGATCGACGCCGACGGCTATCTGACAGAGGGCACCTTTACCTCCATCTTCTTGGAGCGGAACGACCGGCTGGTGACGCCGCCCCTGTCGCGCGGCGTGCTGCCCGGCGTCCTACGCCAGCATCTGCTGGACATTGGCGAGGCGGTGGAGGGCGACATTCGCCCGTCCGACATTCGGGGCAATTTCTTCATCGGAAATTCGGTTCGTGGCCTCGTCGCCGCGACGCTGGTTGCCCGCCGCTGCGATCACGGCTAAAGGACGCCGCGCGCCGGTCATCGTGCCGCCGCATGTCACCCGCAATCCGCCTCCCGATCTGAAAGGCTGTCCCATGTCCCGCACGTCCGCCGCCCTCGGCCGCATCCAGCCCAGCGCCACCCTCGCCATGACCGGCCGGGTCAACGCACTGAAGCGCCAGGGGATCGACGTCATTGGCCTGTCGGCGGGCGAACCGGATTTCGACACCCCCGATTTCGTGAAAGACGCCGCCATTGCCGCGATTCGCGCAGGGCAGACCAAATATACCGACGTCGACGGCACCGCCGAGTTGAAGGAAGCCATTGTCGCCAAGTTCAAGCGCGACAATGAGCTGACCTACCAGACCAGCGAGATCAGCGTGAACGCAGGCGGCAAGCACACCCTGTTCAACGCGCTGGTCGCGACCGTCGACGTGGGTGACGAGGTCATCATCCCCGCGCCCTATTGGGTCAGCTACCCGGACATCGTCGCCTTCGCGGGCGGTACGCCGGTGTTCATCCAGGGACCGGCGAGCCAGGGCTACAAGATCACCGCAGAGCAGCTCGAGGCGGCGATCACGCCCCGCACGCGCTGGGTGCTGCTCAACTCGCCGTCCAATCCCTCGGGCGCGGCCTATAGCGCCGCCGAGTTGAAGTCGCTGGGCGACGTGCTGGTGCGTCACCCGCATGTGCTGGTCATGACTGACGATATGTATGAGCATGTCTGGTACGCGCCCACGCCCTTTGCCACGATCGCGCAGGTGTCGCCGGAGCTTTACGACCGCACGCTGACCGTCAACGGCTGCTCCAAGGCCTATTCGATGACCGGCTGGCGCATCGGCTATGCCGGTGGCCCGCAGTGGATCATCAAGGCGATGGCGAAGCTGCAGTCGCAGTCGACGTCCAACCCCTCCTCCATCAGCCAGGCCGCCGCCGTGGCCGCGCTCAATGGCGATCAGAGCTTCCTGGAGGAGCGCAATGTGGCGTTCAAGCGTCGCCGCGACCTCGTCGTCGCGATGCTCAACGACGCGCCGGGCCTCAGCTGTCCCGTGCCGGAGGGTGCGTTCTACGTCTATCCCGACGCCAGCGGCCTGATCGGCAAGAAGACGCCGGATGGCGTGGTCATCGCGACCGACGAAGACCTGATCAGCTATTTCCTCGACGCGCACCGCGTCGCGGCGGTCCATGGCGGAGCCTTCGGCCTTGCCCCGGCATTCCGCATCAGCTACGCGACCAGCGAGGAAATCCTGAAGACCGCGTGCACCCGCATTCAGGAAGCCTGCGCCGCGCTGCGGTAAAGCGACGTCAATCAGCGCCAGAATGCGACGAACGGCGGGAACCACTCTTGTTTCCCGCCGCTTTCGCGCCATTTCGTGGCGACCGTCCCGACTGTGATGCGGGTCACCCTGCGTTAACGTCGGACGGACTAGAGAATGGCGCATGGATGGCCGGAAACGGCGTCATGCATAAAGCGAGACAAGTTATGATGCGTGCCCTGACGAGCGAAGTCATGCTCCGGTTCCTTGGCGGTTTTGCGCTGGGTGCCGTGCTGGTGTTCGGTGGCGCCACCGACCTGCTCAATGCGATCGCATAAGCCCCTCCGACTGATCCTGACGGGCGCGGCCAGCGCCTTTCTCCTGGCGCTCGCGCCCGCGTGCGGAGCGGCGGAAACCACCGTCGATGCCCCTGCCCCCCGGCTGGACCCGCCCTCTGCCGCGAAGCTGGCGACGGCTGTCTTTGCGGGCGGCTGCTTCTGGGGCGTGGATGGCACGTTCAGCCATGTGAAGGGCGTGACCAACGTCGTATCCGGCTATGCCGGGCCCAGCAGCCCCGCCGTCGATTATGACATGGTCAGCACCGGCACCACCGGCTTTGCCGAGGCTGTCCGCGTGACCTATGATCCGCGCGTCGTCTCCTATGGCACGCTGCTGCGCGTCTTCTTCTCGGTCATCGCCGACCCGACCACGCTGAACTATCAGGGGCCGGATCATGGCACCCAATATCGCAGCGCGCTGTTCCCCACGACGCCCGAACAGGACAAGGTCGCGCGCGCCTATCTGACGCAATTGGGACAGGCCCGGCTGTGGGCCAAGCCGATCGTCACCGGCGTGGAGCGATATCGCGGCTTTCAGCAGGCGGAAGGCTATCATCAGGATTTCCTGACCCGCAATCCGCGCCATCCCTATATCCAACGCTGGGATCTGCCCAAGGTGGCGGCGCTCAAGGCGACTTTCCCCACGCTCTGGCAGGCCAAGCCCGCCCGTTGAGGGCCATTCGACGGCAGAGTCGGGACGCCTGTCCGCTCATCCGTTTTTTGTGATCCAAAAGGAAAGACCCTCGCTCCGGGGGCATGGAGCGAGGGTCTCGTCTGGCGGACATGCGGTGTCCGCTAACTAAGTGACGGCGGGAGCGTTGCGAGTAACAGGGGGGAAGCCCGCTTGCCATTTCGTCGTCACAAGAGATGGAATAGCCCCCCCCACCTGACCGCCGGATGAATGAAATAGGGCGAAAAAGGATCAGATGTCGCAAACTGTATCAGACGATAGAGGGCGGGGACCGGCAGATTTCCGTTGCTTTTGAATGGGCTGGGGCGCGCGTTGCCGCGACCCGTCCCGGTGGGGACGGCGGACTATGTTCAGCTTTCCGTTCAGGTGAACAGGGCGGGGCGATTATTTCCCCGCGCCGCGCTGCGTCGGGCGAGGATCTTTCCAGCGGAAGGCGGAATCGGCGATGGGGGCGCCATAGCGCAGGTTGGTCAGGCGGATGGTGGTACGGTTGCCCTGTGCATCGCGCGATACCCATCCATAGAGCTTCAGGCCCGCTGCGCCGGCCTCGTCCCGCTGAAAGATCACGTTGATGACGCCATATTCGGGATGCTGCGGATCGCGCATCTCGACGGACAGGATGCGCGGGTCGCCGGTCTGGATCAGCTTGCTGTAGCGGGCGAGGTCGCGCGTGGGGTCGAGCAGCGCGCCGAGCGGCGAATTGCGGATCGGCCAGCGCTGTACCTGCCGCACCTCATAATCCACCATGTAGAGCGACTTGCCGTCCGCGACGATCAGCAGCGGGTTGGAGGGATCGTACTGGAACCGGATATTGCCCGGCTGCTTCCACAGCAGCTTGCCGTCCTGCACCTGCCCGCTGCGGTCGGTCTGGCTGAAATCGGCCGTCAGCGTGGTGATGGAGCGGATATGGCGTTGCACCGCCGCCAGATCGCCTTGCGACGCGGTCGTCGCCCCGCCCTGCGCCACGGCGGACGTCGTAACCATTGCGCCGGTGCCGGCAGCCAGCGCGAGGGCGAGCGAGATGGGAAGGGCGAAGGTGCCGCGACCGCGCGGCGCTGAGGAAAAACGGGTCATGACAGACGATGTAGCCCTGCCGTCTTGAATGTCCACTGAACCCGCCGGAGAGGAATTCGAAACCACAACTCTTTACCGGGTAGCAATCGCGGGATGCGACAATCGTCGGGAACAAAGATGTCGGGTATGCGCAGATGTTGAAAAGGGTCAGAACCGAGGACGTCACACTCGGCATGTTTCTTCACAAGCTGGAGGGGTCCTGGCTGTCGCACGGCTTCTGGAAGCGCCGCTTCCTGCTGGAGGATCAGGGGCAGCTTGCCGACCTGAAGGCCAGCGCCGTCGAATGGGTGATGATCGACGTGTCCAAGGGCAAGGATGTCGAGGCACAAGCCCCGGCGCGTCCTGAACTGATCGTTGCGCCCGAAGTGCTGGCCGAGGCCACGCCGGACGTCGCGCCGCCTGCCACGCCCCCTTCTGTTGCCCGTCACGATGCGGAAGGCGGACGCCGCGCGCAGATATTGGGGCGTGCACGTCAGGCGGAGAGCGATGCCACCACCGCGCCCGCACCCACGCGCGCCACCCCTTACCGCCCGCTCGCCTCGCGGATGATTGCCCCTGGCGCGCGCTCGCAGGCGTCGGAAATGACGGCAGCGTCGGAGATCGCGCAGCGGTCGCGGCAGACCATGCGCGACCTCTTCCATCAGGCGCGTCTCGGCAAGACTATGGACATTGCGGCGGTCGAGCCGCTGGTCGACGACATCATGCACTCGATCCAGCGCCACCCCCATGCCTTTACCGGCGTGATGCGGCTGATGAAGACGAGCGACTATCTCCACACCCATGCGCTCGCGGTGTCGGCGTTGATGATCAACCTGTCGATCCAGCTCGGCCTGCGCCAGAGTCAGGTGCGCGAAGCAGGGCTGGCGGGCCTGTTGATGGATGTCGGCATGGGTCATGTCCCAGCGGAAATCTACGACAAGCAGGGCGACCTGAACGCTGCCGAAGAACAGATCGTGCAGAGCCACACGACTCTGGCGCGCGATTTCATGGCGGTGGATTGCGAGATTCCCGAATCGGTCGTCGACGTCTGCCTGCATCACCATGAACGCTATGACGGCACCGGCTATCCGCACGGGCTGGCCGGAACGGAGATTTCGCTGTTCGCACGCATGGCGGCGATCTGCGACAGCTACGACGCGATGACGTCCCGCCGCACGCATAAGGCGGGCATCGACCCGGCGCAGGTGATCGCGATGATGCGCGAGACTATCGCCTGCTACGACCCGGACATCTTCGAGGCGTTCGTGCGCGCCATCGGCATCTACCCCATCGGCGCGCTGGTGCGGCTGAGCAGCCACCGCCTCGCGATCGTGCTGGACCAGAATCCGAAGAATCCGACCCTGCCCCGCGTCCGCGTCTTCTACTCCACCGCCGAGCGGAAGAAGGTCGAACCGGAAGACCTCGACCTCGTCTATCGCATCGGCCGCGACGACATCGTCTCGCGCGAAGACCCGGCGCAATGGGACTTCGCCGATTGGGACAAGATGGGGACCGACCTGTTCCGCAAGGCGATGGGCGTTACGATCCGATAGGAACTAAATCGGCTGCCCGCTCTCATCGCGCAGCACATCGCGCCGCCCGACGTGATTCGGCGGTCCGACAAAGCCGTCTTCCTCCATCTTCTCGATGAGGCGGGCGGCGCTGTTGTAGCCGATGCGCAATTGCCGCTGGAGCCAGCTGGTCGATGCCTTCTGATTCTCGAACACCAGCTGGCAGGCTTTGCGGTACAGCTTGGCGTCCGCGCTGTCGTCGCCGAGATCCGCACCGTCGAGGGCGAAGCCGCCGTCCTCCGGCTCCTCGGTCACGGCGCTGATATAGTCGGGCGTGCCCTGCGCGCGCCAATGGTCGGCGACCGCGCGGACCTCGTCATCCGACACGAACGGGCCGTGGACGCGGGTCAGGCCCTTGCCCCCTGCCATGTAGAGCATGTCGCCCTTGCCCAGCAGCTGCTCCGCGCCCTGCTCGCCCAAAATGGTGCGGCTGTCGATCTTGGACGTGACGAAGAAGCTGATGCGGGTCGGCAGGTTCGCCTTGATGACGCCGGTGATGACGTCGACGGACGGACGCTGCGTCGCGAGGATCAGGTGGATGCCCGCCGCACGCGCCTTTTGCGCGAGGCGCTGGATGAGGAATTCGACTTCCTTGCCCGCCGTCATCATCAGGTCGGCCAGCTCGTCCACCACCACCACGATCTGCGGCAGCGGCTGATAGTCGAGCTGTTCTTCCTCATAGATCGGCTGGCCGGTTTCGGGATCGTATCCGGTCTGCACGCGGCGGCCCAATGGCTTGCCCTTGGCCTTGGCCGCGCGCACCTTCTCATTGTAGTTCTGGAGGTTGCGCACACCGATGGACGCCATCATGCGATAGCGGTCCTCCATCTGCTCCACCGCCCATTTCAGCGCGCGGATCGCCTTCGCAGGCTCCGTCACGACCGGGGACAGGAGGTGGGGGATGTCGTCGTAGATGCTCAGTTCCAGCATCTTCGGATCGATCATGATCAGGCGCAGCTCGTCCGGCGTCATGCGGTACAGCAGCGACAGGATCATGCAGTTCAGACCGACCGACTTACCAGAACCCGTCGTACCCGCGATCAGCAGATGCGGCATGGGGGCGAGGTCGGCGACAATCGGCTCGCCGGAGATATTCTTGCCCAGGATGATCGGCAACTGCGCATTCTGGTCCGCGAACGCCTGGCTGGTGATGAGCTGGCGCAGCACCACGGATTCGCGGTTCACATTGGGCAGTTCGATGCCGATGACGGTGCGGCCCGGTATGGTGGCGACGCGGGCCGACAACGCCGACATGTTGCGGGCGATGTCATCGGCCAGCGCGATGACGCGGCTCGCCTTGATGCCCGGTGCCGGCTCCAGTTCGTACATGGTGACGACGGGGCCGGGGCGGACCTCCGTGATGTTGCCCTTCACATGGAAGTCGTCGAGGACGCTCTCCAGCAGCCGGGCATTGCGTTCGAGGGCAGGCTTGTCGACCTTGATATCGGCGGTCGGCGGCGGCGCGCTGAGCAATTCGGGCGACGGCAGCGAGCTGTTGCCGAACAGGTCGTCCTGATTGGAAACGGGCGCGATCGCCTTTTGCGCGGTTGCGGGTGTGCCGCTCTGGATATTGATCGGGGGCTTGGGGGTCGTGTCCACGGCCTTGCGCGGCTCGGCGGCCTTTTCCGACGGATCGGCAGCCGGAGCGGACTCGCCGCGTTCGGCAGGCGCCGTGATCTTGCGCCGGAACATCTGCGTGACGGGCGACAGCGAGACATTGGGCACGCTGGGCTTGGCGAAGCGGATCAGCGGCTTTTCGAGCGCCAGCGAACGCACCCACATGAGAATGCCCGCGCCCAGAATGACGAGGATGCCGATACCGATCACCCATTTGCGCAACCCCTCGTCCATCACGGCGGCGAGGCTCAATATCCCGCGCGCGGCGACGAGGCCCGCGAGCCCGCCCCAACCGGCGGGCAGGCCGACCAGCGGTTCCGGCTGGAACAGTGACAGGGCGAGGCCGATGAGGAAGATGCCGAGCAGGCATTTGCCAACCTGCCCCTGCCACCCCTTCATATCCTGATCGAACCAGATGCGCCGCGCGGAGATGAGCATCAGTGGCAGGGCGAGGCCGACGGGGACGCCCAGCAGCCACAGCAGCACGTCCGCCGACCATGCACCCGGCGCGCCCAGCGCGTTGGCGACAGCCCCGCCCGCCTCCGTATTGAAGGAGGCGTCAGCCGCGTTGTAGGTCAGCAGCGCGAGCAACAGCATCAGCGCCGACGCGCACAGCACGACGGCCGTGCTGAGCGCGGCGAGGCGCAACAGGCTGCGTTTCAGCATGACACGCCATTCCGGTGTCCGATTGGCCGAAGCCCGGCTTGCCATTCCCCAATGTCCCCGAAAATCCATGCGATCCGACGCGGCATTGAGCGTTCTGGACCCGAAATGTTCCCTCCGTGCACAATCGCCTTTCGCGGACTCTGCGTCAAGAGTCGGCGTTTGACGTCATGATTCTGCGGTGAGCGTTGCCGCCCCCGGCCCACTGCGCGCCGCCCACAGGCAGGCGGCGACAATCAGCGCGGCCCCCGCCAGCGTTGCCGCCGTCACCGTCTCCGCAAAGATCAGCCAGCCATAGATCACCGCCCAGATGAAGGCGGTATATTCGACCGGCAGCAGATATTGCGCCTCCGCCCGCGCATAGGCCCAGGCGAGCAGCATCATGGAGATGTTGGAGGCAGCGACCGCGATGAGGAGGGGCACGATATGCTGCTGTTGCGGAATGATCGCGAACCACGGCACGCCGAGCAGGCAGAGGCCCGCCGCCACGATGTTGAAGAACAACGC
The DNA here is from genome assembly GCA_036383715.1 of Sphingobium sp. GTDB lineage: Bacteria > Pseudomonadota > Alphaproteobacteria > Sphingomonadales > Sphingomonadaceae > Sphingobium. The sequence continues at coordinate 68,622 of DASVNT010000065.1, read as the reverse complement.
CATCTCCAGCGGGGAGGCGCGCTGTGCCAGCGGGCGGGAGAGAACCGTCCCGATGGCATAGAAAAAGGCCGCGATCAGGATGGCGGCGGGCGCGCGCCAGTCGCCCGTACCCGGTGCGCCATGGGGCTGGACGGCCAATATGACGATCACGCCGCCAAAGGCGATGACGGAAGCCCCCGCCACAGACGGGCCGATTTTCTCCTTCAGGATCAGCGCGGCGAGGCCCAGAGCGATCAGCGGCGCGATGAAGGTCAACGCAACCCCTTGCGCCATGGGCACCCGCGCCAACCCCCAGAAGAACAGCACGAGCGACACGGCGAGGCAGGCTCCGCGGAGGCAATGCAGGCCCAGCACCTCCCGCCGAGGCCAGCGGCCACCACGCAGGCAGAACACCGGCACCAGCACGACCAGCGACAGACCCGTCCGCCACAGCATCGCATTATAGGAGCCGATATCGATGGCGAGCTGCTTCATCACCGTATCCATCGCCGAGAAAAGCGCGATGCCGAGGCAGGCCACGGCAAAGGGCACGGGCAGGGATTGCGGTGGGCGGGAGGCCATGGCGTGCCTATCGTCGCTCCGCCGGGTCAAGTCCAGCGGGCAGATGGGGGCGCGGGTGGGTCGGTGGCCGCTGAGGCATGGCGCCCCGTTCGTTGGGCCGACGGTGTGGGGGATTGGGATGGATGTTCCAATTGTTGGCGAAAAATTGAGACGGGCTGGAATGACCATTTGTGGATGTTGAATTCAGATTGAAATATCCTCAATGGCGGACAAGATTGATCCCATAACGGTGAGCGAGGAACTGATGGCGTGACAGACCAGACCGAGCCGTCTTTGCGACCTAACGCCACCATCGTCTTCGTGAAAAGCTGGTATATGCTCGCCACAATGGCCGTCTTCGGCGGCGGGCTAATGGTGCCCATTTTTTTAGGATCGGTGCTTGTTTTGGCAGGGTTTGGTCTGGAGGTGGCGTCGCTTCATTCCGTGAAATCGACGGATTTTTTCATCGCATCGGTATTCCTGCTTGGCCTATGCCTAGCTGCTTTCGGGTTGTCGGCGATTTACAAAAATGTGAGGGACTTCGGGAAACCGCTGGTAAAGTTAGATACCTCAGGAATTCGCATTTGGCGTGCGGTCGAAACAGTAATTCCTTGGTCGGAACTCCAATCCGCAGACCTCTGGCGCACAAATGGCACTGAATTCCTCATGTTCAGCGTAGAGAATCCAGAACGTTACCATGGCCGTGTGAACAGAATTTTCGATCGTCGTTTGGGATTCAATCTTATTCTTTTGAAAGGTTCGGGAGCCAGCGTTGTTCGTGCGATCCGCGACTATCCTCTCTATAGAGGCTTCGACGCAACGCATTCGCATTAAGCGATGCTGCAATTATTATGACTTGACCAAGCGACCCTTCGACTTTCCGTCCGCTATGGAAGCGTTGAGCCTCAAAACCAGACAGTCCCCAATCCACCCATGCCAGCCGTTGCGGGATGCGTAGCGACACCGTAGCAGGGACGGTGTGACGCTCACCCTGCCCTCCGTCCTGCGCGCCTTCCTGAAAAGTCAGGCGGCGGGCGGTGCCCTGCTGATCGCGGCGAGCATTGCTGCCCTGCTGATCGTCAACGCCGTTCCGGGTGGCGCGGACTGGTATCATCATCTGCTGCATGCGCCGATGGGGCCGGAACTGACGTCGCAGCTTGGGCCGATGACGGCGCATCTGTGGATCAACGACGGGCTGATGGCGCTGTTCTTCCTCGTGGTCGGGCTGGAGATCAAGCGGGAGTGGGTGGACGGGCGGCTGGCCAATTGGGATCAGCGGCGCCTCCCCTTTATCGCGGCGGTGGCGGGAATGGGCGTGCCGGCGCTGATCTATCTGGGCTTCGCACAGGGGAAAGCCGGTCTGGCAGGCGGCTGGGCGATTCCGGCGGCGACGGATATCGCCTTTGCCATCGGCGTGCTGGCGCTGTTGGGCAAGCGGGTGCCGACCGCGCTGATCCTCCTCCTTACCACCATCGCCATAGTGGACGACATGGGGGCGATCGCGATCATCGCGGTCGCCTATACCCAGCATCTCAATCTGGTCGCACTGGGTGCGGCCGCGGCGATATGGGCGGGGATGTTCGGGATGAACCGTGCGGGGGTGCGGGCGCCCCTGCCCTATCTGATCGGTTTTGCGCTGCTGTGGTACGCGGTGCTGGTGTCGGGCGTCCATGCGACGCTGGCGGGCGTGCTGGCCGCGATGGCGGTGCCGATTCGCAGGACGCCGGGCGCGCCGGATGCCGCCGACAGCACGCTGCACCGGCTGGAACATGGCCTGCACCCGTGGTCCTCCTTTCTGGTCGTGCCGGTCTTCGGCTTTGCCAATGCGGGTGTCCTGCTGCCCGCCGACATGGCGCGCGCGCTGCTCTCCCCCCTTCCCCTCGGCATTGCGGCGGGGCTGTTTCTGGGCAAGCAGGCCGGAATTTTCGCCGCCATCCGACTGTCCGTCGCTTTGGGTCTGGCTGCACGGCCACGCGGTGCGACCTGGCTGCAGGTGCACGCGATGGCGATCCTGTGCGGTATCGGCTTCACCATGAGCCTGTTTATCGGCGGCCTCGCCTTTCCGGGCGATCCGGCGCTGGTGGAAGAGGCCAAGATCGGCGTGCTTGCGGGATCGTTGCTGTCTGCCGTGACGGGCCTTCTTCTCCTGCGCTTTGCACCGCCGCATCCCGATCATGACGAAGTTCAGCGGGAACAGGCCGCGGAGATTGCCATGGATGGGGATGTCGCCCGATGAGGCTGCCGCCGCGCACCGTCGGCCTGATGGGGGGATCGTTCAACCCCGCCCATGGCGGCCACCGCTTCATCGCGCTGCGGGCACTGGAGGCGCTGAACCTCGATGAAGTCTGGTGGCTGGTGTCGCCGGGCAATCCGCTCAAGCCGCAAGCGGGCATGGCGCCGCTTGCCATACGCTATGCCAGCGCGCTGTCCGCGTCCCGCCGCGCGCGGATTCGCCCCACCATGATCGAGCGCGATCTGGGTACGCGCTACACGGTCGATAGCCTCCGCGCGCTCCGGCGGCGTTATCCCCATATCCGCTTCATCTGGATCATGGGAGGCGACAATTTGCGCCAGTTTCACCGCTGGAAGGACTGGCGGGACATAGCGCGGACTATGCCGATTGCAGTTATTGCCCGTCCGGGTTATGATGACGCCGTCCATGGCACCCCTGCCATGGCATGGTTGCGGCGTTTCGTCCGGCGCGCAAACCAGAGCGGAAGATGGACGCAGTGGAGAACACCGGCGCTTGTGCAGTTGCGCTTTCGCCCCGACCCGCGATCGGCGACCCAGCTTCGCCGTGCGAATCCCCACTGGCAAAAACCTTACCGCCATCAACAACTACGGGACGTGGTCACGCACCGCGTACTGCCCGTAAAGGAGTGACATTGCAAAGTCCGCAACCCGCCAATGACACGGCAACCGGTTTTACCCCTGCCGCATCGGTCGATTCGCTGCACCGCACGGTTCTCCAGTCGCTGGACGACGATCAGGCGCAGGAGGTGATCTCCATCCCGCTCGAAGGCAAGAGCAGCATCGCCGACTATATGGTGATCGCATCGGGCCGCTCGTCGCGTCAGGTCGCCGCCATGGCGCAGAAACTCGCTGAGCGCGTGAAAAAGGCGAATGGCGTCAACGTCCGGATCGAGGGCCTGCCCGTCGCCGACTGGGTGCTGATCGACGCGGGCGACGTGATCGTCCACCTGTTCCGGCCCGAAGTCCGCAGCTTCTATAATCTGGAGCGCATGTGGGGCTTTGTGGATACGCCGGTGGCGGGCGAAGCCTGAAGAACGCCTGACGGAATCGGGCCCCCGCGCCCATGATGCTGCTCCACATCCTCGCGCGCGGGCGCATCGGGCGCGGGCCGGAGGCCGATCTGGTCACGCGCTATTCCGGGCGGCTGAACTGGCCGTTCAAGGTCACGGAACTGCCCGACAAGGGCGGCAAGATCCCGCCCCTCCCTGCCAACAGCGCCCGCATCCTGCTCGATGAGCATGGCGACCAGCTTACCTCCATGCAACTGGCCGAACTGCTGGGCCGCTGGCGGGACGAAGGGCGGCGGGAATGCCGGTTTGAAATCGGTGCCGCCGATGGCTTCAGCGCGGAGGAGCGGTCGAGCGCCGACCGCCTCATCGCCTTTGGCCGCATGACCTGGCCGCATATGATGGCGCGGGCCATGCTGGCCGAACAATTGTGGCGTGCGACGAGCATCCTTGCCAATCACCCCTATCATCGCGAAGGATAGCGCGATGGCGGTGGGGGCGATCAGGGGCGGGAGGATCAGGATCGTCGCCTGCGCGACCGTCGCGGCGACCTCCCTTGCCCTGCTGTCCTTTGCCGGTGCTGGACAAACTGCGCCCGGACTGGCCGAGCAGCAACGCGCCCTGCGCGAGGCACGACAACAGGCCGATCAGGCGAAACGGCGCAGCGAGGCGCTGGATCGTCGTGCTGCCGGGGCCGAGAAGGAGGCGGATCGCGCCCGCGACCGGGCGGCCGCAGTCGCCGCCCGTATCCAGCAGTCGGAGGCGGACCTGCGTTCCAGCCAGGCGCGCATCGCTCTCGTCACCGCCTTGCAGCGACAGCAAGCGCGCCGTCTGGCCGAGCGTCAGGCGCCGATTGCGCGATTGACCGCCGGATTGCAGTCCATCGCCCGCCGTCCCCCGATACTCTCCCTGTTGCAGCCGGGATCAATCACCGATGCGGTCCATATGCGGATGGTGCTGGCCGGCGCCATGCCGATCATCGCTGAACGCACGGCGGGTCTACGCGGGGAACTGGCCAAGAGCCGGGCCTTGCGCCGGGACGCCGAACTGGCCCGCGCGGCGCTCGTCACCTCCCGCCAGCAACTGACCGAGCGGCGCGCGCAACTGGCGCGGCTGGAGGCGGAGAAGCGCGTGGCCTCCCGCCAGTTTCGCGATACCGCCGCCATGGAGTCGGACCGGGCGATCGCCATGGGCGAGGACGCGCGCGACATTGTCGACCTGATGCAGCGCATGGAAGATGCAGGCACCGTGCGCGCGGAACTGGCCGCCCTGCCCGGTCCCGTGCTCCGTCCGGCGCAGCCGGGCGAGCCGCGCCTCCCGCCACAGTCCCTGCGTCCGATGGGCGCGGGCACGCCGACCTATCGCCTGCCCGTCGTGGGGGAGATTGTTTCCGGCTTTGGGGAAGTGTCGGATACGGGTGTGCGGTCGCGTGGCCTGACCATCCGTACCGCCGCCGGTGCTGCGGTCGTCGCGCCCGCCGATGGCCGGATCGCGTTCGCGGGGCCGTTTCGCGATTATGCCAATATCGTCATCATCGACCATGGCGCGGGCTGGACGTCGCTCATCACCCATATGCGCCGCCTGTCCGTTTCCGTCGGTGAGACGGTCCGGCAGGGCGATCCGCTGGGCATAACCGCTGCCGTGCGGCCTCAGGTCACGATGGAGTTGCGCCGCGCGGACCGGCCGGTCGACATTGCGGCCCTGCTGCGCTGAACGGGGCTGCGCTGACCGAAAGCGTCAGCCGAGTCGCCCGACGATCCGGTCGATTTCCTTCTTCACCATCGATTCGACCAGCTCCGGCAGCCGGGCCTCCAGCCAGTCCTTCAGCATCGGGCGCAGCATTTCGCGCACCAGTCCCTCGATGGTGTTGGCCTCGCCTTCCTGCGGGCGGACCAGCAGCGACGACAACTGGCTGAGCGACTGGCGGGCGGCCTGTGCGCTGACGTCGGACAGAATCTGCTCCTCTGCGGAGACAGGCGGGGCGGCGGCGGGTTCCGGCTGCGCGGCGGCCTTTGCGCCGCCCTTGCGCGCCAGCGTAACCGCCGGTTCGGGGGTGGGCGCGGGGTCTTCGGCGGGTGTGGACTCTTCGACCATGTCGGTCAGCTCCAATATGGCGGAGTCCTGCTCCTCCACTTCGATGTCCATGTCATCGCTCTCGTCGCGGCTGGCCGTGCGGCGGCGGGAGGAGCGAGGCGCAGCGCCGGTCCGGTCCGAACCGTCAGCGATGATCCGCTTGATCGAGGACAGTATGTCTTCCATCGAAGGTTCGTTCGTCACCACGCCCATCACAGCTCCCCTGAATTACGATGCGGCCCTTATTCCGTCACAAGCGGACGGGTGCAAGCTGGTTAACGCAAACGACCACTGCCGCCCCGCCATGCGGGAATGGTGTGGCTAATGCCCTGAACGAAAACGCTTTGGTCGCGTGTCAGAACCGGAACGGCTTGGGCGCGGCAAAACCCGGCAGGATCACCGCCTCGGCATCGACAAAGGCCGCCGCGCCAAAGCCGCCCGCGCTGCGAATGCCGGAAGACAGGCGCGTCACGCCCTGATCCGCGCTGGCGAACACGGCCCGTCCGTCCGTCTTCAACTGGTCGGTCAAGGCCTGGGGCAGGGTTTCGACAGCGCCGTCGATGAACAGCAGGTCATAGGGCGCGCTCGCCGGAACGCCTGCTTCCAGCGGACCCTCGACGACGGTAACGCCCGGCTTACCGGCCAGATTGGACTTTGCGGTGGCGGCCAGGGCAGCGTCCGATTCCAGTGCGGTGACCACAGCGCCCAGTTCCACCAGCAATGCGGCGGCATAGCCTGTCGCGGCGCCGACCAGCAGCACCGACTGGCCTGCCTCGATCGCCGCCTCGTTCAGAAGACGGGTGGTGGCGAGCGGCGGGTTGAGTGCGCGGCCATTGCCCAGCGGCACGGCGCGGTCGATATAGGCGGCGGCGCGGCGCTCCTCCGGCACATAGGCTTCGCGCGGCACGGTCAGGACGGCGCGAATCACCGCAACGTCATTGACGTCGTTGGTGCGAAGCTGGCTTTCGACCATGGCCCGGCGCGTCGACGTGAAATTCTGTTCGGTCATGAGGGTATCCCGGCTCGCAATACTGGTCGCTTGATCGTGCCGCCTAAGCACGAATCGCGGCGACAGGAAACCGCTTTTGCGCTCGATCGGGCTGACTATTCGCCCCACGGCCGAGACGCGGATTGCCTTCCCCGGATTTTTGGGCTAGCGGCGCACCTTCCCACACCGAGGCCCGATGGCGGAGTGGTGACGCAGCGGACTGCAAATCCGTGCACGCCGGTTCGATTCCGGCTCGGGCCTCCAAGGGGTGGGAAATATTCAAGCTACACATGACCTTATGCCGAGCTGGTGTCTAACCCCTGCGAAGGGTTAGACTTTTCCCAGTCCACCAATTGCTTGATGGCGCTCTCTGCGAGGCGCGCTTGATTAGCGGCCTCGGTGTATCTCGCCACCCCCTCATCCTTGGTATGCGCGCTGACAGACTTCATGGTTTTGTTGGGCATTTCCAATTCCGCCATTCGGCGCATGGTCGCTTTCCGAAGGCCATGGGCGGTGCATTTGGGCAGCCCTGCGGCATCGCATTGATCGCGAAACCATCCGCCGAACCCCTTCACCGAGAAGGGCCGTCCCCACTCAGTCACGATGAAGCAAAGGGCGTCGGATTGCGGCATCGCGACAATCGCCTCTGCCAATGGCGCGGCGATGGGAAGCGTCAGTAGTTTACCCGTTTTGCTCTGGCGGATGACGAACCGGCCATCTTTAATATGCTGCCTTCCCAGATGGATCGCATCGACCTTCCGCTGGTCGGTCCACAACATCAGTTCCATCGCAAGCCGCTGCTTAGTTCCCAGCGGCCAGCGCGTGCGATTCCTTTCGCAGCTTCCGCGCGGCCTCAATGCCGCCAACCGTGCGCCCGTTTTCCTCTGCTTTCACTCGCGCCACGCCATAGCAATGGATACGCCCTCGCGGGTCAGCCTTTGCGAGCGGGTGACTAAGCGCCTCCGTCCTCGTCTCGCCCTCCCGACGATAGATCAGGGCCGGGATGGACGCGAGCGAGCAGGCGATGACGGTCGTGCACGCCAAAACGGCCGACAGGTTTTCGGCCTGTCGGGTCGATACTGCCGATGCGAAGCCCATGCCCGAAGATAGAGCATCCCAAGACGGTGCTGCGGCGCGCTTTTCATAGCCCATGCGTGCGGCGATGCGCTCAACCATCCTCATGCGCTCAACTCCGCTATGATGGTACGCCGCCGGCGCGCCTCAATCTCGCTGGGATAAGGTCGCGACCGCAGCGCCAACGAGGTATCAGGATATGCCGGATGGGCACTGACAACGCTGATTTCCCGCAGGTCCACCGATCGGAGCGGGCGCCGCTCGCCTTTCCAGTGGTCGCCACCCTTGGGCACGATGAAGCCGAACGACATGCCGCCAAGGTCCGAACGCTGAGCCAGCTCCAGCACATCACGGCCCGCCGCAGTGTCGGGAAGGTCCAGCGAAAAGGCCAAGCCCTTGCTGTCGTCGCTCAGGCGGAGGGTGCCGCATCGCGTGCGGCCCAGCACGCGATGCGGGTCGTGGTCCATCAGTGCGAGAATATCGCCGCCAAGGGACGAACGAAACGCGTCGCGCTCGATCACTTCCGTAATCGAGCCGATGCGCGTTTCGCTACCGAATGTGGCGGCATAGCCCTCCAACCACACCGGCCCTCATGACCGGCAGCCACATAATCGCAGCACTGGTGGCGCGGTGGAAGGCTTTACGGTTCGTGCTTTCGAGTAGAAATAGGCCTGCGCACGGATCAAACAGTCCATATCGGGAAGGAGGCTAGGCGAGGGGCTTCATCCACGCATTCTTGCTGAGCGCGAAGAAGGGAAAGGCCATCAACGACCGCTCCCCGCGCACCTCTCCGATCAAGGGACTGTCGAGCAGGAACAACTCGCCTTGCGGGGTTCCTGTCATGATCGCTTCCTGCTCACCATACCGCCTTGTGCAATTTCTACTCGAAAGCACGAATTGGATGCGGTTCCCCGGCGATCAGACCATTCTGCAGCGCCCGTACCGTGGTTCATGCTCTTCCAGCAACCGAAGTCCTGCGCGCACGACATCGCTGGCTGGACCATAGCGGCCTGTTCGCACCTGATCGCTGATAAGCTGGTGAAATGATCCCCGATCGTCACGGATGTGTTGCGGGCCATCATACATCCTTTTGAAGAGCCAGATTATATCCAAAACTATTCCAGGGACAAGGAGGGGGCGGATCGCTCCTCCGCCAAAACGCAAAGCCTCATCAGGATCACCGCCCGCCTGATCCTGTATCTCACGCGGGGCGCGAGCCGGACCAGCGCGGGTTGCATAGTGCAAAGGATAGTATCTATGAGTGCCCCCGCTCACAGGGCAGGGCATTTTTGTTTGGGGGCGTTTTTTGACTCGTAAGTTGAGGGATCATCCTCCCTATCTGCTTTATGGCGTGCTCTGCGCGACCCTTGGCCTCGCCATGTACGTGTTTGGCGTATTGCTGGTCATTCCGCGTTATTTGCTGCCGTTTGAAGGCTTTCTGGATCATCTTGCGGAATGGCTGGTCTGGTATAGCGGCGTGCCGCTGACCTTCGGCCTGGCGCTGATATTGGTCGACCTGCTCTACCTGCTCCGGCATCGCAAGCCCGACCGTCCCGTCCGATACGATCCGCCGGCGACGCGAGCGGTCACGGTGGCGCTCACCGCCTATAATGATGAGGACAGCATCGGCGAAGCGGTGGCGGACTTTCTGACTCATCCGATGGTGGCGCGGGTGATCGTCGTCAGCAACAACAGTCGCGACCAGACCTTCGAACGGGCGGTGGCGGCAGGCGCCATCACAATTAACGAGGAGCTGCCGGGCTATGGGCGCTGCGTCCATCGCTGCCTGACGGAGGCGGCAAGATATGACGATACCGATCTGGTCGTGCTGTGCGAAGGGGACCGGACCTTTCGCGCCTATGATATCGAAAAGCTGGTCGCCTATGCGCCCCACTGCGACATTGTGAACGGAACGCGGATCGTCGAGCCGCTACGCCAATATCAGACGCAGCTCAGCACCTTCATGTATTATGGTAATCTGTTCGTGGCCAAGCTGCTGGAGGCCAAGCATCTGGGGCGCAGCACGCTGACCGACGTGGGCACGACCTATAAATTGTGCCGCCGTTCGGCGCTTGAGGCTTTGCTGCCGGAGGTGAATCCGGCGATCAATCTGGAATTCAACGCCTATCTCCTCGACACCGCGCTGGGGCTTGATCTGGTCGTGGTCGAATGCCCCCTGACCTTCCATGAGCGTGTAGGCGTCAGCAAGGGAGGCAATGTGAACAACTGGCGGGGATTCACCGTGGGATTGCGGATGATCAGGGGCATCATGTTCAACTGGCGCGGGGCGGCATCATGACGGACGGCTATCATGAGACACGGCTCGCATTGGATCCCAAGCGCGCGCAGGTATGGCGGGCGCTATGGCGCTATCATTTTTCCAGGCAGGTTCGACCGGATGATACGGTGCTGGATCTGGGCGCGGGTTATGGCGACTTCATCAACAGCGTGAAGGCGCGGCGACGGATCGCGGTGGACCTGTGGCCCGGCCTGACCGAACATGTTGCTCCGGGCGTGGAGACGCTGATCGGCCCGGCGAACGCGCTGGATGGCATAGAGGCGGGGGCGGTCGACTATGCTTTTGCATCGAACCTGTTCGAACATCTGACGCAGGAGCAGTTCGCGGACACACTGGCGGCCTTGGCTCGCGTCCTGTCGGCGCGGGGCACGCTCACCATCGTGCAACCCAATTATCGCTATGCCTATCGCGAATATTTCGATGACTATACCCATGTCGCCATTTATTCGCACATCAGCATGACCGACTTTCTGGAGGCCCATGGGTGGGAAGTGCTGAGCGTCGAGCCACGCTTCCTGCCGCTCACGGTCAAGTCCCGCCTGCCGACCTGGGATTTCCTGATCGGCCTGTGGCTCGCCAGCCCGGTGAAACCGATCGGCAAGCAAATGTTGCTGGTTGCGAGACCGAAACGGACATGACGGGACGATCCGCTCTCCCGCCGGTCGAACGGATTTATCTGATCCTGCTGGCCCTTTGCGCCGCAGCCCCGGCCGGCTTCCTGCTCGCCTATATCCTTGCCGCCATCCCTTTTCCTTATGGCCTCGACTATAATGAGGGGATCGTCTGGCAACAGATGAACGATATCGTCGCGGGGCGCGGCTATGCCCCCATTGGGGGCTTTCCCGCGATCGTCTATCATTATCCGCCGGTTTATCATCTGCTGTCGGCGGCCATTGCGGGATTGGGTGTCGATCCCCTGTCAGCAGGACGAATCGTGTCGCTGACCGCCACCGCCGGGTCGACCATCATCGTGATGGCGCTGACGAAGCCATGGCTGGGGCAGGATTTTTCACGCGGGCAGCGAATCGTTGCAATGGCGGGCGCGGCAATCTGCACCCTCGGCTGCCAAGGTGTGCAGGACTGGACGCCGCTGATGCGGGTCGATCCGCTGGCCTGTTTCCTTGCGCTGTTGGGACTGTGGCTCGTCGTACAGGCGGTTGAGCGGCCTGCGCTCATCTATTGGGCGGGCGTGGTTTTCGTGCTGTCGGTGTTCACCAAGCAGAATAGCGTGCTGACGGCGGCGGCCGGGCTAGGCGTACTGCTGTTCCACCGGCCAAGGCTGGCGGTGCGGGGGATCGCCACCTGCCTCCTGCTGGGTTCCGCCTTTCTCGCCATCCTGATCGTACAGACGCAGGGGAGGGTGCTGGATCACCTCATCCTCTACAATATCAATCGGTTCGAGCTGGCCCGGCTGGTGCCCAACATCATGGAGGGCACGTCCGAGGTCGACCGGGGGCTTCTGGCACTTGGCATATTGGGCCTGATCTGGGTCATTGTCGGAGGCGGCCTACGGCGCAGCGCGGCGATGTCCCCTTCTGCGCTGGTGCGGCGGCAGGCAGTGGTCGCCTTTGCCATGCTCGCGACCCTGTCCCTCGTCGCGACCGCCAAATATGGGTCGAGCAGCGCCTATTATATGCAGTGGGAAGCATCGCTCGCGCTGTTCGGCGGGGTCGCCATGGCCCTGTTCCTGCGCACCGGCGAGCGGCTATGGCAGGGCGGTCGGAAGGCGGCGGGCGCGCTGTGTCTAGCCCTGCCGCTACTGACGGTGCTGTGGACCGCCGTGACGACAGGCCCAAGCCATTTGCGGCATGTCCGGGATTTCCAGGTGCAGGGGGACAGGCTCGCCCCGATGCTGCGGGCAATCCATGGCCCCATATTGTCGACCGAAATGGCGTTGCTACTGCGCACGGGGCACCGGGTCGTATGGGAGCCTGCCATATTTCGTGAATTGGCTTATGCCGGGCGCTGGGATGAGAGGGGGTTGGTCGAAAAGATCCGGAACCACGAGATCGCAGCCGTCCTGTCCGATGGGCAGCAGGGCTATCACTGGTTCGATGAGCAGTTCAGTCCTGCAATCGCGGCCGCCATGGACGAGGCGTTGCCGCGCAAGATCCATGTCGGCCTCCGCGTGCTGCACCTGCCCGCCGAGCCGGAAACGGCCGTCAACCGAACACCCAGATTCTCTGCACCGCAAAAGTCGCCAGCGGCGTAAGCGTGAGGCAGGGCAGGAGCGCCAGCCAGTTGGCGCCGCCCATTACATCCGTCACGGCGAAGGTAAAGGCGGCGTTGAGCGCCAGACCGCCCATCTGGACCAGCGTGAAACGCAGTGGCTGCCCCACACCGCCGGGGCGCGCGCCATGGCCGCTGAAGGTCCAGTAGCTGTGGAGGGCAAAGCTGGCCGCCAGGGAAATGAGGAAGGCCGGCACCACGGCCGCGGTCGCATAGCCTTTGGGAAAGACATGATCCGCGAACAGCAGATAAGTGACGCCATAAATGGCGGCGGCGGCGGCTCCGGCGATGGCGTAGCGGAAGACTTGGCGAAACAGGCTCTGCATGATGAAGCGTGATAGACGAAAAGGCGGCTCTGCGAGAATGCTTATAGATGGATCGCGACAAACAGGCCCCTTACCTCATTCCGGCCATTTGTCGGAAAGCCTTGCCGCCGCGATTGCCGCGTCAATCCGGTCCATCGCCTCCCGGCGCGGCGTCACTCAGCCATAGCCCGCGCGATCATGGCGACCAGAGCCGCCGGTCTATTCGGCGGGCGCTGCGCCGGAAGGCAGATCGCGACCGTCCGGTCCTGCCGCAACAGCATGATCGAGCGATGGCCCCGGCAGGCGCCGGAACAACCGAATCTCGATGTCGGCATGTTGGATGGGCGGCTGGCCCATCAGGCCGATCAACCCGTCGGCAAATGCGATCACATAGGGGTAATGTCCGGTCGCCTCCCTCCGCACCAGTATCCAGCGGCCCGGCGACAAATGCTCCGTCAGCGGCGAGCGCAGGTTGGTGTAGAGGACGAGCACGCCTCCCGCCGGAGCGGCCCGCACGTCGAGCCTGCGCCGGAACGCAGGATCGGCCAGCGCCAGATTGGCATATGTCTGCCAACTGACATGGACCGGACCGGCGGGCGGTGCGATGCGATGCGCTATGGCGGCGCCATCGCGATAATTGGGCAGCGTATCCGCCACGATCAAAGTGGACAGGATCTTGATCCCCATGACCACGCCAACAAATGTCCGGATCCTACGCAGCGGCCAGAGCCGATCCGCCAGCATCGCCGCGATCATGGTGACCATGACCGTGGTGGGGATGAACATGCGGTCACTGGGGTTGAGCGCCAGGACATAGAGGTTCCACAGCGTGTTCGCGATGCCGATGGCGAGGAGCGCCGGCACCAACCCCCTGACAAGCCGCAGATCAGGAGCCGTCGCGCGACGCTTGAGGACATGGCACAAGCCTAGAACGGCCGCTACGACATAATTCTGGCCATAGTAGAAGTTCGCGAAGAAATTGATCCAGGTGTCCACCGCCCAATGGATGCGCACCGGCCCTGCGCCCGCCCAGCGTTCCATGATGCCGGTGTTGAATACCGCCAGCTCCCCCTTGGCCACGCCGCCGCGCATGTCTTCCGATGCGATGGCGATATGGTTGAGGTCGACATGCAGGCGATAGAGCGGATCGCCGCTCGCCGCCCACAGGATCGCATATTCCGCGACCGGCAACAGCGCAGTGCTGGCGCCTGCCATGATCCACAGGCGCAACGGCAGGCGGGGCAGGAACAACATGGCCAGCACCAGCCCGATGGCAAGGGCGGCGGAGGTTTCCCGCACGCAGAAGGACAGGCCCGCTATAAGGCCCGTTATCAGCACCCACCGGGTCTGCCGGGGGCCTTCCGCCATATGGGTTGCATGCCATAGCGACCAGAAAGCTGCCGACCACAGGGCCGCTTCCAGCAGGTCGGGATAAAGCGCGCAGGACCAGTAGGCGATGCCAGGCGTCGCAAGGATGCCGAGCGCGCCGAGAAATCCCGCACGCGCGCTGACGGCTGACCGCAGGCCGATATAATTGACAAGCGCCAACCCCAGATAGGACAGGATGCCGGGGATCAGCAGCGCCCAGAAATCCAGTCCCGCCTGATGAATGATCGCCGCCGTCGGCAACACCAGCGGCCAGCGCAGCGCCCAATGATTGTGCCCCAGCACCGGCCCTTCCATCGCCCACCGGGTCGCCGCCGCCAGATAGCGCCCATCGTCATAGGCGCCCCCGATATAGCCCCGCGGATTGATGAAAACGAACGCCAGACCGATCAACACCAACATGGCGATGTGGAACAACAGGCGCCCCATTGAGCGGTCGCCCTGGCCTGAAACCGACGGACTGGACGCGCTGGAGGAGGGGGGGGTAGAATATTGTTTCACAAGTCTTCCGAACGACAGAATAATAAGGCAACAGGGGCATAACGGCGCACAACCGCGATTTGCGTTATTGGAATGGATCCGGCAAGTCGATCCTTTCCGGCCTGCGCCTATCGCCTGCCCACATGACCGCCGGATGATATGCCCCTGAAACTCCGCCGCCGCCATATGGGCCAGATGTCCCCGGGCATGCCCCCTGCTTTCACGGGGGCCAGGCCTTCAATTGCTTTTCCATCCCAATGAATTAGGAGATCCGCTCCGCCGGCCTGCCGGTACAGAAATCACGGCGCGGCATTGGATATGATCTTCAGGCTCAACAACCCGGTCTGGCCGCATTTGAGGCAGAGGTGATCGTGCCGCCGGGAACGTCGGGCAGGCCATGGCTGATACTGGCGGCGATCGTTTCCCTGTCGCTGCCCCTGATGTATTTTTGCATGTTCACCGGCATCGCGCATTTCGATGATGAGGGCACTTTACTGATCGGGTTCCGTTCCCTGCTGAACGGTCGCCTGATGTATGACGAGATTTACTCGCTTTATGGTCCCTTCTACAATCTTCTCTACGGCTTTTTCTATGGCTCGGCGGGCATACCGCTGACGCACAGCGCGGGCCGAACCATCGCCCTGGGGATGTTGACGGGTTTCTGCGCCGGCTTTGCCTTCCTGTCCTATCGCCTGACCCGATCGGTGGTGGCGATGGTACTGGTCTATGTGTTCGTGGTCATCCTTTCACGACCGCTCGTCCATTCGCCGGGCCATCCAGAGGAAATCAGCCTGGTCCTCGTGACTCTCGCCCTGCTTTCCTGCTGTTCGCTCGACCGGCGAGCAAGTCTCCCCGTCATGGCAAGGCTTGGCGCGGCGATCGCCTGCGTCGCACTCATCAAGATCAACTTCGGCATATATGTCGGCGGCGCCGTCGCGCTGGCCCTGCTGTCCGCGACCCGGCCCGCATGGTGGAGCCGCATCGCATCGGCCGCTGTCTCCTGCGCTCTCCTGGCCATGCCGATTGCCGTCGAAGTGCTGCTGATAAAGTTCGACTGGGTGCGGCACTCGATCTTCAGCTCAACCCTGACGATAGCGGCCGCCGTCATCATGGTGAGTTCGGGCTCCCTGCCGTCCCGCCTGAACGAACGTCACTGGATAATCCTGTGCGCCAGCTTCCTTATGGCCTGCGCCGCCATTCTCTCGCTGATACTCCTGCAGGGCAGTTCGGCTTTCGCCATCCTGAATTCCGTACTTCTCCAGAACGTCCATTTCATACAGAACTGGTACATACCCTCTCCGGTAGGGCTGGAGGGTTCCTTTGCCAGCCTGATCTCCCTCATTCTGTGCCTGTTTGCACGATATCCGGTCGGGAATAGCCGCCTGTCCGGATCAAGACCTTTGCTGTTGAGAGCGTGCAAGGCCCTATTCGGTATCGCATCGATAGTGTCGATTACCGATCCGGTTCGTATCTTCACTTACTTAACGCCCTTCTGCTGGCTGGGCCTCACAAATGCCGGCGGTGCCGTGCGACCGTCGATCGGCCGGAATGCGTTGTGCCTGTTTGCCGCGACAATGTCGCTTTATCCCTTCCCCGTGGCGGGGCATCAGGTGGACATCGCCACCATGCCGACATTGCTTGTCGCCATTCTGGTGCTGCACGACATGGCGACGCCCAATCTGCCACTCTGGCTGACTTCCATACGGATGCGAATAGCCGGAGGGGCGGGACTGTTGGCATTGCTGGCCTTTTTCACGATCCGCAGCGCACAGGACTATGCCCGCGCAGAGCCCCTCGGCCTCCCCGGAACCGGATATATTCGCGTAGAGGCCGATCATCTGGCGAACATCCGCTGGACGAACGCCGCGATGAAGTCATGCAATCGTTCTTTTTCGCTGCCGGGCCAGTTCAGCTACGCACTGTGGGCCGGACAGCCTCTGGTCACGGACCTGAATGTGAATGACCAGCTGGCGCTCCTGACATGGCCGCAGCAGAAGCAGATCGCAAATGCACTGTCACGCCAGCGCGACCTCTGCATTTTGTATAATCCGACATTGCTGAAATTTTTCGATCGTGGCCAGATCCAGACGAACCCACCGCTTCTCCGCCACATATTGACCCATTCGGTGGAGGAAGCCCGGCGAGGTGACATGATTATCCTGCGCCTGCGCCCGTACTGATGCAAAGTCGCGCGCGACGTTCAGCCCGATGACATGGCCCGGCGCATGAACGCGCCGAACAACGGCACGGTAAAGGCGGTCTCTCCATAGCCGGGCGTATAGATCATTCCCTTGGCAATCAGCGATGCGCGGACCGGGCCAAAGGATGATGCCTTGCGACCAATATGCTCCGCTATGGCGGTCGAGTTGAACGGCCCTTCTCCCGTGTCCGCCATGCTCCGCAAATAGCGTTTTTCCGACGGCGTCAGGCGGTCGAAGCGTACACGGAAGAAACTGTCGTCCAGCGCGGCAATGGCGGTAGGGTGGGCGAATTCGACATGCTTCAGCGTGATCGGGCACTGATCTGCGGCATCCCAGCATTGCTTGCCCCATTCCTGGAGGAAATAGGGATAGTCCTGCACGGCTACCGTAACCGCTGTGAAGGGTGGCCGCCCTTCCAGCGGTTGTTCTTTTTCGGTCTGACGGCTTAGGCGGCCCGCTCCGTGCCTCGTAGTCGTGCCTGCCGCTGTCCGAGACCTTCAACCGGTTAGACAGTGTCAACGTAATCCATTGATATTGCTCATATCGAAATCTGCCGGTTACCCATTCGAAACACTCGGAAATCCGTTCTTCTGGAAGCCCGGCTCGGGCCTCCATAGGGGGGCGTAGCTCCAGACAACTTCGATCTTCATTGGCGGTGCGAGCGGCATTCGCCAGGCCAATAGTCCTTGCTATTAGACGGGTAACATGGGCAAGGCTGGCGCATCTCCTGTGAAGGAGCCAGAGCGGCGACCGCCGCGATGTTCCCGACCAGATAGGATAGCAATGGCCCGGCGCAGCACTTCCAACGAGCGCCCGTCAGGCGCGGCCAATCCCGTTCACGCGACATCGGACGCGGACCCGATCGAGGTGATCGACGTTGCGGAGATACCGGGCGGCGGGCAATTGCATCTGCTGAAATGCGGCGACGATTATTCCATTCAATTCGGCGCGGACGAGCTGATGGGCAGCCGGGACTATCTCTCTGAACAGGCGCTGGCGACGATGACCTGCGCGCGGCTTGCCAGCAAGGACGGTCATGTGCTGGTGGGCGGCCTCGGCATGGGGTTCACGCTTGGTGCCGCGCTGGCCGCCTGGGCGCCCACCTCGTCCATTCTCGTCGCCGAACTGGTGCCTCAGGTGGCGGAATGGGCGAAGGGCCCGCTCGCGCACCTGTTTGGCACGCACCTCACCGACGAGCGCGTCTCGCTCCGGCTGGCGGATGTGCATGATGTGATCGTGGGCGAAACCGACCATTTCGATGCCATTCTGCTGGACGTGGATAATGGCCCGGACGGCTTTATGAAGCCGGAGAACGACCGCCTTTATTGCAACTGGGGCCTGCGGGCGGCCTATGCGGCGCTTCGCCCCAGCGGCGTGCTGGCGGTATGGTCTTCCTATGCCGACACCGGCTTTGCGGACCGGCTGGAGTCCGCCGGCTTTGAAGTGGAGGAGGCCAGAATGCCCGCCTATGTCGGCGCCAACGACGATTGGCACAACATCTGGTTCGCGTCCAAACCTGCCGCCTGATCGTGCAATGCCGGGCGGAAGACGTTCGCCCGGCCCGCCTTGTTCTCCGAACGTCCAGCCCGATTGGGGCTGGCGGCAGGAAACCCTCGCCCGCGGCCTCTGTTTCCATTGCTCGCAAGAGGAGTGAAACATGTACAAGGATGTAGAAGAGGGCAAGGTCGTCACCCATGTCGATACCGACGATGCGCGATCCGGCACCACCCCGCATGTGGCGCGCTATGTGCTCGGTTGGGGACTGGCGCTGGTAATCGTCGCTTTCATCATCATTCTGGCGATAGGTATGTTTACGACCTGATGTTCCATGTACATTCTTGATGATGAGGTCATGACGCAGCGTATTTAATCAATGTATTCGAATAATTCTCTTTGAATGTGTTGGCCGTGTCTTAATGTAATATTTTTTCCTTTCCATATGTCGGATATTTATGCCGATTTGTCTCAATGTGGTTCCATGAATATTTCGGACTTGGCGAAAATTTCAGTTTCATGAAACTTATATGTAAAAGCACGGTCCCTGCGATGACAGCGTTGTAACATTTCTGCCCCGTGCACAGCCTAGCTGCCGTCCCGTTCGAGGGGGCGGCAGGGAATCGGCTGACGATAGGGCACAACAGCCCGACAGCCCCATGCGCCCCTCGCATCGTTTTTTACCATAGGGGGCTGTCAAGCCATGTACCGCAAATCTTTCCTTTCCACTCTTCCCTTGCTGGCGATCGCGCTGGTGCAGTCGGGCACCGCGTTCGCACAGCAAGTCGCTCCTGCCGCTGATGACGCAGCGGCAACGGATGCGGGTCGTCTGGACGATATCGTCGTCACCGCGACCAAGCGTGAGACGAACCTGCAGAAGACGCCGATCGCGATCAACGTCGTCGGCACCGAAGCGATCAAGGATCGCCATGTGCAGAGCCTCTATGATCTCGCAGACGGCGGCGTTCCCTCGCTGCGCGTCGCGACCTTCGAAGCGCGCCAGTCCGCCCTCACCATCGGCATTCGCGGCATCGTGCCGCTCGACGCCAACCAGCCCGCGCGTGAGCAGGGTGTCGGCGTCTATATCGACGGCGTCTATCTCGGCCGTCAGCACGGCCTGAACGCTGCGCTGTTCGACGTGGAGCGGATCGAGGTTCTGAAGGGTCCGCAGGGCACGCTGTTCGGTCGCAACACCGAAGGCGGCGCGCTGTCCATCGTCTCCAAGGCTCCGAGCGGCAAGTTCGGTGGCCGTGTCGAAGGCGGCTACGGCAACCTGGACGCCTACACCGGCGCCCTCCACCTCGACCTGCCGGAATATCATAATTTCTCGGTCAAGGTGGACGCGGTCAAGCAGTATCAGGGTCCGACGACCAAGAACCCGATGGCCGGTCAGGCCGGCTGGGGCTATTATGACCGCCAGGGTGGCCGCGTCGCCGTGAAGTGGGCGCCGACCAGCGACATTAGCAACATCTTCTCCTATGATGTCGCCAAGGACAAGAACACGCCGTTCTACAGCCAGCTGCTGAACAAGAATCCCAATGGCTGCGCTGCGGGCACTCAGGCCTCGCAGGCTGCCTGCACCCTGCCCGGCACGGCCTACACCACGCTGACCGGCACCGTTAAGACGGTTCCGTCGTCGGTCGTCGTGAACGGCAACAACCTGATGGGTACTGCCGACATCGGCGTGCCGCAGCAGCCATCCGTCGACAAGACCCACGGCTTCACCAACAATCTGAAGTGGAAGGTCTCGGACGAAATCGAACTGCGCTCGATCACCGCATGGCGCGGCGTCGACGTGACGCAGTGGGATAACTCCGGTGGCGCGCATCGCGTTCCGGTCTATGCCGCCGGCGGCGCGTTCAGCCGCTACAGCCTCGCCGACCTGCGCCAGCGCCAGTTCAGCCAGGAACTCCAGGCGGTCGGTACGGTCAGCAGCATCGACTATGTCGCAGGCCTGTTCTATTTCAACGAGCATGTGAGCGACGACGCGGCGACGCCCAATTCCAACATCTGGAACGCCGATGCCAATGGTGACGGCCAGCCCGACACCATCAACGGCCTGCAGTATACGGTCAACACAGCGGCGCTCGCCAATCCCTTTGCCACTATCGACCGTGCGTCGGAAGTCTGGTCCAAGAGCTATGCAGCCTATGGCCAGCTCACGTGGCATGCGACCGACGCGATCCACCTGACCGTCGGCGGCCGCTATACGCATGACAAGAAATATGGTGTCCTGCACTGGTCGCGCGGCGTGAACTACGACACCAATCCCCCGGCAGCGAGCGTCGGCTATCAGCCGCTCAACAAGAGCTGGAATCGCTTCAACCCGATGGTCACGCTGGCCTATGACGTGAACAATGATGTTCATGTCTATGCCAAATATGCGACCGGCTATCGCGCTGGCGGTGCCAGTTCGCGCACATCCAATTACCAGCCGTTCGACCCGGAGGACGTGAAGTCCTATGAGGTCGGTATGAAGGCGGACTTCTGGGATCACCGCGCACGCCTCAACCTCGCGGGCTACATCATGGACCGCAAGAACAGCCAGGTCGATATCAGTTCGATCCAGTCGGTTGGCACCAGCAACTTCAACAATCTGGTCACGATCAATGCCCCCGGCATCACCAAGATCCGCGGCATCGAGGCCGACCTGACCGTTCAGCCGATCGACGGTCTGACGCTGAACGCATCCTACACCTACACCTATACCAAGATTCCGCCGGTGCTCATCACCTACACCGCCGGCGGTCTGTCGACGAGCGTCTATCAGAACTTCTACATCGTGTTCACGCCCCGCAACGCGGCCAGCGGGTCCATCGACTATGCCCTGCCCATCGGTGGCGGCGATACGCGGGTGAAGTTCCACATCGACGGCAATTACTCGCAGTCGACGCAGACCTTCGACCAGTTCGCGACGCACAACGATGCCTCGCTGCTGTTCAACGGCCGCGTTTCGATCGCAGACATCGACATGGGCAATGGTCCCAAGCTGACCGTCGGCGTCTGGGGCCGCAACCTGTTCGACACCTCCTATGTCTATCGCCGCGACCCGTCGAACAGCCTGCCCGGCGCCCCGACGACCAGCGTCACGACCGGCAGCGTCAACAACATCCTGGGCGACTACGGCAACTTCAACGCGCCGCGCACCTTCGGTATCGATGCGACCGTAAACTTCTAATCGTTATTTCCCCCAGCCTCACGGGCGGCGCAACCTTCGGGTTGCGCCGCCTTTTTTATGGGCGGATCAGCGGGTCGGCAGCGTCATGGAGATGGTGAGGCCGGGCGCGGCATCGTCCAGCCGCATCTCACCGCCGTGCAGGCGGATGATCGACTCCGCGAGGGGCAGGCCGAGGCCGTGGCCCGCGCTCCTGCCCTGCTGCAACCGGCCGAAACGGCGCAGCGCCTTTTGCCGCTGGTCCTCCGCAATGCCGGGGCCATTGTCCTGAATCAGCATCAGTGCGCGTTCGCCGAAGCGGGAGGTGGCGATGGTGACGATCGTGCCGGGCGGCGTATGCCGCAGCGCATTCTCGATCAGGTTGATGAGGAGCTGGGTCAGAAGTTGCGCATCGCCGGAAATGGGCAGGGGGCCGCTTTCCTCCAGCAGCAGCGCATGGCCGCTCTCCTCCGCCACGGGCAGCATCACGGCAACCACCTCCCCCGCCAGCATGGCAAGGTCGATGGGCGCGAAGCCGCGCCGCCGCTCGCCGCCTTCTATCTCCGCGATGCGCAAGATGGCGGTGAACATGGCCAGCAGATCGTCGGCATCCTCCAGAGCGCCGCCGACGGCCGCGCCCATGACCTCCTGCTCCTCCACGCGGGAGAGCAGCAGAGCCAGCTTGCCGCGCAGCCGGGTCAGCGGCGTGCGCAGTTCGTGGGAGATGTCGTTGGAGACGTTGCCGATCTCCTCCATCAACTGCTGGATACGGTCGAGCATCCGGTTGAAGGCGTCAGCCTGCTGGTCGAAGGCACTGCCGTCGCCCGTCACCGGTACGCGCTCGTTCATGTCGCCCGCGATGATCCGGTCCACCGTGGTCCGCATGTCGGTGATGTGGCGGCTGACAAGGCGGCTGAACAGCACCAGCCCGCCGAGCACGACGGCGATGATCGAGCCGAAACCGATGAGGTAGATGCGGGCGCGGGCGCGGTCATAGCCGTTGAACGGCTCCGTTTCCGCCGTCACCGTCAGCCGCAGGCCGCCCGGCAGTTCGCGCACCAGCGCGCGGCCCTTGGTCAGGCCCTTGATATTGTCGTTGACGCCCACGGACGAGAAACCGGGCGGCAGCATGCGGGACAGGCGGACATTGCCCGCCACATGGCGCCCCGCCATGTCGGTCAGGCTGAAGCCGAGGTCACCGGTGTCGCGGTCCCGGCTGAGCGCGTCCAGCCGTTGCGCGATCAGCACGGCATCGAAGCGGGAGCCGGTGCGGACATTTTGTTCCGCGCCCGTGGGCCGCGGTACGGCGGTGAGGCTGACCTCCGCAATACGCTCGTCCACGAGGGATCGGATCGTCGCGATCGACGTGGAATAGATGCCGAAGCCGGTGAGCGCCGTCGCCGCCAGGAACAGCAGCAGGAAAATCCACGTCAGACTGCGAAGGGAAAAGCGCAACGCCTATTTCTTCAGCATATATCCCACCCCGCGCAGGGTGGTGATGGGGTCGTCCCCGCCATCCTCGACCAGCTTCTTGCGCAGGCGCTTGATATAGGTGTCGACGATGTTGGTGGTCGGTTCGAAATCATAATTCCACACCCGCTCCAGCAGCATGGGCCGGGTCATCACCGACCCCGCATTGCGGGCGAGTTCAGCGAGCAGGCGCAACTCGGTCTTGGGCAGGTCGAGCGGGACGCCGTCCCGCCAGGCGCGATATTTGGCGGGACTGACGACGATGCCGCCCGCGCGGATCGTATCGCTTTCCTCGCCCGACCATTGCCGCGCGCGGACGAGGGCATTGAGGCGGGCGTTCAGTTCGATGGCGTCGATGGGTTTCACGACATAATCGTCGGCCCCGGCCTCCAGCCCCTCCACCTTTTGCAGGGACTTGCCGAGCGCGGTCAGCATCAGCACCGGAACCTTGTGCCCGCCATCGCGCAACTGGCCGAGGAAACCCATTCCGTCGATCACCGGCATCATCCGGTCGAGGATCACGACGTCGAACGCATCGTCGGTAACGGCGGCCATCGCCCTTTGCCCGTTCTCGGCCAACACGCAATGGTGCCCAAAGCCGCGCAGTTGCGTTTCGAGCGTCTCCGCCAGTTCGGCATCGTCTTCCACGATGAGTACGTTGAAAGTCATGGCGGTACTTGCACTACATTCTATTTCAATAGTGTGACAGCCCATCTGCGGGCGCGCATGATCCCCGCTGCGCGACCGTTATCGAAACAGATGCTCCGGCCCGATGTCCGCCGGGCTGGCGCACCCGATCTGCGCCATCGCCAGCTCCAGCTCGGCGCGCAACATTTGCAGCATGTGCGCGACGCCCGCAAAGCCGCCGACCGCCAGCGCATGGATTTGCGGCCGTCCCACCAGTACCGCCTGCGCGCCCATCGCCAGCGCCTTGACCACGTCCGTCCCCTTGCGCACGCCGCCGTCGATCAGCAGCGGCACGTCGGTCCCCACCGCCGCGCGCACCAGCGGCAGCACGTCGATGGCGGCGGGCAGGCTGTCCAGCACCCGCTCGCCATGGTTGGACAGGATGAGGGCGTCCGCGCCTAGATCGACCGCTTGCCGCGCGTCCTCCGGCGCCATCAGCCCCTTGACCAGCAAGGGCAGGTTCGTCTGCTCGCGCAGCCAAGCGAGGTCGTCCCAGCGCGGCGCGAGGTCGGTCAGCGGCGTGCCGAACAGGATTGCACCGCCCGGCGTCGCCCGACGCTGAGGTGGCATGCCGCGCAGATTTGCCGCCTCCACCCCCGGCGGCAGGGGAAAGCCGCCCCGTTTCACCGCCGCATCGACGGTGAAGACGATCGCGCTATAGCCCGCCGCCTCCGCTCGGCGGACGAGCGACAGAGTCTGCGCGCGATCCTCCTGAAAATAGAGCTGGAACCAGAGGGGGGCTGATGGGCGGCCCAGTTCGCGGGCGGCACCGGCAGCGGCGGCGGCGACCTCCTCCATCGGCACGCTCGACAGGGTGCTGAGGATGGTGGCGATGCCCAGCGCGGTCGCCGCGCGCACCGTCGCCAGTTCCCCCTCCTCATGCGCCAGTCGCTGATAGGCGACGGGGGCCAGCAGGATCGGCGCGACATGGTGCTCGCCCAACAGGTGCACAGCCGTCGATCCTTCCCGCAAGTCGGTCAGGCGGCGCGGCAGCAGGCGGATACGGTCATAGGCGGCGCGGTCCACGCCCGGTACATGGCCCGGCCCGCTGCCCTCCTGCACATGGTGCCAGCTCGCAGGCGGCATCAGGTTGGCCGCGTGCCGTTCATAATCGGCGAGGCTGTGGATATCGGCGGGAATGCCGCTCATGTGGCCGACCATTCACGCAGCAGGTTGTGATAGAGGTTGGTCAGCGTATCGACCGACCCATGATCGGGATGATCGACGCCCAGCGCCTGTATGGCGAGGTCCAGTTCATAGAGCATCCGGCGGCGATGATCCTGCGCCACCAGGCTCTGCGCCCAGAGGAAGGATGCCAGCCGCACGCCGCGCGTCACCGGCGTCACCCGGTGCAGGCTGCTGCCCGGATAGAGCACGGCGTCGCCCGCAGGCAGCTTGATCCGCTGCTCCCCGAAGGTGTCCTGAATGGTGAGCTCGCCGCCGTCATAGTCGGCGGGGTCGTTCAGGAAGATCGTCATGGAGAGGTCGGACCGCACACTGATAGTCGTGCCCGGCACCGGGAAGATCGCATTGTCGACATGATTGCCATAATGCCCTTCGCCCGCATAGCGGTTGAAGCGCGGCGGCATCACGCGCAGCGGCAGCGCGGCGGCGAGGAAGGTCGGGTTCTGCATCAGCCGCTCGCCGATCAGCGCGCCCAGTTGCTGCGCCTCCGGCCGGTCGGGGTGCAACTGCTCGTTATTCTTGACGCCCTGCGCGCGGTGCCCGGCGGTGCGGCGACCGTCCTCCCACGCCGCATTGCCCAGCAGATCCTGCGCATGGCCCACGTCGTCCGCAGTCAGGAGGGCGGGAATGTGCAGCAGCATGACAGTGCGAATCCTTCGCAAAAACGAACACCCGCATGGAGCCATGCGGGTGTCGGTCCCTTGAGGCAAGGGCGAAATGACCGGATGCGAAGGGGAGCCCCGCGCCCGGTTTGGCCGACTACATCTTGTAGGTCAGCGTCGCGACCGCAGAGCGGGCATCGCCCGGCGTGGCCCAGCCGCTGTTGGCACGGATGCGATTGTAATAGAGCTTGTCACCGATGTTCTTCACATTGACCTGCAGGCTCAGCGACTTGTTGAACGCATAGCTGATGTTCGCATTGTGGACGAGATAGCTGTCCGAGTGGAAGACGGGCGCATCAGTCGTGGCAGGCGTGTTAAGCGCGAAGCTGCCCTGATAGGTCGCGCCATAGCCGACGGTCAGACCGAAAGGGAAGACATAGGCGGTGTAGATGCTGCCTGAATGCTTCGGCGCGTTGAGCAGTTCGGAGCCAGCGCCGGGATTGGGATTTCCGGGCACGACATTGGTGCAATTACCCGAGCCGGGGTTGGCGAGACACTTGTCCGATACGCTCTGAAGCAGTTTGCTCTTCAAATAGCTGTAATTGGCCGTGATCGACCATTCCGGCGTGATGTGACCGGATGCGCCCAGGAGGATGCCATCAACCCGCGCCCGGCCGTCGGCCTGCTGGTCCGGCACAGTGGAGTCGCCCGACGGCACCCGGTAGCTGTCGCGGTCGTTGCGAAAGACCGCTGCGGTCAGGAGCAGGCCCCCGTCGAACAATTCAGCCTTGGCGCCAATTTCGTAATTCTTGGCGCCCTCCGGCCGGGTGCTGCACGACGAGACCGGTGCAGTTGCGGAAACCACGGCGGTCACACCGTTGATCGAACAGGTTCCTGCGGAGTTGACTGTGGTCTGCGACGGCGTCTTGCTGTTGCCAAAGGCGGCATAGACGCTGACCGTCTCAATGGGCTTGTACACCAGACCCACACGATAGGAGAACAATGTGTAAGCGTTGTGGACGGTCGTGGGGAAGTTGTACGTGCCGGTGCTCGGCTGCGACGCGGGATACGGCGGAGCCACCTGACCGAAAGTCGCGCCCGGCGTGGTGACGAAGGTGGTAGTCTGCGACTGGCCGACGTTCCGTTCCAGACGCAGGCCGCCATTGATCTCGAAATGGCTGCCCAGTTTCATGGCGTCGAACAGATATGCCGCATAATTCTGGATGCGGGCGCGCGGCCGGGTGGCGACGACAAAGTTCACCGGTCCGGTGTAGGTGTTGGCGTTGTTCGGATTGATGCTGTCATAAGCAACAATCGCGGAGGGCGTGAGAGCAAACGCAAACCTTCCGTCCGCCGCGCGTTGCGAGTTGCCAGAGCGGGCATTGTAGATTTCGCGCGAGATCGAAACGCCGAGGTCCAGCGTATGCTCGATGGGTCCGGTGTTGACGACCGCCTTCAGGTCGGTCTGGTTATAGAGCAGGCGGTTGCGTGTGTCGCGGGTATTGCCGCGCGAACCACCGGTAGGGAAGAAGGTGCCGGGCGCAACGGGCACCGTCACATTAGTCGTGCCATTGCTCACCGAAGCCGTGCAGACGCCACCCGAAATGGTCGTGCCGCCGGGCAGGCAGAATACGCCCTCCGGCCCGTCCGTGATCGTGAACTGCGTGACTTCCTGATAGCGGGTGTAGTTGCGCAGCGACACCTGGTCGCTGAATTCGTGGTCGAAGATCAGGTTGATCTGGTTCAGGTTGATCCGCTGCGTATCGAGGTTGCGATACCCATAATAGGCAGAGCGGTCGACGCCCGGCAGCGGGCCGACATAAGGCGTGTTGGCCCGACCGAGATAGGTCGGCGTGGTGAAGAACGGCACGCCGAACTGCGGTATGTTGACGTCTTCCTGATGCACATAGGACAGCGTCATCTGGGTCGGGCCGCTCATGCCCACGGTGATCGACGGCGCAATGCCCCAACGCTCGCTCTTTTCGACCTGACGGCCGGGCACGTCATTCTTGTGGAACATGCCGTTCAGGCGAAAGGCGATGTCGTCGTTCAGGTGATAATTGACGTCGGCAGTGGCGCGATAATAATTGTCGGTGCCAATTCCCGCCTGGAAAATCGCCTGATCGCGGTCCAGCGGACGTTTGCTGACAAGGTTGATGGTGCCGCCCACTGAACCGGACCCGTTTTGAACCGAACTCGCGCCGTTGGTGACCTCGATCTGCTCGACGTTGAAGCTGTCGCTGCGGCTGTACTGCGCGCTGTCGCGGATGCCGTCGAGCGTGATGTCGTTGTTCGCGCTGTAACCGCGCAGGTTGATGTTGTCGCCGAAGCCGCTGCCGCCTTCACCCGCACCGAAAGTGATGCCGGGGACGGTGGACAGCGCGTCCTGCAGCGAGATCAGATTCTGTTGCTGCAGCACGTCCTTGCCCAGCACGGTGATCGTCTGCGGCGTGTCGCGGACGGACCGCACGGCCTTGGGCGAGGACTGCTGCTGCGCGGGCGCATCGTCGATGGCGGTGTCGGTGACGGTCATGCCGCCGAGCCTGCGACCTTCTTCCTGCGCGTGCAGCGACGTGGCCGCGAGGGGCAGCAAGGCGGAGCCTACGCAGGAGAGCGCCAGAGAGGCGCGCACGGCGGCCTTGCGCGAAGTCGATGTCATATACGTCCCCTTTAATTCGATGCGGGGGCACTAGGGACGGGTCGGCATATGGTCAATAACGATTCTCAATAGCGGATATGCCAGGCAGGACATTGCCTCCGAATGACGAATTATTGCTGGCGACTGTTGCATAAAAATCAGCATATTTGATACAAGTGGCGGCAAATGACACCATGATCATCGTTGCGGAATCGCAACTGCATCGCAATACCATGAGGCTGCCCTGCGAACGCTAATGCGTGTCGATCGCTTAATCCGGCACCTTGGCGGAGATCCGAAAATCTCACAATGTCCATGGTTAATTAGGCCTTCATTATAGATTCGGCTCGTAAGGCGGCGCGCACATAAATCGAACATGGTGGCTGCGTGGAGTTTCAGGTCTTCCATGACCCAAGTGGACAGCGTACGCGCATCGTCCGATTGGGCCTGTATCTGCTGATCGGCGCCACGCTGCTGGCCGCTGCGGTTCTGTTGGGGGCGGTCTTTACCACCGAACGCCATACAGCGCCCGCGCTGGTCGCCGTCGACCATGCCGCGCAGCCCCACAGCCTCGCCGTCCATCCCCTTGCTTCTGGCACGGAGACAGGGGCTTGGCTCCCGGCAAAAGCCGCGGCTGTGCCTTCCCGCAATGCCTCCGAACATTATGGCTTCTATATGCCGTGGGATGAAGCGGGACGCCGGTCGCTGACCGCCAACGCCGCGCGGTTGGGCTGGGTCGCGGCGGGCCTCGCCACTGTCCATGGGCCGCAGCATGCTTGGCATTATGAGGCTGACGACCATTTGCGTTCTGTGCTCGACGCGCACCCCGATACCCGGCTGCTCCTCATGGTGCAGAATGTCAGCGATGCGGGCGAGTGGGATGGCCGGGGCAGCGCGCGCCTGTTCGCCGACCGCCATGCGCGGCACCTGTTCCTCGACCGGATCGACCGGGCCGTCGTCGCGGAAGGCGCGGCGGGCATCGCCCTCGACATGGAGAATCTGCCCGCGACGGCGCATGACGGCTATCGCACGCTGCTGAAGGAAGCGCGGGCGCGGTTCGCGCCGCGTGGCCTGATCGTTACCATCGCCGCGCCCGTCGGAGATGCTGACTGGGATCTCGCCGCCTATCGCGCCGTCACCGACCGCATCTTCCTGATGGCCTATGACGAGCATTGGCCCGGCGGAGAGGCCGGGCCCATTGCGTCGCAGCCATGGTTCGCGCGCGTCGTGGACAAGGCGGTGCGGACGGTCGGAACGGACAAGGCCGTGATCGCCATCGGCAACTACGCCTATGACTGGGGGAAAGGCACAGCCGCTCCCCTGACCGTCGCGCAGGCGTGGGACAAGGCCGCCGCCGCCGGAACCCGCCCCCTGTTCGACCCGGCCAGCGGCAACAGCCATTTCTCCTATGAGGAGGGGGGCGTCCGCCACCAACTCTGGATGCTCGACGCGCTGAGCAGCTGGAACCAGTTGCAGGTTGCGCGCCGCCTCGATGCGGCAGGCGTCGCGCTCTGGCGTCTGGGCAGCGAAGACCCCGGCGTGTGGGCCGCGCTCGACACGCCCGCAGGGGCCACGCCCGACCTTGCCCGACTGCCAACGCAGGACGCCGTGCAGATTCGCGGACAGGGCGAGATCATGCGGCTGACCAGCGCCGCCGCGCCGGGTGCGCGTATCGCCAGCCCCGGCCCCGACGGCCTGATCCGTACCGCGCGCTATGACGCCCTGCCCACCGCCAATCTGGTGCAGCGTGCGGGCAACGACCGCCGCCGTGTCGCGCTGACCTTCGACGATGGCCCGGACCCCAAGTGGACGCCGCATATCCTCGACATATTGAAGGCGAATCACGCCCCCGCGACCTTCTTCGTCACGGGCGCCAATGTGCTGGGCGAAGCGGACCTCCTGCGCCGGATCATCGCGGAGGGATCGGAAGTCGGCAATCATTCGACCACCCATCCCGACCTCGATCGCCTGTCGGACTCCGCCATCCGGCTGGAGCTGAACACGACGCAGCGGCTGGTGGAGAGCTATACCGGGCGCTCCATGCGCCTGTTCCGCGCGCCCTATCTGGGCGATGCCGAACCCAACAGGCCGGGCGAGATCCGCCCCGTGCGCGTTGCCGCCGACATGGGTTATCTCTCCGTTGGCCTGAACGTCGATCCACTCGACTGGACAGTCACCACGCCCGAACGGATCATCGCGCAGACGGTGGCGCAGGTGGAATCGGGGGACGAGACGCGCTCGACCCAGATCATCCTCCTCCACGATTCGGGCGGCGACCGCAGCGCAACCATCCGCGCCCTGCCCGGCATCATCCGCGAACTGCGCGCGCGGGGCTATGAGTTCGTCACCGTCTCGCGCCTTGCGGGCCTCAGCAGCGACGCGGTCATGCCGGTGCTCACCGGATCGCATCACGCCGCCGCTGGGGGCGCGGGCACATTGTTCCTCGGCCTGTCGGGCGCGGGCAAGATCATCGGCGGGCTGTTCCTGTTCGCCATCATCCTCGGCATCGCGCGGTCGGTGATCCTGACCGCCCTCGCCTGCTGGAGCGCGCGCAAGGCCGTCACGCCCGACCCCGCCCCGCATCTGGTGCCGCGTTTCGTCTCGGTACTGATCCCGGCCTATAATGAGGAGCGGGTGATCGAGGCGTCGGTGCGCCGCGTCCTCGCCAGCACCGGCCCGCGTATCGAGGTGATCGTTATCGACGACGGGTCGGCGGACGCCACCTCCGCCATAGTCGCCCGCACATTCGGCATGGACCCGCGCGTGACATTGCTGACGCTGAAAAACGGCGGCAAGGCGCGGGCGCTCAATCAGGGATTGCGTATCGCCAAGGGCGACATCGTGATCGCGCTGGACGCCGACACCCAGTTCGAGCCGGAGACGATCGCCCGCCTGTCGCGCTGGTTCGCGGACCCTGCCATCGGCGCGGTCGCGGGCAATGCCAAGATCGGCAATCGCATCAACCTCGTCACCCGCTGGCAGTCGGTCGAATATGTGACGGCACAGAATCTGGAACGTCGTGCCCTGTCCGCGCTGGACGCGATTACTGTCGTCCCCGGCGCGGTCGGTGCATGGCGCAGGACCGCGCTGGACGAAGTGGGCGGCTATCCTGCCGACACGCTGGCGGAGGATCAGGATCTGACCATCGCCATCCAGCGCGCGGGATGGAAAGTCGCCTGCGACGTGGACGCCATCGCCTGGACCGAAGCGCCCGATACGTTCCGGGGCCTGTTCAAGCAACGCTATCGCTGGGCGTTCGGCACGCTGCAATGCCTGTGGAAGCATCGTTCCGCCATGCTCTCCGGTCAGGCGCGCGGCCTGTCGCGCATCGGCATGCCGCAGGCGTGGCTGTTCCAGATCGCCTTTGGCCTCGTCTCGCCACTGATCGACCTGGCGTTGATCGCCAGCCTGATCGACACGGGTTTGCGCCTCCTCAACCATGGCTTTGCGATGATGCAGGGCGATCTGGTGACGATCGCGGCGTTCTGGACCGCCTTCGCCGCCATCGACGTCGTCTGCGGCTGGGTCGCCTACCGTCTCGACGGAAAGGAGGGGCGCTTCCCCGCGCTGCGCCTGTTGATGCAGCGTTTCGGCTATCGCCAGCTTCTCTACGCCGTCGTCGTGCGCGCGCTGTTCGCGGCATTGAGCGGTCCGCGTGTCGGCTGGGGCAAGCTCGACCGCAGCGGCGAGGTCAGTCTGGATGAGGCCATGCCCGCTGCTTCTGTCGACACCGTGCCGGAACTGGATCGCGCGGCCTGACCGCCCACGCTTTCCAGATCGGGCCTTTATATCGATATCCAGCCTACTATTTCTACCAAATTAGTAAACAATACTTGGGCGGATGCCGGATTGGGGATATTGCGAGGGAATGGCGGCGCCCCAGCCGTACTCGACAGTGGAACGGCATATGTATCAGGGCAGCACAGCGTCACCTCTCCCAGCAGGCGGCGGCGGGGGACGCATCCTCATCGTGGGGGGCGGGTTCAGTGGCACTTTGCTTGCCATCAACCTGTTGCGCTATACGGCGGCGGAGGTCGTGGTGGTGGAGCGTGAGCCGGATCGGCTGGGCCGGGGCCTCGCCTATGGCATGGACAACCCGGAGCATATCCTGAACGTCCGCGCATCGAACATGAGCGCCTTTCCCGACACGCCCGACCATTTCTCCCGCTGGCTGGGAGAGGATCGCGAGGGCGCGAACCGCTTCGTCCCGCGCCGCACCTATGGCCGCTATCTGGCGGACCAGTTGCACGAGGCACGGACCGCCGCGCCCGGACGGGTGACTTTGGTCGACGGACAAGCGGTGCGCGCGAAGCCCAAGGGTGAGGGGTGGACCGTGGAACTGGCGGATGGCACCGGCCATGACTGCGACCGGCTGATCCTCGCGCAGGGCAATATGGCGCCCGCGCCCCTGCCACATGTCAGCGATCTGGGGCCGGATATCTATTTCGCCAGTCCGTGGGCGCAGCGTCCGACCAACCGGCTGGGCAAGCATGACGCGGTCCTGCTGATCGGCACCGGCCTGACGGCGGTGGACGCGGCGCTATCGCTGGATGCGGACGGGTTCGAGGGGCAGATCACCGCCCTCTCCCGCCGCGGCCTGCGCCCGCGCAGCCATGCGCTGGTCGGTCCCCATGCGGAGCCGGTGGACAGGCCCCGCGCGACCGGATCGGCGCTGGTGCGGACGCTGCGCAACCGGGCGGAGGCCGTCGGATGGCGCACGGCGGTCGACGAACTGCGCCCGTTCACGCAGGATTTGTGGCGGGCGATGGCGCCGGGCGAGCGCCGCCAGTTCCTCCGCCACCTGCGCCCCTATTGGGACGCGCACCGCCACCGCCTCGCCCCCGCCGTGGATCGCAAGGTCTGCGCGATGCAGATGGAGGCGCGGCTGGCCTTCGCCGCAGGCAAGATCACGGGCGCGGTGCGGCAGGACGGCGGCGCGCGGGTGGAGTGGCGCGTGCGCGGCACCGATGTGACACGCGGCCTGACCGTCGCGCGCATCATCAACTGCACCGGCCCGTCGGGGGAAATCGCGTCCAGCCCGGACCTGTTGCTGCGCGACCTGCTCAGTGCGGGCCATGTGCGGCAGGATGCGCTGGGCCTCGGCCTCGACGTCGACCGGCACGGCCATGTTCTCGACAGCCATGGCAAGGCGCATCCCGGCCTGATCGCCGTCGGCCCCATGACGCGGGCGGAGGGGTGGGAGATCGTCGCCGTGCCCGATATCCGGCGGCAGGTGTGGGAGGTCGCCCGGCGCATCGGCCATGCGCAATGGGTCGGCGGTGAGGGACTTTGATCCGGATCGGCGGCGCGGAACCTCTTCTCCCTTGAAGCGCTGCCCGTTTCTCCCGACATGGAGAGGACGAGTTCTCAACCGCAGCGAGTTTCGATGACAGACGCCAATCCCCTCCTCGCCGATACTGACCTTCCCGATTTCGCCGCTATCCGGCCGGAGCATGTTGTGCCCGCCGTCACGCAGGCGATTGCCGACCACCGCGCCGCCATCGCGCGGATCAGCGAGAGCGACAGCAGCGATTTCGACACGGTCGTACTGGCGTCCGAGCGGGCGGATTTCGAACTGTCGCGCATCTGGTCCCCCGTGGGGCACCTCGCCTCCGTCGCGGACACGCCGGAATTGCGCGCCGCCCATGCCGAGGGGCAGGCGCTGATCACCGCCTATCTGATGGAGGCGGGCCAGAACCGCGACCATTATGCCGCGCTGGAACGGGTGGCCGCGCGCAAGGATTTTTCGATCTTCTCGCCCGACAAGCAGCGCGCCGTGGAGCTTGCGCTGCGCGGTTTCCGCCTCGCCGGTGTCGCGCTGGAGGGGGAGGCGCGCCAGCGGTTCCTCGCCATCGGCGTCGAACTGAGTGAACTGTCCACGACCTTCTCCAACGCCGTGCTGGACGCGACGGAGGCGTGGAGCGAGCATATCACGGACGAGGCTGCGCTGGCGGGCGTGCCGAACAGCGACCGCGCGATCCTCGCCGCCTATGCGCAGGAAAAAGGCCTCGACGGCTGGCTGGTGACGCTGCGCCAGCCGAGCGTGCAGGCAATCCTGCTCCACGCGACCGACCGGGCGCTGCGCGAGCGCGTCTACCGCGCCAACGCCACCCGCGCGTCGGAACAGGCGCAGGACACCAGCTTCGACAATAGTGCGCGGATCGATGCGATCCTGCGCTTGCGCCATGAATCGGCGGGGATATTGGGCTTTGCCGACAGCGCCGCCCACTCGCTGGAGACGAAGATGGCGGCGGATGCGGAGGAGGCGCTGGCCTTCCTCGCCGACCTCGGCCAGCGCGCCCGGCCGATGGCGGAAAAGGAACTGGCGGAAGCCCGCGCCTTTGCGAAGGCGGAACTCGGCCTCGACGATCTTCAGTCCTGGGATCTTTCCTATGTGGCGGAGGCGATGCGCCGCACGCTGCATGGCGTCGATCAGGAGGCGATGAAGGCCTATTTCCCGCTGCCCAAGGTGCTGGCGGGTACGGAAGGGCTGATCGAGCGGTTGTTCGGCACCCGCCTTGTCGCACGGCAGGGCGTTGCGGTCTGGCACCCGGATGTCATCTATTACGACCTGCTCGATGCCGATGGCACGGTGGTCGCGGGCGTCTATCTCGACCTGTTCGCGCGCGCGGGCAAGCGGGGCGGGGCGTGGATGGACGTGTGCCGGGCGCGCTTCCGCGATGCGAACCGTTTCCACCTGCCCGTCGCCTATCTCACCACCAACTTCGCGCCGCCTGCGGGCGACCGCCCCTCGCTGCTGACGCATAATGACGTGGTGACGCTGTTCCACGAATTCGGCCATGTGCTGCATCACATCCTCAGCGAAGTGGACCTGCCCTCCATCGGCGGCATTTCCGGCGTCGAATGGGACGCGGTGGAGCTGCCCAGCCAGTTCATGGAGAATTTCGCCTGGGACAAGGCCACGCTGATCGGCCTGTCGGGCCATGTCGAGACGGGCGAGCCGCTGCCCGACGCGATGTTTGATCGCCTGCTGGCCGCGCGGCAGTTTCAGGCGGGCCTTGCCCTCCTCCGTCAGGTGGAGTTCGCGACCTTCGACCTGCAACTGCACCGCGACTATGATCCGGCGCAGGGCGCTCGCGTCAACGAGACGTTGGCGGCGGTGCGCGCGGCGGTGGCCGTCATCCAGCCGCCGGCGTGGAACCGCTTTGCCCATGGCTTCACCCATATTTTCGCGGGCGGCTATGCGGCGGGCTATTACAGCTATCTCTGGGCGGAACTGCTGTCTGCCGACGCCTTCGAGCTATTCGCGCACAGTGACATAGCGGGCGGCGGGGGCACCGCCTTTCGCCGGGAGATTTTGGCGGTGGGCGCCAGTCGCACGGCGGCGGAGAATTTCCGCGCCTTTGCGGGCCGCGCGCCGGAGATCGACGCGCTGCTGAGGACCAAAGGGCTCGCCGCCTGATGATCGCCAGTTACGGCCTGATGGAGGATGAGGATATCGAACTCGATCTGGCCGCGCTGGACCTCAGCGCGCTGGATCATGAGGGCGTCGACCTTGGCCCCTATGCGGCGTTGCTGCGGGAAATCGCGGAGCATCTGGCGGAGGCAGGGGCGGGCGCCGACACGCCAGAAGCGCAGGCCATGGCGTTGGCCACCGTCTTTGGGCAAGAGTTTGGTTTTGTGGGCGACGTGGACAGCTATGACGCGCCGCTCAACGCCGACCTGATCCGTGTGCTGGACCGGCGGCGTGGCCTGCCGGTCAGCCTGTCGATCCTCTATGTCGCAGCGGCGCGGCGCATGGGCTGGACCGCCGATGCGCTGAATACGCCGGGCCATGTTCTCGTCCGCATCGGCATGGACACGGCGGTCATCATCGACCCGTTCAACGGGGGACAGATCGTGCCGCAGGAGCGACTCATCGCCCTGCTGCATCAGGCCATGGGGCAGGCGCAGCCCGGTTCCGTCGCCGCCATGTCCAACCGAGCGGTGCTGGCCCGGCTGCTCGTCAATCAGGCCTCCCGCGCGGAAGAGGCGGGCGATGCCAGGCGGGCGCAGACCATCTACGAACGCATGACCATCGTCGCGCCCGACCATGGCGACGCCTGGTGGCAACTGGCCCGGTTGCAGTTGCAGGACGGTGCCGTCAGTGACGCGCGGTCCAGCCTCGTCTCCATGCTGGAGCTGACCCGCGACCCCGAACGGCGCGACATGGTGGTCGCCGCGCTGGATGCTATCGCTGCCCGCTGAGCCGCTTTTCCGCGCAATTTCCCGCGGTTTTCCGCAGTGGTCATGAAACCCTATGGCCGGGTGGGCGTTGATGGCGCTGGCGCATGGTCATGCTCCGTCCTGCAGGCGGAGTGGAAAGGGGTGAGCCAAAAGGGGGTTATGTTTGCGGTCTGTCCTGTTTTCGACCAGCCTGCCATCCACAGGCGGACGCGCGATGACGTGTCTCTGGATGGTGCTGGCCTGCACGACGCCGCTCCACGCCCAGACGCCATCTGCTTCCACCCCCGCCCCAGATGCGCCGGACACCAGCCCGATCATCCCCGACGCGGAGTTCGACGCGGTGATCCCCGCGATCGACAGCGACCCCAATGCGCCCATGGGAACAGTCGCCGACTGGGACAAGGCGCAGGGGCCAGTTCCAGCGACCGGCACAACCGTCCTCACCGCACCGCCGGTCAACGACCCGGACATCGACACGCCGCTGACCCCGTTGCAGGCGTTCGACGTCGAACCCTTTGACGACAGCCGCTATACGGAGGCGGACGACAGCAAGCCGGCCACCGTCCGCTATACCTACAGGCTGGAGGGGTTGGACGGCATCGCCGACGCCAGCAAGGTCGCCCCGGTAAAGGCGGCGGACATCAAGGGCGCGTTCGACGGCCTCTCCGCGCTCAAGGATGGCAAGGGTTCGGCGGCGAACGGC
Source organism: Sphingobium sp. (assembly GCA_036383715.1). Lineage (GTDB taxonomy): Bacteria > Pseudomonadota > Alphaproteobacteria > Sphingomonadales > Sphingomonadaceae > Sphingobium. Next base: position 31,667 of record DASVNT010000065.1, on the reverse strand, counting down.
GCGATGATCAACGCCCGCATGACGGAGGATCAGAAGCTTCTGACCGACATATTGTCCGGGCAGGGCTATTTCGACGCCAGCGTGCGCGGTTCGCTGCAACTGCCGGAGCAGCGTAGCAAGGACGCCATCACCGTCATTCTGGAGACGGTGCCGGGGCCGCGCTACGCGCTGGGCGCTATCGCCTTCGACGCGCCCGCCGTGGTGCCCGCCGACCTCATCAGCCGCTCCTTCGTGCCCAAATCGGGCGAACCCATAGTGGCGGAACGGATATTGGCGGCGGAGGCGAATATCGCCGTCGTGCTGCCGCGGAACGGCTATCCCTTCGCCAAGGTCGGCCAGCGCGACATCGCCCTCGACGGGGCCACGCGCACCGGCGACTATACGCTGCCGGTCGATACCGGGCCGCTCAGCAGTTTCGGCGACATCAGCGTCGGCGGCAAGAAGCCGGTGTTCGAGCCGGATCATATCGCCACCCTCGCCCGCTTCAAAAAAGGCGATCTCTACGACAGCCGCAAGGTGGATGATCTGCGGCAGGCGCTGGTGGCGACCGGCCTGTTCTCCACCGTCGCCGTCGAACCGAAACCCAGCGGCATGCCCGCAGGTGACGGCACCGATTATGCCACGTTGCTGGTGCAGCAGGAGGCCGGTCCGCCGCGCACGATCAGCGGGCAGGCGGGCTATGGCACCGGGCAGGGGTTCAAGGTCGAGGGTAGCTGGACCCACCGCAACATGTTCCCGCCTGAAGGCGCGTTGATCGGCACCGCCGTCGCGGGCACGCAGGAACAGGGCGCGGGCGTCACCTTCCGCCGGTCCAATGCGGGCAAGCGCGACCGGACCGTCGAACTCGGCTTCGATGCCCTGCACAGCAGTTTCGACGCCTATGAGGCGTTCACCGGGCGGCTGGCGGGCCGCGTCTCCTATGACAGCACGCCGATCTGGCAGAAGCGGCTGACCTACAGCTATGGGTTCGAGCTGATCGGCACCAATGAGCAGGATTATGATTTCGCGGCGGCGGAGCGGCGGCGGCGCACCTTCTACGTCCTCGCGCTGCCGGGGCAGGTGACGTTCGATACGTCCGACAGCTTGCTCAACCCGACAAAGGGCTTCCGCCTGTCCGCCAAGATTTCGCCCGAAGGGTCGCTGGGCAGCGGCGGGCAGATTTACGGGCGCGGTCTGTTCGAGGCGACGGGCTATTATCCGGTCAGCGACGGCATCGTGCTGGCAGGCCGTACCCGCGTCGGCACGATACAGGGTGCGGCGCGCGAGCAGATCGCGCCCTCCCGCCGCTATTATGCGGGCGGCGGCGGGTCTGTGCGCGGCTTTGGCTATCAGGAACTGGGGCCGAAAGACCCCGACGCCCGGCCCATCGGCGGACGCAGTCTGGTCGAGGCGGCGGCGGAGGTTCGCTACCGTTTCGGCGATTACGGCGTGGTCGGCTTCGTGGACGGCGGACAGGTCTATACCAGCAGCCTGCCGCGCTTCACCGACTGGCGCTTCGGCGTCGGCGTGGGCGGGCGCTTCTACACCAATTTCGGGCCGATGCGGCTCGACATCGCGACTCCGATCGCGCGCAAGGAGGGTGAGTCGCGCGTGTCCATCTACATCTCCATCGGGCAGGCCTTCTGATGGCGGACGAGATCGACATGAACGCCGCCCCGGCGCCCGCACCCCGCCCGAACTGGGGCCGCCGCATCCTGATCGGCGCGGGCGGGCTGTTCGCCGCGATTGTGGTGATCGTGATCGGCGTGGGCCTGTGGCTCGGCAGCGACAGCGGGCGCGGCTTTGTCGCGCGGCAGGTGTCGGCGCTGTCCTTCGCCAATGGCATGAAGATCGACGTGGGCCGGATCGAGGGATCGATCTTTGGTGCCATGCGCATCCGCGGCCTCGCCATCCGCGACCCCAAGGGGGTGTTCCTGAGCGCCGAGACGGTGGACATGGATTGGCGTCCGCTCAGCTATGCTCGCAACCACCTCGACATAGGGTCGCTGAGCATCCCCACGGGCCGCCTCTATCGTTTGCCGGAGTTCAAGGCGACGCCGCCGAGCGAGGGGCCACTGCTCCCCGACCTCGACATCGACGTGGGTCGCCTGTCGGTCGGACGCTTCCAGATCGACCCGCCCGTCACTGGCAAGCGCCATCTCGTCAGCCTGAACGGGCAGGTCCATATCGCCGATGGCAAGGCGCAGGTGCGCGCCAATGCCAATGCCCTCGTCGCGCCGGGCGTGGCGGGCGGCGACAGGCTGGCGCTGCTACTCGACGCCGTGCCGGAGTCCAACCGGCTCGACCTCGACCTCAAAGTGAACGCGCCTGCGGGCGGCCTCGTCGCCGGGTTCAGCGGCATTGCCAAGCCGGTGACAGTCGCGCTGACCGGCAAGGGCGACTGGAATGCGTGGAATGGCCGCCTCGACGGCACGGTAGGGGGCGACCGGCTCGCGAATGTCGCGCTCACCGCCCGCAACGGCAGCTTCACGGTCAAGGGCGATACCCGCCCCGGCCTGTTCCTGACCGGGCCGGGTCGCAACATGGTGGAGCCGGTGACGAAGATCGACCTCAGCGCCACCGCAAAGCAACGCCGCATCTGGCTCAAGGGCGGCGTGGCCAGCGATAATTTCACCTTTGCCGCCGATGGCCTCGTCGACCTCGGCGCGAGCACGATGCAGGATCTGAAACTCGATTTCCGCCTCACTAAGCCCAGCGTGATCGCGACCAACCTCGTCGGCTCCGACATCGTGGCGAAGGCGGTGCTCAACGGCCGCTTCGTCGCGCCCGAAGTCACCTATGCGGTCAACGCAAAGCAGATCGGTTTCGGCGGGACGCTGGTCGATGGGCTGTCCGTGTCGGGCAGCGCGGCGCTGGACAAGGACCAATGGCGCATTCCCGTCACCGGCACCGCGCGCCGCATCACCGGCATCGAAAGCGTGGCCCCGCTCCTCACCAACGTCCGGCTGAACGGCGACTTCGCCTATGCCAATGGCCGCCTGCTGTCCGACAACCTCAAACTGCGCTCCGACCGGATCGACGCCACCGCGGTCGTCGTCGCTGATCTGAACAAGGCGCTCTACACCGGCGCGTTGCAGGGCACGGTCAACGGCTACCGCGTGGAGAGCGTCGGCATCTTCAATGTCAGGACCAATATGGACCTGAAGACCGGCGCGAACGGCTATTTCAAGCTCGGCGGGCGGGTCACGGCTAGGTCCACGCGCATCCTGAACGACGGCATCCAGACTTTCCTCGGCGGCAATGCGCTGATCGTCGCGGACGTCGGCTATGACAGCAATGGCGTCGCCTCCATCGATCGGCTGAACGTCGCCGCACCCGCCTTCCGCCTGACCGGCGGGCGGGGTGAGTATCGATCCAACGGCGCGATCCGCTTCACCGCGCGCGGCACCAGTAATGCCTATGGCCCGCTGGGCGTCGATGTGACGGGCACCGTTGCCCGCCCCGTCGCGCGCATCGCCGCCGCGCGGCCTGGCGTGGGCGTTGGCCTGTCCAATGTCGTGGCGACCGTCGTCGGCAACAACGGAACCTATGTCGTCACGGGCAAGGGCGACACCGATTACGGCCCGTTCGCCGCCAATGTCGCGGCCCGCGTGGGCAAGGGGCCGCTCAGCGTCGACCTGCGCCCCGGCACGCAATTCGGCGGTGTCGGCCTGACGGGCCGCGTCACTCAGACAGCGTCTGGACCCTTTACCGGTACGGTCACCGCAAAGGGTTCCGGCATTACCGGACAGGTTCAGCTTTCCTCCCTGTCCGGTAAGCAGCGCGCGGTGGTCAACGCCACCGCGCGCAACGCCGCCATGCCCGGCAAGGTCGGCTTCTCCGCCGACCGCGCCATCGTGAACGCCGACATCGTCCTCTACGATCAGCCGCAGGTCGTGGCCGACGCGCAGATCGCGGGCGTCCATATGGGCGAGCTGACCATCGCGGGCGCCCGCGCCAATGTGAACTATCGCGGCGGCAAGGGGCAGGCGCGGCTGCTGGTGGAGGGGCGCACCCGCTATCCGTTCCGCATGGCGGCCAATGCGCTGCTCGATCCCAAGCTGTGGCGCATCGCGCTCAAGGGCCGGTTCAACGGTATCGACGTCGCCACGCGCGGCGCGCTCAACATCCTGCCGGAGAAGGGCGGGTACAGGCTGCAACCCGGCACCGTGGACACCGGACAGGGCACGCTGCAACTGGCGGGGCATTATGGTCGGGGCATGGAGGTTCAGGCGCGTCTGAACGATGTGAACCTCGCGCTTGCCAATCCCTTTGCGCCCGGCCTCGGCCTTGGCGGCACGGTGACGGGCAGCCTCGATTTCGCGCAAGCCTCCTCGACCGCCTTCCCCAAAGCGGACGCGCGGTTGCAGATCGACAATTTCACCCGCACCAGCCTCGCCTCCGTATCGCAGCCGGTGGACATTTTCGTCGTTGGGCGGCTGGAGCCGGAGGGTGGCAATGCCCGTGCGATCATCCGGCGGCGCGGGGCGGCGATCGGGCGGTTCCAGGTCAACCTCAACCCCCTGCCCCCCGGTGCGGGTAGCTGGACCACGCGGCTCTTTGCCGCGCCGCTGTCCGGCGGACTGCGCTACAATGGTCCCGCCGACACGCTGTTTTCGCTCGCGGCGTTGCCCGACCAGAGCCTGAAAGGCCCCATCGGGGTCGCGGCGGACTTTGGAGGGCGGCTCCAGACGCCGCAGCTCACTGGCCTCGTCCGCGCGAACAACCTGACCTATGAGAACCAGAGCTACGGCACGCGCCTCACCAATATGAAGGTGCAGGGCCGCTTCACCAACGACCGGCTGGAGGTGGAGAGCCTGACCGCGAAGGCCGGTAATGGCGCGGTCAGCGCCAAGGGCTTCGTCTCGCTGAGCAGCGCGCAGGGCTTCCCGATCCAGCTCGGCATCGACATGGATCGCGCGCAACTCGCCAGCGGGCAGGATCTCGCCGCGCAGGTCACGGGCCAGTTGAAGATCGTCAACGGTCCCGGCCAGCCGCCGACGGTCAGCGGCCGGATCAGCCTGCCCGAAACCCGGTACAAGATCGTGCGGCAGGGCGGCGCGCAGGTCGCCACGCTGACCGGCGTCCGCCGCAAGCCGGTGCCGGGCCGCGAACGCATCACCGGCAACCCGGAACCGATCAGCAGCCTGCCCGCGAGCTGGCGCCTCGACGTGGACGTGATGGCCGACAACAAGATCTATGTGTCCGGCATGGGCCTCGAAAGCGAATGGGGCGCCAATATTCATGTCGGCGGGACCAGTGGCGCGCCGGTCATCACCGGCGGAGTCGATCTGGTGCGCGGCACATTGGGCTTTGCGGGCCACAGCTTCGACCTGCAAACCGGGCGCATCCGCTTCGACGGCGGGTCGATGACCGATCCCGACATCAACATCGTGGCGTCGGGCGAGGTGGAGGATGTGACGATCACCATCACGATCAGCGGCCATGCGCAGGATCCGCAGATCGCCTTCACCTCCACGCCCAGCCTGCCGCAGGACGAACTAATGGCGCGCATCCTGTTCGGCAATTCCGTGGGCGAGCTGTCCGCGATACAGGCGGTGCAACTGGCCTCGTCGCTCAACAGCCTGCGCGGCGGCAAGGGCGGCCTCAACCCGCTGGGCGTGCTGCAAAGCTCCACCGGCATCGACCGCCTGCGTATATTGGGCGACGACAAGGAGACGGGCCGGGGAACCTCCCTCGCCGTTGGGCAGTATATCAGCAACGACGTCTATGTGGAGATCGTGACGGACGCGCGCGGCTATACCGCCACGCAGCTGGAGGTGAGTCTGTCCAAGGCGCTCTCCATCCTCAGTGCGACGGGCAGTTTCGGCGGGTCGAGCGTCAATCTGCGCTATCGGAAGGACTATTGATGCGCGTGCCGTTCCTGCTGTCCCTGTCGATCCTGCCGGCGCTGGCAGCCTGCGACCGCAAGCCGGATTTCGATGAGAAATATGATGAGCAGGCCAAGCATATCAGCACCACCGCCAACAGCATCGAAAAGCAGGTGGCGGACCAGATGAGCGGTGCTGCGGAGGCGGAGCGGGCCGCGGCAGAGACATCTGCTCGCACGCCCGCGCCCGGCAACAGCGCATCCCTGCCATGATCGACCCCGCCATCATGGACGACGACGCCCCTCTCTCCCCACAGGCGGCGGAGCAGATTGCGCAGGCCGTGCCGGGCGCGACCGGCATATCCCCCCTGCACATGCCCCGCGCCGCCTGGTGGTCGATCCTCAAGCGCGTCTATGTGATGAACGGCTTTCACAACCTCAGCCTGCTGGCGGCGGGTGTGGCCTTTTTCGCCTTCCTCGCCTTCGTGCCGCTGATCGGGTCGGTGGTCCTGCTTTACGGCCTGGTCGGCGATCCGCAGACGGTGGCGCAGAGCATCGACCTGCTCGGCCCCTTCGCCCCGGCGGAGGTGCTGACCATATTGCGGGACCAGTTGCTCGCCATCGTAACCAGCAGCAAGGCGGCGCAGGGCCTCGGCCTCGCCATTGCGTTGTTCGTGTCGCTCTATGGCGCGATGCGGGCGGCGACGGCGATGATCGCCGCGCTCAACATCATCTATGAGGAGCATGAGACGCGCAGCATCTTTCGCACCACCGCCGTCGCCGCGCTCATCACCGTGGGCATGGTCGGCGTGGCGGTGATCGGTGTCGTCGCCATCTCGCTGTTCACCTATGTCCGCAACTTCCTGGCCGGCTATCTGGGCGCGAACGCGGCGGTGCTGATCCAGTGGGCGACATGGGCGTTTGCGGGCGCGCTGGTCAGCTTTACGTTCGCGATCTTCTATCGCTATGCGCCCGATCGGCGCGCGGCGAAATGGCGGTGGCTGTCGGTGGGGTCGGTGTTGTCCACGCTATTGTGGGTCGCGATCACGCTGGGCTTCGGCTTCTACGTCTCCGACATCAGCGATTATAATGCCACCTATGGATCGTTGGCGGCGGTCGTCATCTTCCTGATGTGGCTGTTCCTGTCGGCCTATGCCGTGCTGATCGGCGCCGAACTCAATGCGGAACTGGAGCGGCAGACGATGGTCGATTCGACCGTCGGTCCCGACCGCCCCATCGGCCAGCGCGGCGCGGTGATGGCCGACAATGTCGCGCTGGACGAGGCAAGCCGCGCGCTCCTCGACAAAAAACAGCGCAGGCGCGCCAGCCGGGTGGCGAACGGCATCGCTACCCCTTGAGGCGCAACCGCCTGAGCAGCCCCTTGCGCGCTGTCGCCTCGAACATCTGCGACGGGCTTTCCGGGTCCAGCACCTCATTATCGGCCAGCCATTCTTCCACCGCGCTCAGGTCCGGCACCTGATAGGGGCGTAGCGAATGGCCGGGGCGGCGCAGCCCCTCTATCGCGGCGATCAGTGATCCGCGGAGGTCGATCTCCCGCTCCACCGTCTCGACAGGCACGCCGAGGTGCTCCGCGATCAGGCCGTTGCGGATCGCCAGCACCCTGTCCGCATCCGCCGGGGTCACTGCGTCCACGATCACGTCGCATTCGGTGTCCAAACCCATGGAGCGGTTGTTCATATTGGCGGACCCGATACGCAGCGTCCGCCCGTCCACGATCATCACCTTGGCATGGACGTAGATGGGCGCCCCCGCCGCCGTATAGGGGTGATAGATGCGCAGGCGGCCATGCACGTCACGCTGGCGCAATGCGGTGATCAGCCGCGCGCGGGCCGTGTCCATCGCCACCGGCTCCAGCCAGCCCTGCGCGGTTTCCGGGGTGACGATGACAATGTCCGGCCCATCCGTCTCGCCCAGCCGGTCGGCAATGGCCTCCGCGATGCGGCGCGAGGCGAAATACTGGCTTTCGGCGTAGATATGGTGCCGGGCGGAGGCGATTTCGGAGACGAACAGCGCCTCGATCTCGCGCACTTCGGGGCATTCCGGCATCTCCGGCCGCGTGCGCGCAATGCCCACCGCTATATTCTCGAAATCGGGGGTAAGGTCGTCGGGCCAGCAATCCTCCTGCCCGTCCACCGGGTCCAGCGGATGCCCGCCCGCGCGCGCCCACCGTTTCCGGCTGAGATCGCCCAGCGCCGCCGCCACCGGCCCCTGCAACGCCGTGATGGCATCATGCCACGGCTTATAGGGCGTGCCATGCGGCGTGACGCGATGGGGTTCATGGTCGCGGTGGTGGCGCGTGTCCCAGCGTTCGCCGGTCATGTCGATGCCCCCGCAAAAGGCGACGCAATCGTCGATCACCACGATCTTCTGATGATGCGATGCGCCCGTGGGGTGGAAGCTGTCGAGCTTGGTATGGATGCGCTTGTGGCTCATCCATTTGGTGATGGTGAAGATGTTGGAACCGCGCACGAGGGTCTTGAGCGCGCCGACGTCCCAGCGCAGCAGATGCACCTCCAGTTCCGGCGTGCGGTTCACCAGCCAGTAGATGAACTCGCCCACCGTCTCCGGCTCGCCCGGTTCGCGCGGGCCGTGGATCAGTGATATGCGCGCGTCGAAGTCCCAGCCGATCAGCATGATCCGCCGCTTCGCCTTCAGCATCGCGCTGCGGGCATGGCGGAAATAGTCCTCCGCATCGATGATGACGCTCATCCGCCACGCGTCGGCTACGCGCCAGAGCGCCCTGTCATTGCGTGTCATGCGGCGAGTCTCCGGCTCCGTATCATGTGCTCATAGCGAACACGTCCGCCGGGTTCATCGTCTTGATATGATTCCGGATCGCTTTCTTGAGCGATTGCGCCAGCGGAGACAGCGAACGGCGGGCCAGCGTGTACATCACCACGCGCACTTCCTGCCTCTGGGTGCCGGGAAGTTCGCACAGGCGTCCTTCCGCAAGCTCCTCCGTCACGGCAAAGGGCGATGAAAACCAGATCGCGTCGCTCGACGCCGTGACCGCCGCCAGCGTTCCGAAATCCTCGACCACATTGGGCGCGCCGCGCACATTGTCGCGAATCTCGGTGGGTAGGGGCAGGCCCGCCCAGCTCGACCGTAACAGCGGAAAGCGCGCCGCCGGGTCGTCTCCGGCCAGTAACGGATGGCCCGCCCGCACGATCAGGCTGATCGGGAAATGGCCGAGCATGTCCACCCGCGCCTGCGACACGTCCTGCAACAGGCCGTCCTGACTGACGAAAAACTCGATATCGCCCGTAGTCAGCAGGCCCCAGAGCGCCTGCACGTCGCGCACCACCACCTCGTTCGCGACGTCCGGCGCGGCTTTCAGCCGGGTCGAGAGCAGGCGGGGCAACAGCGCGCGGGCGGGCATCGGCGCCATGCCGAACCGGATGCGTCCCGCCTCCCCGGCTGCGCTCAACTGCGATTGTCGCTCCAGGTCGTCGGCATCGGCCAGCAGGAAGCCTGCGCGCTCCGCCACCATGCGGCCCTGCGGCGTCAATGTGACCCCACTGCGATCCCGGTCGAACAGCCGCACGCCCAGTTGACGCTCCAGCGCCTGAATCGAGCGGCTGAGCGTCGGCTGCGTAATGCCCAAATCCTCCGCCGCGCGCGCGTAATTGAGGCGCTGCGCCAGCGCCGTCAGGTTCCTCAGGTGCCGAAGTTCCAGCATGATGCGTCCAGCGTATCAAAGTCGTCGTCCAAATACATTGGACGTACCAGCGACCATCTGCAAGCATCCCGTCAAGAACAGGACGACCGCCGCATGGAGAGTCGTCCCGCATAGGAGGCGAATCATGACGCTGATCAAGGTACTCGATCCCACGGCGAAGCGGATGGACGACAATGCCAGCCCCGGCCCCGATGCGGGCGCGCTGGCAGGCAAGCGCATCGGCTTCCGCCTCGACCAGATCTGGCGCTGCTGGGACTGGATCAGCGAAAATTGGGCCGCGAAGTTCGAGGCAGCGGGTGCCGAAGTCTCCTATTGGCGCTCCACCAACCGCTCCGGCGAAGAGGGTGAGGAACAGGCCCGCTCGCTGGAGGCGTGGCTCAAGACCGTCGATATCGTCATTTCCGGCCTCGCCAATTGCGGCAGCTGCACCGGGTGGACGATCCGCGACGCCGTCGCCGCCGCCAATGCCGGCGTTCCCACCGTTGCGGTGGCCACGAAGAATTTCGAGGCTTTCGCGCATGAACTGGCCGCGCGCGGCGGCCGGTCGGGCCTGCGCGTGCATGTCCTCCCCTACCCGCTCAATGAATTGTCGCGCGAGGAGGTGGAGCCGGTGGCCGAAGCCTATTTCGAGGGGCTGCTGTCCGTCATGGGCGCCAGCCTGACCGAAAAGGAGATCGCGGCATGACCATCCACAAGATCAAGCCGTCGACGCGCAGCAACAGGGTCGCCAAGCCCCTCGTCAGCCGCGATTGCGGTCCCGCCGGGTGCGAGGTCGACTGGCTGACCAGTGGCCGCGTCGAGGTGGAGGACAGCATCGAGGCGTTCACCGAGGCTTCGGTGGAACTGGGCTGGGGCGACGGCCTGCCGCTCATCCCGCCGACCGATGCCCGCGTCCGCATGTTCCTGTCGGAGAATGACCGCTACCCCGACGAGCTGATCGCGCGCATGCCCGACAACAGCGAATGCACGGTCGAGAAGATCGTCATCAACGCCGTCATGGCGGGCGCGCCGCCGGAATCGCTGGAACTGATCATCGCCGCGATCGAGGCGATCAGCGAACCGGACTTCGAACTTTACGGCGTCAACGCGACGACCGCGCCGGTCTTTCCGGGCTTCATCGTCAATGGGCCGGTTCGCGACGCGCTGAAAATCCCCTACAGCTACGGTTGCGCGGGCGGCGTGGCGACGCGGGCCAATGCAATCGGCCGCGCCATCCGCCTGATCATGCGCAACGTCGCGGGACAGGTCGCGGGCGTCACCTCGCAGACGACCTTTGGCTCGCCGGGCCGCCTCGCCAGCATCCTGATGGGCGAGTGGGAGGAGAAATCGCCGTGGGCGCCACTGGCCGAGCGCCGCGCGGGCGTGAAGGGCAATGCCGTCACCGCATTCAGCACCATGGGCACGATGAACGTCCTCGACACCACCTCCACGGGCGCGGTCGCCTTCCTGGAGATGATCGGCAAGTCGGTGAGCTATGCGGGCGCCAACTGCTACTCGCCGTCGATGGAATATTCGGAGATGACGATCGGCATCAACCCGATTTGCGCCGAGATCGTCGCCAGGGAAGTCCCGAATATCGAGGACGTGCAGGAGATCATCTGGAAAAACGCCGCCGCATCGGCCGACTGGTTGCAGGGGCTGCATCGCGGCCAGCTCGAGTCGCAGGGCCGCGTTCGCGAGGATGGCAAGGTCTATGCCACGCCGGAGCCGAAGGACATGGTGCTGTTCGTTTGCGGCGGCCTCGGCGGCCTCCACGCTTTGGGCCTCCACAGCTTCGGCAGTTCGCTGTCCCAGACCAAGGCGATTGCCGAAGCGGTTCCGGCTGCGCAGGCGGCGGAATAACGATCTCCCCTGACGAAAAGAAAAGGGACGCAGCGTCGCCGTTGCGTCCCTTTTTCTATATATAGGCCGGACGGGCCTCTTCGGCCCTTCCCGTCCTCCTGCTTATTGCTGGTTGGCGCGTGCTTCGCGGGCGGCGAGTTGCTTGGCCGCTGTTGCGGTCGCGTCCGCCTGCGTCACTATACCGTCCTTGTCGTCGTCCTGTTCGGCAAAGGCGCGCGTGCCGGAGGCGTCATATTCCGCCTGCGTCATTTTCGCGTCCTTGTCCTTGTCGAGCACGCCGAAGCGGACATGGGCCTGGCGCATCTGGCGCTGGCGGTCTTCTGCCTTACGCTCCGCCGTATCGTCGGATTCGGCGAGCTGCTTTTCCAGGCGCGCCTGATATTCGCCGACATATTCCTCTTCCGACACCGTGCCGTCGTGATTGGCGTCGGTCGCCTTGAAGCGGCTTACGCGCACAGCGTCGAACTCGGCCTTCGTGACCTTGCCGTCCTTGTTCGTATCATAGTCGTGGATGAAGGCGCTGCCTTCATGCGGGGCGGCCAGCGCGGGAACGGCGATGGCGGCGGCAGTGGCGGCTGCGACGGCCGCGAGGATCAGGGTCTTTTTCATATCATGTCTCCTGTCGGATAGACTAGCTCAGGCCGCGTCGAAGGCGAGCGTATAGGTGTAGCTGCGATAGGGCGTTTCCGCCCCGGCGGGCGCCGCGCCGCGATGGCGGACGAGGATGAGGTAGGTGCCGGCATCGGTCGGCTTGAGCGTGAACTTGCCGCTCGCGTCGCTGCGGACTTCGCCCGCAACCTTGCGCCCGTCATGCACGCCCGCCGCACGGAACAGCGTGACCGCCTCATTGGCGAGCGGCTTGCCGTCATACAGCAGCACGAAGCTGGCGTCGGACCCGGCGGTGATGTCGCTGGGGTGCGTGACCGGCTGGATTTCCAGCGCCTCGCCGCGCGGTTTCAGTGCCGCCGTCGTGGGCGCGCCGCGCGTCACATAAGCGTCGGCGAGCGTCATGCTCTGCACGTCCACCACCTGCTCGCCCGGCTTGGCAGGCGCGCTTTCGGCGCGGACTTCCCATTTGTCGCCCACGCGTGCCATCTTGCCCTTGCGGCCCGCGCGCTGGCCCGTCGTGATGCGATAGGTGCCGTCAGCCTTGGTATCGGCCTCGAAGATCGACAGGTCGCGCAAATAGGTGACGGTGCCCGTCCCCAGCTTCTGCCCGTCGGGACCGATCAGGTGGAAGGAGGCATCGCGCATCGCGACTTCGGGGACGAAGGCGTCCTCCGCAAAGGAGGATTCGACCGTCACATGGTCGCCCTTGCCCAGATCGAACAGCGTCGGCAGCACATAGGGCATATGCGCCCCTGCGGCTGTCGCCCCCACAAGAAATGCCCCCGCCAGCGCCGCCTTCAGCGATGCAGGGTGTCCCCCGGCCAGCTTCATTCTCGATACTCCTCCTGTTTCGTTGCGCCCTCCGATATAGCTATTGAGAATCACTTGCAATCTCAAAAACTGCCGTTAGGTGAAGGGGCAGCCGGATGGCGATCGGGTCGTCGCCGGCAGAACGATCAACAAGATCAGACAGAATTTTGGGGGCATTCCAGAAATGTTGAATACCAGACGCCTGCTTTTCCTCGGTACTGCGCTGGCCGCCGCGCCCACCATGGCGATGGCACAGGCCGCATCGCCGGAGCAGGCCGCGCCGAGCAGCGATGACCAGACCACCAGCTTCTCCCTCGACCGCCTGATCGTCTCGGCAGGTGCGGAGAAGGTCGCGATCGACACGCCGCAGGCCGTCACCGCCCTCGATCAGGAAGACATCGACCAGCAGCAGGCGAGCACCATCGGCGACCTCCTTGAAGGCATTCCGGGCGTCAGCATCCAGGGCGGCGTCGGCCAGCTCGGTCAGGGCTTCAACATTCGCGGCCTGGGTTCTGGCATTGGCGATCCGGACAGCCGCGTCGTCATCACCGTTGATGGCGTGCAGAAATATTACGAGCAGTACCGCATGGGCGGCTTCTTCTCCGACCCCGAACTCTACAAGCGGGTCGAGGTTCTGCGCGGCCCCGCCTCCTCCACCCTGTACGGCAATGGCGCACTGGGCGGCGTCGTCAACTTCACGACCAAGGACGCGGCGGACTTCCTGACCGACGGCGGCTCCATTGCGCTGCGACTGAAGGGCGCGACGGAAACCAATGCGGAGGCGAAGACGGGGTCCGGCATTCTGGCCTTCAAGCCGGTGGAAAATCTCGAATTGCTCGGCACTTACAACATCCGCCGCAGCAGCGACTATCGTGACGGTAATGGCAATATCGTCGCCGCCTCCAAGACCGAGGCGGACAGCTGGCTGGGCAAGGCGCGCTATAATTTCTCCGGCGACCGCAAGCACGCGATCTGGGTGTCCTATCAGGACTGGATCAGCGACACGCCGCAAGTCTACGATCAGGTGACGGGTGCGGTCGGCAACCTCATGCGCCGCCGCGTTCACGACAAGACCGGCGTCGTCGGCTATGTGAACGATTTCAACGGGTCGAAGCTGCTGAATGTCGAGGCGCAGCTTTCCTATGCGGATTCCAACGTCGTCCAGACCGAAACGAACTTCCTGACCAACGTCACCAAATCGACCTTCGGCTATGAGAGCTGGCAGGCCAAGGTGCAGAACACCAGCCAGATCGAACTGGGCGGTGACTGGAAGACCTTCCTGATCGTGGGCGGCCAGTGGATCGACCAGACGCGGACCAATCCGCGCGTGACGACATCGGGCACGATCAGCGCCGGTGCGGGCACCCATCCCGAAGGCGGCATGACCCGCTACGGCCTGTTCGGCCAGTTGGAGATCGTGTGGTCCGACAAGCTGACCATCATGCCCGGCGTCCGTGTCGACTGGACCGACCTGCGCCCCGGCGCGACGACCTATATCGGTGCGCAGCCGCAGCGCACACGCCACAGCGGCGTGTCCCCCAAGATCGCGGCGCTGTACAATCTGACCGACTGGTTCGGTGTCTTTGGCTCCTACGCCCATACGGTGAAGCTGCCCAACATCGACGAGACGTTCAGCAGCGCCAGCAACCGGTCGTACAGCCCGTTCCTGCGGCCTGAAAAGTCGGACAATGTCGAGGCAGGCTTTACGCTGTCCTTCGACGGCATTGCCGACCGTAACGATCGCCTGCGCGCCAAGACCACCTTCTTCCAGAATGACGTGAAGGATCTGATTCAGACGAACAGCGTTGCTGCAGGCGTCGCTGGCAGCACGCCCTATTTCGTCAATGTCGGCCGTTCCCGCATCCGGGGCGTCGAACTGGAAGCGGAATATGGCATCGGCGGCTTTTTCGCACGGGGCAATCTGTCGATCATCGACGGCAAGAACCTGAGCAGCGGCCAGTATCTGTTCACCATCCCGGCCAATGAATATCATCTGACGGTCGGCTATGCGGACGCCCGCACCGGCCTGTCCGGCGGCTGGACGGCGGAGTTTGCCGACGCGCAGAACAAGGTGCCGACGAGCGGCTTCATCAGCGCCGGTTCGGGGCAGGCCACGCCCGGATATAACACGCACAGTGTCTTCCTGACCTTCCGTCCGCAGAGCGGCGCGGCCAAGGGCGTCGAGTTCCGCATCAGCGCGGAGAATATCTTCGACACCTATTACCGCCGTTACCTCTCCTATCTCCCGGCGGAGGGGCAGACGTTCAAGTTCACCTTCGCGAACACTTTCTGACGCGATGGCGACGATGCGCTCCTCCACCCTCTCGCGCCCCGGCGTGCCAGCCATGGCATCGCTGGCGGTCAACGGCCTGCTGATCGCGGCGCTGTTGACGTTGAGCGCGGGACGGCAGGAGCGGTGGGTGGAAAGCCCCTCCCTCTCGGTCCTGTCGCTCGCCGCCCTGAAAGGCAGCGATCAGGGTGAGGAACAGGCGCCGACCGCCGAGCCGCAGGCCGCCGCTCAACCGGATCAGTCCCATCCGGTGGAGCAGCAACAGGCGTCGCCGCCGCCGGTCCCCGCGACCGTGCCGCCGCCGCCGCCCCTGCCCTCTCCGCTGGCTTCGCCAGCCACACAATTACCGCCAGTCGCGGCTGCCACTACCCCGGCGGCCGCGCGGAACCCTGCGTCGTCTCCGCTATCCAGCCCAGCGGCTGCGGCGCAGGGTTCACCCCGTTCGACCACCCCGTCAGCGGCGCCGCAACGGCGTGGCGTCGCCGACGGGCTGGACGCGGACGCCCCGGCAGGCAAGAGCATGGCCTATGCCGCCCGCGTCCGCTCCTGGCTCTACGCACACAAGGTCTATCCCCGCCGCGCCCGCATGCGCCGCGAGGAAGGCATCGTCCGCGTCCGCTTCATCCTCGACCGTACCGGCGCGCTGATCGACGGCATGATCCTGGCCGGGTCCGGCAAGGCTGTGCTGGACGAGGAAGCGATGGCGATGATGCGCCGAGCCTCCCCCTATCCCCGCGCGCCGGATGCCATCACCGGCGACCGGCTGGAATTCATCGCGCCCATAGAGTTCACCCTCCCCGTCTAAGGCGGTGCTGGCGGCGGGCGACGTCGCTTGCTATCCCACGCCCATGATCAGCAAGCGACCGGCGATCCTCTTCGTCTGCCTCGGCAATATCTGCCGTTCCCCCCTCGCCGAAGCGGCCCTGCGCGCCCGCGCGGAGGCGGTGGGGCTGGAGATCACCGTCGACTCCGCCGGAACCGGGGACTGGCATGTCGGCAACCCGCCCGATCCCCGTGCGCAGGCGACCGCTCTGGCCCATGGCATCGACATTTCGGTCCTGCGCGCGCGGCAGGTGCGGCAGGATGATTTCGACCGCTTCACCCATATCTTCGCGCTCGATCGCGAGAATCTCGCCAATCTGCATCGCCTCGCGCCCCCGGATGCGTCCGCCAGCCTCGCCCTGCTGATGGACGTGGTGCCCGGTATGGAGGGGCAGCCTGTGGCCGACCCCTATTTCGGCGACGAGGCCGGGTTCGAGACGACATGGGCGGAAGTGGACGCGGCGGCGGTTGCGCTGGTGGACGCTCTGCGGCCCTGACCGGGAACCTCGCCGCCGCCCGGCGATTGCTGGAGGGGAAGGAGAGAGGCGATGTTCGTCGCGGTCTATTGGTGGCGGGTGCATCCTGGCAAGGAGGATCAGTTCCGCCGCGCCTGGGCGCGGGGCACCGACCTCATCCGGCTGCGCTATGGCAGTTACGGGTCGCGCCTGCACCGCGATGCGGACGGACGCTTTGTGGGCTATGCGGAATGGCCGGACGAGGCGACATGGCGCGCCGCCTTCGATCAGAAGATGGTCTATGACGAGCCGGAAACCCGCGCGGCTTTTGTCGATGCGATTGCGGAGGTTCCTGCCGATGCGGAGCCGATCTTCACCATGACCGTCACCGACGACCGACTGCTGAGGATCATCGAGCCGTCCTGAACGCAAAAGGCCCCCGCCCATTTCGGGGAGGGGGCCTTTGCATAGGAAGTGCCGTCGCGGCTCAGCCGACGAAGGCGCGCTCCACGACATAGGTGCCGGGCTTGTTGTTCGCGCCCTCCTCGAACCCACGGGCATCGAGCATGGCCGAGGTTTCCTTGATCATCTCCATGCTGCCGCACAGCATGAAACGGTCGTTTTCGGGATCGAGCTTTGCATCGCCCAGCGTGCCGGTATCGAACAGCCCGCCATTGTCGATCATCGTGGTGATGCGCTCCGCGCGGTGGAACGGCTCGCGGGTCACGGTCGGTAGATATTGGAGCTGCAACAGCGCCTGATCCTGCACCAGCGGATCGCCCGCCAGCGAGCTGGTCAGTTCCTCGCGATAGGCAAGGTCGCTGACGCGGCGCACGGAATGCACGACCACGATCTGCGCGAACATGTCATAGATGTCGGGATCGCGGATGACGGACAGGAACGGCGCAAGGCCGGTGCCGGTCGACAGCAGGAACAGGCGCTTGCCGGGGATCAGCGCGTCGGAGACGAGCGTGCCGGTCGGCTTGCGGCCCAGATAGATCTGGTCGCCTGCCTCGATCTTCTGCAGACGGGAGGTCAGCGGGCCATCCTCGACCTTGATCGACAGGAACTCCAGTTCCTCCGCATAGGACGGGCTGGCGATCGAATAGGCGCGCAGCAGCGGCTTCTTGTCGCCCTGCAGGCCGATCATCACGAACTCGCCGGAGCGGAAACGGAAGGTTGAGGGGCGCGTGATCGCAAAGCTGAACAGATGCTCGTTCCAGTGGCGAACCCACTGGACCGTCTCAACGGAGAGAGCCGTCGTCGGCTCCAGTATCGTGATTTCGCTATCAGAGGCGTTCACTGACCATCAACTCCATCGGGAAGGGGATAGCGGGCAAATAAAAGAATCGCGACGGCGGTCAAGGCGCGCTTGAAGATTTGCGTGGCCTCCGGGCGGACCAGCAGGCCGATCGTGGCCTCCGCCGCCCGCGCCGAACCCTGTCCGATGAGGCGCAGGAGGGACAGGAGAATCGCCTCCGCCTCGCTCACATGGGGACAGGAAATGGACCCGAATCCCATTTTTTCGGTTCCGTCACGATTGAGCGCCATCATCGCCATGTGGAAGTGCGGCAGGGCGTCGCCCAAGTCCGATCGCGTGAACGCCGAACCCAGCACGGATGGCGGACAACGGCGCTCTGCCATGCTTTGCGTCCATCCGCGCATCGACCAGACGATGAACCGGCTGCCCTCGTCGAGCGTGCCGAGGGGGCGATCGAGATAGTCGTACATGGGTGATTTCCTCCCGGCCAAACTACGCTAATGAGAATTACTCGCATTTTGGTAACGGGCTTCGTCCGGCCTTGCAAGTCGCCATTATGACGGCGCGGCGGGCCGATGCGGGGCCAAAGCTGAACTTCAGGCGGGTTCAGAAGAAATTGGACCTGTTCGTGCTCCGTTTCGAGGGCCTGACCGCCCCGCAACGCCTTCCTCAAACCGAATCACGTTCGATAAAGCGAATCGCGCACGCCAACCGCCGTCGCCCGCCCACTGGACGGCGTGTCCCCTTTACGGGTACGGGCACATAGTCGCAGGGATAATGACCGGGCTTTATCGTGGTCCGAGCGGGATAGTTAAGTCTGAAGATGACGCTCCACTATGACAGGATCGATGGCAGCGCCTCCGTGGGCGCGCGATGAGCTCCGCCGCCGACGTCGTGGCCGTGATCGACGGCGACATGCAGCATGACGAACACCAGCTCGCCCCCATGTATGCCCGAATCGCGGAAGGTGAGGCGGACATGGTGATCGGCACGCGCTATGCAGACGGCGGATGCGCGGACGGGTTGAGCGCGGCGCGGTTGAAAGGCAGCCTGCTCGTCACGCAGTTCACCAACATGCTCCTGCGGACGCAGTGCAGCGATCCGATGAGCGGCTTCTTCGCCATCCGGCGCGACCGTCTGGTGGAGCTGTGCCCCCATCTGTCCGCCATTGGTTTCAAGATCGTCCTCGACATCCTCGTCAGCGGCAAAGGAAAACTCCGCGTGGCCGAACAGCCCTTCCAGTTCCGCAATCGCTATAGCGGCGACAGCAAGATGAGCCTCAAGATACTGACGGACCTTCTCGTCTTCTTCGTCGACAGGACATTGGGCCGCATATTGCCGACCCGGTTCATCCTGTTCCTGATGGTGGGGTCGGTCGGCTTGCTGGTTCACCTGGGCGTGTTGAAGGTGATGCTGGGCCTGACGGGTAACGACTTCCGCATTTCGCAGACGGTGGCGGTGCTGATCGCCATCGCGTTCAACTTCACGCTCAACAATGTCGTGACCTATGCCAGCCAGCGGTTGCGCGGGTGGAAGATGATCAAGGGCCTGCTGACATTCTACATCGTCTGCGGAACCGGCGCGATCGCCAATATCGGCGTGGGGACGCTGATGTTCGGGCAGCATGCCCAATGGTGGGTCGCCGGGATCGCGGGCGCCACGGTGGGCGCGGTGTGGAATTATGCAGCATCCTCGCTGCTGACCTGGAAGGCGCGCTGACACGCGGCGGGTGAGGCCGCGCGCAGCGAGGTTGCCTTTATTCCTCCGGTAACTGGCGGGTCTTGTTGAGCCGGTCGACCACCTCTTCCAGCGGTTCGACGACTGTGACGCTGCGTCCTTCGCCAAAGCGGATGCGCGTTCCGTCGGAGATGCAGGAAATGAAGGAAATCTGCGCTGCGTTGACCGCGACCGGCACCCGGTCGGTACTGGTGAACTTCACGAACATAGGGCTCTCTCCTGCGTGTTTCCTTGGGCAGCCTAAGCCTTTTTGGGAATTACGCCAGCGTCTGCTGAGCCGGACAAGCGTTGCTGCGGCGCAGCATGGCCGCCTTTCTCCAATTGTCAAAAATTGTCGAGGCGCGGTGCGATGCAATTCCCGCAATCGCACCCTTCATTTTTTGCACTTGCGAGAAAAATTGTTGCGGTGCACATAGGGGGTGCCTTTCAGGCATCCTCTCCTAAAACTCGTAAAGGGACAGGCGTTCAGCCGGTCCCTTTTTTTTGACTCGGAGAGGATGAGAACGCCCGTCAGCATGAGCGTGCGACCGCGTTGGTGAACAGGCTGTGGGGTGCGCGCCAGTCCTCGCGGATACGGCGGTGGGCGATCAGCCAATGCTTCCCCTCGCGCCGGAAGCTGTCGAGATAATAGCCCGCATGATCGGGGTCGATGTCGGTCCACGCCGACCAATAGGTCCGCGCGCGGGCGCTATCCGTGCCGGTCAGTTCGATATGGCAGGTGGTGAGGTGATGGCGCACGAATGTCGCCTGATGCACTGGCCCTGCATCGGCGGGCCGATCCCGCCAGCGGGCGATCCACTGGCCGATGGCGTCCCGCCCTTCATAGCGAAAGCCGTCCGCCGCCTCGACCCCGTCCGTCTCGATCACGCCATCGGCGGTGAAGCAGGCTGCAAGATCGTCCGCGCGCAGCCGGTCCCCCGCTGCCGTATAGGCCGCGATGGTCGCGCGAATCGCCTCGCGCGCCAGCATCTCTTCCATGGTCATTGCGGCGGGTGCGCAGGATTTCGGCAGGGGCTGAGGATCGCTGAACGACCCTCAACCGCCTGCCGCCACGGCCCGGACGTCAATAGCCGCGCGTCGATGTCCAATCTTCCGTCTCCATGGGCTTGTAGGTCGCGCCCGGAGTCTGCCCCGATTTTGTCTTGAGATCGAAACCGACCGGATCGGGGCTTTCCAGCCCGACCTCGAACGAGGACAGCGCCCAACTCGTCATGACATAGTGACCGATGGTGAAGGTCAGGTCCATTAACTGCTGGCGGTTGTAATAGCGCGAGAGCGTGGCCCATGTCGTGTCGCTGATCTTGCCGGCGTCGAGCAGTTCGTCGACGGATTCGATCACCGCGCGGTCCTGCTCCGCCCAGCCATAGACGATCGGCTCCTCCTTGCACGCCGCGATCTCCTCCAGCGTCATGCCGCAGTTGATCGCGTAGCCGACATGGTTGTGCCATTCATATTCCGACTTCACGCGCCACGCGACGCGCAGCACGATCAGCTCCAGCTGACGCAGGGCCAGCGAGTTGTTCATGAGGAAGTGCTTGCCCCACTCATTATAGACTTTGCCCAGCGGCGGATGCTGCGCCATCACGTTGATGACGTTCGTCTTGGACCCCTCCTCCCACGCATTCGGCTCTCCCCAGAAGGCGCAGACCTCCCGCGCGGGGTCGGTCAGTTCCTCGCGGGGGAGCGGGGGAACGCGGGGGCTGGTCACGTCGGACATATCTTCTCCAGTGCATGGCTATACAGTCTTCGTATCGCGGCCCCGTACAGGAGGGCAAGCCGCACGGGCGATCATGTCGCGGCACCGCCAAACCGTCCGACGGAGGGGTATGCGCGGCGGATGGACAGGCGGCCTTCGTTGCGCGGGATCGAAAATCCTCGCCCCGTGTTTAGGGGCTGTCATGCCACACGGCATTTCCGTGCGCGGTGTCGCACGTCTGTCACCATAGGAGCTTATTGGGCGCGCAACGGGGAAGGGCAAGCCGACAAGCATAATAAGAAAACACGAGTTCAAAGAGGTAGTTACGATGTTCGCCCGAACCGAAAGATTGATCCTGCGCCCCAGCTGGCCAGAGGATGCAGCCCCGCTTGCCAAGGCCTTGAGCAATCCGGATATTGCCCGGAACCTGCTGAACGTGCCCGCCCATTATGACGAAACCGAAGCGCATCGCTGGATCGAACGGCAGCGCGATCCCCGTTTGCCCGAATTCCTGTCGTTCATGCGGACCCGCGGCGGTGCATCGCGGCTCGTGGGCGGTGTCGCCATTTCGCGCCGTGCGGACGGTGAACTGGAACTGGGCTATTGGGTGGAGCGGTCGCTCTGGGGTCTGGGCTTCGCCACCGAGGCGACTCGCGCGGTCATGCGGATTGCCCGCGCGACCGGCCTGATCGTGCGCGCGGGCCATTTCCTCGACAATCCCTCGTCGGCGCGCGTGCTGCGCAAGATCGGCTTCCGCCCGACGGGCCGGGTCGAATCCCGCGTGAGTCGCGGACGTGCGTCCGAAGTGTCGATGGCCTTGTTCGAATATGACGAAAGCCTCGCCCCGCCGCGCGATGAACCGGCGTTCGAACTCTATCGCGACGCCATGCCTGCCATGGCCTGAATTGGGAGCCTGAACGGGTGCCGGGAGGGTGACGGATAAGCGCCGCCCTCCCCGCCCGACACCCGTCCCTATGTCCCGTACCCATGTTTTTCGAGCCATCGGTGTTTCGCGCAGGCTGAAATGCCTCTATGGCGCGGCCCATGCATTTTCTCGATCAAGCCAAGATTTTCATTCGTTCTGGCGGAGGCGGCCCCGGTGGCGTCAGCTTCCGGCGGGAGAAGTTCATCCAATATGGCGGCCCCGACGGCGGTGACGGCGGCAAGGGCGGCGACATTATTTTCGAGGCGGTAGGCGGCCTCAATACGCTCATCGACTTTCGCTACACGCAGCATTTCAAGGCGCAGCGCGGTATTCCCGGCATGGGCAAGAACCGCACGGGGGCCGGCGGCAACGACCTCGTCATCAAGGTGCCGGTGGGCACGCAGATCATCACCGATCCCGACGAGGAAGGCTATTCGGACATTCTCGCCGACTTCACCGAAGTAGGGCAGCGCATCACCCTGCTGCGCGGCGGCGACGGCGGGCGCGGCAACCTCAGCTACAAGACCTCGACCAACCGCGCACCGCGCCAGCATGGCACGGGCTGGCCGGGTGAGGAGAAATGGGTGTGGCTGCGGCTCAAGCTGCTGGCCGACGTGGGTCTGGTCGGATTACCCAATGCGGGCAAGTCCACCTTCATCAATCAGGTCACGAACACCAAGGCGAAGGTGGGGGCCTACGCCTTCACCACCACCAAGCCGCAATTGGGCGTGGTGAGCCATAAGCAGCGCGAATTCGTGCTCGCCGACATTCCCGGCCTGATCGAAGGCGCGTCGGAAGGCGTGGGCATCGGCGACCGCTTCCTGGGTCATATCGAACGGTGCCGGGTGCTCCTGCACCTGGTCGACGCGACCGGCGACGACCCGCTCGACGCATGGCGCATCGTGTGCGGCGAACTCGAAGCCTATGGCGAAGGTCTGGATGAAAAGCCGCAGATCGTGGCGTTGAACAAGGGCGATCTGCTCGATACCGAGTTGATGGAAGAGATCGCCGACCAGTTGCGCGAGGAAGGCGTGGAGGAGGTGTTCATCATCTCCGGCGCGACCGGCGCAGGCGTGGAGGCGCTGCTCGACGCTCTGGTCGAGATGCAGGATTTGCCGGTCGCGCGCGAAGCGGACGACGAAGAGGGCGGCGATGAGGAGGTCAAACCGTGGTCGCCGATCTGACGCGCTATTCCGCTTGCTCCGTACACCCCGACACGCCGGAAAAGCCCGTTCCCGACAGCAAGGCGGCGGCTGCGCGCCAATCCCGCCCGGCGCGTAATACTGTGCATCAGGTCGATCCGACGGGTGACGAGCCGGTGCGGCTGTTCGTGTGGGCCAGCGCATGACGGTTAGCCTGACGGGCTTTCGCGCCAATGTTTGCGGCCGGATCATCGTCAAGGTCGGTTCTTCGCTGCTGGTCAGCAAGGATGGCGAGGTGCGGCGCGACTGGCTGAAGACGCTGGTCGCGGAAATCGCCGCCCGCCACCGGGCGGGGCAGAAGCTCATCATCGTATCCTCCGGCTCGATCGCGTTGGGCGCGCGCCGCCTCGGCCTTGCCAAAGGGGGACGTGCGAGCCTTGAGGATGCGCAGGCCGCCGCCGCCGTGGGCCAGATCGCGCTGTCGGGCATCTGGGCGGAATTGCTGCAGGCGGAGGGCGTGGCCGCCGCGCAGATATTGGTGACGCTGGACGATCTGGAAAATCGCCGCCGCTATCTCAATGCGTCCGCCACGCTGGAACGGCTGCTGGGCCTCGGCGTGATTCCGGTCGTGAACGAGAATGACAGTGTAGCGACGGAAGAAATTCGATTCGGCGACAATGATCGCCTCGCCGCGCGCATCGGGCAGGCGGCGCATGCCGATGCCGTGGTGCTGCTGTCCGACATCGATGGCCTCTACACCGCCAATCCGCATGTCGACCCGACGGCGGAACTAGTGCCGCTGGTCGAGCGGATCGACGCGAAGATTGCCGGCATGGCAACCGCCGATTCGGCATCGGGCATGGGATCGGGCGGCATGGCGTCCAAGGTGGAGGCGGCGCGCATCGCGACGCGCGCGGGCCTGCACCTTGCGATTATCTCCGGCCGTGTGGATGCGCCGCTCACCTGCTGGGTGCAATCGGGCCGGGGCACGATCTTCAAGGGCGACCGACGCAAGACGGCGCGCAAGAACTGGCTGGCGGGACGGCTGACCGTGCGCGGCACGCTGGTCGTCGATGACGGCGCGGCGGCGGCACTGGGCAAGGGGCGCAGCCTGCTGCCCGCCGGGGTCAAGGGCACGAGCGGGGACTATCGGCGCGGCGACGTGGTCAACATCACCGGCGCGGACGGTCAGGTGATCGCGCGTGGTCTGGCGGAGTTCGACGCGGACGACGCGGCGCGCATCATCGGCCACCGCAGCGAGGAAATCGCCGCGATACTGGGCGAAGTGCAGCGATCCGTCCTCATCCACCGCGATCATATGGTCGTGCTGTGACCGCTGCGGAGCAGCAAACGTGAAGGTAGCTCTAACTGGCGCCACCGGCTTTCTGGGCGGCGCGGTGCTGGAGCGACTACTGGCCGACGGACATGGCGTGCGCGCGCTGACCCGCCGTCCGCAGCCGGATCGCGCCGGCGTGACATGGATTTCCGGCGACCTGTCGGCGAACGCGGCGCTCGCCGATCTGGTGACGGGCGCGGATGCGGTGATCCATGTGGCCGGCGCGATCAACGTGCCTGACCGTGCCGCCTTCCACGCCGCCAATGCGGAGGGCACCCGCCTGATCGCGGAAAAGGCGCGCCATGCGGGCGTCGAGCGGTTCATCCTCGTCTCCTCCCTGTCGGCGCGTGAGCCGCAGCTGTCCGACTATGGCTGGTCGAAGCGGGAGGGCGAGCATATGCTCATCGGTGCGGGGCTGGACTGGACCGCCGTGCGCCCGCCCGCCATCTATGGTCCCGGCGACCGGGAGATGCTGGAGATGTTCCAGATGGCGGCGCGGGGCCTTGTCCTGCTGCCGCCGCCGGGGCGCCTGTCGATCATCCATGCGGACGATCTGGCGATGTTGCTCGTTCGCCTCGCGGTGGATCGCACCGGCCTCACCTCCGGGCAGGTCTATGAGGTGGATGACGGGACGCCGGGCGGTTTCACCCATGTCGCCTTCGCCCATGCGCTTGGCCGTGCGGTGGGCAAGCGGGTCCGCACCCTGTCCCTGCCGGGCTTCGCCCTGATGCTGGGCGCGCGCATCGACCGGCTGGCGCGCGGCGCAAGGGCCAAGCTGACGCCCGACCGCGCGCGCTATTTCTGTCATCCCGACTGGGTCGCCTCGCCGGAGCGGCAGGTTCCGTCGGCGCTCTGGCGTTCGGAAATCGGTGCGGAGGCGGGGCTTGCCGCGACCGCTGCGGGCTACCGTGCGAAGGGATGGCTTAAATAAACCGGCCCGTCGCCAGCTCCGCCGCCGCCGCGATGGCGGTCAGCGCCATGCCGGTCAGGAAACTGCGGTAGGCATAGCCGAGATAGCGGTATTTCTTGGTCTGCAGGATCGTGCCCGCCTGATACATGTCGCGCAGCATCGTGCGGTAGGTCGTCTCGTCCGTTTCCAGCCGGTCGAGCACCCGGTCGATGAACTCCTCCTGCGGCAGGGCGGTGAACACGCCAAAGAACAGCAGGTTGGCCTCCGGCCCCAAAGCCGCGCCGCTCAGATGCGTGACCTTGGGCAACACGGTCAGGATCGCGAACAGCGCCGACAGAAAGGCCGACGCCGCCAGCAGGGCGATGGGCAGCATCATGCCCGCGCCGCTGCGCAACTGCCCCACCGCCAGCGTGAAGACGACGAAGGTCGCACCCATCAGCATGCTCGCCTTCTGGTCGGCCATCTGGCTGAGCTGAAGCTGCATCTGCTGGTTGGTGCGGACGAGGTGGATGGCATTGGGCGGAAAGGACCGGACGACTCCGGGCTCCTGTAAGGACATATTATTCTTCCCCTGACCGGCAGGGCTTGCCATGATGATTGCGGGCCTTCAAGAGCCATGCCCGATTGCCGCCTCATTCCCCTGCCATGGCGGCGCGGAACACCAACGCCCCTACCAGAGAGACATCGTCGCAATGACCGACCGCCAGAGCATCCTCGACAGCGTCACCGCGCAGATCGAACCGTTCAACAAGAAGGGCGTGGCCCTGAGCGAGGCAACGACCTTTGCCGGCGATCTCGAATGGGACAGCCTGACGGTCATGGATTTCGTCGCGGCGATCGAGGATGAGTTCGACATCATCATCACGATGAACATGCAGGCGGAAATCGAAAGCGTCGGCCAGCTGGTCGATGCGGTCGTGAAGCTGCGGGCGGAAGGCTGAATCGATGAGCGACGCCGTCGATACCGCATCCGACGCCCACACCCCTGCCGAACAGCCGGGCGCGCGCGACCTTTTCTCCAAATTCGACCCGCTGATCGCGGAGCGTGAGGCGCTGCTGGCGACGGGCGTGCGCGATCCCTATGCGATCGTGATGACGCAGGTGAAGTCGCCGACCCTGGCCGTCATCAACGGCAAGGACACGATCCTGCTCGGCACCTACAACTATATGGGCATGACCTTCGACCCGGACGTCGTCGCGGCGGGCAAGCGGGCGCTGGACGAATTCGGCGCGGGTACGACGGGCAGCCGCGTCCTGAACGGCACCTATCAGGGCCACCGCGAAGTGGAGGACGCGCTCAAGGACTTTTACGGCACCTCGTCCGCGATGGTGTTCTCCACCGGCTATCAGGCCAATCTGGGCATGATCTCCACGCTGGCGGGCAAGGGCGATTACATCATCCTCGACGCCGACAGCCATGCGTCCATCTATGACGGCTGTTTCATGGGCGATGCGGAGATCGTCCGCTTCCGCCACAACAGCGTCGAGGATCTCGACAAGCGCCTCGGTCGCCTGCCGAAGGATGCGCAGAAGCTGGTCGTGCTCGAAGGCGTCTATTCGATGCTGGGCGACGTCGCGCCGTTGCCGGACATGGTCGCGGCGGTGCGCAAGCATCCCAATTGCATGATCCTGGTCGATGAAGCGCATGGCATGGGCTTCTTCGGAGCCAATGGCCGCGGCGTGTATGAGGAACAGGGCGTCGAGGCGGACGTCGATTTCGTCGTCGGCACCTTCTCCAAGTCGGTCGGCACGGTGGGCGGCTTCTGCGTCTCCAACCATCCGAAGTTCGAGGTGCTGCGCCTCGTCTGCCGTCCCTATGTCTTCACCGCCTCGCTGCCGCCCAGCGTCGTCGCGACCGCCGCCACCTCCATTCGCAAGCTGATGCAGGCGGGGGACAAGCGCGCGCACCTGTGGAAGAACAGCCAGCGGCTGCACAAGAGCCTGACCGACCTCGGCTTCACGCTGGGGACGAAGACGCCGCAGTCCGCGATCATCGCCGTCATCCTGACCGATCAGACGCAGGCGGTCATGATGTGGCAGGCGCTGCTGGAACTCGGCCTGTACGTCAACATGGCCCGCCCGCCCGCGACGCCGGCGGGTACGTTCCTGCTGCGCTGCTCGCTTTGTGCGGAGCATAGCGACGAGCAAGTGGATGAAATCGTGGAGATTTTCACCACTGCGGGTCGTGCCACCGGGGTAATTGTGTAAAATTGGTACAAATCGGGCGCAGAACGGAAACGCCGCTTTCCGCCCGCGCTACGTTGCGTTAAGCATATTTCATGCTTGGGCTAGGCCAAGAAAAAGGGTCGGAAGACGCACACGACGATCTGCCGAAATGGCGCCGCCTTGTCCCGGTGGCGCTAGGGCTTTCGCTCACCCTCGCGTTGGCGCTGCTTTTCATCCTGACCAGTGGCGCGACGCGCGACCGGGACAGGGCGCTGGACCAGCAGCGACGCAGCTATGAAGTCATTGCCATCGCCCGCAATCTGGAAGGAACGGTGGCGCGCGCCGAATCGCTGCTGGCACGCTATGTCGTCAGCGTCGATGTGAAGGATGGGCAACGCTATACCGACGAATGGCGCACGGCGGGCATTCTGATCGAGAACCTGCGCCGTGCGTCCCGCGACGATCCCCGCAAACGCGGCTTCGTCGAGGAATTGCGCGCCGCCTATCTCAAGCGTGGCGCAACGCTGAACGATATTGCCCTGCGCACCACCTATGATCAGCGGCTGGGCGCGCTGGGGCGTCTCTACGAGGCCAATCGGTCGCAGGACGCCGACCGGATTCACCGCATATTGGTCGTTATGATCCGGCACGAAATGGAAGTGCTGGACGAGCGGAGCACCGTTCTCGACCTGTCAAAGATGCGATCGGACCGGCTGGCGAGCAGCAATGGCCTTGTCGGCGCAGCCGTGCTGGTGGCGGCGCTCATCGCGCTCTGGGTGGCGAACAGCGCGTTCACCGAGCGGCGCTACGTCCGGCGGTTGGCGGATTCGGAAGCGCGCCGCGTCGACAACCTCGAAATCGCGGTGCAGAGCCGGACGCAGGAGCTTGAGGTCGCCAATGGCCGCCTGCGCACGGAGATGGAGGAGCGCGCCGCCGCCGAGGAGAGCCTGCGCCAGTTGCACAAGATGGAGGCGGTGGGGCAGCTGACCGGCGGCATCGCGCATGACTTCAACAATATGCTGGCGGTGGTGCTGGGTGGCCTCGAACTCGCGCGCCGCCGCGTGGGCGACAATGGCGATGCCGCGCGGCACATCGACAATGCGATGGAGGGCGCAAACCGCGCCGCGTCCCTGACCCGCCGCCTGCTCGCCTTTGCACGGGCGGAACCGCTGCTCCCGGCAGAGGTCGATGCGGATGAGCTGATATTGGGCATGTCGGAACTGATCGACAGGACCATCGGCGACCAGATTCATGTCGTGATGGACCCGCAGGCGACCGACTGGCGCATCTGGGCGGACCGGCACCAGCTGGAGAACGCCCTGCTCAACCTGTGCGTCAATGCGCGCGATGCGATGGACGGCAAGGGGACGATCACCGTTTCCGCATCGTCCGCCGTCCTGGCGCCGGGCGAGATCGGCGAAGCGCCCGGCGGTGATTATGTGTGCCTGTCGGTGCGCGACACCGGCCATGGCATGACGCCGGAAATACTCTCCCGCGTGTTCGAGCCGTTTTTCACCACCAAGCCGGTGGGCAAGGGCACCGGCCTCGGCCTCAGCCAGGTCTTTGGCTATGTCGGCCAGTGCAAGGGCGAAATCCGCATCCTGTCAACGCCGGGGGAGGGGACCGACGTGCAGATATTCCTGCCGCGCAGTCGCCGGGGCGGGGAGCGGGAGGCGACGCGATTGCTGGCGGAGGCCGCCACGGCGCCTGCCGCGCCGCGCCGCGCCGTCTTCGTGGTGGAGGACGATCCGCGCGTGCTGGCCGCGACCGTCGCGGCGCTGGAAGAACTGGGCCACAGCAGCGTGAGTTGCGATCATCCGGCGAAGGCGGCAGAGGTCATGGCGGAGCAGGGCGCTTTCGACATCATCCTGACCGATGTGCAGATGCCGGAGATGACCGGACCGGAAATGATCCTGGGCATGCGCGGACGCGGCGTCACCCTGCCCGTCCTGTTCGTGACGGGTTTTGCGGGCGACGATGCGGAGGCGGGACTGCTCGACGGGGAGCATGTGCTGCGCAAGCCGTTCACCCTCGCCCAGCTCGACCGCAAGATCGCGGAGGCCACGGCGGCGCCCACCAGTGGGCGCGCGGCGGAACCAGCCTGACAAACCCTCTCTATCCGGCGCGCGGGGCGCATTTTCCGCATGACCTGCGCCCGACCGACCGCTAGACCGCGCCCATGACATGCGCGTCGAAGTCCAGGAGAGCGGTTGCGGACAGGGGTAGGGCCATGACGCCATGCTGACCGCCGTTGATCGCTATATGGCGCGGCTTATTGCCGTTCCGCTGCTCGCCAGCCTCACCATTTCCGCCATGCTGCTGGTGCTCGACCGTATGCGCCGCCTGTTCGACTTCGTCGCGACGGAGGGCGGACCGGTCAGCGCGGTGTGGCGGATGCTGGCCAACCTGCTCCCCGAATATCTCGGCCTGGGCATCCCCATCGGCCTGATGCTCGGCATCCTGTTGGCCTTTCGCAAGATCGCGCTGTCGTCGGAACTGGACGTGTTTCGCGCCGTGGGTCTGAGCTATGGTCGGTTGCTGCGCGTGCCCTATATGTTTTGCGCAGTGCTGGCGCTGGTCAATTTCGGCATCGTCGGCTTCCTCCAGCCCTATAGCCGATTTGGGTATGAGCGGCTCCGCTTCGAACTGCGGACCGGCGCGCTGGGCGCCTCGATCAAGGTGGGAGAGTTCACCAATCTGGGTGACGGTATGACCATCCGCATCGAAACCAGCGAGGATGGCGGGCGCAAGCTGTCGGGCATTTTCGCGCGCATGGCGAGCAAGGACGGCAAGTCGCTGGCGGTCACGGCGGCGCGCGGTCAGTTCATGGCGACGGACGATCCCGACACGATCATCCTGCGCCTGTCGGAAGGGTTGCTGATCCAGAACGCGCCCAATTACCGCACGCCGCGCACGTTGAGCTTCTCCGCGCACGATCTGCCCATCGCGCTGCCCAAGATCGATAATTTCCGCACCCGCGGCGATGGCGACCAGGAACTGACCCTGCCCGAACTGGTGGTGTCGGGGACCAAGGCAGGCGCGACCGAGGAGCAGCAGAATCTGGCCTGGTCGAACTTCCACTATCGCATCGTGGAGGTGGCGATGATGTTCCTGCTGCCGTTGGCGGCGGTCGCCTTTGCCATACCGCCCAAGCGTTCCACATCGGCGCTGGGCGTGTTCCTGTCGATCGTGATGATCGTGACCTATCACAAGATCAACCAATATGGTCAGTCGGTCGGCGCGCTGGGGCTGGTCGATCCGATCATCGCGCTGTGGGTGCCGTTCATTCTGTTCGCGGGCCTGATCCTGTGGCTGTATCATGTCACCGCCCATGTGCCGGGCGGTCAGCCCATCGGGGCGGTGGAGCGGCAATTCTCCAAGCTGATCGGCGTCTTCACCCGCTTCCTGCGGGCGCGGCGACCGGCAAAGGCGGGCTAGGGACAATCCATGGAGATGAGTTTCTTCCCGTCGCGGCAGCTTGCCCTGTATATGGGCAAGACCTTCCTGACCCGCTGCCTCGCCATGCTGCTCATGCTGGTGATGGTGTTGCAGGCGCTCGACCTGCTGAGCGAGGCGGGCAATGTGCTGGCCCATGCGGGCAACGGCGAGGCGCAATTGTGGCGTTACGTCTCGTTGCGGTCGCCGCAGATCACGGCGACCTTCCTGCCCTTTGCTGTGCTGCTCGGCACGCTCATCACGCTGACCACGCTCAACGCCAATAGCGAGGTGATCTCGATGAAGGCGGCGGGCCTGTCCGCGCATCAGATCCTGGCGCCGCTGGTGCTGGTATCCGCCTTCATCGCCGTCATCAGTTTCTCGTTCAACGAACGCATCGTGGTGCGCTCCACTGCGACGCTGGCGGCATGGGAGGCGGCAGGTTTCGGCGAGGTTCCGCCCGATAGCGGGGTGAAATCCAACGTCTGGGTGCGCGATGGCGAAGACCTGATCCACGCCGCTGTCATCGTCGGGCGGGGCAATGCCGTGTCCCTGCGGGGCGTCACCATATACGACCGGGCGGGCGGCAACCTCGTCTCCACGGTCGAGGCTCCACGCGGTCGGCGCGAAGGCCATAGCTGGCGGCTGGACAATGCGGAGCGGTTCGATGTGGCGCGCGGCAATGTCCAGAAGATCGGCAGCATCCTCGTCGCTCCCAATGT
>DASVNT010000064.1:0-2788 GCA_036383715.1 Sphingobium sp. | reverse complement strand
CGGGTGAGGGGAATCGAACCCCCGTCGTCAGCTTGGGAAGCTGCTGCTCTACCATTGAGCTACACCCGCTTGGATGTGCCGGGGATTAGCGGCTGTTCCGGATCGCGTCAACGACGTCGGCAGTCTCACCCCACCTGCCGTTTGGCGAGCTTGCGGGCGAGGGTGCGGCGGTGCATGCCCAGCCGCCTCGCCGCCTCCGATATGTTGAAGTCGCTGTCCTTCAGCACCTCATGAATATGTTCCCATTCCAATGTCTTGATCGACGTAGGCCGGGGCGCAAGCGGAGTGGACGGGTCGCCGGACGACCGGGCGAAGGCGGCTTCGATATCGTCGGTGTTGGACGGCTTGGCGAGATAGTTGGATGCGCCCAGCTTGATCGCCTCCACCGCCGTTGCGATGCTGGCGAAGCCGGTCAGCACGACGATGATCATCTTCGGGTCATGGGCATGCAGGGTCTGCACGCAAACAAGGCCCGACTCCGGCCCGAGCTTCAGGTCGACCACCGCATAAACGGGATCGTGATCCTCCAGCAGAGCGACCAGCGTGGCATGGCTACCTGCCGTCAGGACCTGATAGCCGCGCCGCTCGAACGACCGCTTCAATGTCCGGGCGAAGGGCTCGTCATCCTCGACCAGCACCAGCAGCCGCTCATCGCTCATCGCTCCGTCTCCTCCAGCGCCACCGTGCCCAGCGGCAGACGCAGCAGGATCAGCGCGCCGCCGTCCGCGCCATTACTCGCGCTGACGCTGCCGCCCAGCTTGCGCACGACATTGACGACCAGGAACAGGCCCAGACCATGGCCTTCCTTCCCCTTGCTCGACCGGTAGGGCTTGCCGAAGTCATCCAGCATCTCTTCTGAAAAGCCTCTGCCATTATCCCGCACCGCGATGTTGAGCGAATGGCTGTCGCGTCCGACGACCAGGTCGACATAGGTCGCTCCCGCTTCGCGCGCATTGTCGAGCAGGTTGCCGATCGCCTGCCGGATCACCGGGTCGGCGATGATGCGCGGATAGTCATGCGGCCCGAAGTCGCAGCGCAGCGGCATGCCCGGATTGGCCGCACGCCAGTCCGCTGCGATGCCGTCTATGAAGTCGCGCACATTGGTGACTTGCGGCGCTTCTCCTCGCGCTTCGCCGGCGGACAGGAGGATGCCGGTGACGATCGCCTTGCACCGTTGCACCGCCGCCTGCATTTCCGTCACTTCCTCGACCAGCGCGGCATGATCCGTGATCTCGGGCATGTGTCGCCAGTCGCCCAGCACGACGGCCAGTTGCGACAGTGGCGTGCCCAGTTCATGCGCGGCCCCCGACGCCAGCAGCCCCATGCGTACGATATGCTCTTCCTCCGCAGCCTGCTGCCGCAGCCGCGCCAGATAGGCTTCGCGCGCCTGAAGGTTGCGGTTGACCCGTCCCATGAACAGCACCAGCAGCACCGCGATCATCATCAGGCAGATCCATGTCCCGACAATGTGCAGGTCGAACAGGCGGCCCTCAAGCGCGGCGCTAAGCCTTAGCGGCTGATAGACGAAGGACAGCGTCGCCGCGCACAGCGCCGACATGATGACGATGCCCCAGATGCTCCACCGGTCGAGCAGCACCGCCCCCAACGCCACCTGCAACAGATAGAGCGACAGGAAAGGATTGGTCGCCCCGCCGCTAAGGTAAAGCTGCACCGTCAGCAGTAGCACGTCGAACAGCAGCGCGACGAACAGTTCCGCATGGGCGACATCGGTGCGACGGCGCAGCGCGGCGAAGGTGACGATATTCACCGCCGCCGCCACGCTCGCGACCAGCAGCATCGCGGCGACGGGCAGGCTGATCTTCATCGCCCAATGCACGAACAGGATCGTCGCGACCTGTCCCGCGATGGCGATCCAGCGTAGTTGCACCAGCAGCGCCATATTCTTACGGCCCGCGGCGTCCGCCGGCCATTGGCTGGGCAGCCACCGCGCGCTGATGGGCGGATGTGGCTTCATGCCCGGCGCTCTTTCCATTCGTGACGCATCAGCAACATGTATGCGCCTGCGACCATCGCCGCCAGCACGAACCAGATTATCGCGTAGGAGAGGTGGCTGTTCGGGAACTTGACGACCGTCAGCCCGCCGATTGGCAGCGCGTCGGGGGAGGGGCTCGCCTCCGCATCGACGAAATAGTTAGCGAGCGGGGAGGGCAGTTTCCGCGCTACTCCGATCGCCCTCACATCGCGTGAATACCAGCGGTTCGCGCTCGGATTATTGGAACGCAGGAAGCCCCCATGCGGCTCGGTCAGCCGAAGTAGGCCGGTGATGCGCACGGTTCCGGATGGCGTCATGTAGCTTGTTTTCGCCTCGGCCGGGACGAAGCCCCTGTTGATGAGCAGTGTAAAACCTTGGTTGGTCACCAGCGGCGTCATCACCCAATATCCCGCCCCACGCACCGTCACGGCCTGCACCAGCGTCGCCCGATCATGCAGGAAGCGCCCGCTTGTCGTCACTCGCAGATAGGCGTCATCTGATCCCGCTTGCTTGGGCGCAGGCGCTGGCCTCGCATGGATGCGCGTCTCCACCTTGTGGATCAGGTCGCGCTTCCACGCCAGCCGATCGACCTGCCAGACGCCCAGGCTCACAAGCCCCGCCACTGCAAGGGCCGCGGCGATCGACAGGCCGATGAGGAATCCCGCCGATCGCCGCCGTCCCGTCACGGCATCTGGCTCATGTCATGCGCGGGCATCATATTGTGATTGAGGTGATACATGACCCACGTCGAGCCCGAGAGGGTGATGACCACCAGCACCATCGTGAAGATCAGCG
>DASVNT010000063.1:0-2324 GCA_036383715.1 Sphingobium sp. | reverse complement strand
CACGTCTTGCGCGGGCACGCTGATCTCGAACCCATCCTCGCCGGTATAGCCCGAGCGGCTGATCCACAATTGCACGCCGCACCATGTAAAAAGGCCCGACTGCATGAAGAGCAGATCGGCGGTTTCGGGGATCAGAAGGCTAAGCGCCTCACCCGCTTCCGGGCCTTGCAAGGCGAGCAACGCCTGCTCGTCCATGTGATTCATGACGACTTCGTCGGGCAGATGCTCGATCATCCAGCCCATATCGTCATATTTGGTCGCGCCGTTGACGACCATATAGATATCCGCGCCGTCAAAGGCCCCGCCGCCAAGGCGCGAAACCATAAGATCGTCCAATATGCCGCCCTCTTCGTCGAGCAGCATCGAATAGCGCTGGCGGAATGGCTTCAATCCCTTGATATCGCTCGGCAACAACCGTTCCAGCGCGTCGTCAACGCCCTCTCCCGAAAACAGCAGCTGGCCCATATGGCTGACATCGAACAGGCCCGCATGTTCGCGGGTCCAGCTATGTTCGGCCATGATGCCTTCATATTGGATCGGCATGTGATAGCCGGCGAAACCGACCATGCGCGCGCCCTTCGCGCGGTGCCACGCGTCGAGCGGCAGCTCCAGCAGCGGCAATTCTTCTTCGATGGTGGCGATGTCGTCATTGCCGGACATTGGGAGCGGCCTTTCCGTGCGAGGTTATGGGCGACGAACGCCTGAGCCCTGAATCGGACCCATCGCGTCTGCCACCCCCTCTGTCACGGAACCTGAGAGCTTTGACCACCGGCCAAACGACCGGATGGCTTACCCCTTCGGTGGGACGGATTGAACCGTCCGCTTTCCAGAGCGCCTGCCCATGATGCGGTCCTTTGGCCTGAGAGATTCCGGGGCGGTTGCTCCTTCGGCGACGGGGTGGCCTGTAAGGCTTCCCATGCTCTCCCGCATCATGTCCGGAGCCGAATCCTTCGGCACCGGGGACCCCAATCCCTTGCGGGAAACACAGCCCCGCGTCAATCGCTCAATCGGTTCCCTCCCCCGTCGCCAGCCGCTCTCAGGCGAAGGCGACTTCGCCGAAAATCTCCGCATGCCGCCTTTCGGCGTAGCGATCCGTCATGCCGGCGATGAAGTCGGCGATGTGACGGCTGCGATGGGGTTCCTCCAGCGCGCAGGCGCCGCGCCACTCCTCGGGCAACAGGTCGGGCTGTTGCCGATAGGCGCGGAATAGATCGGTGATGATCACCCTCGCGCGATTGGCCGCCGCAAGCTGCAAGGGATGGTGATAGAGATTGGCGTACATGAAGCGTTTGAGGTCCCGCTCCTGCGCGGCGAGGTCAGGCGAGAAGCCGACCAGCGCCCGTCCCGCAGCGCGCACGTCGTCGACCGTCTCCACCCCCGACTGCGCGATATTCTCGCGTGTCGAGGCGATCAGGTCATTGGCCATGACGCCGATCTGCTCGCGCACCAGTTCGCGCAGCAGCCTGTCCTGCGGCACGTCGGGATAGCGGGCGCGCACGCGATCCCAGCACGTCTTCACCAGCGGCACGCTGAGCAGCTCGTCCAGCGTCAGCATATCCGCGCGCAGGCCGTCGTCTATGTCGTGATTGTCATAGGCGATGTCGTCCGCGATCGCCGCAAGCTGCGCCTCCAGCGAGGCATGGGTGGCGAGATCCATCGGAAACAGCGCATCGACTTCCCGCATCGCCCATCCGGGTTGGTCGATCGGGCCATTATGCTTGGCGAGCCCCTCCAGCATTTCCCAGCTGAGGTTGAGGCCGGGGAAAAGGGGATAAGGCGATTCCAGCAGCATCAGCGTGCGCAGGGTGTGCGCATTGTGATCGAAGCCGCCATGGCCGTCGAGCGCCGCCTCCAGCGCATCCTCGCCGGCATGACCGAAGGGCGGATGGCCGATATCATGGGCGAGGCAGAGCGCCTCGGTCAGATCTTCGTTGAGGCCGAGCGTGCGGGCGGTGGTGCGGCCAATCTGCGCGACCTCCAGACTGTGGGTCAGGCGGACTCGGAAATGATCGCCGTCGGGCGACACGAACACCTGCGTCTTGTGCCGCAGACGGCGGAAGGCGATCGAATGGATGATGCGGTCGCGGTCGCGCTGAAAGATGTCGCGCGGACCCCGCACCTCTCCGCCCGGCTCGGCGTGGAGGCGGCCACGGCTCCGGTCGGGATGGCAGGCATAGGGGGCGAGCGTCGTCATGGACGGCCCTTTACTTGTCCCCGAGCCGCTCGACCAGCTCTCCGGCGCCGCTCTTCCACGCGAAGACGTCCGCGCCCGCCGCCTTGAGCTTCGATTCCACCGTCCTGGCGCGGGTGAAGCTGGCGAAGGG
>DASVNT010000062.1:0-1729 GCA_036383715.1 Sphingobium sp. | reverse complement strand
TCGGCGCTGTAGAGCGTGCGCTGGGCGTCGAGCGTGGTCAGGAACGGGTCGATCCCCGCGCGAAAGCGGGCCTCGGAAAGACGATAGCCGACCCGAGCCGAATCCCGGAGGGATGTCTGCGCCTCCAGTTGCGCGGTCATCGTGCCTCGTCGCGCCAGCGCATCCGCGACTTCGCGAAAGCCCGTCTGCACGCTATTCTCATAGGTTGCGAGCATCGCATCATAAGTGGCGCGCGCGTAACGCAAATTGCTCCGGTTCCGGCCGAAGTCGAAGATCGGTAGACCAACCGAAGGGGCGACCGACCAATGTTCGCTTGCCCCGCTGAACAGGTTGGACAGGCCCATACTCAACGTGCCGAAAGCGGCCGTCAGCGAAATATTGGGGAAGAAGGCTGCCCGCGCCGCGCCGATATTGGCGTTGGCGGCGCGAAGCTGATGCTCCGCCGAAGCAATGTCGGGCCTGCGCAGCAGCAGCGACGATGGAAGATCGGCGGGCAAGTTCGCCAAAGCGACGTCCGTTTCCGGCATGGCGGCAGGCAGAACCTCCGTGGGGAGGGTCGTTCCCGCCAGCAGGTTCAGCGCATTGCGATCCTGCGCGACGAGCGTCGTCACGGCGGCTATGTCGGCGCGGGCCTGATCGTGGCTGGTCTGCGCCTGACGGACTTCCAGCTCCGAAGCGACGCCCTTGGCGAACCGCGCTCGCGTAAGGTCGAGCGTCTTGCCGAACGCCGATTCCAGGTCGCGCGCGATCCGCAGCCTTTCCTGGTCGGCCGCCATGGTGAGCCATGCCGTAGCCGTTTCCGCGACCAGCGCCGTCTGGGCGGCGTTGCGGCTTTCGACCGAGGCGAAATATTGCTCCTGCGCCGCTCGGCTGAGGTTGCGGACGCGGCCGAACAGGTCGATCTCCCACGCGGATATGCCGACGGACGCCGAATAGAGGTCGGTCCGACCGGATACGCCGCCCCCCTGTTGGGCGAAGGGAGCTTGCTGATAGGTCGCGTTGCCGGTGGCCGCTATGGTCGGCAGAAGATCTGCGCGCTGGATGCGATATTGGGCGCGCGCCTGCTCCACATTGGCCAGCGCGACGCGCAGGTCGCGATTGTTCGCCAGTGCGGTTTCGATCACGCGGATCAGGCGCGGGTCGGTGAAGAAGTCACGCCATGCGGTGTCGGCTGGAGCGATCACCGCTTCGCCCGACGCTGCTGCGGGATAGGCAGGCCCCGACGGGCTCGCCGCCGGAACAGGCAGCTCTGGCCGCACATATTTGGGCGCCATGTCGCATGCGGCCAGCATCGAAATGAGCGCCGCCATCTGAAGGGCCTTGATCTTGCGCATCTGCATCACGCCTCCTGTGGGACCGTGGAAGCGCGGGCCGGGCCAGTGGCCTGATCCGTCCGCTGATGTTCGCGGAAGATGCGCTTCACCACCGTGAAGAAGACGGGAACGAAGAAGATCGCCAGCACCGTCGCGGACAGCATCCCGCCCACGACCGCCCAGCCGATGGCGTTCTGGCCTCCCGCCCCCGCCCCGTTGGCGAGCGCCAGCGGGAGCACGCCGAAGACGAAGGCGAAGCTGGTCATCAGGATCGGGCGGAGCCGCAGCTTGCCCGCTTCGAGCGCAGCCCGCGCGGGCGACAATCCTTCGCGCATCTTTTCTTCGGCGAATTCGACGATCAGGATCGCGTTCTTGGCCGAAACGCCAATGGTGGTGATCAACCCGACCTGGAGGTA
>DASVNT010000061.1:0-12160 GCA_036383715.1 Sphingobium sp. | reverse complement strand
GGGGGAAATTGGCAGCGGCTTTTACGAGCGCCAGCTCCTCCGTGCCAAGGCGGGACAGATCGGCGCGGGCCACGATGTCGAAATCCGCGCCAAAGGTATCGGCCGCACGCCGACCCAGCGAACTGATGCGGGCATGAGCATATTGCACGTAGAAGACGGGATTGTCCTTCGACGCCTCCACCACCTTGGCGAAATCGAAGTCCATCTGGGCGTCGGCCTTGCGCGTCAACATGGTGAAGCGGACTACATCCTTGCCCACTTCCTGCACCACATCGGCCAGCGTGACGAAATTGCCCGCGCGCTTGGACATCTTCACCGGCTCGCCATCGCGCAGCAGGCGGACCATCTGGATCAGCTTGACGTCCAGCGGCACCTTGCCGCCCGTCAGCGCGGCGACGGCGGCCTGAATCCGCTTCACCGTGCCGCCATGGTCGGCGCCCCAGATGTCGATGAGCTGGTCAGCACTCTGCGCCTTCTGGAAATGATAGGCCATGTCAGCGCCGAAATAGGTCCAGCTACCGTCCGACTTCTTGATCGGGCGATCCTGATCGTCGCCGAACTGCGTCGAACGGAACAACGGCAGCTCCACCGGCTCCCAGTCGTCGTCGGCCTGACCCTTGGGCTTTTCCAGCACGCCGTCATAGACGAGGCCCTTGGCGCGCAACGTCGCCTCGGCCTCATCTGGTTTTCCGGCAGCCTGCAATTCCGCTTCGGACGAGAACAGATCGTGGTGGATGCCGAGCAGCGCCAGATCCTCACGGATCATCACCAGCATGGCGGCGACGGCGCGCGTGCGGAACAGGTCGAGCCATTCCGCTTCCGGCGCGCTGACATAGCGGTCGCCAAATTCCTGCGCCAACGCCTGCCCCACGGGCACCAGATAGTCGCCGGGGTAGAGGCCCTCCGGTATCTCACCGACGTCCTCGCCCAGCGCCTCGCGGTAGCGGACATGCGCCGACCGGCCGAGCACCTGCACCTGCCCGCCCGCATCGTTCACATAATATTCGCGGGTAACCTTATGGCCCGAATATTCGAGCAGCGTGGCGAGCGCGTCGCCCACCACCGCGCCCCGGCAATGGCCCATGTGCATCGGGCCGGTGGGGTTGGCGGAAACATATTCGACGTTGACGCGCAGGCCCGCCCCCATGTCCGAGCGGCCGTAATCGACGGCGGCGGCATGGATGGCCTGCAACTCCGCGATCAGCGCCGCCGGGGTCAGCGTCAGGTTGAGGAAGCCCGGCCCGGCGATCTCCACCGACTCCACGTCGTCGAGGTCGCGCAATTCGGTGGCGATCAGCTCCGCCAGCGCGCGTGGATTGGTCTTTGCGGGCTTGGCGAGCACCATCGCCGCGTTGATCGCCATGTCGCCATGGCTGGCGTCGCGCGGCGGCTCGATCGCGATGGCGCGGCGGTCGAGAGCGGGGGCAAGCTGCTCCCGCTCCACCAGCCGGTCGAGGATGGCGTCCAGATGCGCCGCGAAACGAACGTAGAGTGTCACTTCAAAAACTTCCCGAACCTGTCCTGCCGTCCGGGCTGAGCGCACTCAGGGCGAACGGCGGAGAATTTACCGCGTGGCGTTATACTTCAGCTGGTCCGCCGTCAGGTTGAACCCGATCAGCAGTTCGAAGCTGGTGCGCGTGATCGCATCGCGCACTTCGGGGCGGGACAGCGGATCGACCGCGGCATCCTCGTCACCCGCCTTGCGCTGGCGTCGGATCTGCTGCTCGATTTCGGGCGGCAGGGTCGCGGCGGCCTTGTCCACATAGCTCGATGCGCTGGCCGTCGCGGTGGTGCGCGCCTGACCGGGAGCGAAGCTGAGCGTGACCTGGCCCACCCGCTTGGCGACGACGGCCGTGGCGCCGCGCACGACGACGGAGAAATAAGGCAGCGTGACCTCGCGCGCGGCGGAAATGTCGCCGCGCCGCGATCCCGTCACGGTAAAGGTCGCCTGCGTGTACAGCTGCTCGCCCGCGTCGGAGCAATTGGCCTTCACATTGGAGATGACGCCTACCACGTCGATCGCGCGCGAATCGGTGCTGCCCGCCGGATTGAACAGGGTGATGTCCCCGGTGCCCATCGGAATGGACGCTTCGGGGCAGGCGGAGCGGATCTGGACGATGCCGCCCGTCTCATCGATTTCGCCCTTGCGCGAACAACCGGACAACGCCGCCGCGACAAGACCCAGCCCCAGAATGGAAGGGCGGAAAATGGAGCGGCCGCGAATGGAACATGTGAGCACTTGGCGCTTGTCCTTACCGTTTTTGCCGCACGGCGCGGCACAGTCATCGCGTTTCATTAGAGAGGGGGACGATAGGTGGCAACCGGCAGTGCATATTGGCGCCCGCACGCGGTGCCCGACAGCCCGGACAAATATGCCCTCCCTGCCGTTAACCGATGTTGTAGCGATGGGCTTAATCGCGATTTGGTTTTAGCGGCGGAATGAAAAACGCTTTGATATTGAGTAGCTTGGCGCTGGCCTTCGGGGCTGGAGGATGCGGCGTGCATGACATTGCGGCGGAATATTCCGGTTCGGACGCGGTGAGCGGCGAAACCCCCATGGAGGTCGCCTCCGCGCTGCAGCGCATGGGCGGAAAGCTGCCCCCGGCCAAGGCGGCACAGCTCTCCTACGCCGTCGATACACTGACCCGCGTCGTGCCGGACAAACATGACAGCCGCACCGTGGGCGAGATGAGTCCGCAGTTCGTCAGCATGATGCAGGGCCGCAACGCGGACCAGATCATCCAGCTCGCCACCCTCTACCGCGACGCCGCCCCGCCAGATCGCCATTGACGCAGGCATAGACGCACAGGGCCGTCGAAGCCGCCTTCCCATGACCGGCGCAAATCCCTATTGGCTGAACCATGTCCGAAGCAGCCAGACGCCCCCTCACCCTCCTCATCGCCGCGCCGCGCGGTTTCTGTGCGGGCGTCGACCGCGCCATCACCATCGTGGAGCGCGCGATCCAGAAATATGGCGCGCCCGTCTATGTCCGGCACGAGATCGTCCACAATAAATTCGTGGTCGAGGGGCTGAAGGCGCAGGGCGCGGTCTTTGTCGAGGAACTGGACGAAGTGCCGGACGACCGCCCCGTCGTCTTTTCCGCCCATGGCGTGCCCAAGGTGGTGCCGCAGAACGCCGCCGACCGCGGCCTCGACTTCCTCGACGCGACCTGCCCGCTGGTGTCCAAGGTCC
Organism: Sphingobium sp.; assembly: GCA_036383715.1. Taxonomy (GTDB): domain Bacteria; phylum Pseudomonadota; class Alphaproteobacteria; order Sphingomonadales; family Sphingomonadaceae; genus Sphingobium. The sequence goes on along the minus strand of DASVNT010000061.1, from coordinate 8,968 downwards.
ACCGGCAGGCGGAACGCCAGATCGAGGCGGGCCGCCACATCGCCTTCATCGGGCACAAGGGGCACCCGGAGGTCATCGGCACCTTCGGTCAGGTGCCCGACGGCACGATGACCCTGATCGAGACGGTGGCCGATGCGGAAGCGTTCGTCCCGCCGGCGGACAGCCAGGGCCTCTCCTTCCTCACCCAGACCACCCTGTCCGTGGACGACACGGCGCAGATCGTGGAGGTATTGCTCCGCCGCTTCCCCGACATCGTCGCGCCCAAGGGCGAGGATATCTGCTACGCCACGTCCAACCGGCAGGCGGCGGTCAAGGCGATCGCGGGCCGCGCACAGGCGGTGCTGGTGATCGGCGCGCCCAACAGCTCCAACTCGCTGCGGCTGGTGGAAGTCGCGGAGCGCAGCGGCGCGAAGGCGATCCTGATCCAGCGCGCGTCGGAGATCAGTTTCGACTGGCTCGACGGTGTCGACGTCCTCGGCCTCACCGCAGGAGCCAGCGCGCCGGAAGTGCTCGTCCGCGAAGTGGTCGACGCCCTCTCCGAACGGTTCGACGTGGCGGAGGAGCAGATCAAGACGGCGGAGGAAACCGTCGCCTTCAAGCTGCCCCGCGGCCTCGAAGCAGCCTGAGGACCAAGCAGACATGGCCGTCTATACCGCAGTGCCCGCAGAGGCGCTCGCCGACTTCCTCACCCACTATGACTGCGGCACGCTGATCTCTGCAAAGGGCATTGCCGAGGGCGTGTCGAACAGCAATTTCCTGGTCGAGACGACAGGGAATGACGGGGCCGGGCATCGCTATATCCTGACCCTTTACGAGCATCGCACGGACCCCGCCGACCTGCCCTTCTTCATCGACCTGCTCGACCATCTCGGCGCGCAGGGCCTGCCGGTGCCGCGCTTCATCGCCGACCGGGCGGGGCAGCATGTGCAGCAGCTCTGCGGTCGTCCCGCCTGCCTGATCGAGTTCCTGACCGGCGTTTCCGTCACCGAACCGACCGTGGGGCAGGCCTATGCGACGGGCCGCGCCATGGCGCAGTTGCATCAGGCCGCGGCGGGCTTCGCTGGCGAACGCCACAACGACCTCGGCATCGAAGAGTGGCAGCCGCTGGCCCTGTCCTGCGACGGCGGCCTGAACGACATCGCCCCTGGTCTGGAGGCGCGCGTCACCGACGAACTCGCCCATCTAACCGCCGCATGGCCGCGCGACCTGCCCCGGTCGGTTATCCATGCCGACCTGTTCCCCGACAATGTGCTGATGCTGGGCGAGCGGGTGACGGGCCTGATCGATTTTTATTTCAGCTGCACGGACGTGCGCGCCTATGACCTCGCCGTCATGCACGGCGCATGGTGTTTCGACAGCGATGGCGCGACCTATCATCGCGACCGGGGCGATGCTCTGGTGGCGGGCTATCAGTCGCTGCTCCCCCTGTCCACCGACGAACGCGCCGCCTTTCCGACCCTGTGCCGGGGCGCGGCGATCCGCTTCCTGCTGACCCGCGCCTATGACTGGATCAATACGCCGCCCGACGCGATGGTGACGCGCAAGGACCCGCTCGCCTATCTGCGCCGCCTCGACTTCTACAGTTCTGCGGCGGCGGACAGTCTGGTCCTGCCCGCATGAGCGAGCTGGTCGAACTGTTCACCGACGGCGCGTGCAAGGGCAATCCCGGCCCCGGCGGCTGGGGCGCTGTCCTGCGTTTCGGCGCGACGGAGAAGGAATTGTCGGGCGGCGAGACACTCACCACCAACAACCGCATGGAAATGATGGCCGCGATCGAGGGCCTGAAGGCGCTCAAGCGCCCATGCAAGGTCGTGATCTCCACCGACAGCAAATATGTCATGGATGGCATCACCAAATGGGTCCACGGCTGGAAGCGCAAGAACTGGCGCACTGCCGACAACAAGCCGGTGAAGAACGTCGAACTGTGGCAGGCGCTCGTGGAGGCGACCGCACCGCATGAGGTCGAATGGCGCTGGGTCAAGGGCCACGCCGGACACCCGGAGAACGAACGCGCGGATCGACTGGCCAGCGATGCGGCGGACGCCATGCGCGGGGCGCGTTGAGGCGACCCATCGACGCTAATACGACCGCTCGGCAACATTCTTAAACGATCCGGCGCGCTGGTTACCGACTATTAACCATCTCCCTTAATAACGCACAGGCCGACAACGGCGGGTTGCAAGGGACGTATGATGCTGGAAACCGAGAGTCAGATCGCCGAAGCGAGGGCCATGCTGCACGAGGCGATGGTGCTGCAAAGCGCCGGAAACCTGAGCGCCGCCGCACCGCGCTATCGCGGCGTGATCGACCATGGGTATCGCATCGCAGACGTCCTGCCGATTCTCGCCGGCATTCTCGCACAGATCGGCGAACTGGACGATTCGATCCGGCAGTGGGACGCGCTGATCGCGTTGCAGCCGGAGCATAAGGTCGCCCATCATGAAAAGGCGCTGATCCTCAACCGCCTCGGTCGCCTCGACGACGCCATCGCCTGCATGCGCACCGCCTGCGCCGTGGACGTGGACAATCCTGTCGCGGCGAACAACTTCGCGGTGATGCTGTCCAACAGCGGCCACAAGCGCGAAGCCCTCTCCGAATTCCAGCGCGCCCTCGACCTGCAACCCGATAATATCCACATCAAGCATCAGATCCGCCGTCTGGGCGCCGAACAGGTGCCTTTCTGGCATATCCCGATGATGAACGACACGCGCCGCAACGATGCGTTCGAGGCCGCGATCAAGGCCGCCATCGCGCAGGTCGGCCCCGACGCCCATGTCCTCGACATCGGCACCGGCAGCGGTCTGTTGTCGATGATGGCCGCCCGCGCGGGTGCTGCGTCCGTCGTCGCCTGCGAAGTGGTGCCGATCATCGCGGACATGGCCAAGCGGATCGTGGCCGACAATGGCTATGCCGACCGCATCGACGTCCACGCCGCCCTGTCCACAGAACTGGAAGTGGGCACGCACCTGCCCCGCCGCGCGGACATCCTCGTCTCCGAAATCCTGTCCAGCGACCTCCTCACCGAAAATGTGATGGAGACGTTCGAGGACGCGCACGACCGCCTGCTCGCACCCGACGCGATCATCATCCCGCGCGCGGCCAGCGCCATCGGCTGTCTGGTCGAGAGCAAGAATCTGGAGGATTATTCCTTCGTTGGCACCGTCTCCGGCTTCGACCTGTCGCGCTTCGGCTCGTTCGCGCCGCAGAAGCTGCCGATCCATGGCACGATGACCGACTGGCGCCGCCTGTCGAGCGACGTGGAACTGCTCCGCATCGACCTGACACGCACGCGCCATGACAGCGATCTGCAACGGCTGAGCATCGACGTGATCGAGGATGGCGTCGCGACCGGCATCGTCCAGTGGATGCACGTCGACCTGATGGACGGCGTGACCTTCGACAATCATCCCGACGGCTATACCGACGGCGGCTGGCTGCAGGTGCTGCACAGCTTCCCGGAACCGATCCGGGTTCACGCGGGCCAGACCCTCGACCTGGCCGTGGGCCATGACCGCATCACCCTGATCGTGCAGCCGCTGGAGATCGCAGCGACCAGCGCAGCAGTCCGCGCCGCCTGATCCTGTTGGGTTTTACCGAATGAAAAAGGGGTGTCCGGGTGGGCGCCCCTTTTTTTTGTTCACGAGCGACCGTTCGCCCTGAGCCTGTCGAAGGGCCGTAATTCCCTTCAAGTGCAGCGATGAAAGAACAGTGCAGCCCTTCGACAAGCTCAGGGCGAACGGAGATTAGAACAAGGCGTCGTCGAACAGCGCGTCGTCGTCATCCAGCACCGCCGCACTGCTGCCCGAAATCGACGCCATATCCGGCAAGCGGAACTGGTCGTGGATCTCGCGCTCGCGCACCATGGTATAGGAGCGCCCGATTTCCGCCATCAGCAGGCGCACGGGATGGTCGGCACGATCCGACACCGCGACGTCCGCCCCGGCCATATTCGCCAGCGACGACGCGATCGCGTCGATGGTCCCGCCGAGGTCGAGGCCGTCCTCCAGCTGGTCCGTCGTCTGGCGCAACATGCCGAGGATCTCGCCCGCTTCGCTGCCCGCAGACGCCATCGCCACTTCGGTACGGCCCGCACCCTCGCGAATTGCTTCGAGCGAACGACCGAGGTCGTCGCCCGATTTGACCTCATCCTCGCCGTCCCGCCCGCGCATGCGCAGCGAGATGGTGTTGAGGTCGGCGGCGGCCGCCGTGATATTGTCGATGGTCGCGTCCAGTCGTTCCGAATAGCCGCGAATCTCGTTAGCGATCACCGTCACGGGCCGTCCGATCACCTCGACCCGGCGGCAGCGCAGGCCGATGTTGATCGCCATCTGCTGCACGTCGATGCGCAGGTTGCGCACCGCCACCGCGCGCACCGACAGGTCGTCCACCGTGTCGATGATGATGCGGACCGTCTCGTCCGCCTGCCGGTCGGCACGGCGAAGCTGCGCGGTCATCGCGTCCGCTTCGGCGATGCCCGCCTCCAGCCGGCGCAGGAACACCTGCCCCCCATCACCGCCGGAGCCGCCGCCCTTTTTGCTGGACCCGCCATTGCCCTCCTGCAAGGCGAGGAGGCGCGCGGCCTGCGGCTCGATCTGGCGGAGCGAACCGATCAGCCGTTCCGTCTCGCGCCGGAAATCCGCCGCCGTGTCGAACAATTGCGCCACGAACATCAAGGTCATGTGATGGCGCGTCGCCGCCGCTTCCTCCGGGTCGCAGGCGAGGATCTGCGCCTCCATCATCGCGCAGCCGTCGAGCACATGCTCCAGACGCTGGCGCGCGATGTCGCCGATCTGGATCGCGCCCAAAATCGCACCGACATTGCCCTGAATGGAGCGGGCGAGTTCGCCCGTCTCGGTCGCAAGGCCCGCCAGCTTGCCCTGATGCGCGAACAGCTCCTGCGCATCCGCGATCAGGCGCTGCGGCACCTGCGGCACCACCCGCGCGCATTCGATGTCGAGTAGCCGGTCGCTTTCCTCCATCCCCGCAAGGCTGGCCTCCAGCTCGTCCAGCTTCACGTCGAAACCGCCGATCTCCACCTCACCCGCCAGCAATTGCAGCTTCATGCGATCCGCGAAATCGACGAAATCCTTGGCGCCCGACGCCGCGATCTTGACGTTCATGCCATAGATTTGCAGCACTTCGAGTGACTTGCGCACCTCGTCCACATGCTTGCACAGCTTGTTGGAGGCGGAGCGGATGTGGCGGATGTCGACGGTGCGCGTGTCGAGCTGCGACGACACGTCGGACAGGCGCTCCGCCGCGCGCGTCAGATTGCCGACGGCGGCAGCGGCATCGCCTTCCTGAAACACGCTGCCGACCTGACGCAGCGCCAGCACGACGCGGTCGATCGTCTCGACTGCCGTGCCCAATTTGGTGCCCGCCTGCACGAAGCGCGCATCGATGCCGGTGACGATGGCCATCAACCGTTCCCGCGCGTCGCGGGTCGGGTCGGGTAGCTCCGATACGGCCACGGGCCTTTCGTGCAGCATGATAGTCTCTCCCCCTTTTATCGTGCTGTCGCGTGCAGCAATTCGCGTGCGATGCTGCCCAGCGGTACAACCCGGTCGGCCGCGCCGCGCGCGATCGCTTCCTTGGGCATGCCGAAGACGATCGACGTCGCCTCATCCTGGGCAAAGGTGCGCGCGCCCCCCTGTTTCATTTCCAGCAGACCGCGTGCGCCATCGTCACCCATGCCGGTCATGATGATGCCGACCGCGTTCGACCCGGCACAGCGCGCCGCCGACCGGAACAGCACATCGACCGACGGACGATGCCGCGACACCAGCGGCCCGTCGCGAACGGACACGCAATAGCGCGCGCCCTGCCGCTCCAGCAGCATGTGGCGACCACCGGGCGCGATCAGCACATGGCCGCGCATGACGGTATCGCCATCCTCCGCTTCCTTCACATCGACCTCGCACAGCGTGTTGAGGCGTTTGGCGAAGGCGCGGGTGAAATTCTCCGGCATATGCTGGACCACGACGATGCCCGGCGAGTTGGCGGGCAAGGCCTCCAGCACTTCACGCAGCGCCTCCGTCCCGCCGGTCGACGCGCCGATGCACACGACCATCTCGGTCGTGCGGCTCATCGCCTTGCCGGTCGGCGGGGGCAGCACCGCGTCGGCGGTCAGCTTGGCCTGCGGCTCCAGCGACTTGGGCGCGGGCTTGCGACCACGGACACTGGCGCGCGCGGCGCCCTTCACCGTCTCGCGGATCATCATGCGCGCTTCGGAGAGGTGATCGGCCACGCCGACGCGCGGCTTCAGGATCACGTCCACCGCGCCCGCTTCCATCGCCTGCAACAGCGTCTCCGACCCTTCCTCGGTCAACGACGAGCACATGACGACAGGGATCGGGCATTGCTGCATCAGCTTGCGCAGGAAGGTGATGCCATCCATGCGCGGCATTTCGACGTCCAGCGTGATGACGTCCGGCAGCGCGTCCTGAATGTAGCGCGCGGCGGCGAACGGATCGGCGGCGGTGGCAACCACCTCCAGTTCCGGGTCTTCCTCCAGGATTGCCTTCATCGTCTGGCGCACACTGGCGCTGTCGTCGATGACGAGGACGCGCGTCTTGGGTAGCGCCATTTCCTCAGTTCCTCCTGAACACGGTGTTCGCGACCGGTGTCAGCGGCAGCTCGAACCCGGCGATAGACTCGGAATGACCAAGAAAGAGATAACCACCGCTCTTAAGGTTGTCGCACAGCCGCGACACCACCGCCCGCTGGGTCGGCTTGTCGAAGTAGATCAACACGTTGCGGCAGAAGATCATGTCGACGGCCTCCCCGATGGGATAGCGCACGTCCATCAGGTTCAGGCGAGCGAACCCGACTTTCTGGCGCAACGCAGGACTGATCCGCACGTCGCGGCGCGAATCGTCGCGGGGCACCAGCACATGACGGCGACGCATCTCGCGCGGCACCGGGGCCAGCATCTCGTCGGCGTAAATGCCCTTTTGCGCCGTTGCCAGCACGTCGGTATCGAGGTCGGTGGCGAGAATCTCATAATCCGGGCCGCCCTGCTGCTCGGCATAATCGTCCAGCACCATGGCGAGCGTATAGGGTTCCGCCCCCGTCGAGCAGGCCGCGCTCCAGCACCGGATGCGCCGCCGTCCTTCCGCACGATATTGCGGCAGGATGGTGCCCGCGAGATAGTCGAAATGCTTCGGCTCGCGGAAGAAGTCGGTCTTGTTGGTGGTGACGGCGTTGATCAGGTGAACCCGCTCCTCCGCCGTCGCCTCGTCGCTCAGCACATAGGTGCAATAGGCGTCGAGGCTGGCGATGCCGGTCGCACGCAGGCGGCGGCGCAGGCGCCCCTCCAGCATGGTCAGCTTCGTCGGCGGCATCTTGATGCCTGCCTCGTCATAGATGAAGGCCGCCAGCGCCTTGAAATGGCGCTGGCTGATGCCGTCGCGGGAGGCCGCCTCCCGATAGGCCGTCGCCATCAGGCGACCTTCGCCACGGGATGCGACAACAGGCTCACGTCGTCGCTGGTGAAGATGCGCGCGATGTCCACGATCACGACAAAGCCGTCCGCCTGCCGCACCACGCCCGTGATATAATCCGAACGCCAGCGCACGCCGATGTCCGGCGCGGCCTCGATCCGGGCCGTTTCATAGGCGCTTACGCTCAGCACGCGGTCGATGACCACGCCCAGCGTCAGCATGCGGTCGGCCAGCGGCACGTCGAGGATCAGGATGCGCGTCGCCAGCGTCGGCTCCGCGCGGGCCATGCCCAGCCGCAGGCGGAAATCCACCGTCGGCACACCCTGTCCGCGCACGTCCGTCAGGCCGAGGAAATAATCCGGGCCATTGGGGACGTGAAACGGCTCCTTATAGTCCAGTATCTCGCGCACCAGCGTCACCGGCACCGCAAAGACCTCCTGGTCCAGACCGAAGGCTACGGCCTGGATTTCGCTGGCGCCGCTCACGCAGCCTGACCGAAGTCGGCATCGTCCTCGTCCGCACCGCCACTGGTGAGGTCGAGCGCGAAGCCCTTTACGCGGGCCTGCTGGTCGGACACCGTATTGGCCTTGGCCTTCTTCGCGGGCTTTGCCGGTGCGGGCGCCTTTGCCTTGGGCGCTGCCGCACGGGCCGCGACCGGGGCGCGGGTCGCCGCAGGGGCGCCGCGATTGTCGATGCGGAAGTAGGCGATGCTGTGCTGGAGTTCCTCGGCCTGAGCGGCGAGTTCTTCCGACGTGGCGGAGATTTCCTCCGACGCGCCCGCATTCTGCTGCGTCACCTTGTCGAGCTGCTGGATCGCCTCGTTGATCTGGGCGGCACCGATGTCCTGCTCGCGGCAGGCGGCGCTGATTTCCGACACCAGTTCGGCGGTCCGGCGGATGTCCGGCACCAGCTTGGTAAGCATCTCGCCTGCTTCGGCAGCGGCCTTGACCGTGCCCGACGAGACGGAGACGATTTCCGCCGCAGCCGCCTGGCTACGCTCGGCCAGCTTGCGCACTTCGGAGGCGACGACGGCAAAGCCCTTGCCATGCTCACCTGCACGGGCGGCCTCGACAGCGGCGTTCAGCGCGAGCAGGTCGGTCTGGCGTGCGATTTCCTGCACGATGCCGATCTTCTCCGCGATGGTCCGCATGGCTTCCACGGCCTTGTCCACGGCGACGCCCGAAAGCTCCGCATCCTTGGACGACTGGCGCGCGATCTTTTCCGTCTGAGCCGCGTTGTCGGCGTTCTGCTTGATGTTCGCCGCCATCTCTTCCATCGAGGCGGAGGCCTCTTCGGCGGAGGCGGCCTGCTCGGTCGCGCCCTGCGAAACCTGCTCGGACGATGCCGCAAGCTGCTGACTGCCCGCGGAGACGTTCTGAGCCGCACCGCCCGCATCGGCGACGACGCCGCGCAGACGCTCGATCATGGCGATCAGCGCATGACCCAGACGATCCTTGTCCGACAGCGCAACATGCTCGACGGTCAGGTCGCCGCCCGCGATCCGGTCGGCGAGGTCGGCGGTCTTG
>DASVNT010000060.1:0-22108 GCA_036383715.1 Sphingobium sp. | reverse complement strand
TGGGTGATCGGCCTGCACTTCTTCGCCCCCGCCAACATCATGCGCCTGCTCGAAGTGGTGCGCGGCGCCGAGACGTCGGACGCCGTGATCGCGACCGGCATGGCGCTGGGCCGCAAGCTGGGCAAGATCGCGGTCCTGTCGGGCGTCTGCGACGGCTTCATCGCGAACCGCGTCATGGCGCAGCGGATGAGCGCGGCGGAAGCATTGATCCTCGAAGGACCGCTGCCCTGGGACGTGGACCGGGTGATGAACGCCTATGGCTTCCCCATGGGACCGTTCCAGATGATCGACCTCGTCGGCCTGGACGTCATCGGCTGGGACCGGGAGAATAGCGCGGGCCGCAGCGTGCAGGAACTGCTCTGCGAAATGGACCGCTGGGGCCAGAAGAAGGCGGGCGGCTATTACGACTATGACGAGAGCCGCCGCGCCTCCCCCTCCGCCGTCGCCGAGCAGGTCATCCGCGACTTCGCCGCCCGCACCGCCGTCCCGCAGCGCGCCTTCACCGATGCGGAGATCGTCGAGCGCCTGCTCTACCCCGTGGTGAACGAGGGGGCGAAGGTGCTGGAGGAGGGCATCGCGCTCCGCGCCTCCGACATCGATGTGGCGTTGGTGACGGGCTATGGCTGGCCGGTCTGGACCGGCGGCCCGATGTTCTGGGCGGACAGCATCGGCCTGCCCGCCATCGTCGCGACCCTCGACGCCACCATCGGCGCGGAGGCTGTGTCCCCCCTGCTGCGCAAGCTCGCCGCCGAGGGCGGCAGGCTGACCGACTGACCCCATTTCGATCTGGAGCATATTCATGGGCAATGAAGCATATATCGTCGCCGCCGCCCGCACAGCGGGTGGACGCCGCAAGGGCCGTCTGGCCGACTGGCACCCGGCCGACCTCGGTGGCCTGATCCTCGACGCGCTGGTCCAGCGGTCGGGCGTCGATCCCGCCGCCATCGAGGACGTCATCCTCGGCTGCGTTGGGCAGGCGGGCGAGCAGAGCATGCATATCGGGCGCAGCGCGGTCATGGCGTCCAGCCTGCCCGACAGCGTGCCCGCCGTGACCATCGACCGGCAATGCGGCTCCTCGCAGCAGGCACTCCAGTTCGCGGCGCAGGCCGTGATGTCCGGCACGCAGGACATGATCATCGCCTGCGGGGTGGAGAGCATGACGCGCGTTCCCATGGGCCTGCCCAACACGCTGGCGCTTCAGGCCGGGATCGGTGTCGGACCGTGGTCGCAGAAGATCAAGGACCGCTACGGCGTCGAGGAATTCAGCCAGTTCACCGGCGCGCAGATGATCGCCGACAAATATGGCTTCACCCGCGACGACCTCGACCGCTTTGCGCTCGAAAGCCATCGCCGTGCCGCCGCCGCGACCGCTGCTGGCGCGTTCGACGCCGAAATCGTACCGGTGGAAGTGATCGACGCCGACGGCAATCGCATCCTCCACACCTCCGACGAGGGCATAAGAGGCGACGCAACCCTCGAATCCATTGGGTCAGTCAAGCTGTTGCAAGAGGGCGGGTCGATTTCCGCCGCCAGCGCCAGCCAGATCTGCGACGGATCGTCGGGCGTGCTGGTCGTCAACGAGCGCGCGCTGAAAGCCCATGGCCTCACCCCGCTCGCCCGCATCCACAACATGACCGTGACGGCGGGCGATCCCGTCATCATGCTGGAGGAACCGATCCCCGCAACTGCCCGCGCGCTGCAACGCGCCGGCATGTCGATCGGCGACATCGACCTCTATGAAGTAAACGAGGCGTTCGCGCCCGTGCCGCTGGCCTGGTTGCAGGCGACGGGCGGCGATCCGGCCCGGCTGAACGTCAACGGCGGCGCCATCGCTCTGGGTCATCCGCTCGGCGCGAGCGGCACCAAACTCATGACCACGCTGATCCACGCGCTGCGCGCACGGGGCAAGCGTTACGGTCTTCAAACCATGTGCGAGGGTGGCGGCATTGCCAACGTCACCATCGTCGAAGCACTCTGAGAAGGACAGGACAATGCAACTTACGGGCGTATCAGCAGTAGTGACCGGCGGCGCGAGCGGTCTGGGTGAGGCGACGGCGCGCGCGCTGGCGGCGGAAGGGGTAAAGGTCGCGATCTTCGACCTCAACGCCGCCGTGGGCGAAGCCGTGGCAGCCGACATCGGCGGCGTGTTCTGCCAGGTCAACGTGACCAGCGACGAGAGCGTGGACGCAGGCTTTGCCAAGGCGCGCGCGGCCCATGGGCAGGAACGCATCCTCGTCAACTGCGCCGGCACCGGCAATGCGATCAAGACCGCGTCGCGGTCGCGCAAGGACGGTTCGATCCGCTTCTTCGCCAGCGAGGAGTTCGACAAGATCATCCAGATCAACCTCGTCGGCACCTTCCGCTGCGTCGCGCGCGCGGCGGCGGGCATGCTCACGCTCGACCCCATGACGGATGGTGAGCGCGGCGTCATCGTCAACACCGCGTCCGTCGCGGCAGAGGACGGCCAGCCCGGACAGGCCGCCTATTCCGCGTCGAAGGGCGGCGTGGTCGGCATGACCCTGCCCATCGCGCGCGACCTGATGGACGAGGGTATTCGCGTCAACACCATCCTGCCCGGTATCTTCAACACGCCGTTGATGAACGCCGCGCCGCAGGAGGTGAAGGACGCGCTCGCCGCCTCCGTCCCCTTCCCCAAACGCCTCGGCATCCCAGCCGAATATGCGCAGCTTGCCCTGTTGATGTGCAAGAACGGCTATTTCAACGGCGAGGACGTGCGCCTCGACGGCGGCATCCGCATGGCCGCACGCTGACACCCATGGCCGGGCCGCTCAACGGCGTCCGCATCATCGAAATGGCGGGGATCGGACCGGGTCCGTTCGCCGCCATGATGATGGCCGACCATGGCGCGGAGGTGATCCGCGTCGAGCGTCCCGGTGCAGCCGACACCCCCGCCGATCCCCTGCTGCGGTCGCGCACGTCGATCACGCTCGACCTGAAAACGCCCGATGGCATTGCCGCGCTCAAGGCGCTGTGCCGCACGGCGGACGGGTTGATCGAGGGTTATCGGCCCGGCGTGATGGAGCGGCTGGGCCTTGGTCCCGACGTGCTGCTCGCGGCCAATCCCGCTCTTGTCTATGGCCGCATGACCGGCTGGGGACAGGACGGACCATGGTCGCAGGCGGCGGGCCATGACATTAATTACATCGCCCTGTCCGGCGTGCTGGGTACGGTGGGACGAGCGGGCGAGCGTCCCCTCCCCCCGCTCAACCTCGCGGGCGATTTCGGCGGCGGCGGCATGATGCTGGCGTTCGGCATGGTGTCTGCGCTGCTCCATGCGCGCGCGGGCGGCGGCGGACAGGTAGTCGACTGTGCGATGACCGAGGGGTCGGCGCTGCTCATGTCGATGATCTGGGGCTTTCGCGGCGACGGATCGTGGCGGGAGGAGCGCGGGGTCAACCTGCTCGACACCGGTGCCCCCTATTACGACGTCTATGAGACGGCGGACGGCCACTATGTCGCACTCGGCGCGATCGAGCCGCAATTCTACGCGCTGTTCCGCGACCGGGCGGGCCTCGCCGACGACTCGTTTTTCGATGTGCAGGACGATCCGGCACTCTGGCCGGGGCAGCACGAGCGGCTGACCACCCTGTTCAAGACCCGGACCCGCGACGACTGGTGCGCGGTCATGGGCGTGGGCGATGCCTGCTTCACCCCCGTACTCAGCATGACGGAGGCGCTCGCCCATCCGCATAATCGCGAACGCGGCGCTTTCCTGACCCTGAACGGCACGGACCAGCCCGCCCCCGCACCACGCTACTCGGCTACCCCCTGCGCCAGCCCCCGCGCGCCGGTCGCGCCCGGCACCGACACCGCAGCCGTGCTGGCCCAGTTGAAGGACGCATGACATGGCCATCAAGATGATCTTCTGCCTCCACCGCCGCCCCGACATGAGCCGCGACCAATTCCAGCGTTACTGGCTGGAGGAACATGCGCCCAAGGTAACGGCGATGGCCGCCCAGTCCGGCATGACCCGCTACGTCCAGTCGCACAGCTATGACAGCCCCCTCGGATCGGGCGCCGCACGGGCACGCGGCACGACCGGCGATTATGACGGCGTGATGGAGGGCTGGTGGGAGTCGGAGGAGGCCGCCCGCGCCGCCTTTGCCGCCATGCCGAGGGAGGCCGGACGCCTGTTGATGGACGACGAACGGCATTTCATCGACCTCGAACGCTCACAACTCTTTGTGACACGCGAACATATCATATATTGAGCAGCGGATCGGTATGTGAAGGGGCGAACGTGGCATCAAAGGCAGCAGCTAAGGACGACAAGGCAAACAACGGCGCGGAAAAGATTTCATCCCGCGATGTCCTGCTGAATTCCGCCAGCGCCCTGATGACCGAGCGGGGCAATATCGATGTCTCGCTCAGCGACATCGCGCGCCATTCGGGCCTGAACAGCGCGCTCATCAAATATTATTTCGGCACCAAGCAGGGGATGATGATCGCCCTGGTCGAGGATGTGCTGGGCCACGCGCTGGAACAGCTCGACGGGCTGCTCGCGATGGAGCTCAACCCGGTCGAAAAGCTCAAGCTGCACGTCAAGGGCATCATCAACGTCTATTTCCGCTATCCCTATATCAACCGCCTGATCCACTCGCTGTTCGAAGACCCGGAGGCGGCGGCGAAGGTGGCGGAGCGCATCTCCACCCCGCTGGCGGAAACCCAGCGCAAGCTGGTGGAGGACGGCATCGCCAAGGGCGTGTTCAAACCCGTCGATCCGATGCTGTTCTATTTCATCGTGCTGGGCGCGTGCGACCATCTGTTCTTCGGCCAGCACATGCTGCGCACCGCCTTCAATATCGAAACCATCGATGAGGAACTGCGCACGCGCTACGCCAATACGGTGCTCGACCTGCTGCTGGCGGGATTGCTGACCGACGCCGCGCGCTGAGCGAAGGGGGCGTGCCGGAGCACGCCCCTCTCCCTGATCTCAGCCCACCATGGCCGACGTGCCGAAAATGGCCGAGCTGACCGTGGGCGATCCCGGTCCGCCCGCGAGCAGGCAGGTCTTGGCCCCCGGCACCGGATTGGCCGACTCCCCGCGCAACTGCCGCACGCTTTCGACCGCGATATTGATGCCGTGGATGAAGCCCTGCGCGGTATTGCCGCCATGGGTGTTGATCGGCAGCTTGCCCGACGGTGCGATCAGATTCTCGTAGCGGACGAACTCAGCCGCGCTCTCGAACGTGCAAAAGCCATGATCGACCAGCGACGACACGCCCTGCGCGGAGAAATTCTCGTAGATTTGCGCGCAGTCGATGTCCGCGGGCGTCAGGTCCGTCTGTTCCCATAGCCGCCGCGCGACCCCGTTGAACCCTGCCGAGGCATAGACATCGGCATCGTCATTTTCGAGGAGGTCGCCCCAGCCCTTTTGCGCGCCCTGCGTCACGCCCAGCAGATAGACGGGCGGCTTTTTCAGGTCGCGCGCCTTTTCCGCCGACACCAGCAGGACCGCACCCGCACCGTCATTCTCCCGCGAGCAGTCGAACAGGCGGAAAGGCTCCGCGATCTTGCGGGACGCGAGATAGGCGTCATGGTCGAAGGCCGTGCCATAGGCGATGGCGTCCGGATTGCGACTGCCATGATAATAGCAGGCCTTCAGAAACTCCTCCGCCGTGGAAGCGGGCACGCCATGATGCTCGAACATCCGCTGGGCACGAATGGCGCACACCTGCGCAGGGGCCACGATTCCCGCGCCGATCATATAGTCGTTGAGATGATGCGCCATCACCGCCGTCGACAGGCGTCCGCTGTCGCCCTGCACCAGCGCGCGGAACACCACGACCGCGCTAGCCTGCCCGGTCAGGATCGCCGCCGCCGCGGAACCAAAGGCCGCCGCGATGCCGCCGCCGCCGCCGCCCATCACGGCCATGGACCAGCAGAGTTCCTTCGTGCCCAGTTCGGGCGCCAGCCGCACCGGCTCATTCTTGTCGTCGCCATAGGTGACGAAGCCGTCGACATCCGACGGGTCCAGCCCGGCCTCCGCGCAGGCATCGACAATGGCATGGACCAGCGCCGCGCGCTCGGAATAGGGGGCCTGTCCGCGCTTGAACTGGCGCAGGCCGACACCGGCGACTGCGGTCGTGCCGTAGAGATTGCGATTCATCTGTCTGTTCCCCGCTTCAGGCCGCCAGGCGCCATTTGATGGTTGCGACATCGCGGTCGCCATAGCTGACCGATCCGACCTGTCCGACGACAGGCGCACCGATAGCGACGGCCGTATCGGCACCTGCCCCATCGAGCAGTCCCATCAGGCGCAGGCCGCCCGCCTCTTCCAGTTCGACGACGACGGAAACATAGGGAAGGTCGATAGACTCCGACCCGCCGAAGCCATGCCAGCTCCGCGTCCAGCTAAAGATCGTGCCACGCGCGGGCACCTGTTGCCACTGCTGCTCCCACGCGCCGCATTCGCCGCAGCGGGTGACGGCGGGGAAATGCCAGGTGCCGCATCCCGCGCAGCGCGGCATCTCCAGATGCCCCTCGCCCAGCGCCTGCCAGAAGCGCGCGTCGGCGTCACGGGAACTTGGTACGCTCATACATCCTCCACCTGTCATGGGAGCCAGCACTCTCCCTCGCCTGGACTATCCGCAGTCACCATCATTTAGTCAATCAACTAATTTACATATTGCCAGATAATGTCACCTGTACATCCAGGCAGTCGATCAGGGTCATGCCGGACACCGGCTCCACCCAGTCCCTACCAAGGCCGAGCAGGATGTTGACATTCACCCCCTCCGTCCGGTTCGCCCTCTCCCATCCTGCCTTATGGCCCCAGCCATGGGGATAGGACACCATGCCGCGCGCGATGTCGCCGGTCACTTCGGCAGGCACCGTGATCGCGCCATTTTCATTGGCGATGCGGACCGAGGCCCCGTCCCCGATGCCACGCGCCGCCGCATCGTCCGGGTGGATCATCAGCGTCTGCTCCTGCGAGCGCACCAGCTTGTCGACATTGTGCATCCAGCTATTGATGGAGCGTATGTCGCGCCGCCCGATCAGGCGCAGCGTGTCGGCTTGCGGCGACGGCTCTCCATGGACGCGCGCCATCTCTTCCGTCGCCAGCGGGTGCCAGATGCGCAGGCGACCGTCGAGATAGGCGATGCGCTCGCGCCAGTCCTGCCGGTCATCGGGCATATCCTCGACCATCACGCCATGTGGATGATCGCGCAGCCGGGCGCGCGACCAGCCGTCGGTGCGGCCAAAGGCATCGCCCACCGGCCCCTTGCGCACCATCCGGTCGACCATGGCATTGGGATCGGGAAGCCTTCCCATCCGCGCCGCCCGTTTCTTCAAAGGCTGCGCGCTCGGCCCGTCGAGGCCCATGCGCCGGGCGATGGCGTCATAGATCGCATAATCCTCCCGCGCCTCACCCACCGGCGGGATCACCGCTTCGGAATATTGGAGGAATGGCCGCATGAGGTTGAACATGCCGACATACGGCCAGTCCGCGCGCTCCAGAAAGGTCGTCGTCGGCAGGATGTAATCGGCATGGGCATTGGTTTCATTATGGTAGAAGTCGAGGCTGACGAACAGGTCGAGCCTGTGCAGCGCCCTCGCCAGCCGCGCGCCACCGGGCGCGCTCACCACCGGATTGCCGGCGGACAGGATCAGCGCCCGCACCCGATCATCCCCTTCCTCCTCAATATCGGCGGGCAGCATGGCGCAGGGCATTTTCCCGGCGATGGTCGGGAGGTTCCCGATGCGTGTCCGCCGCTCGCCATGCCCCGCTACGGGCGGACGCGGCGGCAAGGCCCATGGCGGGCGACCGAAGCGCACGCCGCCTTCCTGCCCATAGCGTCCGGTGATCGCATTGAGCACGCTGCTCAGATAGCCACCGAAGGTTCCGAACCGCCCGCGACACAGGCCCAGCCCGCCATAGACCGCCGCGCGCGGACTGGCGGCGAAATCGCGGGCGAGGCCCCGGATGACGTCAGCGTCCATGCCGGTCCGCTCCCCGATCTCGTCCCAGCCGACCATGGCCATGGCGACGGCAAGATCGCAATATCCCTCGGTATCGCGCGCGATGACGGCGGGGTCGACCAGTCCCTCCTCGATGATGGTGCGGATCAGGCCGGTGAGCAGCCACACGTCGCCGTCGGCTTTTATGGCATGATGCTCGAACCGCTGCGCCGTCTCACTGGCGCGCGGGTCGATCACCACCACGCGCCCGCGCTGTGCAATGGCGTCCAGATCGTGACGCCAGCGCGGGTCGAAAATCATCCACCCGTTCGACACCAGAGGATTGGCGCCCAGGATCAGCAGGAAGTCGGTGTTGATGAGGTCGGGAAAGACGATCATCCCCGGTCCGCCATGGATCATGTAATTGGCGACCATGCGCGCATTGCTGTCCTGCGACCCCGCGCCATAGAGCTTATAACTGCCCAGCGCGCTCATGAACTCCATGAAGCCGATATAGGCATTGGTCGAAAAGGCGGTGGGATTGCCGAGGTAGGAGGCGAGCGCACCCGCACCATGATCCGCCAGCAGCGCCTTTAGCCGGGCCGCAATATCGTCCAGCGCCTCGTCCCAGCCGACCGGTGCAAACTCGCCGGGACCACCGACGCGCTTCAGCGGCACGGTCACGCGGTCGGGATCATGGGTGACCTGATGGACGGAGACGCCCTTGACGCAGACATGCCCCTGCGAATGCGGATTGTCGCGGTCGGGGGCCAGCGCGACGATGCGCCCGTCCTTCACCGTGGCGATCATACCGCAGAAGGATTCGCACAGGCGGCAGAAGGTCGCGTGGCGACCATCCTCCCCCGGTGTCATGCTGATCGTCATGCATCCTCCTCCCCGTACAGGCCATCGCAGGCTGCCCCCATCAGAAGGACACAGCGCCCGCCACGGACTTTTAGACGTCGGATGCGCGGGGGGTTTACCCCCGTCAGATCCGCTCGATAATCGTCGCAGGCGCCATGCCGCCTGCCGCGCACATGGTGACGAGGCCGGTGCTCACGTCGCGGCGCTCCATCTCGTCCAGCAGCATGCCGAGCAGGATCGCACCGGTCGCGCCGATGGGATGGCCCAGCGCCATCGCGCCGCCGTTTACGTTCACGATGGACGGGTCGATGCCCAGCTTGCGCATGCAGCGGATCGGCACCACCGCGAACGCCTCGTTGATTTCCCACAGGTCGATGTCCTTGACGTCCATGCCCGCCATCTTCAGCGCCTTGTGCGTGGCCGGCACGGGGGCGTTGAGCATCAGCGTGGGATCGTCACCGACCGTCGCGAGCGCCCGGATGCGTGCGCGCGGCTTTAGCCCATGAGCGCGGGCATAGTCGGGCGAGGCCACGATCACCGCGCCCGCGCCATCGACCACGCCGGAGCTGTTGCCGGCAGTGTGGACATGGTTGATGTGGAGGTCGGGATAGGCAGCCCGCACGATCTGCGCATAGGTCGAACCCTCCGCATCCAGCGGCGCGTCGAACATCTGCTCGAACGCGGGGCGGAGCGCGGCAAGGCCCTCTGCCGTGGTCTGCGGACGCGGGAACTCCTCGCGGTCGAGCGCCAGCGTGCCGTCGTCATGATAGACGGGGACGAGGCTGCGGTCGAAGCGGCCGTCCCTGATCGCCGCATCGGCGCGGCGCTGGCTTTCGAGGGCGAGCGCGTCCACATCCTCGCGCGTGATGCCTTCGAGCGTGGCGATGATGTCGCCGCAAATGCCCTGATGCGGCTGCGGGATCAGCTTGCGCAAATGGGTGTTGCCGGAGTCCATGAAGGCGCTGTTGTTGAGCTGGCTGTTGTGGGACATGGATTCCACGCCGCCCGCGACCACCAGATCCTGCACGCCCGCCATGATGCCCATGGCGCCCAGGTTGACCGAGGTCAGGCCCGACCCGCAGAAACGGTCGAGCGAGAAAGCCGGGGCTACCGGATCATAGCCCGCGTCCAGCGCCGCCATGCGGGCGAGGCACAGGCCCTGTTTACCGAACTGCGTGCCGGTGCCCGCGATCACATCGTCGATGTCGCTGGTGTTCAGGCCATTGCGCTCCGCCAGCGCCTTCAGCACCGAAGACAGGATACGCTGCGGGTGAACGTCGGACAGAGCGCCCTTGCCAAATTTGCCGATGCCGCGCGGGGTCCGGGCCGTATCGATGATCCAGGCTTCATTCACGTCGCATATCCTCCAGACTCGCCAAGGGGCGATTTAACTGTCGGACTAAACGCAAATCGCTAATCGGTCAATTAAGTTATCACCCGACGTGGAAATGAACGACGTCTTCTATCGGCGCGCGCGGGGTTTCCAGCGCGTTGGCGGCTTCGGCAGGGTCGCTCCAGCCGATGGACATGCCGGTGAACAGCATCTGTTCTGGCGGAGCTCCCAGAAATCCGCCGATTGTCGGTGCGTAGAGCGCCCAGCATTCCTGCGGACAACTGCCCAGCCCCGCCTCGCGCAGCAACAGCATCACCGTCTGAAGTAGCATCCCGCAATCGGACCATTGCGGGGCGCCATGGCTGCGATCAACGTAACAGAACAACGCAACCGGCGCGCCGAAGAACTGGAAATTGCGCGCGAACCAACGCTTGCGCCCTTCCTTGTCCTCACGCGGGATGCCGAGCCGGGCGTATAGCGCCTCCCCTACGCCAAAGCGCCGTTCGCGATAGGGGGAGCCTAGCGCCTTGGGGTAGATATCATATTCCGCGCCCTCCCCGTCCGGCGCCTCGACCAGTCGGCGAGCCATCAGCGCCCGCAGCTCCGTCATGCGGTCGCCCGCGACGATATGCAGGTTCCACGGCTGGAGATTGCCGCCGGACGGCGCGCGCGTCGCCCGCGTGAGTATGTCGCGCAGCAGGTCGAGATCGACCGGCTTGTCGAGGAACCCGCGCACCGACCGGCGCGACGCCACCGCCTCGCTGACATTCATGCCCTATTCTCCCCGCCCGCCGCTTCAGATCGAACGCGCGACCACTTCCTTCATGATCTCCGACGTGCCGCCGAAAATGCGGGTCACGCGAGCATCGCGCCACAGCCGGGCGATGATATATTCGTTCATATAGCCCGCCCCGCCATGAAGCTGCAGGCACTTGTCGGCGACTTCGTTCAGCAGTTCGGAATGGAACAGCTTGGCCGCGGACGCTTCCGCCGCAGTCAGTTCGCCGCGCTTATGCCGGGCGAGCGCCCAGTCGATATGCGCCCAGGCAACCTGCATCTTGGCCTTGAGGTCGCCCAGCGTGAAGCGCGTGTTCTGGAAGTCGAACACCGTCTGCCCGAACGCCTTGCGGTCGCGGGTAAAGGTCACGGCCTCGTCAAAGGCGCGCTGCGCCAGCGCCTGCGCCGAAATGGCAATGGACAGGCGCTCCTGCGGGAGTTGCGTCATGAGATGCGCAAAGCCGCGCCCCTCGTCGCCCAGCAAGTTGCTCACCGGCACGCGGACGTCGGTGAAAAACAGTTCGGACGTGTCGGCGGTGTGCTGGCCGATTTTATCGAGGTTGCGCCCGCGCGCGAAGCCGGGGCGGTCCGATTCCACGAGGATCAGCGAAAGGCCCTTGCCGCCCAGCGACGGGTCGGTCTTGGCGACGACGATCACCAGATCGGCATGCTGGCCATTGGTGATATAGGTCTTGTTGCCGTTGACCACATACTCGTTCCCATCGCGCAGCGCGGTCGCGCGCACCGCCTGCAGGTCGGAGCCGGTGCCCGGTTCAGTCATCGCGATGGCCGTCACCGTCTCGCCGCTGATCATGCGCGGCAGCCAGTGCGCCTTTTGCTCTTCCGTCCCATAATGCAGGATATAATCGGCGGTGATGTCCGACTGGAGCGTGATACCGGCGGAACAGCCCGCATAGGCCAGTTCCTCGTCAATGATCGCGTTGAAACCAAAATCGAGGCCAAGGCCGCCATAGGCCTCCGGCACCGTCGGACACAGCAGGCCCGCCTCGCCGCATTTGGTCCAGAAGGCGCGGTCGACCATGCCCTGATCTTCCCAGCGGTCCATATGCGGCGCGACCTCACGCTCCATGAAGCGTCGCACCTGATCGCGGAACTGCTCATGGTCATCGGTGTAGGCAAGGCGGTCGGTCGTCGGGATCATGACGAAATCTCTCCATCATCGGGTGACGCACACGGCTGTCGCGCGCGGCATCTTTCCTGATCGCAGCTACGCCCCGCCCACTTACTAGTCAATCAATCAATTACATCCATTGCAGCGGGAAACGTCCGATGCTAATCCGGTCGCGAAAATGTGGGAAGAGGAAGACTCATGCAGTTCGATGACAGCTATGTGATGACCATCGACGGCAAGGATACCGTCGGCGACGGCACGGTCGATGTCATCAACCCCGCCACGGGTCAGGCCTTTGCGAAAGCACCACGAGCCACCGCCGCCGACCTCGACGCCGCGGTGACGGCCGCCCGCCGCGCCCTGCCGGGCTGGCGCGCGCTGTCCATCGACGATCGCCGCGCGAAACTGGTCGCCATGGGCAAGGCGCTGGCCGACAATGCCGACGCCTTTGGCGCGCTGTTCACCCGCGAACAGGGCCGCCCCCTGCCGCTCGCCACCGGCGAGATCAAGCAGGCGGCCTATTGGTTGAAGGCCACGTCGAAGCTGGAACTGCCCGTCGAAACGACGGAGGATAGCGACACCCGCCGGATCGAGATTCATCACGAACCGCTGGGCGTGGTCGCCGCCATCGTGCCGTGGAATTTCCCCGTCCTGCTCGCCATCTGGAAGATCGCGCCCGCCCTGCTCGCGGGCAATACCATGGTCGTGAAGCCCTCCCCCTTCACGCCCCTCTGCTCGCTCAAGATGGGCGAACTGTTCCGCGAGATGCTGCCGCCAGGCGTGCTGAACTTCATTTCCGGCGCGGACGAACTCGGCCCGCTGATGACCGCGCATCCCGGCTTCAACAAGATCAGTTTCACCGGCTCCACCGCAACCGGCAAGAAGGTGATGGAAACCGCCGCGCGCGACCTGAAGCGGGTGACGCTGGAACTGGGCGGCAACGACGCCGCGATCATCCTGCCCGACGTGGACGTGGATGCGGTGGCGCAGCAGATCTTCTTCGGCGCCTTCTACAACAGCGCGCAGGTGTGCATCGCGACCAAGCGCCTCTACATCCACGAGGATATCTACGACGCGCTGCGCGACAAGCTGCACACTATCGCGCAGTCGATGGTGGTGGGCGACGGCGCGGAGCAGGGCAGCGCCTTTGGCCCGCTCCAGAATGAACCGCAATATCGCCGCGTCATGGGCATGATGGACGAGGCGCGGGCGAGCGGCCTGACCCTGCTGCAGGGTCGCAACGTCCCCGAACAGGGCTATTTCGTGCCGCTGACGCTGGTCGACAATCCGCCGGAGGATGCGCGCGTAGTGCAGGAGGAAGCCTTTGGCCCCATCCTGCCGCTGCTCAAATATTCCGACTTGGACGATGTGATCGCCCGCGCGAACGACAGCGACTATGGTCTGGCGGGCGCGGTCTGGTCGAAGGATGTGGACGCCGCGCTGGCCGTTGCAAAGCGGCTGGAGACGGGCACGGTCTGGATCAACCAAAACCTCCAGAACACGCCCTATACCCCCTTTGCCGGGGTCAAGCAGTCCGGTGTCGGGGTCGAAAACGGCCAGCCGGGCCTGCTCGAATTCACGCAGCCCAAGGCGATCTTCATCCCCAAGGCGGGCTGACGACAGGCCATAGACGGCAGGGCATATAGGGAGGATTTGATGGACTTCGCCTTCACCGACGAGCAGGAACTGCTGCGGTCCAGCCTGCAGAGCTATCTGCGCGACCGCTATGCGTTCGAGCAACGCGACAAGACCAGCCGGGCCGAGCCGGGCTGGCGACCGGAAACATGGCGCGCCTTTGCCGAGGAACTGGGCATAGTGGGCGCGACCCTGCCCGAAGCGGCGGGCGGTCTGGGCGGCAATGCGGTCGACACCATGGTCATCATGGAGGAACTGGGCGCGGCGCTGGTCCTCGAACCCTATCTGGAAACCGCCGTGATCGCCGCCGGGCTGCTGGCGGGTGCGGGCGGGCGTGAAGCGGAGCTTGCCGGAATCGCTGACGGCTCCGCACTCTACGCCTATGCCTGGGCAGAGCCGGGGTCGCGCTATCGCTATGCCGATGTCGCCACCCGCGCGCGCCGCGACGGCGATGGCTGGGTGCTGGACGGTGCAAAGTCGGTCGTGACCGCCGCGCCATGGGCGACACAGCTGATCGTCACCGCCCGCACAGCGGGTGAGCCGGGCGATGCGGAGGGCGTTTCGCTGTTCCTTGTCGATCCGAAGGCAGCGGGCGTCACCCTGCGCCCCTATCCCACCATCGACGGTCGCCGAGCCGCAGAAGTCGGGCTGGACAGCGTATACCTTCCCGCCGATGCGCTGATCGGTGGCGAAGGCACCGCTCTCCCCCTCATCGAAAAGGTGGGAGACGCCGCCATCGCCGCCATGGGCGCGGAAGCGGTCGGCGTGATGCGCCGGATGTTGCAGGACACCATCGACTATACGAAGGAACGGCGGCAATTCGGCCAGCCGATCGCCCAGTTTCAGGCGCTCCAGCATCGCATGGTGGACATGTTCATGCAGGTCGAACTGGCGACCTCTGCGGTCTATCTCGCCACGCTCAGCCTCGATGCCGATCCGGCGGACCGGGCACGTGCGGCATCGGCGTGCAAGGTGACGGTCGGCAATGCCTGCCGCTTCGTCGGGCAGAATGCGATCCAGTTGCACGGCGGCATGGGCATGACCGACGAGCTGGCGGTCGGTCATTATTTCAAGCGCGCCACGGTCATCGACAGCGAGTTCGGGACGACCGACTATCACCTCGCCCGCTTCGCCGACCTCAGCGCCGCAGCCTGATGCAGCTCGCCCTCAGCGGGGAGGAGCAAGCGTTCGCGCGGGAGGTTCGCGCCTTCTTCGCGACCGACTATCCGCAGGACATTTTGGCAAAGGTGCGGGAGGGCACGCCGCTCACCCGCGCCGACCATCTCCGCTCGCAACAGGCACTGCAATCGCGCGGCTGGTTCGGCCTCGGCTGGCCCGCCGAGCATGGCGGCCCCGGCTGGACGGCCACCGAACGCTATGTGTTCGAGCAGGAACTGGAGCTGGCGGGCGCGCCCGGCATCATCCCCATGGCCGTCATCTATATCGGCCCGATCATCTGCGCCTTTGGCACGGCGGAGCAGCAGGCGCGCTGGCTGCCCGACATCCTCGAATCGCGCGCCATGTGGTCGCAGGGCTATTCGGAGCCGGAGTCGGGATCGGACCTTGCCAGCCTGCGCATGACGGCGGTACGGGACGGCGACGACTATATCCTCGACGGCGCCAAGATCTGGACGACGGGCGCGCATTGGGCGGACTGGATGTTCTGCCTCGTCCGCACGTCGAAGGAAGCGCGCAAGCAGGACGGCATCTCCATGATCTGCGTGCCGATGGATGCACCCGGCATCACCGTCCACCCGATCATCTCCATCGACGGCAGCCATGAACTCAACCGCGTGACCTTCGACCGGGTCCGCACCAGCGCCACCAATCGCATCGGGGAGGAAGGGCGCGGCTGGCATTATGCCAATGTGCTGCTGTCCGCCGAGCGGATCAGCTACGCCCATATCGGTCGCAAGAAAGCCGATCTCTCCGCCATCCGTCGGCATGCGGAGAGTTTGCCCGGCGATACTGCCGCCACCGTGGCGCAGGAACCGCGCTTTGCCACGCGCCTCGCCGCGCTGGAGGTCGAACTGGCGGTGGTGGAGGTCGCAGTGTTGCGCACGCTGACCGGCACGACGACACCTGCCGCCGTCTCCTCGCTCAAGATCATTTGCACCGAACTGGCGCAGCGGATCACGGAGCTGTGGATCGAACTGGCGGGACGGTATCGCGCGCCCTTTCCCGACCGCACCGTTCCCGGTTGGGGGAGCCTGCTGCCCACCGACCGCGCCTTTGCCCCGCCGCAGACCGCCTCCTATTTCTTCGAGCGCGCACAGACCATTTACGGCGGCACTACTTAGGTTCAGAAGACGATTATCTGGCGCCATCTCGCCGGACGCTGACGCGAAGCGTTTATTAGCTAATCGTTCGATTAAACTTGCAAGACTTTTCCCCGCCCGTTATCGCTTGGCCAGAGTGAGAGGCCCTTCGGGTTGCAAGACGGGCCGCAAGAACGGGACGAGGGATGATGCAATCAGCCGAGACTATACCTGTCATCATCGGGATCGGCGAATATGTGGATCGGCCCGCCCGGACGCAGGATGCGCTGGAGCCGGTCGACCTGATGGTGCAGGCGTTGCGCAACGCCGACAGTGATGGCGGCGGCGGATTGCTCGCGCGGCTCGACTCCATCGAACTCATCGGCCTGATCAGCTGGCGCTATGTCGATCCGGTGGGCCTGCTCTGCGAACGGCTGGGCATCGCGCCTGCGCGCCGGGTGAACGCCAGCATGGGCGGCGAAACGACGATCCGCCTGATCCACGAAGCCGCCGTGCGCATCGCCAAGGGCGAGATCACCACTGCGGCCATCGTCGGCGGCGAGGCGATGAACGCCCGCAACAAGGCGAAGAAGGCGCGCGAGAGCCTGCCCTGGACACCCCTCGCCTCCCCCGCCGACGCCGTGCAGTTCCCGATGAGCCACTATGCGATGAGCAAGGTCGCGAAAAAGCTGCGCGTCATGGACCCGGCGCAGGTCTATCCCTTCTACGAGATGGCGACGCAGGCAGCGTGGGACCAGAGCCCGGATCAGGCTCAGGCGCTGTCCGCCGACCTGTGGGCAGGCTACGCCGCCGTGGCCGCACAAAATCCGTCCGCATGGATCAGCGATGCGCCCGACGCCACGCGGATCGCGGACGTGACGGCGGGCAACCGCATCATCAACTGGCCCTATACCAAGTCGATGGTCGCCAACCCCAGCGTCAACATGGGCGCGGCGGTGATCGTCACCTCCCTCGCCACTGCGCGCGCTAATGGCGTGCCGGAGGATCGCATCGTCCACATCTGGGGCGGCGCGAAGGCGGAGGAGCCGGAGGATTATCTGCTTCGCGATCGCTACGACCATAGCAGCGCGCAGACGGCGGCCCTGAACGGCGCGCTTGATCTGGTGGGCGGTGACGTGAGCCGCTTTGGCCCCATGGAACTCTATAGCTGCTTCCCCGTGGTGCCCAAGATGGCGCTGCGCACGCTGGGTCTGGAACAGGGCGCGAAAGTGCCGACCGTGACGGGCGGCCTGTCCTTCTTCGGTGGCCCGCTCAACAATTACATGACCCATGCGGTGTGCGCGATGGTGCGGGAATTGCGCGCGCATCCGGCGGAAATCGGCCTGCTCTACGGACAGGGCGGCTATGTGAACAAGCATCACACCATGGTCGTCAGTATCCAGCCGCCCGCGCAGCCCATGGCGCTCGACTATTCGGTGCAGGCGGCGGCGGATGCGGGACGCGAGGCTGTGCCGGAACTGGTGGACGACTATGCCGGTCCCGCCACGATCGAAACCTACACGATCCTCTATGGCCGCGATGGAACGCCCATCGACGGGATCGTCATCCTGCGCACGCCGGAAGGCAAGCGGACCATGGCGCGCGTGCCATGGACGGATGCCAACAGCTTGGATGTGCTGCAATCCACCACGAAATCGGCTGTGGGGACGAGCGGCCACGTCCGCACCGATGCTTTCGGCAAGCCGATATGGGAAGTGGGCGATTTCGTCGCCCCCTCCGACCGGGTGCGCAAATATTGCACGGTGGAGCGGGAAGGCCCGCTGACCATCGTGACCATCAACCGGCCCGAAGCGATGAACGCGCTCAGCCCCGCCGCCAATGCCGAACTGGCCGAGGTGTTCGACGCCTTTGCCACCGATCCCGACCAGTGGGTCGCGATCCTGACCGGCGCGGGGGAAAAGGCCTTCTGCTCCGGCAACGACCTGAAAGAGACGTCGCGCAACATGGCGCGCGGTGCGCCGCTGGAAACGCCAGTCATGGGCTATGCGGGCCTCACCTCCCGCTATGACCTCGACAAGCCGGTGATCGCGGCGGTCAATGGCGTGGCGATGGGCGGCGGCATGGAGATTGCGCTGGCCTGCGACCTGATCGTCGCGGCGGACTCTGCGGTCTTTGCCCTGCCGGAACCCAAGGTGGGGCTGGCCGCACTGGCCAGTGGGCTTTTGCGGCTTCCCCGTCAGATCGGGCTGAAGCAGGCGATGGGCATGATCCTGACCGGCCGCCGCGTCGGCGCGGAAGAAGGGCAGCGGCTGGGCTTCGTCAACGAGGTGGTGCCCGCCGCCGAGTTGATGGCCGCCGCGCGCCGCTGGGCCGACATGATCCTCGAATGCAGCCCGATGTCGGTGCGCGCGTCGAAACAGGTCGTCCAGCGCGGCCTCGCCGTCTCTTTGGAGGAAGCCGACGGCGAACAGAACCGCCACCCCGCCGTCAAGGCGCTGTTCCGCTCCGCCGACGTGATGGAAGGCCCCCTCGCCTTCGCCCAGAAACGCAAACCCAACTGGAAGGGCCGCTAAGCCATGATCAAGACCCGTTTCACGGAACTGTTCGGGGTCGAACATCCCATCGCGCAGGGCGGGATGCAGTGGGTCGGGACGGCTGACCTCGTCGCTGCCGTCGCCAATGCGGGCGCTCTGGGGTTCCTCACCGCGCTCACCCAGCCGACGCCGGAGGCACTGACGAAGGAAATCGCCCGCACGCGGGACATGACCGACAAGCCCTTTGGCGTGAACCTCACCATCCTGCCGTCGATCACCCCGCCGCCCTATGACGAGTATCGGCAAGCGATCATCGAGGCGGGTATCAAGGCGGTGGAGACGGCGGGCTACAAGCCGCAGGAGCATGTCGACGCCTTCAAGGCGGCAGGCGTCAAGGTCATCCACAAATGCACCGCCGTCCGCCACGCCCTGTCGGCGGAGCGCATGGGCGTGGACGCCATCTCCATCGACGGCTTCGAATGCGCGGGCCATCCGGGTGAGGACGACATTCCCGGCCTGATCCTGATCCCCGCCGCCGCCGACAAGGTGACAATCCCGATGATCGCCAGCGGCGGCTTTGGGGACGGTCGCGGCCTCGTTGCCGCTCTGGCGCTGGGTGCGGAGGGCATCAACATGGGCACCCGCTTTTGCGCGACCAAGGAAGCGCCGATCCACGACAATATCAAGCAGGCCATCGTCGCCAATGACGAGCGCGGCACCGAACTCCTGTTCCGCAGCTATCGCAACACCGCACGCGTGGCGAAGAACAGCATCGCGGTCGAGGCTGTGCGGATCGAGCGGGAAGGCAATCCGTTCGAGGCGATCTCCCACCTCGTCAAGGGTGCGCGGGGCCGCGAGGGTCTGATCAGCGGCGATCCCGAACATGGCATCTGGACGGCGGGCATGATTCAGGGCCTGATCCACGACATCCCCAGCGTCGCCGACCTCGTCTCCCGCATCGTGGATGAAGCGGAAAGCCTGATCGAGGAACGCCTCGCCCGCTTCGTCACCAGCCGGGAGTCCGCATAACATGGACCTGAACTGGAGCGACGAGGATCTGGCCTTTCGTGAGGAGGTCCGTGCCTTCCTCGACGCGAACCTGACCGACGATATCCGCGCGGCGGGCACGCTGATGACCAGCGTCTATGGCGAACATGACCGCTCGCTGGAATGGCAGCGCATCCTGCACAAACAGGGATGGGCCGCGCCTGCATGGCCAAAGGAGCATGGCGGCGCGGGCTGGACCGTGGCGCAACGCTATATCTACACGCGGGAGCGGGTGGCGGCGGGCGCCCCGCCCGTCTCCCCCATGGGCATCCAGATGTGCGGTCCCGCCATCATCGGCCATGGCACGGCAGAGCAGAAGGCCTTCTACCTGCCGCGCATGCTGAGCGGCGAGCATTTCTGGTGTCAGGGCTATTCCGAACCCGGCAGCGGCTCCGACCTCGCCTCGCTCCAGATGCGGGCGGAGGAGGATGGCGACGACCTGATCTGTACGGGCTCCAAAATCTGGAACACCCATGCCGATGTCGCGAACTGGGGCTTTTTCCTCGTCCGCACGGCGCAGCTCGACCGCCCGCAAAAGGGGATCAGCTTCCTGCTGGTCGACATGACCTCCCCCGGCGTGACGGTGCGGCCGATTATCTCGACCTCCGGTGAGCATATCCAGAACGAGATCTTCCTCGAAGCCGTCCGCGTGCCCAAGGCGAATGTCGTGGGCGAGATCAACGACGGCTGGTCGGTCGCCAAATATCTGCTGGAGTTCGAACGCGGCGGCGTCGCCTATGCGCCCGAACTGCAGGCGCGGCTGGATGCGATCGAGACGGCGGCACGCGAAACGCGCGGCGACGGCCCCGGCACTTTGGCGGACGACGCCGCCTTCCGGCACCGCATGGCCGATGCGCGCATCCAGATCGCGGCGCTCGAAATCTATGAGTTCCGCGCCATGTCCATCGCCTCCCATGGCGGCACGCCCGGCCTGTCGGCGTCGGTGATGAAGATCAAGGGCACGGAACTGCAACAGCATCTGACCGAGCTGGGCATGATCGTCGCGGGCCGCTACGGCATGGGGTTTCAGCCAGAGGCGGGCATGCCCGGCGGCCCGGTGTCGCTGCCCTATGAGGCCGGTTTCGCAGGGCCGCGCTTTGCCGCCATCGCCCCGCTGCGCTACCTCAACGAACGCGCCGGGTCGATCTATGCCGGGTCGAACGAGATCCAGCGCAACATCCTGGCGAAAGGGCTGGGGCTGTAGGTTATATCGCCATTCAGCCCATGCTGGCCTGCAAATCGCGCTTTCCCGTGCTTCCGGTGCTCACGTACCGAAAGTACGCTGCGCGCCGGGTCACGGAAAATCACCATTTTCGGCTCAGCCTGAACTGAATCTCGATACAACCTAAGGTCCCTCCCCCTCACCCCAGCCGCTTCGCCAGCGCGCCCATCTCCGCGAGCGACCGTACTGCGTCGTTGAGATGGGTGCAGCCCGCCGTGCCCCTCAGTTCACGCAGCACATGGGGTCGCAGCGCCGCCAGCGCGGTTCCGGGCAGCGCGGCCAGCGTCTCCGGTCCCTGACGGCATTGTCCGTGGGGCAGCACGCCCCAATGCGCGTCCAGCGAAAGCAATTCGCCGCCCGCTGCATCCGCACTCGCGCAGAGCCGATATTCGTGGATCGCTGAGCGGCGCGTGCCGGGCAACACGCCGCTGTCCTGAAACATCGCGTCCATCCACAGCAACCCGTCCTCCCGCCAGAGGTCGATGCGGCGCACCCGGCGCATGGTCCGGTCGCAATCGGGCTGGAGGGAGTGATAGGCGATCGGATCGTCGGCCCGTCCCAGCGGTGGCACAAAATCCACCTTGTCGAGATAGCCGTCATTCTCCAGCGCGGTCGAACCGGGCGCATAGGACAGGCAGGCATTGGCCATAACCGTCGGATCGCCAATGAACGCCATCTTATCCTTCCGGTCCGTCAGCCAGCGGCTCCACACCCAGCCGGAAATGATGTTGGTGCCCACCATATCGTCCAGCAGCAGCGCCAGCGGACCATCCGTCTGCTCGATGTCGCGCAGGCGCGCACGATAGCCGATCAGCGCATGCTTGCCCGCCAGTTCGTCCGCCCCCAAAAGCGGCGGCTGGGTGGTGAGGGCCACGATCTCCTTCAATGGCGTGACCGTCGCATCCAGCCGCTCGTCCGCGATCACGCGCGGCGCACCGCCGTCCGCTGGAGTCAGCAGGTCGCGGCCCCGGCCCGTGATCCGGACAGGACCATCGCGGCCGCCCGGCCATTGGAGTTCCATGGAGGTGGTGCGGCGAATCGATCCCGCGCGGCGAAGCGGAGTCACGGTGGGCACCACCGAACGATCGAACCAGTCTGTCATGCTCATGGGATACGGACCCTTGCCGTTATCGCGGGTCCGTCCGTCCTTCGGAGTTGACCTCTTTCTCCAGTTGTTACAAATTACATAAAATGGCAATAGTAAAGTAATCTTGTCCGCCGTCACGACTGTCCACAGGAGAGCACCGCTGGGCCAGCGTGTCGTGGCCATAGTCCACGGCTGCCCAGCATCGCATGTCGACGGCCTGCGCAGCGCCGCGCGCAGCTGGCCTGAAACTAGAGCAGGCGGGGATCGACCACCGTGCGAATAGGCGATCCGGGGCCGGAGAGGTTCGCAATCGCCGCGCCTACCCCCGACAGGCC
>DASVNT010000059.1:0-5847 GCA_036383715.1 Sphingobium sp. | reverse complement strand
AGCGCCGCTACGACGATGCCGCCCAGCGCGGGCCCAAAGCTGCGCGCCACATTGTAGCTGATGGTGCCGAGCGCGATCGCCGCGGGCAGATGCTCGCCGCTCACCTGTTCGCCGACCGACGCCTGCCAGGCGGGGCCGTATAGCGCGACCCCCATGCCAATCAGGAAGCAGAAGGCGAGCAGCAACCACGGCGTCACCAGTCCCGCCCAGGCGAGCCCCGTCAGCCCCACGGCCATCAGGCAGGCGAAGCCAAGCCCGATCAGCGCGACCTTGCGGCGGTCGAACATGTCCGCGATGGCCCCGGCGGGCAGCGCCACCAGCATCAACGGCAACATGATCGCGGTCTGGACCAGCGCCACCATCTGCGGCGAGGATGACAGGCGCGTCATCAGCCAGGCCGCGCCAACACCCTGAATCAGCTGCCCGAAATTGGAAAAGAGACTGGCGGTCCAGATCATACGATAGGTTTTTTCGCGCAACGGCTCCAGCAAGGTGAAACGCGCCGGTCCCGCCATCGTCGGCGCAGGTTCCGACAGATCCGCCGGCTCGTCTCTCATTCCCATTCTCCGCTCTCGCCCATCGGCCCTATATGCCAACTCCTTCGCGAAAGGCGATGGCTATCGCCAACAACCGCCCGCCGCCTCGATCGATCCTGTTTCACAGCGAGCTGCTGTAGCCGCCATTCACGGGATAGGTCTGGCCCGTGGTCCAGCTCGCCGCGTCCGACGCCAGCAACAGCACCGTTCCGACAATGTCTTCGGGCAGGCCATAGCGGCGGATCGGATAGCGGGACAGTTGCGCCTTCGCGCGGTCGCTCGACAGGAAGGCCGTCAGATCAGGCTCGGGCAATTCCGGACGGATCGTGGCGATGGCCACGCAATTGGCGGTGACGCCGAACCGCGCCGCGTCGGCGGCCAGGCTGCGCATGAACCCGCTCGCGCCCGCCTTGGCCGCTGCATATTCGGCCTGTCGCCCTTCCAGGTTCCGGGCCGCGTCGGAAATGACGGTGACGATGCGGCCATAGCCGCGCTCGACCATGCCCGGCAGCAAAGCGTGGCAGCAGTTCATCACGCCCAGCAGGTTGACGTACAGGTAACGATGCCAATGCGCCGGATCGCTTTCCCAGAACAGGGGGAAGCCGGTGAACCCCTGCGGCCCGGCATTGCCGGCATTGTTGACCAGGATGGCGATCGGCCCCAACGCGGCTTCGGCCTGGGCGACGCCCGCGCGCACCTGTTCCAGATCGCCCACGTCGGCCAGCATCGCATGGGCGCGCACGCCCATCTCCTCGATCTCGCGCACGACCGCCGCCGCCCGCGCGGCGTCGACATCGTTGATAATGATCCCGCCCGCGCCCCGCCCGGCCAGCGCCAGCGCGATCGCGCGTCCGACACCCTGTCCCGCCCCCGTCACCAGCGCCACCCGGCCCTTGAGGTCGAAAATATCCTCGCCCAACATCCTTACACCGTCGCCACGCCCGTCACCGGCGATCCGACAGCGCCGGGCAGGCGCAGCGGCGGCGCGGTAAACAGGAAGCGCGAACGTCCATTGGCGCGCAACCAGTCGGCCAGGTCGGACAGCAGGAACAGCTCACCCAATGGGATGCCGAGGCGGAACAGGCAGAGATTGTGCAGCGGGATATGCGGTCCATGCCCGTCGGGCATGTGGGTCGTGGGCAGCACTTCCACCGCTTCATTGTCGGACACGATCGCCACGATTCCGCTCTCGTCGATCCAGCGTTGCAACAGCGGATCACCGCCGTCCAGCCCGGAACAGCGATGCTGGTCGAAGGGCGCGGCGGGATCGGCATAGCGCGCCAGCAGCGCGCGGTCGAACCCCGTGCGCACTGTCAGCACGTCGCCCGGCCCGACTTCCACCTTGTCCGCTTCGATGATGCGCATCAGCTGGTCATAGCCGACCGCGACGCGCTCCAGCCCGACATGCGCGAACAGGTCGATCATCACCCCGCGCGTCTGCAACCCGGTTTCGGCGATCGTCTCGATGCCCAGCGCGTGGGCGCCATAGGGCCCGTCCTTGGGCGCCCCTCCCCGCACATAGTCGACCGGCCCGCAAACATGTCTGTTCGCGTGATAGCCGTTATAATAGGTCGCCTCCCGCTCCCCCGCGCCATGCGCGTCGTAGAGCATGCCGATGTGGCAGAGACTGTCCCACTGGGTCGAAAATTGCAGGCTGAGAAGCGCCTTGTCGTCGCACACCACATCATCCTGGCCCGCCTGCACCCGTTCCATCGGATAATTGATCGTCGGGTCCTCACCGCGCAGGAACCAGCCCATCTCCGGCGGCTTGCGGCGGGGATGCAGTTCCACATGGCGCGGGCAGTCGAGCGGCAGCGACAGGCAGAAGGCGATGCCTTCGCGCACTTCGGCGGCGGCCGCCCGGCGACGCTCAGGCGTGATCAGGTTGAGCCGGCCCAGCTGGTCGTCCGCACCGAAATCGCCCCAGTTCGATCCTTCCGGACGTTTGGTCCATCGTGGGGTGACGGCCTCGCTCATTGGCTTCTTCTCCTGATGCGCTGTCTGCCGTCCGGGATTGCAATAGCGCCAAAGCATTTACAAGGGCCGCTCGCCGAATCGAATCGGACGGCCGCAGCGGCGACGCTGGCCCGTGCGGGCCAGCGACTCGGGGAATGGACCACCCCCGTCGCCGCTGCGTGACGATCCGCCCCGATTTTTATTTCCGAATAGGATTCTGTAATTATCCCGGAGTTTAGGGCTTTTTCATCCAAATATTGCACATACCTCTATGCATAAAAACGGATAGCATTTCATTTTGATATTGACTGGACAGCCTGACGGGTGTTTGATCCCGCCGCAGAAGATAATGGGAGAGCGGGAATGGCCACAGCCCTCGAGTCGAACAAAGCCAAGATCGCGAAGCGCGTTATTGAGGTTTTCGAATTTTTCGATAACAACAATAGCCGCGCCACGGTGATGGACATCGTCCGTCAATATGGTCGGCCGCAATCGAGCACGTCGGAACTGCTGGCCAGCCTCGTCGAAATGGGACTTCTGTACAAGGATGCGCGTTCGCGCACCTATACCCCTACCCCCCGACTCGCCACGCTCGGTTCCGGGGCCCAGCCCGACATCATCCGCGGCGGCCAGCTCTTCGCTTTCATGGATCGCCTCGCCCAATCCAGCCGCCACAGCGTCGCGCTGTTCGGGATGGTGGGAACCCATGCGCAGATCTTCCGCTGGACTCCGGGCGCGTTCAAGCTCGACGAGAGCATTGGATGCGGCATGTCGGAACGGCTGTCGAGCAGCACGGTGGGGCATCTGCTGCTCTCCACCCTGCCTTCGGATGAGTCCGGCAAGATCCTGCGCCGCCTGAACGCGGAAGGGGCGGAGGAAGAAAAGTTCAGCTACTCCGCCATGGTTGAGCGTGTGCAAATTTTCCAGCGTCAGGGACATGCGACGGGCGACGTCGGCTTCGGCGTTCCCGCCAACGTGACCGCCGTCCTGCTGCCGCAGGTCGAGGGAGAGCGCCCGCTCGCGCTGGGCGTGATCTATCCGGCGGACAGCGCGGTTGACGCAGGCGCCCTCGCCACCACGCTGAAGGGCGGCGTCGACGAGTGCCGCACCGACAGGCCGCGCGAGATCGCTCCGTCGCCCTCGCTCATTCGGGCGGTTTGATCACGGCAGTCTGATCACAGGAGCCTCGACCCCCGCGCCCTGCCCCGACTTCTCCGCCAGTGCGGAGAGCGGCTTCAAAAGCGCTTCCTGCATGGCCGTCGCCACCAGACGGCCTCTCCGGTCGAATATCAACCCATGGGCCAGGCCCCGGCCCTTGCCGGACCAGTGGCTGCGCGTCTGATAGAGCAGCCATTCGTCGGCGCGCGCCGGGCCATGAAACCAGAGCGAGTGGTTGAGCGAGGTCACGCTATAGCCGCCGCGATCCCGACCGTGATGCGCAATGATCGCGCCCGGCAGCCAATAATCGGACATCATGGCGAGCAGCGCCTGATGATTGCGACCGCCCGCCACATCCACCCCGGACGGGACCCGAATCCACAGGTCGCGATCGGTTTCCGTCAGGAAACTGTCAGGCCGCAGCGGTCGCAGCTCGATGGGAAAGGGACGGCTGAACAAATCTCGCAATATGCCCGGCAGGCTGTCGCCACGGGCCTGAGCGAATTCGCGCAAATTGGGTAATTGTTCGGGCGGCGGCGACAGGTCCGCCCGGTCGCTTTGGTGCGCCGCGCCGTCTTCGGGCTTATGGAACGAACATTGCAGGCCGAAGATCGGACGGTCATGCTGGTGCGCCGTGACCTGCCTGGACGCGAAGCGCCGCCCTTCGCTGACCCGTTCCACCACATAGTCGATCGGCGCGTCCAGCTTACCCGCGCGAAAGAAAAATCCGTTGAGGCTGGTCACCGGCCAGTCGGCCACGGTCGCGCAGACGGCCGCCAGCGCCTGCCCCAGCAACTGCCCGCCAAAGGCCGCGCCCGCATAATTGTCGAGGTTGAAACATGCCCGGAACCGATCCGGGCCGATTTCCTCGAACATCAGCAACTCTTGTGCGGTCGGAATCTGGCCGGCCGGCGTCATCGGCTTTCTCCTCATGTCGCCCGTCGCATGAAGCATCCGCGCTTGAAACAATTGTTAGCCATTGATCGCTCCAGCGATCCGGCGCCATTCCTCATATGAAGCGCGGAAATCCGGGCGGATGACGATCGAACACCATCGCAGGGCGCAAACGGACCCGACGCCCCCGTGATGCGCGCGCGCATTAATGGCCAGAGCCTATTGCATTTCTTCGAAAAGCCCCGGTAAGGGAGCATTGCAGGACTTTTACGCAGGTCATCCATGACGCATATACCTCTTCAGATACAGGGGACGGGCCATGTTCCTCGCTCCTGACGGCGACGAAATCGAAATCACCAACGCCGCCGCCGACTTTATAGGCGAGGTTATGCCGATCGAACGGCTTCATGCGCCCGGATCGGCCGACATGAACGCCGATCTGCGCCGCCAGTTCGGTGAAATGGGCTGGTTCGCGCTGGCCCTGCCGGAAGAGAAGGGCGGCAGCGGCCTCTCGACGGTCGAGCACACCCTGTTCTTCCGTGAAGCGGGTCGTTCGTGCGGCCCGGTGGACCTGTTGGCGCAGAGCCTTGCCACCTTCGTCGCCGATGATGATCTGCGTCCCGCGCTGATCGCCGGGGAGCAGGGTGTCGCGCTGGCCGTGAAGGACGGCGGTCGCATCCGTCTTCTGGGATCGCCCGAAGCCAGTTTCGCGCTGGAAGTGAGCGAGGAAGGCGCGCGGCTCTTCGCCGTGGCCGATCTGGCGGGACAGGCCCGTCCGTCGCTCGACCCCGCCACATCGATGCAAATCGCCGAACCGGGGCTCGCCCCGATCGCCGAAATTTCCGGCGACCAGGTCTGGCGACTGGGCCAGCTGGGGACCGCAGCAATGCTGATCGGCGTGGCCGAAGCCGCCCTCGACCTCATCGTCGACTATGCAAAGGTGCGCGAGACTTTCGGCCGCAAGATCGGCGCCTATCAGGCGGTGCGTCATCCGTGCGCCGACATGGCGCTGCGGGCGGAAACCGCGCGCTGCCAACTGTGGTTCGCCGCGACCGCCATCAAGGAAGGGCGCGAAGACGCGACCGTCCACCTCCATGCCGCCAAGCATCTCGCCAACCAGGCGGCGCTGGCCAATGCGGACAGCAATATCCAGTTGCACGGCGGCATCGGCGTGACCGACGAACATAACGCCCATCTGCTGCTCAAGCATGCGATGCTGCTCGGCAAGATTTTCGGATCGAAGCGCGCCCTGCTCGCCCGCCTCCTCGACGCCCGCGTGGAAGACTGACGCCATGGATCTCCA
>DASVNT010000058.1:0-2230 GCA_036383715.1 Sphingobium sp. | reverse complement strand
CCCAGTTCTTCCGCCATTTTCGTCTGGTTGATCCCCAACTCGCGCCGCAACACGCGCAGTTTTGGGCCCAGATAGAGCTTGCGGTCATTCACATCGGCCATATGGACATAATGTCAATTCATGACAATATGATCAAGTCGTATGATGACTTGGCCTCACTCATCGTCCTTCCGCCCAGGCTCCGCCCATGGTTGAACAGCCCCACCAAACAGAAAGGCACGCCCATGGAAACGCAGCAGACGCCCCAACCCGCCCGCAGCCGCGCGGTTTTCTCACCAGAAGATTTCGGCCTCATCCGCACCGCCATCGCCCATTATCTGCGGGAAGTTCAGGACCAGCCGGAATCGGTCAAATACGCCAATCTCTACCACCGCCTCGGCCGCGTGGGATGAATTTTCCCTATGGTTTCGGTTCTACCGGAACCGCGGGCGGCGCGATTTTCACCGTCTCGAACCGCTCCTTCCGCCGCACCCCGTCCAGTGTCGGCGGAAGGACCTTTTCCGCCGAAACAGCGGCAGGAACCCGCTGCCTCATGCACTCGGCGGCATTGCCTCGCGGCGTCTGTACGCAATTCCACAGCGACCGTTGCAACCCCGTCGCCGCATTATGGATATAGGCGAAGCTCATTCTTTCCATCTGATCGCCCGACAGCGGAAAACCCTGTGGAGCGCTCCCCGACAGCCACGCCATGATCCGGCACTCCGGCCGCCCCGCGCAGAAAGTCTGCGCCACCGCCGGCCAACTGTCCGGAGCTGCTCCCTTGCTCAATTCCACAAGAAAACTCTTCGCCCCCGGCGCAATCGCCACTAGCCGGACGCCCGCCAGCATCTGCCCGAGCGATTCCGTGCCGATCGTGACCTGCGGTTTCCCAGCCAGCGCGGCTACCGCAGCCTGTGCCGCCACGGCTGGCGGCGCGTCCGCAAAGCTTCCCTGCCCATGCGCCAGCGAAAGGCGCGCGATTCGTGGGATCAGCGGCTCACCATTGTCGCTCGTCCTGCGAAAGGCGGGCGGCGTCCCCCACCATCCGCGCCAGCGAAAGAAGAGATGCGTCCCCACCGCCGCGATCTTGTCCAGGCTGCCGCTCCAATAGGGCACCACCCAGTCGGTATGATAATGGGTCGCATAGCCCACCGGCTTGAAGACCGTGCCGGCCAGCGCGGCCCTGGCGATCTCCCGCGCTCTTTCCCACGCGACCTGCGTCGGCGTCCGCATTAGCGCGCCGTCGCAGGTGAAGGTGAACTGGCACCCTGTCGACCGCTCCTGCCCCTGGAACACCACGCCGCACACCGTCTTGGGAAAAGCGGGATGGCGCACCCGATTGAGCACGACCTGCGCGACGGCGCGCTCCCCTATGGCGTCGTCTCCGGCCTCATAGAGCTGCGCCGCCGCCAGACAGTCCATCGCGCGCGCGAGGTCGACCTCATTGCCCGCGAAGACAAAGGGCCGCGCCGCCGGGCTGGGAAGGCGCGAGAAGGGGATGGCGGCATTGAACGCCCGCGCCGCGTCGCGGGGCAGCGCATACAGCGTGACCGGCTGCACCGGCGGCGGCGGGGTGGCCGGACGCTTGTAGCGACTCGCTTGCGCGAGGGCGGAACTGGCCGCGCGAACCGCCGGACTTTGCGTCTGCCATCCGGCCA
Source organism: Sphingobium sp. (assembly GCA_036383715.1). GTDB lineage: Bacteria > Pseudomonadota > Alphaproteobacteria > Sphingomonadales > Sphingomonadaceae > Sphingobium. The sequence goes on along the minus strand of DASVNT010000058.1, from coordinate 593 downwards.
CCATGGCGGGCACGCCGACGAACAATATCAGCCATATCAGCCACATCGCCGGATGAGGCTGGCTGCTTGGTGCGGTGTCGGTCATGCCCGTTCCGACGCAAACCTATTCGGGCAGGAAGTCGGGCACCGACAGGTAGCGTTCGCCCGTGTCATAGTTGAAGCCCAGAACGCGGGTTCCGGCGGGGAGTTCCTTCAGCTTCTGGGCGATCGCGGCCAGTGTGGCGCCCGATGAAATGCCGACCAGCACTCCTTCTTCGCGGGCGGCGCGGCGGGCATATTCCTTGGCGTCGGCGGGGTCCACCTGGATCACGCCGTCCAGCAGCTGGGTATGCAGGTTCGCGGGAATGAAGCCCGCGCCAATGCCCTGGATCGAATGCGGGCCGGGCTGGCCGCCGCTGATGACCGGGGACAGTGTGGGTTCCACCGCATAGACCTTGAGCGCAGGCCACAGCTTCTTGAGGACTTCCGCCACCCCCGTGATGTGGCCGCCGGTGCCCACGCCCGTAATCAGCACGTCGATGGGCGAATCGGCGAAGTCGGTCGCGATCTCCTGCGCGGTCGTGCGGACATGGACGTCGATGTTCGCGGCATTT
>DASVNT010000057.1:0-21856 GCA_036383715.1 Sphingobium sp. | reverse complement strand
GGCGGCCCGGAATGCCGCCGAACCCGATCTGGAAAAGCTGGAACCAGTCGCCCTTCTTGTCCGTCCCCGCATAGAAAAGATGCGGGCTGGAGGAAAAGCCGGCCGCATTGAGGAACTGCGGCGTCTTCTGCCCCAGCAATCCCCCAAGAATGTCGAAGATGCGGCCCAGCGCATGGGTGCGCCCCGAGAGCGCGGCGGGGAATTTCGGTTTCAGCAGCGACCCTTCTGGAATACGCACGTCGATGAGATCGTAATAGCCATCGTTGAACAGGATCATCGGATCGAAGACCATGATCATGTAGATGCCGAAGAACATCTTGAACATGTTCTCGTTCAGGTAGAAATTGATCGAGGCGATGCTCTGCGGATCGGTGCCGTCGAAATCGAGGACCACACGGTCATTCTCGCGCCACATGGTGCACTTGATCTTGTACGGGCCGAAACCCATGCCGTCGTCGCAGATATAATCCTCGAAGCTGACCTTATCCTCGCTGATCGCGTTACCGATGAGCTGGGTCATCGCGCGATGGTTGCGGGCGAGCAGTTCCTCGCAGGCGGAGACGAACACATCGTCGCCGAAGCGGCCCGCCATCTCGATCACACGGCGCGAGGCCACGCGGCAGGAGGCGATGAGGGCATTGAGGTCCGCCTTGCACCAGTCCGGCGTGCGGACCTGATGCATGATCAGCTTGACGATATCCTCATTATAGACGCCCTGCTTGTAGATCTTGATCGGCGGGATGCGGACGCCCTCCTGGAAGATGGAGGTGGCGTCGATCGGCATCGAACCCGCGACCATACCGCCAATGTCCGACTGATGGCCGAACATGGAGGTATAGGCGATCAACCGGCCATCCTTGAAGACCGGCAGCAGGACGAGCCAGTCATTACAGTGGCTGACCGCGCCGCCAACGGAATAGGGATCGGACAGCATGATGAGGTCGCCCTCCTCCACCGTGCCTTCATAGCCATCGAGGAATGGGCCGATATAGGAGCCGAACTGGCCGACGATCATGCGGCCCTTATGGTCGGCGATCAGCGGGAAGGCGTCACCCTGCTCGCGAATGCCGGGCGACATGGCGGTGCGGACAAGGGTGGCGTCCATCTCGACGCGGGCGTTGCGCAGCGCGTTCTCGATGATGTCGAGGGTGACGGGGTCGATGGCCTTCTTCTCGAAGGCGGCTTCATTGCTCTGGATGATCCGTGCGGGCATGGTTTCAGTCCTTCCGGTCAGGCAAGCGTGATGAGGATGTTGCCGACCGCATCGACAGTGGCGATGCAGTCCGCTTCGATGAGGGTCGTACTGTCCATCTCGATGACGATGGCCGGGCCCTTGATGACGTCCCTGGCCCTCAGCCGTGCGCGGTCGTAGATGACGGCGGGCATCATGCGGCCATCCATATACAGCTCATGGTCGCGCAGCCTGGCCGCGACCGGATCGCCATTGCCCTCCGGCAATTTCGCGGCAGGCAGGTCGAGCGCCTGCCCCAGCGCCACGGCGCGCAGGTTCACGATCTCATGCTCGCTGTCCATGTTGAAGGTGAAGAGGCGGTTATGCTCTTCGTCGAAACGCTGGGTGAGGAAGGGCACGCCCTTCTCCGTCAGGTCAGCGAGGGTGACTTCCATCGGCACTTCAAAGGCCTGGCCGGAATAGCGGATGTCGACTTCGAACACGACGCTGATTTCGTCGGCGGCCACACCCTCGGTTTCCAGTTCGCCCCGGATTTGCGTTTCCATCTCCGCGAGGATGTCGGTCAGCGCCTCGGTGGTGGTCTTCGACGCCAGCGTGGAGAAGGAACGCGCCGTCTCCGTACGCATCCGCGTCGTCGCATCGCCCAGCGCGCACAGCACGCCCGGCGACACCGGAGACACGGCAGGCCAGCTGCCCATGAGGCGAGCGACGGCATTGACATGGAGCGGACCGGCGCCGCCAAAACCCATGAGCGCGAAGTCGCGCGGGTCATAACCCTGCTGGACCGAGATCATGCGCAGCGCACCGAACATATTCTCGTTCACAATGTCAATGATGCCGCGCGCGGCCGCATAGAGGTCGATCTTGAGCGCGTCGGCGATGGTCTGCACCGCCTTGATCGAACCTTCGCGGTCGAGCTTGAAGGTGCCGCCCAGCAGCGCCTCCGGCAGATAGCCCAGCACGACATTGGCGTCGGTCACGGTCGGCAGCGTGCCGCCCTTGCCGTATGCGACCGGGCCGGGGACTGCACCCGCCGACTGCGGGCCGACGCGCAGGGCGCCGGTCAGTTCGGGGACATAGGCAATGGACCCGCCACCCGCGCCCACCGTCTTCACGTCCAGCGCAGAGGCGCGAACCGCGAGATGGCCGACTTCGGTCGTGCGCACGCGGCGCGCTTCGAGGTTCTCGATCAGCGCGACGTCGGTGGAGGTGCCGCCGACGTCCAGCGTCAGGATGTTCCTGATACCGCTGTTCTTGCCGACCCAGATGGCACCGGTCACGCCGCCCGCCGGACCCGACATGAGCAGCGACACGGGATGCTCCTCCGACTTCTCGGAGGTCATCAAGCCGCCGTCGGACCGCAGCAGCGACAGCTTGCCCGCCATGCCTGCGTTGCGAAGCTGGGTGCGCAGGTTGCGGACATAGCGCCCCACGACCGGACGCACGGCGGCGTTGGCGACGGTGGTCAGCGTGCGCTCATATTCCTGCATTTCGGGCAGGACGATGTGGCTGAGCGACACCGGCACGTCCGGCATGATCTCGGCCGCCAGTTCGCCCACGCGCGCCTCATGCGCGCCATTCAGATAGGCGTTCATCAGGCTGACGGTCAGCGCCTCCACGCCCTGATCTTTCAGGCGGGTCAGCTGAGCGCGGATATCGTCATCGTCGATCGGGCGCAGTTCCTGCCCTTGAGCGGTCATGCGACCCTTGATCTCGAACGTGTCTTCCAGCGCGGCGAGCGGCTGCGGCTTGGGCCACACGATCCAGCCAGCGAGGCCGCCGGGGACGAAACTGCGCGCGATCTGCATGACCTGGCGATAGCCCTCGGTCACGATCAGGCCGACACGGGCGCCCTTCCCTTCCAGAACGGCGTTGGTCGCGACGGTGGTGCCGTGCAGGAAAATCTCGATGTCCGCAGGCGTGATGCCCGCCTTCTCGCAGATCGCCATCAGGCCATTGAGGATACCCTCGGAGCTGTCATGCGGCGTCGACGGCGTCTTGTGACGCCAGAAGGCCCCCGTATCCTCTTCGAACAACAACAGGTCGGTGAACGTACCGCCGACATCAACACCTAGACGATAAGCCATGGGCAATCCTTGCGAATGACTGAGAGGAGAAAGAAGGCCGACGACGCCGTTGCCGCCGGTTGAGTTGGGATGAAGGGCACCGGCCCGTCCATCATTGACGCAGGTCCACGATGACCTTGCCCATGGACTGACCGGACAACAGCCGCTCCACCCCATCGAAAATGCCTTCAAGGCCGACGAACTTGCGATCGTCGAACGTGACTTTCAGGTCGCCCTTTTCGTACAGGCCGAAAACCTTGTTCCGTGCATCTGGCCAATAGTCGGTCAAAAGCCCGTTCATGAAGCCACGCACCGACGCACCCTTATAATAGAGGCTGTGCGCGATACGGGGCTGGGTCACGATTTCCGGCTTGCCCTCCAGATCCGCCGCCGCGCCGCCCACGACCACGCGGCCATGGGGCGCGACATTGCGCAGGAAGGCGTCGAAGATGGTGCCGCTGACCGTATCGACGGCCACGTCCAGCTTGTTCGCATAGTCCGCGTCCAGCACGTCCGCGACGGACTCGGAGCGATAGTCGATCACGCGATCTGCACCCAAAGAGCGAACGAAATCACCCTTGTCCTTGCCGCCGCACACCGCGACGACATGGCACCCGCGCAGTTTGGCGAGTTGCACGATCAGGTGGCCGAGGCCGCCCGCCGCCGCCGAGATTGCGACCGTCTCGCCGTCCCTGACCGCGCCGATATGCTCCAGCGCCATGGACGCCGACACGCCAGTCGATGCCAGCGCCAGCCATTCGGGCGACGCATCGGGCACCTTCACGAAATGGGTGGCGGGCATGATGTTCCACTGGCGATAGCCGCCGGGGAAGCGCGTGGTGACGACGGCATCGCCGGGCACGAAGCCCTCGACTCCGTCACCCACCGCCTCAACGATGCCCAACGCCTCGACGCCGGTCAGCGTCGGCAGGCCGATCTTCACATAATCGACCGCATTACGGGCGATCTGCGTGTCGAAAATGCCGTTGATACCGCAATATTGGTTGCGCACCAGCAGTTCGCCGGGCGCCGGATCGCGCAGGTCGAGCGTGACGATCTGTGCCCCCGCCCGAAAGCCCTCCGCAAACCGCTGGAGCTGGATCGCCTGATAGGTCCGGCTCATTTCGTGGGGAAGCCCAGAACGCCGGGATTGAACACGCCGTCGGGGTCCATCACGCCCTTGATCGTGTCGAGCAGCGTCTTCGACAATTCGTCGCGGCTCTCGCGATAGGGATAGGTGCGACCGATCTGGAAATGGCCGGTGCCATATTTCTTGCAGATCGCAACCACCGCCTTGCGCAGTTCCACGACCAGCGCGGTCGCCGCTTCATTCGGCGGACGCTGGGTCAGGCGGGCAAGGTGCGACGGCTCGACCGCCGATTCATGCACCGGACGCCAGCCATGGGGCCAGAAGAACACTGGCTCGATGATGATCGCGTTGCTCGCCATGGTGGTGAACAGGAAGCCGTGGTGGATTTCCTGCGCCTCCATCTCCGCCTTGCGGCTGGCGTAGAGCGCCATGATCTCGTCGAAAATCTTGGGCGCGGTCGACAGCGAGCAGACGCCATGGACCGGAATCCACGCCTCACCCGTGGGGCCGAGCATGGAATTGAGCGGCGGGAACGGCATCGCGCGGATGACCTTCGCGATGCTGTTCTCGATTTCCGAACCGCCGAATTGCGCGGCGATGCGGCGTGCCTCGGCCATGTCCGCCTCGACAGCCGCCTTCGACCGGCCCTCGCAGGTCAGGTGGAAGGGATAGTCGGTCGGCTTGATGAAGTTACGACCACCCATGGCAATCTTGGCAGCGGCCAGCAGGCCCTTGCCGATATTCTTTTCCTTGGCGACGACCGCGCCCAGCGTCTTGACGTCGGCGGTCAGCGACATGCGCTTCATGCGGACTTCGGTCAGGCCGGGATCGAAGGCGCAGGTTTCCGCGCCAATGCCCTTGCGCGCATATTCCGCCATGGCGAGCAGCAGCGCTTCGCCGCTGGGGAAGGAGAAGGAGGCGCTATCCTCGAACGCGGGCGCAGTGATCAGGCGCAGCGTGACCTCCGCCTTGACGCCCAGCGTGCCGCAATCACCGCAGAACAGGCCGGTCAGGTCCGGGCCGAAATGGCGGTAGTGCGGCGTGTCGCCATCGGGACCGCGTGCGCCGGTGCGGATAATCGACCCGTCGGAGGCGATGACGGTCAGCGCGACCACGCTCTCGCTCGACGTTCCGTACTGGCCCGCGCCGAACATTGCGTTGAGCTGCGACAGGCCGCCGCCGATGGTGGAGCTGAGGCCCGACATCGGCCCCCAGAAGGGCGTGCGCAGCCCCTGTGCGGCCACCGCGTCGTTCAGGTCTTTCCAGTTCGCGCCCGCCTGCACGGTCACGGTCATGTCCTCGCGGCTGACCTTCAGGATGCGGTTCATGCGCGACATGTCGAGCGAGACGGTGCGGTCGCTGGTGGGGACATAGGCGCCGGTGTAGCTCATGCCCGCGCCGCGCGGCGCAATGGCGAAGCCGGAGGCGCGGATGGCGGAGATGGTGGCGGCCAGTTCTTCGGTGCAGCCGGGCGCGGCGACCAGAGCCACCACGGCCGGGCCGGGCATCCAGACGTCTTCGCTCATCAGGCGGCGGGTGGCCTCATCAGTGCGGACATGGCCCGCGCCCACGATGGCGGTCAGCCTGTCCACCAGTTCCTGTGCGCCGGAAAGCGCGGCGACCTGCACGTCCTGATCCATGTCGATTCCCATCCCAGGGACGGCTCTCGACCGCCCAATATGTATTAGAGTTATGACATATAAATTTCAGCTTGCAAGACCCCTTCCCACCTCTGACCGCAACGCGATCAAATAAGTGGTTGGGCGATCAAATACGGCTGATGGCTGCGGCGTTGCGCCCCGCGAGGTGGCCCAGGACAACAGCGGTGGTCAGTCCCATTGCGGGAAGATAGCCCCAGGACGACGGCCCGGAAACCGACCGCGCCGACCCGCCGCCTGCGAAGAGATTCGGGAACGCCGATCCATCGGGACGCAGCACCCGCGCCTCTCCGTCGATCTGCAACCCGCCCTGCGTGTGGTAGAGCGCGCCGATGACTTTCAGCGCCCGATACGGTCCCTGCGGCGGACGATCGTTGGACCAGATCCGGCCGAAACCATCGGTGCCCCCTTCCGCCGCGACCTGCTGGACGCCCGTGATCGCCGCCGCCAGCTTTGCCGGATCAGTGCCAGTCAGCGCCGCAAGTCCCTCAATGCTGTCCGACAGCTTGGGCGCATTCAGTTCGATCAGTTGCGCCAGTTCGGGGATGGCGCGACAGCGCGCCTCGATCTCCGCATCATAGATGACCCATCCCATGCCATCGGGCTGGCCCGACAGCGGATGGACCATCCCGGCAATATCGTCCGACTCGTCGGTGAAGCGGTCGCCCGCCTTGTTGACGATCACCCCGCCCTCGATCAGCACCGGCGGCGGCACGCTGATCCCCTGCGGGTCAGTGAGCATGGCATAGCCCTGATAGCTGCCCATGTCGCCCAAGGCGGCACCGAGCCGCTCGCCGAGGAAGATCGCCTCGCCATGACTACCCTCATGGCCGTTATATTTCAGCGTCCGCGTCTCCGGCATATAGCGGTCGGTCATCTCCCGATTGCCGCCAAAGCCACCGCAGGCGAGGATCAGCGCATCGCAGCCGATCTTCTCGATAGCGCCATCCGCCCGTTCCAGCGCGACGCCGAGTACGCGCCCGTTGTCGTCCGCGAAAATATCGACCAGCTTCGTTTCCATCAGCACGTCGATGCCCGCGTCGCTCATCCGGCGGTGGAGCAACTGCACCATCTCCAGCCCGCCATGCCCCGGCCAGCCATGCACGCGCTGGCGGCTGTTGCCGTAGGAGGCACGGAACCGCATATCCAGTTCCCACGGCAGGTCGTGGCTGTCGCGCAGCCACTCCAGCGTAGGCGCGCTATTGTCGGCCAAGGCGCGGGCGATCACCGGATCGGTCTGCCCCTTCGCCTTCGCCATGATGTCCGCGAAGAAGACATCGGCGTCATCCTCTATGCCATGCTCTTTCTGCGACCGCGATCCCGCCGCGCAGAACAGCCCCTGCGACATGCCGGTGGAGCCGCCCGCCCGGTCGTCCCGCTCGACCACCAGCGGAGTCACACCTGCGTCCGCCGCCGCCAGCGCGGCAGCCGCGCCGCAAGCCCCGGCCCCGGCGATCAGCACCGGCACCGTGAAATCGAACTCGCTCAAGAGCGTGCCCCGATCTCGTTGCCGACGTCCTCGGACGCGACATCGCCTGCCTTCTCATTCGCCTCGTTGCGCTGCTGCACGATGCGCAGGATGCGGGCGATATATTCCTGATTGGCGAGGCCCCGCTCGATGGCGGCGGCGGGGTCGGGCGCATAGGCCTCGATCTCCGCCTTGCTGAGAATGCCCTTGCCTTCCAGCAGGCGCTCCAGCGTATCGACGCGCTGGCGCGACACGGCCAGTTCCTGCGCGACGGCCATGGTGATGGCGAGGACGGCCTCAACCTCTTCGTCCAGAAAATAGGGACGTTTGCCAGCCGCTTTTGCGCCAGCCTCTGCGATTGCGTCATTGATGCTCATCAGACGGTGGCCCCGATCACATGCCATGCGGCCTTGCGGCCATAATCCTCGGTGTCGTCCTCCGCCGCGTCGGGGAAGAGGTCGCGGTCAACCACGCCGGTCACGCCGCCATGGATCAGCTTGTCCCGCTCGAACCCCGCGTCGACCATATGCTGGTCGAGGTCGAGTTCGTGCATCCGGCTCCAGAACGGCTCATTATTGTAGAAAGCGTCCCAGTCGCGCATCAGCTGCTCGAACAGGGGCATTTCCGGCGTGTACTGCGGCTGCTCGACATGCAGCACCACCCCGCCCGGCTTCAGCAACCGCCGCGTTTCGCGCAGGATATTGTCGAGCGCGGTGTTCGACAGTTCGTGCAGGAACATCGTCGTCTGAATCCAGTCGAAGCTGGCGTCGGGGAAGATCGCCAGATCCTCGCCGCTCGCCTGCACGAAGGAGAGGTTCTCCACGCCCAGCGACTTCGCCCGCGCCAAACCGTAGCGCAGCACCGGCGCGCCCAGATCGACGATGGTCATGTCCGCTTCTGGATAAGCCTGCGCGATGGGCAGGCTCGAATGGCCGACGGTGCCACCGATTTCGAGGATCGCCTGCGGCTTGAAGTCGGGGTAATTGCGCTTCACCCACTTCACCACCGCCTGACCGCCGCCATCGGCAAACTTGCCCAGCAGGCCCGCCGTCGTGACGAAATTGCCATGGTCGTAGTTCGCGCCATTGGCGACATCGCCCACAAACGCTTCCGTATGATAGCTGCCCGGCATGCAGTGATGATCCACCGCAGAGACATAACGCGGAATGGGGAGCGACGCATCGAGCTTCAGCCGCTCGTCGCCCTCGGTCAGCTTCGCCGCCTTTTCGGCAAGCGCCTCACGCTGGCGGATCGCAGTCCAGCGGCCCGCCTGCTGGCGCTGTTCCATCGTCATGCGGCGAATGGCCGACCACAGGCAGAAGCTAGGGTCTTCCAGCATCTCGCGCCGCGCCTCGTGCCGGTCCGCGATGGGACGGCCATGGGCTTTCTCGAACGCGGGCGCGACCTTGTTGTCATAGGCCGCGCGCACGCCGGGCACGACGCGCGCCGACAGATGGCGGTTCATCTGCGCCAGGAAGTTGATCCGCTCGATCTCGTCATGGTTCGTCTCCGGAAAAACGCCATGACGCCCAACCACGCGATAATCGGGCGGGCCTTCATAGGGTTGCTGCTGGGGTGCGTTGGCGATGGACATGTCGGAATCCGCTTCCCTTGGTTTGGTATATCTTTATAACAATATGGCACCGCAAATCTCAGATGCCAAGGGGATGAATAGCTATGACCCGGATTATCGTATTGGTGAACCTGAAGCCCGGAAAGACTCCGGCGGATTATGAGCGTTGGGCGGTTACGACCGATCTTCCTACCGTCAACGCCCTGAAATCGGTGGATAGTTTCAAGCTGTTCCAGTCGACCGGCCTGCTCGGCAGCACCGACAAGCCGCCCTATGACTATATCGAGATCATCGACATCGCGGACATGGACCTGTTCGGACAGGAAGTCTCGACCGAAGCCATGGGCCGAATCGCCGCCGAGTTCAACGAGTGGTCGACTCCGACCTTCATCACCACCCGTCCGGTGACCGCATGACCCGCCCCCTCGCCGGCAAGACCGCCGTCATCACCGGATCGGGCCGCAAGGCCGGTCTGGGTGAGGCGATCGCGCTGCGTCTGGCGGAAGACGGCGCGAACATCGTCCTGTCCGACGTCGGCGCGTCGCGCGATGCAGCGACCCCGGACGGCATGATCGGCCTCTCCTCCGAAATGGACGAGATCGTGGAAGCCATTCGCGCCAAGGGCGTGAACGTCTCGGCCAAGGCGTGCGACGTGCGCAGCCGCGCCGAGGTTCAGGCGCTGGCCGACCACGCAGTCGAAACCCACGGCAGCCTCGACATCTGGGTCAATAACGCGGGCATCGGCTATATCGTGAAACCCCTGCTCGACGTGAGCGAGGAGGAGTGGAACGCGGTGATCGGCGTCAACCTGACCGGCGCTTTCTGGGGCGTGCAGGCGGCGGCGCAGCGCATGGTCGCCGCTGGCAAGGGCGGACGCATCATCAACATCGCCAGCCAGGCGGCCAAAAGCGGCTTTCCCAATATGCAGGCCTATACCTCGTCCAAGCACGGGCTGGTCGGGCTGGTCCGCTCCGCCGCGACCGAACTGGGCGAGCATGGCATCACCGTGAACAATGTCTGCCCCAACCATGTCACCACCGGCCTTGGCGCATGGCAGAATGAATATTTCGCGGCCAAGCAGGGCAAGACCGTCGAGCAATATATGGCCGACATGCGCGCGCGCATCCCGATGGGTCGCCCCGGCCTGCCAGGCGATACCGCCAATGCCGTCGCGTTTCTCTGCTCGGACGGCGCCGCCTATATCACGGCGGAATCGATGAACGTGTCGGGCGGCGAAGAACCGCATTGAATTTGAGACTTGCCCCTCCCCCCCCCTCCCCACTCCAACAAAAAAGGGCGGCTGCCGAAGCAACCGCCCTTGCACAGTTTGGGAGGGAGACGGTGTTAAGGGGGGACCGCCTCCCTCCGTTTGCGACCCGGAGCTTTAGCGCCGTGTCAACTCAGCCAGTTCGTACCAGGTCTGCATATAGCCTCCGACGCCGCCCTTCAGGAAAATGGCGTCGTCGTCGTTCGTGACCCACACGTCGTAATCGGGATGCCCGCCCGCCATATTGTCGTGCGGATCGGTGAACTTGAAATGCGATGCCTCGAACGTGCCCGCCTCGACCGTGATCGTCTCGTCCCCGACATAGGCGAGGAAGATGTTGACCTCCGCGATCATCGGCGGCGTCGCGCCGCGGTGGTCGGGGGACGGCAGGAAAGTGCGCAGCGGGTGCAGATGCGGCCCCTTGGACTTGTCCACCTTCTTGGTGATGTAGGCGTCGCCCTGAATGGGATGCGTGCCGAAACCGTCGTACTTGCCGTTGGTCGGCAGCTTTTGCGACAGGCGACCGATGGAGGGACCGAAGCTCTCGCACTCGATCTCGTCCGCGCTCATGCGGAACAGGCCCGCGCCCATGAACTGATCGCCCACCATCAGGCGCACGAAGCAGTCGGTCGGCATGTCGTTGGCGTCGAGGCTGTAGGTGATGTCGCGCATCACGGTCGGCGCCGGCTCGTCGATCTCGCACAGCGCGCGCAACGTGCGGCTGCCGTCGGTGTGCTTGGTGAAGGTGAAATATTCGCGGCCGCGCTCCTCGCCTTCACGACCCGGCTTGCGGGAGGTGTAGAGGATTTTGCCGCTGATCGTCGTGTGCGCCATTCCTGTCATTCTGGCTCTCCTTATAGGGTGGAATTTAGACCGGCGTCGCGATGCCGAGGAAGCTGGCCGTCAGCACCAGCGCCCAGATGGTCAGGACCGAGATACGCGCCCGGCTGTTGACGGCGGCGATGGTCGCGTCCGTCTCCGGCGTGGGGCCTGTGGTGGTCATGGTGCGGATCGCCCCGAACAGCGGCACGAGTTGCTTGCGCACGATCAGGCCGAGGCTGACGCAGGCCGCCAGCACGCAGAATTTCAGCGCGATGAAGAACGGAATGGGCAGGTCGCCCGCCACGCCTGCAATGCCGGTGAACAGCAGCGACGCCAGCACGACATAGCGGATCGCGATGTCCAGCTTCTTGATGCCCGCGCCGCCGCCATGGTTGAGATGAACCGCCCATGCCAGCGCCAGCCAGGCGAGGAAGACGACCGCGACGACCGCGACGGCGATGCCCGGAACCTGCAGCCAGCCCTTGCCCCACGCCAGCGCGAAGCCGGTCGGGAACGCCAGGATCAGCGCGGTGCGCGGCGCCATGTCGATATTGTTCAAAATCTTCAGCGCCATCATGCGCTCGCCCACCGTCCGCTTGGGATCGGTCATGAAGGTCGAGCCGTAAAAGGCGCCCAGATCCCCGCCGAGCCAGTAGATCGGGATGAGGATGTGGAGGAAGGTGAGCAGCGCGACGCTGAGGTCCATGATCGTTTTTCCGTCAGGCTGAAACAGAGGCCGCAAGGAAAGCGGTGATCGCCGCCTTGCGTTCAGTGGTGAATTCGGGGGCGTCAAAACGCGGCAGCACCGCGAACCGGCCATCGGGCACGGTCCCGATCAATTCCTGCGTGATCGCGAGCAACGGATCGTTCGACGCCGCGACCGCCAGCACCGGCATGCCGAGCAGCCGCAGGCGCAGGCGCGCGTCATATTTGAACGCGGCGTGATAATTGCGGTGATACGTCTCGCTGGCTTTCATCACTTCGGTGACCCAGGCGTGGAGATCCTGCGCGCTGCCGAGGCCACCTTCGCGGCGGCCCGCATTGGTGCGGTTGTACCAGGGGAAGAAGAGATATTGGTCGCGGCAGAACTGGAACAGGCGGATGAGGTAGCTGCCGTCCAGATCGGGCGTGAAGGGATGCGCGTAATGCGCCAGCATCTCCTCCAGCTCCTCCGGCGTCAGCCAGCTTATGCCATCGATGATGACATGGCTGATCCGGTCGGGGGCGAGGATGGCGAGTTCCGTCGCGATCGCCGCGCCGGTGTGCGATCCATAGACGGCGGTGCTCTCGATCCCCGCCGCATCCATGAAGCGCAGCGCGGCGGCAGCCAGATCGGCTATCGTCGGCTCGGCATCGGATAGCGGCACGCTGTCGCCATTGCCCGGTGTGTCTGGGGCGAAGACCGTGCGGCTCTCACCCATGCCGCGAACGAGGTTGACGAGCTGGCGCGAACTGCCCGGCGAGGCGTGGAGCGCCAGCAGCGGGACGTTCGAACCGGCAGCGGGGCCAGCCGTGCGATAGTGGACCTGCCCATGCGGCAGGTCGACGAAGCCCCTTTTTATGTCCACCCCATCCGCCATCATCTCATCCCCAGGCGAGCGCATCGCCCTCGATGACTTCCAGCAAAGCGCCTTCCGGCGTCTTCAGCACGCCGACGCGGGCGCTGCCGTACAGCGGCCCGTCGCGCACCACCGGCTCGGAGGCCCACTGGCCCTCGAAGCGCGCGAAATCGGGGTGGACCATCGAGACGATGGATACGCCCGGCGGCAGCGCGCCCGGATGGCAGGGACGCTCCGTCGTGCCTTCGGGATATTGGTCGGCTTCGAGGAAGACCTGACCCTTCCACTTGGCGGTGACGAGTGCGTGCTTGTCGTCTTCGGGCAGGCCAAAAGCGAGCGAGATCATCGAATAGCGGATCGCCACCGGGTCGGTGACTTCCAGCGCCAGCACGTCGGCCATCCACTTGGCCGTCTTCGTGAGGTCCGGGCAGGCCAGCACGAGGATGAAGGGCCGATCGATCAGCGACTTGGGCTTGGGCAGGCCGCTGGACGGATCATCCACGCGGATTTCAGTGAGATAGACGGTTTCCTGATCCGGTCCGCGCACCTGCATCGGCTTGACGTTGGGGAAGCCGTCGAGGGGCTTGGGCTTGCCGATGACGTCGAACACTTCGGACGCCAGCATTCGCTCGTTGACCGCTTCCACGTCGGAAACGCAGATCTCGATGGCCGCCCAACCGTAAGTGCGGATGGGGAGATAGTCGGGAACCGGCTCGCCTTCGATGAAGCGCAGGAAGACCGGGCTATTGGATGCGGGTTGCAGCACGACGGTGCGGCGACCGGCGCTGGCGGGCGCTCCCCACGCGGCGGCGAGGTCGGCGGGAACCGTCGTGTCCTCGACCACCGTATAGTCGAGCCAGCGCGAATACCGCTCCACGGCGGCATCCACATCGCCAACTACATGAGTTGCACATTTGAGCAGCGTCACGCCGAACCCCTTCCCTGATTGCGCCTTTTATTTGATATAGTTTTATAACAATATGCAAGCACCTTTATGCGCCTGCCGATCAGTTTTTCAGATAGACCCACGGACGGCGCGCGGAATCACTCTCACGGAAGGCCATGATGTCGGCGCGGCGCTTGAGCGTGATCTCGATCGCGTCCAGCCCTTCCATCAACATGGTGCGCGCCTCCTCCTCCAGTTCAAAGGAAAAGCTGAGGTCGCCCGCACCGATGGTCATGGCGGAGAGGTCCACCGCAACCGCCTCCCCCCGCTCCGCCGCCGCCGCGAGCGCGATGACCGCCTCAACCGGCAGGATCACCGGCGCGATGCCGTTGCGGATGCAGTTGGCGCGGAAGATAGGACTGAACGACGGCGCGACCACGACGCGGAAACCATATTCGGCCAGCGCCCAGACGGCATGCTCACGGCTCGATCCGCAGCCGAAGTTCGCGCCGGAGATCAGCACCTGAGCGCCGCTATATTTGGGATCGTTGAGGACAAAATCGGGGTTCGGCTCGCGGCTGTTCTGCGCGACATAGCGCCACCCCGCGAACAGGCCGTCGGACAGGCCCAGCTTGGACACCGTCTTCATCTCCCGCGATGGGATGATCGCGTCCGTATCCACATTGTCGCGGATCAGCGGAACGGCCTTCGCCTCCAGTGCGATGAGCGGGATCATGCAGCACCTCCGAGCAGGCGCGGATCGGCGATCTGGCCCGCGATCGCAGAGGCCGCCACCGTCTCCGGCGAGGCGAGGTGCGTGCGCGTTCCCGGCCCCTGACGGCTTTCGAAATTACGGTTGGTGGAACTCACCACACGCTGCTGCGCGCCGAAACTTTCACCGCCCGCGTAAAAGCACATGGAACAGCCCGCCTCGCGCCATTCAAACCCGGCTTCGCGGAAGATCACGTCCAGCCCTTCGGCCTCGGCAGCAGCTTTCACCTGTGTCGATCCCGGCACGCAGATCGCGCTGACGCCGGGCGCAACCTTGCGCCCTTTCAGCAGGGCGGCGGCGCGGCGCAGGTCGGAGATGCGGCTGTTGGTGCAACTGCCGATGAACGCCGCGTCGATGGGCAGGCCGATCAGCGGAGTCTCCGCCGACACCGCCATATAGGCGAGCGCGCGGTCGTAGTCGGCGCGCCCCACCGACCCATCGAGCGTATCGAAGGCAGGCACCACGCCGTCCAGCGGCACGGCATGCTGCGGGCTGGTGCCCCATGTGATCATCGGCACCAGGTCGCCCGCGTCAAAGCGATGCTCCACCGCGAACGCCGCATCGGGGTCGGACGCCAGCCGCTGCCAGTCCGCCAGCGCGGCATCCCACAACTCGCCCGCAGGCGCATAGGGCCGTCCCTTCACATAGGCGAAGGTCGTCTCGTCCGGCGCGATGATCGCACCAAAGGCCGCCAGTTCGGTCGCCATGTTGCACAGGGTCATGCGCGCTTCCATGTCGAGTGCGCGCACGGCGGACCCGGCGAACTCCACGACATAGCCCTTGGCCCCGCCGGAACCGAGGCGCCCGATGATGTGGAGCGCCAGATCCTTGGCCGTAACGCCCGGCGCCAGCGTGCCGTCGATGGTGACACGCATGTCGAGCGGGCGGTTCACGCGCAGCGTCATCGTCGCCAGCGCGTGCTCCGCCTCCGTCGACCCGATGCCCCATGCCAACGCACCGAATGCGCCCTGCGTGCAGGTATGGCTGTCCGGACAGACCAATGTCAGGCCGGGCAGGACGATACCCTGTTCCGGCGAGATAACATGGACGATGCCCTGACGCGGATCATGCAGGTCGAACAGGGTGATGCCGTGCTTGTGCGCCCCTTCCCGCGTGGTGGTCAGAAACGCCTTGCCGGTCGGCATCAGCGTGTCGTCACTGCGCCCGTGGAAGGTATCGACGATATGATCCATCGTCGCGAACACTTGGCGCGGGGACAGCACCTGCCGCCCCGCCTCGTCCAGCCCCTTGAGCGCGACGCCGCCGGTGCGCTCGTGCAGCAGCAGCCGGTCGATGGACAGCAGGTCGCTGCCGCCGCCCAGACTGGCGACGATATGTTCATCCCACAGTGTCGCGGCGAGGGTCCGAGGCCCCTTGTCACCGTGACTGCTGTCGGCAGTCATGCCCACCATGCTGTTCATTTCAGCCCGCTGCTGCCTGGCTGACGGTCACGGCATTCGACTGGACCAGCGCAGCGATTTCCGCATCGGCAAAGCCGAAATCGCGCAGGATGCTCTCGCTGTCCTCGCCGGGATGCGGCAGGTCATGGCGAATGCCCGGAAGCTGTCCGTCCAGTTCGACAGGCGTCGCGGGCAGCTTGACTTTGCGGCCGTCGTTGAGGGTCAGGTCGACCAACGAACCATTGGCATTGAGATGAACGTCGTCGAACAGGTCTTCGGGCCGGGTGATCGGCGCGAAGGCGACACCCGCCGCCTCCAGCTTAACGAGCAGGTCGGCGCGCGTGTTGCTGCGGACCAGTTCGCGGACCACCGGCAGGATCGCGTCACGCGCCAGCACGCGGTCGTTATTCTTCGCATAGGCGGGATCGGCGCCGATGGGGCCGAGGTCGAACGCCTTGGTAAAGCTCTGCCACTGGCCGTCGCTCACCACGCCGACGAACAGCAGCTCGCCCTCGTTCGCCGTCTCGAACACGTCGTAGATCGCCCAGGCCGAAATGCGTTCCGGCATGGGGCGTGCGGCACTGCCGGTCACGGCCATCTGCGCCATATGCTGCCCGACCATATAGGCGGTCGTCTCGAACAGGGAGGAGCGCACCGTCGCACCCTCACCCGTCGCAGCCTTTTTGTGCAGGGCCGCGAGGATGCCGATCACGCCGAACATGCCGCCGGTGATGTCGATAACCGAAGCACCTGCGCGCAGCGGACGACCGGACGGGCCGGTCATATAGGCAAGGCCGCCCATCATCTGCGCCACTTCGTCCAGCGCGGCACGCTTCTCATAGGGGCCGGAGAGGAAGCCCTTGGCGCTGTAATAGATCAGGTCGGGATTGCTGTTCTTGAACCCGTCGGGACCGAGGCCCAGCTTTTCGAGCGCGCCGGGACGGAAATTTTCGATCAGCACGTCCGCGCCATCGACCAGACGGCGAGCGGCCGCGAGGCCCGCGTCGCTCTTGAGATCGATGCAGATGCTGCGCTTGTTGCGATTGAACATCGGAAAATAGCCGGAACCGGACCCCAGCAGGCGCCGGGTCTGGTCGCCGCCCAGCGGCTCCACCTTGATCACGTCGGCACCCAGGTCAGCGAGGATCGCGCCCGTGGATGGCCCCATGACCATGTGGCTGAACTCCACCACTCGCAGTCCCGCAAGGGGAAGATTTTCCATATGCTGCTGCAAAAGCCCGCTCCGTTCGTCTCGACATTCGAGATTTAATTGATATATACACAATACAAATGGGATCAACAGGAATGTCGGCACATGGACGTTTTGATCAGTGAAGTCGGGCCGCGGGATGGGTTGCAGAGCATTGCCCAAACCATGCCAACCGAAGCCAAGAAGCTGTGGATCGACATGGCCGTCGCGGCCGGTGTCACCGAGATCGAAGTGGGCAGTTTCGTTCCCGCCAAGCTCCTTCCCCAATTGGCCGACACGGCTGAGATCGTGGCCTATGGGATAGGCATCCCCGGCCTCACCGTCGCGGCGCTCGTCCCCAATGCTCGCGGTGCGACCAATGCGCTGGCGGCGGGCGCGCACAAGATCACCCTGCCCCTGTCGTGCAGCGAGTCGCACAGCCTCGCCAACCTGCGCCGGACGCACGCGCAAGTTCTTGAGGATGCACGAGCAATCGCCGCGATGATTCGCGAGATGCCGGAAGGCACGCGCCCCCATTTCGAAGGCAGCCTCTCCACTGCCTTCGGCTGCACCCTCGAAGGCGTGGTGCCGCAGGCAAAGGTCGTGGAACTGGCCGAGGCGCTGATGGAGGCAGGCTGCGACGAGGTCGGGCTGGCCGACACCACGGGCTATGCCGACCCCGCCGCCGTCAAGTCGATGATCCGCGCGATCTGGGGCGCGGTCGGCAAGGAGGCGCTGACCGGCATCCATGTCCACAACACGCGCGGCCTTGGCCTCGCAAATGTGCTGGCCGCCTATGACGTGGGCCTCACCACCTTCGACAGTTCGCTGGGCGGCGTCGGCGGATGCCCGTTCGCGCCCGGCGCCAGCGGCAATATCGTGACCGAAGACCTGGTGTTCATGTTCGAGTCGATGGGCGTGAAAACGGGTATCGATCTCAATAAGCTGTTCGCTGTGCGGGCATATGTGCAGGGCGTGCTGGGCGACGAGCCGCTTTATGGATTTACCCCGCTTGCCGGACTGCCGCTGGGTTTCGTGCCCGCGACGAACAAGAGCGACATCAACGAAGGAGCACTGGCGTGACACTGGTCGGAACGAAGATGGTCTGCGAGGACAAGACCGCGCGGCAGTTGTTCGATGCGGTGATGGCGAACCCCGCCCGCGCGAAATTCGGCTTCGGCCAGAAGCTCGCCATCGTGAACGTCGATTTCCAGCGGGCCTATACCTGCATCGACGAGTTCAAGACCGCCTATGAAACCGATCCGCGCCAGATCGAATATACCAACACCATCTCTGCTCTGGCCCGTGCCAAGGGCATGCCGGTCGTCTGGACCCGCGTCGCCTATTCCGAGGAAGGCTATGACGCCGGTGTCTGGGGCACACGCACCAATACGCCCGACAGCCTCCAGAACATCAAATATGGCAGCCGCCGGCATGAGTTCGACCCGCGCTGCGAGGTCAGCAGCGGCGACGCCACCTATAACAAGCGCATGCCGTCCGCTTTCTTCGAGACGCCGCTGCAATCGCTGCTCGTCTGGCATGGCGTGGACACGGTGGTCGTCACCGGCGGCTCCACCTCCGGCTGCGTGCGCGCGACGGCGGTCGACGCGCTGAGCCGCGGCTATCGCACCATCGTCCCCATCGAGACCTGCGCGGACAAGCATGAGAGCTATCACTTCGCCAACCTGACCGACCTGCAACTCAAATATGCGGATGTCGAGCCGGTGCAGACGGTCATCGACTGGCTGGAGGCTCAGTAATGCGCGAGGGCGAAGCCGATCCCGGCCTTTACGACTACACCCCCTATCGCGGCCGTCCGAAAATCGAATGGCCGGACGGCAAGAAGGTCGCGGTCTGGGTATCGCCCAACCTCGAATTCTATGAGCTCGACCCGCCGAAGAACCCGCATCGCGCGAGTTGGCCCAAGCCCAGCCCCGATGTGGTCGGCTACAGCCACCGCGACTATGCCAATCGCGTCGGTCACTGGCGCATGGCCGAAGTCATGGAAAAGCACGGGTTCAAGGGGAGCGTCTCCCTCTCCGTCGCGCTGTGCCAACATGTGCCGGACGTGGTCGCCAACGCCAACGACCTCGGCTGGGAGTTCTTCTCCCACGGCATCTACAACACGCGCTACAGCTACGGCATGGACGAGGCGCAAGAACGCGCAATCATCGAGGACTCGATCAAGACGGTCCGCGACGCCACCGGCCAGACGATCAAGGGCTGGCTCGCCCCCGCCCTCACCCACACGCCGCGCACGCTCGACCTCATCGCCGAATATGGCATGAGCTATACCTGCGACCTCTATCATGACGACCAGCCGATGCCGGTCGCGACGAAGTCGGGCCAGCTCATCTCCATGCCCTACAGCCTTGAGGTGAACGACCACTACGGCTTCTTCATCTACAACATGTCGCCGCGCGAATATGCCCAGACGCTGATCCGCCAATATGAGCGGCTGGCAGAGGAAGGCGCGGAATCGGGCACGGTGATGTGCATTCCGCTGCACAGCTACCTGATCGGCCAGCCGCATCGCATCGGCCCCTTCGAGGAAGTGCTGCGCCACATCGCCGCCGATGGCCGCGCGTGGATCACGCGCAGCGGTGACATCGCCGACCATTATCTCAACCACTATGCGGGAGCAGCGGCATGACGCTCGACCCCAGCTATCTGGACTATCCGAAACGCGCCAAGGGGATGGACCACGACCTCTATCCCTGGTCCAACATCTTTGAGCGTGGGGCGCTCAGTTGGCCGGGCGGGCAAAAGGTTCTGACTTGGATCGTGATCGACCTGGAATGGTTCCCGATCACGCCCAATGACAAGCCTTTTCGCGCGCCCGGCCACATGGCCACCGCTTATCCCGACTATCGCCACTATACGTCGCGCGATTACGGCAATCGGGTGGGCATCTATCGCCTGCTCGACGCGCTGGGCAAGGCAGGCGCGAAGGCCAGCATCGCGGCCAACAGCGCGATTGCGGCACGCTATCCCGCGCTGATCGCGGACATCGTGGCGGCGGGGCATGAGATCATCGGCCATGCGACCGACATGAACGCCACCATCGCCACCGGCGTGCCGGAGGACGAGGAGCGTACGATCATTACCGCGACTCTGGACGGCATCGAAAAGGTCGCGGGCGCGCGCCCGACCGGCTGGCTCTCCATCGCCCGGTCGCAGTCGTTCAACACGCCGTCGCTACTGGCCGAGGCCGGGCTGACGTACATGTGCGACTGGGTGAACGACGACCTGCCCTATCGCATGGCGACGCCGAAGGGTTCGATTCTCAACCTGCCGCTCAACCATGAGCTGTCGGACCGCCAGATATTGAACGTCCAGCAGCAGTCGATGGCGAGCTATTGCCAGCAGATGCGGGACGCCTTTGCCTGGTTGAAAGGCGAGGCGGACACCCATGGCGCGCGCATGCTGCCGCTGAACATCACGCCGTACATCACCGGCCTGCCCTATCGCATGGCGGAGTTCGACGGCCTGCTTCAATGGCTCGCCGCTCAGCCCGGTCATGGTTTCGCAACGGGCGCGGAGATTGCCGCCGCCGCCGGTTCGCAGATCGACTGAAGGTCCGTCATGCCCAGCACACTCTATGAAAAGCTGTGGGACGCGCATGTCGTCACGGTCGTGGACGGCAAGGCGCTGCTCTACATCGACCGTCACATCCTGCACGAAGTCTCGACCCCGCAAAGCTTCGAGGGTCTGCGCGAGGATGGCCTGACGGTCCACCGCACCGACACGCAACTGGCCGTCGCGGATCACAGCGTCCCCACGCACGACCGCGCCACCGGCATCGAAGACCCGCAGGCCGCCGCGCAGATCGCCCTGCTCGAACGCAATTGCGCCGAGTTCGGCATCGAATATCTCTCTCTGACCGGCGACGATCAGGGCATCGTGCACGTCATCAGCCCAGAACAGGGCTTTACCCTGCCCGGCATCACGCTGGTCTGCGGCGACAGTCACACCAGCACTCACGGGGCCTTTGGCGCACTGGCCTTTGGCATTGGCGCCAGCGAATGCGGGACCGTCATGGCGACGCAGGCGCTCTGGCAGGCAAAGGCGCGCACGATGCGCGTCACCTTTACCGGGCAGTTGCAGCCGGGCGTGTCGGCCAAGGACATGGCCCTCGCCTTCATCGGAACGGTCGGCGCGTCGGGCGGCACGGGCTTTGCCGTCGAATATGCGGGCGAAGCGGTCGAGGCGCTGTCGATGGAGGGGCGCATGACCCTGTGCAACATGACCATCGAGGCGGGCGCGCGCACCGGCCTCGTCGCGCCGGATGCCAGGACCTTCGCCTATGTCGAGGGTCGCCCGCGCGCGCCGCAGGGTGCCGAATGGGACGCCGCGCTCGCCTATTGGCGCACGCTCGTCAGCGACGCCGATGCTGTGTTCGACCGGGAAATCACCATCGACGCCGCGACCATCGCGCCGCAGGTGACGTTCGGCACCAGTCCCGACCAGTCCATTTCCATCGACGGCGTGCTGCCGGGCGGCGAGAAACTCGCCAAGCCGATGCGCTACATGGACGTGCATGCGGGCGAAGCGATCGACGGCCTTGCCATCGACCATGCCTTCATCGGCAGTTGCACCAATGGCCGGATCGAGGATCTGCGCTCCGCCGCATCCGTGATCCGCGGCGGACATGTGGCGGACGGCGTGCGCGCGCTCGTGGTGCCCGGCTCCATGCGGGTCAAGGCGCAGGCGGAGGCGGAGGGACTGGACCGACTGTTCGTGGATGCCGGGTTCGAATGGCGCGAGCCGGGCTGCTCGCTGTGCGTCGCGATGAACGACGACCGCCTGCCTGCCGGCTCCCGCTGCGCCTCCACCTCCAACCGCAATTTCGAGGGGCGGCAGGGCATTGGCGCGCGCACCCACCTGATGAGCCCCGCCATGGTCGCCGCTGCC
>DASVNT010000056.1:0-5189 GCA_036383715.1 Sphingobium sp. | reverse complement strand
CGCTCGGCGTGGAGATCTATCCCGGCTTCGCCGCGGCCGAGGTGCTCTATCACGACGACGGCAGCGTCAAGGGCGTCGCCACGGGCGACATGGGTGTCGGCCGCAAGGGCGAGCACAAGGCGAGCTACACGCAGGGCATGGAGCTGCACGCCAAGTACACGCTGTTCGCCGAAGGGGCGCGCGGCTCGCTGACGAAGACGCTCTGCGAGCGCTTCAGGCTGCGCGACGGCGTCGATCCCCAGAAATTCGGCATCGGGCTGAAGGAGCTTTGGCGCGTTGATCCGGCCAAGCACAAGCCGGGTCTGGTGGTGCATACCCAGGGCTGGCCATTGCCGAGCGACACCGGCGGTGGCTCGTTCATGTATCACCTCGAGGACAACCAGGTCGCGATCGGCTTCGTCGTCCATCTCGACTATTCGAACCCGCATCTGTCGCCCTACGAGGAATTCCAGCGCTTCAAGCTGCATCCCTCGATCAAGCCGTATCTTGAGGGCGGCGAGCGCCTCGCCTACGGCGCGCGCGCGATCAACGAGGGCGGGTTGCAGTCGATTCCAAAGCTCGTCTTTCCGGGTGGGGCGCTGATCGGTTGCTCTGCCGGCTTCGTCAACCTGCCGCGCATCAAGGGCACGCACAACGCGATGAAGACCGGCATGCTCGGCGCCGAGGCGGCGTTCGCGGCGCTCAAGGGCGGTGCCACCGGCCACGACGAACTCACCGCGTATCCCGAGGCGTTCGAGCATTCCTGGTCGTATCGCGACCTGCACAAGGTGCGGAACGTGAAGCCCGGTCTCAAATGGGGCATGTTGCTCGGCACCATGCACGGCGGGCTGGCGATGTGGCTCGGCGATCTCGGCCTCGGCGGTCTGATGCCGTGGACGCTCCATCACAAGAAGGCGGACAACGAGACGCTGCGGCGCGCGCAGGAATGCCCGAAGATCGCCTATCCGAAGCCCGACGGCGTCATCACCTTCGACCGCCTCTCCTCGGTGTTCATCTCGAACACCAATCATGAGGAGGACCAGCCGGTCCACCTGCAGCTCAAGGACCCGGCGATCCCGGTCAATGCCAATCTGCCGATGTACGATGCGCCGGAGCAGCGCTACTGCCCCGCCGGCGTCTACGAGATCGTGCGCGACGATGACGGCCGCAACCCGCGGCTGCAGATCAACGCGCAGAATTGCGTGCATTGCAAGACGTGCGACATCAAGGATCCGACCCAGAACATCAATTGGGTCGTGCCCGAAGGCGGTGGAGGGCCGAACTATCCCAATATGTAGGCGTCTGCTCCTATCCATTACGATACTGACGCTGCCGGTTGCAGCCGGTGCGTCAGTGGATCGGACCAGCGCGCTGCATGCCTATGCGCGGGCGCGGCTGGCGGACAGCGACGGAGCGTCCGGGCTGGCGGTCCAGAGCTATCGTCGCGCCATGGCGGGCGATCCGGACAGCCGGGACATTGCGCGGCGGTCATATTCCCATGCGCTGA
Source organism: Sphingobium sp. (assembly GCA_036383715.1). Taxonomy (GTDB): domain Bacteria; phylum Pseudomonadota; class Alphaproteobacteria; order Sphingomonadales; family Sphingomonadaceae; genus Sphingobium. The sequence goes on along the minus strand of DASVNT010000056.1, from coordinate 3,703 downwards.
TGAGCGGGGACATGGCGCTGGCGCTTCAGTCGGCGGCGTTGTTGGATGGGGACGGCATATTGTCGCGGGACGGCACACTGCTGTTCCTTTGCGACGCGTTCAACCGGGCCGACTGGAAAGCCGCGCGGCACCTGACCGACAGGTTGACGAGCGAAGGCAATTTCGGCTTCCTCGCCCCGATCATCCTAAGTTGGATCTCCTTGGCAGAGGGCAACTATGTCCCGCCGACGATTGATGCGACCGATCGGTTTGCGTCGCTCGCCCGCCGCTATGTGGATGAGCATGTCGCATTGCAGGCGCTGGCCAAGGGCAATCTGGAGGAGGCCGCGTCGGCCATCAATCGCGCCCTTGCATTGCGGACCGTAGATCTTGCCACATTACGGCTGTCCTTCGCAGGGCAGTTGGCAAGGAAAGGGGCGCGCAAGCAGGCGCTGACGCTGCTCCCCGAAGGCGACGCTGATTATGCCCGCGCGCGCGAGGAACTGCAGCGCGGGAGAAGGGCGTCCGGAGCCGGAACACCGCTCACGGCGCGGCAGGGCTACGGGCGGCTGCTGGCGCGGCTTGCAACGGATATTTCTTCCGACGACAGCACTCGGGTTCTGGCTGTCAGGCTCGCGCGGATCGCCGCGTTCGCCGATCCGGACAGTGACGATACGCACATCATCCTGGCGAAGCTGCTCACCGAAGGCGGTTATGCCGATTATGGCGTGGCCGAGGCGCAAAAGATCGCCGCCGATGGCTGGTTCGGAACGCTGGGTCAGCCGGCGCTGGTAGATGCACTGACCGCCTCGGGTGACAGGGATGGCGCGATCGTTCTTGCTCGCACGCTGGCTGCTGCGCCCGACGCAGATGCGGAGCGGCATGTGCAATTGGGACGCCTGCTGGCTCAAGCGAGGCAGTTCAGCGCGGCGGCCGATGCTTTCCGCGCGGCCCAGGCGCGCTATGCCGCCGATGCTGTCCCGTGGGCGCTGATGCTGTTTGAAGGCAGCGCGCTGGAGCAGGCCGGGCGATGGGACGAAGCGCGGGCTGTGCTGGAACGGGCGGTGAAGATCGCGCCCGACGAGGCGGTGTTGCTCAATCATCTCGGCTATGCGCAGATCGAGCGCCGCCAGAATGTGGAGGTGGCGTTGGAACTGCTGAAAAAGGCCAGCGCGCTGAAACCCGATGAGCCGTCGATCACGGATTCCCTCGGCTGGGCGCAGTTCGTGACCGGCGATGTGGAAGCGGCGGTGCCGGTGCTGGAACGTGCTGCCGAGGGCGCGCCGGCGGATGCCGCGATCAACGAACATCTGGGCGATGCGCTCTGGACTACCGGCCGCCGCTACGAAGCGCGCTATGCATGGCGCGCGGCTGCGGTCTTTGCCGAAGGGGACGCAGCGTTGCGGCTGGAGGCCAAGACGAAAGAGGGATTGAAACCGGAATATGCCGCGCCCTGACGGTGACATTGCGACTGACGAGCCGAGGGCAGGCGGGGAATTGACCGAAATCGCCCATGCGAAGGTCAACCTGGCGCTGCATGTTCGTGAGAAACGCGCGGATGGCTATCACGCGCTGGAGAGCCTGTTCGTCTTCGTGCGGGATGGCGACCTGTTGACGGGGCGCGAAGCGGGTGGCGGAAGCATCAGCCTGGAGATCGACGGTCCGTTCGGAGCGGCGTTGGATGCCGGGGCGGACAATCTGGTGGTTAAGGCGGCACATGCCTTGCAGGATCATCTGGGCGAAGCGCGCGGCGCCGCATTGCGGCTGACAAAGAAGCTGCCGGTCGCGTCCGGGATCGGCGGCGGGTCGGCGGATGCTGCGGCTGCATTACGCCTGCTCAATCGCCTGTGGGGCGTTGGGCTCCCGAACCTTGGGCTGGAGCGGATCGCGCTGACGCTGGGTTCGGACGTTCCGGCTTGCATCTCCAGCGTGACGCAGATGGTGCGCGGGCGCGGCGAGATGCTGGAGCCACGCGCGATCGAAGGGTTGGCGGGGAGAGCGATGCTGCTTGTGAACCCCGCTGTCGCGGTATCCACCGCGCGGGTTTTCGCTGGATGGGATCAGAAGGATCGTGGACCGCTGCTGGCGGAGAGCCTGGACGCGCTGATCAGCGAGGGTCGCAACGATCTGGAGCAAGCGGCGATAGAGGCTGCGCCAGAGATTGATGACGTGCTGGCGCGGCTGGGGCAATGCAAGGGCGTCAGGCTTGCGCGGATGTCAGGGTCTGGGGCGACCTGTTTCGCTCTGTTCGACGATGTGCAGGATGGCCATGCGGCTGCTGTGGACCTACGTGCCGGCCGACCGCATTGGTGGGTCATGGAAACGGAGATACGGACGGCGTGAACGAGGCTTTCACCCAGATTGACGGCGGGGATCTGGACCTGCTGATCATAGCCGATCATGCATCGGCCCATGTTCCGTCGGATATTGATCTGGGGATCGACGAGGGACTGCTGCGCGATCATGTCGCTATCGACCTTGGCGTGGCGGAAGTCAGCACGTTGCTGGCGGAGCAACTGGGTTGCACGGCCATTCTCGGCGGCGTGTCGCGGTTGGTGATCGACCTAAATCGGGAGGACGACGCGCCCGGCCTTCTGCCCGTAATGAGCGACGGGCATGCCATTCCGGGCAACCGCTACGCGGATCTGGCGGACCGAATGATGCGCTTTCATCATCCCTATCATCATCAGATAGAACGGCTGCTGGACCGGATGGGAACAGCGTTCATTCTGTCGGTGCACAGCTTTACGCCGTGTCTTGCGAGCGACCCGCATGTAGAAAGACCCTGGGAGATAGGCGTCCTCTATAATGGGGATGACCGCGCAGCGCGGATCGCCATTCCGCTGCTGGAACAGGCAGGGATGGTAGTGGGCGATCAGATGCCCTATTCGGGGAAGCTCCTGAACTCTACGATGAACCGGCATGCCGAAGCCAATGGCATTCCCTATCTGGGCATCGAAATGCGGCAGGATCTGATATCGGACATTGCCGGACAGGCCCGATTTGCCAGGATATTGGGTCCGGTGGTGCTGGAATGCCGCAATAGCCTTGCGTGACTCGCCCCTTTTTGAAAAAGAGGCGCGCAAGAAGGGTAGGTTTTATGTCTCACACGTTCGACAAGTCGAAGCTGCCGAGCCGTCACGTCTCGGTTGGTCCGGAGCGGGCTCCACATCGCAGCTATTATTATGCGATGGGCCTGACGGAGGAAGAGATTGGCCGGCCCTTCGTAGGCATCGCGTCCGCAGGCAATGACAGCGCGCCGTGTAACACCACGCTGGACATGCAGGCGGATTGGTGCCGCCAGGGCGTGAACGAAGCGGGTGGCATGCCGCGCCGGTTCAACACCATCACCGTGACCGACGGCATCGCCATGGGTCATCAGGGCATGAAAAGCTCGCTGGCGAGCCGGGAAGTCATCGCGGATTCGGTCGAACTGTCGGTGCGCGGCCATTGCTACGATGCGCTCGTCACCTTCGCGGGTTGCGACAAATCGCTGCCCGGCATGATGATGGCGATGTTGCGGCTCAACGTGCCGTCGATCTTCGTCTATGGCGGGTCGATCCTGCCGGGCCGGTTCGAGAATCGCGACGTTACCGTCGTCGATGTGTTCGAGGTGGTGGGCAAATATGCCGCTGGCGCCTGCCCGCTGAAGGACGTCATCGCGCTTGAGAAGGTGGCATGTCCCGGCCATGGCGCCTGTGGTGGGCAATATACCGCCAACACC
>DASVNT010000055.1:0-83517 GCA_036383715.1 Sphingobium sp. | reverse complement strand
GATGTCGATCTCGAAACTGTCGTCGATCACCGGATAGACCCACACGGACGAGAAGCTGGTGTGCCGCCGCGCCGCGCTGTCATAGGGGCTGATGCGGACGAGGCGGTGGACGCCGCTTTCCGTCTTGGCATAGCCATAGGCGTTCTCACCCTTGACCAGCATGGTGGCGGACTTGATGCCCGCCTGCTCGCCGGAGTGATAGTCGACGATCTCGACCTTGTAGCCGCGCCGTTCGGCCCAGCGATAATACATGCGCTGGAGGATTTCGGCCCAGTCCTGCGATTCCGTACCACCGGCGCCTGCGTTGATCTGAATATAGGTGTCGAAGCCGTCGGCCTCGCCGGACAGCAGCGCCGTCACCTTGTCCTTGTCCGCGCGGTCAGCGAGGGCGGCGAGGGCGGCGACGCCCTCATCGGCGAGGGCGCTGTCGCCTTCTTCATCCGCCATCTCGATGAGTTCGGCGGTGTCGTTCATCTCCTGCTCGATGGAGCGGGTCGCGGTGATCGCGCTGTCCAGCCGGGTGCGCTCGCGCATCACCTCCTGCGCCTTTTTCTGGTCGTCCCACAGGGTCGGGTCTTCGACGCGCGCGTTCAGTTCGTCCAGGCGACGCAGCGCGCGGTCCCAGTCCAGCGACACGCGCAGGAGGTTCAGCGCGGCGTTGATACGATCACAATAGGCTTGCGCTTCGGCGCGCATGGTCATTCTCCACTCAAACAGATACGGGCGCGGCTGCTTCGCCGATCACACCGTCAATATATGCCGCCTTGCTCGCCCGCGAAATCCCCGCTCGCCTGACTGCGCCTGCTGCCGTGCGATGCCTGTGCGGCGTCGGCCTTGCGGGCGTTGAGTTCGTCGAGGCGCATGGACCGGCGCGGTTCGCTGTCGGGCTTGAACGCTTCCCAGATGACGGCGGGCTTGCCGTCGTTGCTGGGCCAGCCGCTGAACACGCGCTTGCCGGAGGTGCGGTCGATGCGGACCATGCGGATGCCCGGCGGGGCGAGGAACGGCTTGACCGGCATCTTCTCCAGGATCGGGGCCATCGCCTCTTTCCAGATCGGTGCGGCGATGCGTCCGCCCTGCGCATAGCCGCCAAGGCTGCGCGGCTGGTCATACCCCATATAGACGCCCGCCACGATGTCCTGCGACCCGCCTACGAACCACACGTTCGTCGGGCCGGACGTGGTGCCGGTCTTGCCGAACAGCGGACGTTTCAGGTCGGCCAGCGTCGTCGCGGTGCCGCGCTGGACCACGCCTTCGGTGATGTGGACCATCTGGAATGCGGTCATGGGGTTCATCGCCTGCACCGTGGTCGGTGCAAAACGCGGCATGGCCTTGCCATCCCACTGCGCGCTGTTGCAACCGTCGCAGGGACGCCAGTTGTCCGGCCAGATCACCTTGCCATGGCGGTCCTGCACAAAGTCGATGGGTCGCGGCAGCATGCGGCGGCCCTGATTGGCGAGCATCGCATAGGCATTGACCATTCGTTCCACCGTCGTCTCACCCGACCCCAGCGCATTGGCGAGATAGGGCGGATATTTGCCGATGCCCATGCGGGCGATCAGGTTCACCACCCGGTCCATGCCGGTCTGCGAGGCGGTGCGCACGGTCATCAGGTTGCGCGACTGCTCGATGCCCCACCGCATGGTGTGCGATCCGCCGCCGCCGCGTGCGTCGAAATTGCGGAAGCATTTCTGGCCGAGGCGCGCCGACTGGAACACGCAGAAGGGACCGTCCACGATGATCGACGCCGGCGTCATGCCATTGTCGAGCGCGGCGGAATAGACGAACGGCTTGATCGTCGATCCGGGCTGCCGCATCGCCTGCGTCACGCGGTTGTAGGAGGACAGCCGGGAGTCGAAGCCGCCCTGCATCGCATAGACGCGGCCGTTATGGACGTCCTCGATCATCATGCCGCCCGACACGGCGGGGATGTTGCGCAGGGCGAAGCTCGACCCGCCAATGGGTTTCACGACGATCAGGTCGCCGGGCTTCATGGCGTCGAAGGCGGGAACGCCGCCCGCGCGATAGGGCATTTGCGCGGAGGAGGCGGGCAGGTCGCCCGTCTGGCCACCGCGAAAGCCGATGGTCGCGCTGCCGGACGACTTGGACAGGACGACGGCGACGCGCCAGTCCTCAAAATCCACGCCTTTGTTGCTGGTGGCGAGTTCCGCCTGCCAGCGGTCGCCCGCGTCGATGGTGGCGATGGGGCCGGACCAGCCCTTGCCAGCATCATAGCGCAGCAGGCCGTTGCGCAGCGCCTTGGCCGCCTGAGACTGCATGAACGGGTCGAGCGGGGAGCGGACCCACAGGCCGCCCGCATAGATGCTGTTGGGGCCGTCCTTCGCCGTCTCGCCGAATTTGTCGAGCAGGCGGCGGCGGATCTCCTCCATATAATAGCCACCGATGCGCTCATAGCCGTCGGGTCGCTGGCTGATGGTGCCCAGCGGTTCGGCCTGCGCGGCGCGCTTTTGTGCGTTGGTGATGAAGCCGTTCTTCTCCATCTCGCCCAGCGCCCAGTTGCGCCGTTCCAGCGCGCGCGCCATGCCGCTCTCGCTTTCGGGGCGATAATTGGCGGGGCCTTTGGGCAGGATGGCGAGATAGGCCATTTGCGGCAGGGTGAGGTCGGCCACATCCTTGTCGAAATAAGCGCGACCCGCCGCCTGCACGCCATAGGCGTTACGGCCAAGAAAAATCTGGTTGAGGTAGAGTTCCAGAATCTGCTGCTTGGTCAGCGCATCCTCGATCCGCCACGCCAGGATCATTTCCTTGATCTTGCGCGTGGGCGAATAGGCGTCGCCGATCAGGAGGTTCTTGGCGACCTGCTGCGTGATGGTCGATCCGCCACGCGCCCGTCGACCAGAACCGATCTTGGTCACATAATCGACGACCGCGCCCGCAAAGCCGGGGAAGTCGACGCCATGATGCTCGAAGAAGGTCTTGTCCTCCGCCGACAGATAGGCGCCGACGAGCATCCGGGGGAAGTCGGAATATTGCAGCTGGACGCGCCGTTCGCGCGCATAGCTGTAGATCGGCTGGCCGTTCACGTCGCGCACGATGGTCGGCAACGGCGGCTCGTAGGAAAGCAGGGTCGCGGCATCGGGCAGATCGCGCGCGAAAATCGCCCAAAAGGCGGTGATGGCGACGATCAACCCGCCAAAGGCATAGACGAGCAGACGCACGCCTTTCCTCGCCCAGAGCGTGCGCATTCGCCCGCCTGTGCCCCCGTTATCCCGCATGATCCGGAAATTCTGCTTTTCCGACGCCTCTTCCGCCATGACAGGGGCCTGTAAACTGTCCTTCGCCGCTTGGAAACGCTTTTGCTTGGCCAAGTGCGGTTAAGTGTCCGAGAGTGTCGCCCGGATGATCTCGCGCACGTCGTGCAGGTCGGCGGCGACACGGGTGCACAGGCCGCACATCTCCTGCGTCGCGTCGAGGAGGTCGGGGACCATGATCGTCATCGTGCCCGCAGCGGCGGCGGAGCGCACGCCATTGTGCGAATCCTCCAGCGCCACGCAATCCTGCGGCGCGACACCCAGCCGCGCCGCGGCGGTCAGGAACGGGTCGGGTGCTGGTTTGCCATGGTTATAGTCGCCGTGCGCGATGACGACGGGAAAGCGGTGGGCGAGGTCATGGTCCGCCAGATGCTCCTGCACGGTGTCATGGCTGGAGGACGTGGCGATGGCATGGGGCAGGCCCCAGTCGGCCAGCGCGTCGAGCAGTTCGATTACCCCGCTTTTCAGGAAAGGCGTGGCAGCTGTCATCTCGCGCAGCCTTTGGTGCGAGGCCTCGCGGATCACGTCAGCCGGATAGTCCGCGCCGAAATGGCCGAGCAGGAACGCGCGATTGGTCGGCCAGGGCGATCCGATCATCTGCTGGAACAGGGCGTCCGTCATCTCGTAGCGCGCCTCGCCCGCGACCGAGATCAGGGCGGTGCGGTACAGCGCCTCGGTGTCGAAGATCAGGCCGTCCATGTCGAACAGGACGGCGGCGGGAGGGCGGGGGAGTTTCATGGGGCAGGGCATAGGGGAGTGGTGTGGGAGAGGCAAATGGGTGGATTCAAGGCGTTCCCAAAATCCCGTTCGGTTCGAGCAGTTTCGAGCAAAGTCGAGAAGCGTTTGTCGAGAACTCGCAGCGTCGCGCCAATTTCTCGACTGCGGTTCTCGACAAGCTCGAACCTGCGCTCGAAACGAACGGATTTTTAGGAACGTCCGAAACTGGTCGAAAGACTACCGAACCGACTGCCGCGCGAAATACACCGTCACCGCCTGCGCCACACCCCGCGCGATGCTCTGCTGTCCCGCTGCGCTGCGGATCATCGCGCCGTCCGCGTCATTGCTGATATAGCCCGTCTCCAGCAGTGCCGACGGCGTATCCGGCGACTTCAGCACGACCAGCGAGGCAAAGCGGTGGGCCGGGGTCAGGAACGGGAAAAAGGGTTTCGCCTCCCGCTCCAATATCTTCGCGAACTCCGCCGATTTGGTCATGGTGTCGCGCTGGGTGAGGTCGATCAGGATGCTGGACACGGCGGACGGCTGGCGCGACAGGTCGACGCCGTTCAATATGTCCGCCCGGTTTTCGCGCGCCGCCAGCCGCGCGGCCTCCCGGTCGGAGGCGACTTCGGACAGGGTATAGATGCTGGCGCCGCGCGCCTCCGCATTCACGGCGGCGTCGGCATGGACCGACAGGAACAGGTCCGCGTTCAGCCTGCGCGCCACGCCGAAGCGTTCCTGCAGGATCAGAAATTCGTCGCTGTCGCGGGTCAATGCCACGCGGAAACGACCGGATTTCAGCAATTCCGTGCGGACGGCGCGGGCGATCGACAGGGTGATGTCCTTCTCCCGCCAGCCATGTTCGGTGTTGATCGCGCCCGGATCATGGCCGCCATGGCCGGCGTCGATGACGATCAGGGGACGATCCGGCCCCTTGGGACCGGCGATCGCGGGCAGGTCGATGGCGGGCGCGGCGTCGGGAATGCGCACGGAGATGCTGTGCGTCTGGCGATGCGGTCGGGGCGCCATCTGCGTGGCGGTGGCAAGCGGCCGCGGAGCCGAAAGCGGCAGGCCAGTGCCGGAACTGGGGCTGGGGAGCGGCGCGAGCACGCTCGCGACTAAAAAGGCGAACATCTTATCCTATATTGTGCGCGGGCCTGCGATCCTGTGCATAGACTATGCGCCGCAGGGGTGCGGCGTAAACAAAATTGCATTCGCCGTTGCCCGTTTGAAAAAGGACTGCTAGCGATAGGTGTCTGGCAATAGTCCGTTAATGCCATAGGTGCATGGACTGTACCGGGCTTTCTTAACCGCTCCATGGGGAGTGGTGACACAGGTTGATGCTGCATGAGGTATAACTGGTCCGTTCGTCCGCACGCTTTTGAGCGTGAGACGACATGGACCGCTGACCGGCTCCCCCGATGGACAATCGGGCATGGGACGACCGGCGCTGCCCCCGCAGCAGACGCATTATCCTTTTCACACACTTGGACCGATCCGCGACATGACGGCGCTTCTCTGCGCCGCGCGGCTGGTCCGGCAAACAAATCCATCCGGCAGTTTCGGGCACGCCCCGGCAGGCCGGGTGGTTGGAGAATATTGAATGACACTTCGCATGTTGATCGATGCGCGCCACCGGGAAGAAACCCGTGTCGCCGTCGTGAAGGGCAACCGGATCGAGGAATTTGATTTCGAGTCCGCCGAGCACAAACAGCTCAAGGGCAATATCTATCTCGCCAAGGTTACCCGTGTAGAACCCTCGCTGCAGGCGGCGTTCGTCGATTACGGCGGCAATCGTCACGGCTTTCTGGCGTTCGCGGAAATCCACCCCGACTATTACCAGATTCCGCGCGAGGACCGCGAGGCGCTGCTCGCCGAAGAGGCTGAGCATGCCGCCGAGGAAGCCGCGCTGCGCGAAGCCGACGATGACGACGATCATGACGACCACGACAATGGCGTTGACGCCCATGTCGATGGCGGCGTGGAGGAAGTCGCGCGCATCTCGCACGACGACGAGGATGACGACGGTCACGCCGAAGGCCAGCCGGAAGGCGCTGCCGAGGGCGAAGACGGCACTGACAATGGTGGCGAAAACGGCGGCGATAGCCGTCGTCGCGGTCGCCGTGGCAGCAAGTCGGACGCCGCCGTCGAGGAGCTGCGTCGCAAGCGCATGGCTCTGCGCCGTCGCTACAAGATTCAGGACGTCATCCGCCGCCGTCAGGTGCTGCTGGTGCAGGTCGTCAAGGAGGAGCGCGGCAATAAGGGTGCGGCGCTGACCACCTATCTGTCGCTCGCGGGCCGTTACTGCGTGCTGATGCCCAACACGTCGCACGGCGGCGGGATCAGCCGCAAGATCAGCAACAATGCCGACCGCAAGCGCCTGAAGTCCATCATCGCGGAAATGAACCTGCCGTCCTCCATGGGCTGCATCGTTCGCACCGCTGGCCTGTCTCGCACGAAGCCGGAAATCCGCCGCGACTTCGATTATCTCGCCCGCCTGTGGGACGAGATTCGCGAAGGCACGTTGAGCGCCGTCGCGCCCGCGCTGATCCACAATGACAGCGACCTGATCAAGCGCGCGATCCGCGACATCTATAATCGCGACATCGAGGAAGTGGTTGTCGAGGGCGAGCATGGCTATCGCGCCGCCCGCGACTTCATGAAGCTGCTGATGCCCAGCCATGTGCGCCGGGTGAAGCAATATGCCGACTCCGTGTCGCTGTTCCAGCGCGCGGGCGTCGAGGAGCAACTCGCCGCGATGTATCATCCGGTCGTGCAGCTCAAATCGGGGGGCTATCTGGTCATCAACCCGACCGAGGCGCTGGTGTCGATCGACATCAACTCCGGCCGTTCGACGCGCGAGCATAATATCGAGCAGACTGCGACCGCCACCAATCTGGAGGCCGCGCGTGAGATCGCGCGTCAGTTGCGCTTGCGCGACATGGCCGGTTTGGTCGTCATCGACTTCATCGACATGGAGCACAACTCCAACATCCGTAAGGTCGAGAAGGCGATGAAGGAATCGCTGAAGGACGACCGTGCCCGTATCCAGGTCGGTCGCATCTCCAGCTTCGGTTTGATGGAAATGAGCCGCCAGCGCCTGCGCACCGGCGTGCTGGAGGCATCGACGCGCGCCTGTCCGCATTGCGAGGGGACGGGCCTTGTCCGCACCGCCTCGTCAGCGGGCCTGTCGGCTCTGCGCATGCTGGAAGAGGAAGCAGCCCGTGGTCGCGGTTCCCTCATCACGCTGCGCGCCAGTCAGGAAGCGGCGTTCTACGTCCTCAACAACAAGCGCCGCGAGATCGACGAGATCGAGGAGCGTTATGGCGTCCGCATCGCGATCCTGCCTGATGGCGAGGTCGAGGGCGCGCGCATGTCTGTCGAGGCGAACGGTCCGCGGCCGGAACGTGTCGTGACCTATGAGACTCTGGCTGTGGAGCCGGAGGAGGACGAGGTCTTCGAGGAAGACGAAGAGGAAATCGAGGAAGAGGAGGAGGCCGAGGAGGCTTCCGAGCGCGAGAATGGCCGTGGCGGTCAGGATCGCGGCGAGGGTGAAGGCAATGGGCGCAACAAGCGCAAGCGCCGTCGCCGTGGTCGCCGTGGTCGTCGCGACGACGAGCAGGGTGGTGCCGAGGGCGCTGCCGAAGCGGAAGAGGGCGAGGAAGCTGCCGAGGCTTCCGAAGGCGAAGCAGAGGGTGAAACCAACGCCGAACCCGTCGCCGCAGCCGGTGACGAGGAAGGCGGACAGCGCAAGAGCCGTCGTGGCCGTCGCGGTGGCCGTCGCCGTCGCGGTGGTGACGCCGCAGCGTCGGAGGCCGGTGCCGAAGCGGATGCAGGCGAGGGCAATGCGTCCGTCGAAGCGATCGCCGAGGCTCAGCCGGAGCCGGTTGCCGTCGCTCCCGAAGCGCCTGCCGCCGAGGCAGAGCCGGAGCGCAAGACGCGTCGCCGTCCCCGCGCTCGCAAGGCCGATGCAGCGCCTGCCGCTGCCGAAGCAACCCCCGTGGTCGAGGCGGAGGCTCCGGCCGCTGCGCCCGAACCCGTGGTGGAGGCTCCGGTCGAGGAGGCCAAGCCCAAGCGCCGTCCCCGCGCCAAGAAGGCGGATGCCGCCGAGGTCGTAGCGGCTCCCGCTCCGGTCGCGGAGGAAGCCCCCGCCGAGGAGGCCAAGCCCAAGCGCCGCCCCCGCGCCAAGAAGCCCAAGGCGGAGGAGGCCGTCGAGGCCGCACCGCTGACCGACGATGCCGCCGAGCCGGTGCAGTCGATCGCGGCCGGAAACGAGGCGGCTGCTGAAGCCGCTCCGTCCGATGGCGAGACGGGCGCCGATGGCGAGCCGGTGCGTCGCGGCTGGTGGCAGCGGACCTTCGGTAACTGAGCAAGTCCGATCGCGGGCGCGTGTGGATCATGCGCGCCCGCGATGGGAATAGCCGTTCCAGACAACACTGGTCAGACAGGGCCGGTTCAGGTGGGCGGCTTATGAGGGCATCATGGCTTCCCTGACGTCGAACAGGTTCGGCAGAGTTTCCGGCGGTGCTCGTCGCATGATGCGCCGCACCCGTGCCGCGATCGTGCTGATCGCCGCTCTGATCAACGTCACATCCCCTGCCGCTGCGCAAAGCATCCTGCGCGACGCGGAGACGGAGGCACTCCTGTCGGAAGCCTCTGCTCCGCTGGTGAAGGCCGCCGGACTGGACCCGCGCAACGCGCAGGTGCTGCTCATACAGGACCCCAGCATCAACGCCTTTGTCGCGGGTGGGCAGATCGTCTGGATACACACCGGACTGATCGCGGAAGCCGACAATATCAATCAGGTGCAGGGCGTCATCGCCCATGAACTCGGCCATATCGAGGGCGGGCATGTGATCCGTTCGTCCGAGGGGATGCGGGAGGCGACGGGCATCTCGATCCTCAGCCTCGTCCTCGGCGCAGCGGCCATCGCGGCGGGCGGCGGTGAAGCGGGTATGGGCATATTGGCCGCCGGACAGCAGGCGGCGATGGGCAAATATCTGGCGTTCAGCCGCACGCAGGAGAGCAGTGCCGATCTTGCCGGAGCGCGCTATCTCCACACCGCCGGGATCACCGGCAAGGGCAGCCTTGAATTCTTCAAGAAGCTGCAGAACCTCGAATATCGCTATCGCATCCGTGAGGATACGAACGACGGCTATGCGACCACCCATCCGCTGTCGAGCGACCGCATCACGACGCTGACCGACATCTACAAGACCGATCCGGCGTGGACGAAACCTGTCGATCCGGCGCTGGAGGCGCGGTTCGAGCGGGTGAAGGCGAAGCTCATCGGCTTCGTGTCCGATCCGCCGGTGACGCTGCGAAAATATCCGACCACGGACATGAGCGTGCCGGCGCTCTATGCGCGCGCCTATGCATGGCATAAGGGCGCCTATCCCGATCAGGCGCTGGACGCGGTCAAGGCGCTGCTGATCAAGATACCCGGCGATCCCTATTTTCTGGAGCTGGAGGGGCAGATACTTCTGGAATCCGGTCGCCCCGCCGATGCCATCGCGCCGCTGCGCGCCGCTGTGGCGGGGACGCGAGGCAATGCGCTGATCGCGGGGATGTTGGGCCATGCGCTGGTCGCGACCGACGATCCGGCCCATCTCAACGAGGCGGAATCCGTGCTGCGCAGCGCCCTGGCGCGCGACCGTGACAATCCGTTCGCCTGGTATGTCCTGGGCAATGTCTATGCGCGCAAAGGCAATAACGCGTTGGCCGCGCTGGCCAGTGCGGAGCAGGCCGACCTGTCCGGCAATTATCCGCAAGCGACCCGTCAGGCGCAGACCGCCATGGCGGCGCTGAAACCCGGCACCCATGACTATCTGCGCGCGCAGGATATCGCCATGGCCGCACAGGGCGCCATGGACCGTAGCAACAAGAAGAAGAAAAAATGACCAAGGACAAGGGTGATCTGGGCACGACTCTCCGCGCCGGGCGGGCATTGCTGGGCGCGATCTTTACGCGCACCGGGCCGCGCATGTCGTCGCGGCGGCGCATTTTCCTGCCGCTCGCCATGCTGGGCGTGGCCGGCATTGGTGCGGGCGCAGGGGCGCAGATCGCGGGCAGCGCCGGTGATGTGCCTGCCGCCGATCGCGCACGGATAGAGGCGGTGGTGCGCGACTATATCCTCGGTCACCCCGAAATCATTCCGGAGGCGATGGAGCGCCTGCGCACCAATGAGATGACCAAGTCCGTCTCCGAAAACCGCAAGGATATCGTCACCCCCTATGCGGGCGCATGGGAAGGGGCGGCCGATGGCGACGTCGTGCTGGTCGAATTCTTCGACTATGCCTGTAGCTATTGCCGCCACGCGCTGACCGACGTTTCGAAATTGCTGGCCGACGACCGCAAGCTGAAGGTCGTCTATCGCGAACTGCCGATTCTGGGCGACGAGAGCATATTGGCGGCGCGCGTCGCGATGCTGGCGGCGGAGAGCAACCGCTACCCCGCTTTCCACAAGGCGATGTACAGCCATGACGAGGTGAGCAAGGCGACCATCGCCGCCGCCGCCACGGATGCCGGGCTGGACAAGGCCAAAGTGCAGGCCATCCTCGCCTCCCGCGGGACGTCGGACGAGTTCGCGAAGAATATCGCGCTGGCGCAGGCGCTCAACGCGCGCGGCACGCCGCTATTCGTCGTGGGCGATCAGGTTCTGCATGGTGATGTCGGCTATGATGCGCTCAAGGATGCCATCGCCAAGACACGGAGCAGCAACAAAAAGCCCTGATTTCCGCCCGTTGCGAGGGGGCGTGGTGCTTCCTACATCTCCTGTCGAACCATAGAGGAGTTGATCGGGTGAACGGGATGAAGACGGCCATGCTGCTGGCGGCGCTGACGGCGCTGTTCATGGCTTTGGGCTATATGTTCGGCGGGCCGGGCGGGGCGATGATCGCTCTGGTCGTGGCGGCGGGCATGAACCTGTTCACCTATTGGAACGCGGACAAGATCGTCCTGCGCATGCACAATGCGCGGGAGGTGGATGCTAACAGCGCGCCGGAATTCTACACCATGGTCGCGGAACTGGCGCAGCGCGCGCGCCTGCCCATGCCGCGCGTCTATATCGTGGAGGACGCCAGCCCCAACGCCTTCGCCACGGGTCGCAATCCTGAGAATGCCGCCGTCGCCGCGACCACGGGGCTGCTCTCCATGCTCAGCCGGGACGAGGTGGCGGGCGTGATGGCGCATGAACTGGGCCATGTCCGCAATCGTGACACGCTGATCATGACGATGGTCGCGACGATTGCGGGCGCGGTGTCGATGATCGCCAATTTCGGCCTGTTCTTCCGCAGCGGCGACGGGGAGAACCATAATCCGCTGGCGGGCATCCTCGCCGTCATCGTCGCGCCCTTTGCCGCGATGATCGTGCAGATGGCGATCAGTCGCACGCGTGAATATGGTGCCGACCGGGCCGGGGCGGAGATTAGCGGCAACCCGCGTGCGTTGGCATCGGCGCTTGCGAAGATTTCGGGCGCGGCGCAGGCGATCCCCAATCACACTGCCGAACGCAATCCGGCAGCGGCGCAGCTTTACATCGTGCCCGTCCATGTGGCGGAGTTGTTCTCTACCCACCCCGCCACCGAGCGGCGAATTGCGGCTCTCGAAGCGATGGATGGCCCGCCCGCCCGGCGTGCGCCGTCCTCCGGCCCGCGCCGTTCCGCGCTCGATCCGCTGGGCCGACCGTGAGCCGCGCGCCCGATGCCGCCGCGATAGAGGTGCTGGCGGCGCAAGCCGTTGACCGCATGCCGGAGGCTTTTCGCGCGCATCTCGGCGACATCATCTTTCAGGTCGAGGATTTCGCGGACGATGCGGCGTTGGCCGCCGTCGGCCTCGACGATCCGTGGGAACTCACCGGCCTGTACGAAGGCCGCCCGCTGACGGAGCAGAGCATCTGGGACTCCGGCGACATGCCGCCCCGCATCCGCCTGTTCCGGCGTCCGCTGTTGGAGGAATGGGTGGAGACGGGTGTGGCGCTGGACGACCTGATCGCCCATGTCATCATCCACGAAGTCGGCCATCATTTCGGTTTTTCGGATGAAGATATGCACGCCATCGAGGAGGAGCGGGGGCCGGGATGAAGGGGCCGTCGTTCAGGCGGCGCGCTTCATCCTGCCCGGCATGTCGCGTTCGTCGGAGCGCAGCGTCAATACCGATACGCCGGACGCCGTAACGGCGACCGTGTGCTCGAACTGCGCGGAGAGCGATCCGTCTTTCGTGACGACGGTCCAGCCGTCATCCTCCGTCCGCACGCTCCGTCTGCCGCGATTGAGCATCGGCTCGATCGTGAACACCATGCCCTCGCGCAGGGTCATGCCGGTGCCGGGCTTGCCGAAATGCAGGATCTGCGGCTCCTCGTGCATCTCCCGCCCGATGCCATGGCCGCAATATTCGCGCACCACGGAATAGCCCGCCCGCTTGGCATGGCGTTCGATGGCCCAGCCGATATCGCCGAGCCGCGCGCCGGGCCGCACTGTCCCTATGCCCAGCCACAGCGCCTCATAGGTGGTCTGGACGAGCCGTTTGGCGGCGGGAGCCACGGTGCCGACAAGATAGGTCTTGCTCGAATCCGCGATGAAGCCGCTTTTTTCCAGCGTGATGTCGAGATTGACGATGTCGCCGTCCTGTAAAACGACCGAGGGCGAGGGGACGCCGTGGCAGACGACGTCGTTCACCGAGCTGTTGAGGACGAAGCCATAGCCATATTGCCCCTTGCTGGCAGGGCGGGCGGCGAGGTCGTCCACGATGAACCGCTCGACCATCGTGTCGATCTCCAGCGTGGATTTGCCGATCAGCACGGTGCGATCCAGCATTTCGAAGACCGACGCCAGCAGACGACCGGCTTCGGCCATCAGCGCCAGCTCCTCCGGCTGCTTCGTCATGCGTCGCTCAGCGCCAGCGGTTCTGCTGACACCCCGGCGGACTTCAGGTCGCGCGCGACGATCTCATTGAAGCTGAGCGTGGGATTGGTTTCGCACAGCATGCCGATCCTGATCCAGTAGGCGGCCTGTGCGTTGATCGAGCGATAGGAGACCTTGCTCGTCCGACGCAGCTGATCGTGCAGGTCGTCCTCGATATTCACAATGCCCATTGGGTGGCCCTATATGATTCGTATATGAACCATATACGGTTTGTACGTCACTTGGCCAAGAGGCGGTCTGCGGCGGACAAAAAAAGGGCCGCTTCCAAGGAAGCGACCCTTACGAGTTTTAGGAGAGGATGCCTGAAAGGCCCGATCTTTGTGCACTGCGTCATTATCTTTTGCAAGTGCGTAATTACGGGACAGAGGTGCGAAAAACGAAATTCCGATTGCGTGGATGGTAACGCTACCGGATTTCCTTGGTTTCCGTGTATTTCAGTTCGAGGTAGCGGCCATGGATGGCCAGCCGGTCGAGGTCGCCGCGCGCCAGCGACTCGGTCATCTCGCCGATTTCCTGCTCGATCAGCGATAATCCGTCGATAAGCTGGCGGTCGGGGACTCGCCCGTTGCGTTCCGCCTTGCGCAATTCGGGCGGGATGGAGCCATAGCCGTTGACGAGTTGCGGCAGATGGTCGGCCAGCAGCGTCCTGATCTCCTGCGCCGCCGGTTCCTGCGGATTCATGTCTCGCAACTGCGGTGCAAGAGCCTCCAGCCGCGTCCCGATGCGGTCGATGATCGGCATGGCGGGTGCGGGGAGGAGGCGGCGCTGCGCGTCCAGCCACCGCTCCGTCGCGGCGGGCAGGGTGAGGAGGCCGGTGCGGCCCAGCGCCTCGACGGGGACGGCGCGCTCGCCGCTCAGCATCACGGACGCGATCAGCGCCAGCAGGATCAGCATGGCCGCGATCAATACGCCCTGCAGCCCGATGGGAGAGATGATCGCCCATCCCAATGTCGCCACGATGATGGCGGTCACACTGACCACGGCATATTTCACGGCCCGCTTCGCACGGCGGCCAGCGGCACGCGCGCGCTTGTGCAACTGTCGCGCGCTTACACGCTGGAGCAGTTCCGCACTGCGCTGGATTTGCCGGTCGACTTCACTGGGCATGGCGAGGCCTTCAATCCACGGCATCGAGCAGTGTTCCTGCCGTCTGCCCCCCGGCGCTCGGTCCCGCCTGCAATTGCGCCTGTGCCTGACCCTCGGCACGGGCGATATAGCCGCGCGATTTCTCCACCTCGGACGACAGGGTGGCAACGGTCGTCTTCATGCTGTCCAGCGCCTTGAGCTTGAAGCTGTCGATGCTGTCCATCGTGTCATAGATATTCTGGAACGCGCGCTGCAGCGTTTCCACGGGAATGGTGGAGGAGGCGGCCTGTTCGTGAATGCGGGCGGTCTGCGTCTTGAGCAGTTCGCCGGTCGATTCGATCATGCCCGCCGTCGTGCTGTTCAGCGCGCTGATCTGGTCGAGCACCAGCCGCTGTCCCATCAGCGCCTGCGCCACGGTGACCGCGGTGCGCAGCGCCGCGACGGTGGTGGTGGACGCGCGGTCCACGCCCTTCACCAGTTCGACATTATTCTTTTTGACGAGGTCGAGGGCCAGATAGCCCTGAACCGTCACCGCCATCTGCGTCAGCAAGTCCTGCGCGCGCTGGCGGATATAAAAGAGGGCGCTCTCCCGGATCGCCTTGGCCTTGAGTGGATCGGTGGCATCGAGCGCCAGCGCGCGCCCCTCCAGCCGTTCGTCCATGGTGCGGGCGATGTGGATCATCTGCTCCAGCCGACCCATGGTCGCCCACATATTCTGCCGCTCCACATCGATGGCGGCATTATCCTTGATCAGCGTGTCCTTGCCGGAGGCGAGGCTGCCGAGGATCGAATTAATGTGCCCCTGCGCGGAGGTGTAGCCATCGAAATAGTCACGCATCTTGCCACCAAAGGGGATGAGGCCGAACAGCTTGCGCCGCGCGGTCAGCTTGCCGCGCCGACCGGGGTCGAGATCCTCGACCGTGCGGCGCAGTTCGGCGAGGTCTGCGCCCACCTTGCTGTCCGCATCCATCGCGCGCACCGGGCGGTCGAGGAAGCGGTTGGAATGGCCCGCCGCATCCGCAATCTCCTTGCGCCCCATATGGGTGATCTGATCGACCTTGGCGCCAAATTCCGGGCTGTTCGCGTCGAGGGCGGCGAGTTCATCGACAAAGGCATCGACCTTTTCCTCCAGCTTCGATTTCTTTTCGTCGTCGATGGGGACGAGGCCCGCGGCCCGCTCGGGCGCGACGGTCTTCACCGGCTCCGGGGGCGTGAGGGTCAGCGTGTCGGCAGTCAACGTCTCGTCGTGAGTGGCCATGCGGTCCTCCTGTCACGCTGTAATATGACGGCAATACAGCGAAATTTCAATATGCCTCTTCAACCTCCGGCCCCGGCAAGCGATCCATTGCATTCCCCCGCAAACCCCATAGCATCGCCCTCCAGCGAGCCGATGTACGGATGGATGACCGGGCTTGGGGGAAGCGACCATGGAAAAATATGATCTCGTCGTGATCGGCAGCGGCCCCGCCGGGCGGCGCGCGGCGGTGCAGGCGGCGAAGCTGGGCAAGTCCGTGCTGGTGGTGGAGGGGCGCAAGCGCGTCGGCGGCGTGTCCGTCCACACCGGCACCATCCCCTCCAAGACCCTGCGCGAGACGGCGCTGAACCTGTCGGGCTGGCGCGAGCGCGGCTTTTACGGCCGGTCCTATCGCGTGAAGAAGGACATCAGCAGCGAAGACCTCGGCATGCGCCTCACCAAGACGCTGGAGCATGAGGTGGACGTGCTGGAGCATCAGTTCCAGCGCAACGGCGTCGATACCATGTCGGGCTTCGCGCGCTTCGTCGATCCGACCCATGTCGTCGTCTTCGCGCCCGACAACAGCGAGGTGGTGATCGAGGGGGAACGCTTCCTGATCGCGGTCGGCACCACGCCCTTTCGCCCCGCCGACATCGACTTTGACGATCCCGACATCATGGACAGTGACGAGGTGGTGGATATTCCCCGACTTCCCCGCACGCTGACGGTCGTCGGCGCGGGTGTGATCGGCATCGAATATGCCACCATCTTCTCCGCGCTGGACGTGGCGGTGACGGTGATCGAGCCGCGCCCGACCTTCCTCGACTTCATCGACCGGGAAATCATAGACGAGTTCGTCCACCTGCTGCGCGACCGCGGCGTGACCTTCCGCCTCGGCTCGCCGGTGACGACGGTCGTCAAGGACGAGGCGGGGCGCGTGTGCACCACCACGGCCGACGGACGGACCGTGCGGACGGAGATGCTGCTCTATTGCGCGGGACGCATGGGCGCGACCCGGACGCTGGGGCTGGACGAATGCGGGCTGGAGACGGATGCGCGTGGGCGGCTGGCCGTCGATCCCAAGACATTCCAGACCAGTGTGCCGCATATCTATGCGGCGGGCGACGTCATCGGCTTTCCCAGCCTCGCCTCCACGTCGATGGAGCAGGGGCGCATCGCCGCCTGCCACGCCTTCAACCTGCCGGTGCCGCCCGCGCCCGCCTATTTCCCTTACGGCGTCTATGCCGTGCCCGAAATCTCCACCGTGGGGATGAGCGAGCAGGAGGTGCATGACCGGGGCATCAATTATGAATGCGGCCTCGCGCGCTTTCGCGAGACGTCGCGCGGGCACATCATGGGCCTGGACCATGGCATGCTCAAGATGATCTTCTCGCTCAAGACCCGCCGCCTGCTGGGCGTGCACATCATCGGTGAGGGCGCGACGGAACTGATCCACATCGGGCAGGCGGTGCTGAACCTGAAGGGCACCATCGACTATTTCATCGAGAATACGTTCAATTATCCGACGCTGGCAGAGGCGTATAAGGTCGCGGCGCTGGATGCGTGGAACCGGATGCCCCGCGTCGGGTGAGCCTCAGGCGGCGTCCTCGTACAATTCCAGCGGCAATCCATCCGGGTCGGCGAAGAATGTAAAACGCCGGCCTGTATATTCGTCCACCCGCACCGGCTCGACCGCGACACCCAGTCCCTCCAGCCGAGCGACCTCTCTATCCAGATCGGCGACGGCGAAGGAGAGGTGGCGCAGGCCGCAGGCTTCCGGGCGGGAGGGGCGTGGCGGCGGCGCGGGGAAGGAGAAAAGCTCCAGTTGGACATTGCCCGCGTCCAGATCGCATTTCCACGACTGCCGCTCCGCCCGATAGACCTCGCGGATCACGGGCAGGCCGAGAAGCTCGGTATAAAAGTGCTTCGACCGCGCATAGTCGGAACCGATGATCGCGATATGATGGACGCCGCGCAGGAAGGTCATGCGAAACTATAGGCGGAAAGCGCGGTCTTCGTCACCACCTCCGAATAGATGCGCGTGCCCGCTGCATCCGATGCGCCCGCCGCGATCATCATGGGCAGGAGGTGCTCCTCGCGCGGGTGGCTGAACCGGCCCGCGGGCGCCTCCGCCCAGCCGGTCAGGAGAGCGGCGCGCTCCTCCGCCCCGCGCGTCGCCGCGTCGGTCAGCCATGCGTCGAACTGCTGCGACGGCTCGGTCGCGCGCGGATCGCCATAGCCGCGCATGTTGTGAAAGCTCATGCCGGTCATCAGCAACAGCACATTGTCGTCGCGCAGCGGGGCGAGCGCCCGGCCCGCCGCCAGATGCTGCGCGGGGTCGAGGGTGCGATCCACTGACATCTCCACCACCGGGATGTCGGCATCGGGGAAGGCGACCTTCATCGGCACGAACACGCCGTGATCTAGGCCGCGGGTGGCGTCCACGCTGGCGGGCAGGCCTGCCGCCAGCAACAGGTCGCGTGCCCGTGCCGCCAGCGCCGGGTCGCCGGGCGCGGGATAGGTCAGCGCATAGGTTTCGACCGGAAAGCCATAATAGTCGAAGATCAGGTCAGGCTGCGGATTGCCGGTAAAGGCGAACCCCTCCGTCTCCCAATGGCCTGATACGATCAGGATAGCGCGGGGGCGCTGCGGCAATGTCTCCGCCACGCCGCGCAGAAATGCCTCCATCCCTATCCATGTGCCCCTCGGGTCGGGCATGAAGAAGCAGGGGCCTCCGCCATGGGGGAGGTAAAGGGCGGGCTGACGGGCGGTGTTCTGTGTCATGTGGGCAAGATAGGCACGCCGCGCAGCCGCACCAGTGGTTACAGAAAAGTGCCCACCCATGATCGCCGTCGGGGCGGCATTGAACGCGCCGCCCTTGCCGCCGCACCTCTTATCATGTAGGGGCGCGCGCAACGCTGGTCGGGCACTCTATGCCTGCCGGGCACTCCGAATCCGAAGGCAAAACATGTCCCTGCGTAATATCGCAATCATCGCGCACGTCGATCACGGCAAAACCACCCTTGTCGACCAGCTTTTCCGCCAGTCCGGCACGTTCCGCGAAAATCAGCGCATCGAAGAGCGCGCGATGGATAGCAACGACCTCGAAAAAGAGCGTGGCATCACCATTCTCGCCAAGCCGACCTCGGTCGAGTGGACCCCTCCGGGCGAGACGGAATCCGTCCGCATCAACATCGTCGACACCCCCGGCCACGCCGACTTCGGTGGCGAAGTCGAGCGCATCCTGTCCATGGTCGACGGCGTCGTGCTGCTGGTGGACTCGTCGGAAGGCGCGATGCCGCAGACGAAGTTCGTGACCGGCAAGGCTCTCGCCCTCGGCCTCAAGCCCATCGTCGTCGTCAACAAGGTCGACCGTCCCGACGAGCGCATCCAGGAAGTGCTGGACGAGGTGTTCGACCTGTTCGTGTCGCTGGAAGCCAATGACGAGCAGCTCGATTTCCCCGTGCTCTACGCTTCGGGCCGTAATGGTTATGCCAGCGAAGATCCGTCGCGCCGCGAGGGCACGCTGACCCCGCTGTTCCAGAAGATCGTCGACCATGTGCCGCCGCCGGCGCTGGACGTCGATGCGCCGTTCACCTTCCTCGTGACGCTGCTCGACCGCGACAACTTCCTGGGCCGCGTCCTCACGGGCCGCGTGACGTCGGGCAAGCTCAAGGTCAATCAGGCGATCCACGCGCTCGACATGGATGGCAAGGTGATCGAGACGGGCCGTGCGTCCAAGATCATGTCCTTCCGCGGCCTCGACCGCGTGCC
Organism: Sphingobium sp.; assembly: GCA_036383715.1. Lineage (GTDB taxonomy): Bacteria > Pseudomonadota > Alphaproteobacteria > Sphingomonadales > Sphingomonadaceae > Sphingobium. The sequence goes on along the minus strand of DASVNT010000055.1, from coordinate 64,513 downwards.
GGTGGACGAGGCGCAGGCGGGTGACATCATTTCGCTCGCCGGTCTGGCCGTCGCGACCGTGTCGAACACCATCGCCGACACCAGCGTGTCCGAGCCGATCCAGGCGCAGCCGATCGATCCGCCGACGCTGTCGATGCGCTTTGCCGTGAACGATTCGCCGATGGCGGGCCGTGAAGGCGACAAGGTGACGAGCCGCATGATCCGCGACCGCCTGTTCCGCGAAGCCGAGAGCAACGTCGCCGTGAAGGTGACGGAATCGGCCGACAAGGACAGCTTCGAAGTCGCCGGTCGCGGCGAGCTTCAGCTCGGCGTCCTGATCGAGACGATGCGCCGCGAGGGCTTCGAGCTGTCGATCAGCCGTCCGCGCGTGCTGTTCGGCACCGACGAGGATGGCAAGAAGACCGAGCCATATGAAACCGTCATGATCGATGTGGACGATGAATTTTCCGGCACGGTGGTCGAGAAGATGAACATCCGCAAGGCCGAGATGACCGACATGCGTCCGTCGGGCGGCGGCAAGACCCGCATCACCTTCTCCGCGCCCTCGCGCGGCCTGATCGGCTATCATGGCGAATTCCTGTCCGACACGCGCGGCACGGGCATCATGAACCGGCTGTTCGAGAAGTATGACTCGCACAAGGGCAAGATCGAAGGCCGCAAGAACGGCGTCCTGATCTCCAACGGCGCGGGCGAGGCCAATGCCTATGCCCTCGGCCCGCTCGAGGAGCGCGGTGTGCTGATGGTCGGCGTGGGCGAGGCGCTCTACGAAGGCATGATCATCGGTGAGAATGCCAAGCCGGACGACCTTGAGGTCAACCCGATGAAGTCCAAGGCGCTGACCAACTTCCGCGCATCGGGCAAGGATGACGCCGTTCGCCTGACCCCGCCGTGGAAGCTGACGCTGGAGCAGGCCATCGCCTATATCGACGATGACGAACTGGTCGAGGTGACGCCCAAGACCATTCGCCTGCGCAAGCGCTACCTCGACCCGAACGAGCGTAAGCGTTTCAAGCGGAGCGGCGAGGCCGCCTAAGCCCGAAAGGATACCCCCATGGCCGGAGAAGTGGATTTCTGGTTCGATTTCGCATCGACCTACTCCTTCCTCTCCGCCATGCGGATCGAAGATGAGGCCGCCCGGCGTGACGTGACCGTCCGCTGGCGGCCTTTTCTTTTGGGGCCGATTTTCGCCGCGCAGGGATGGAGCGATTCCCCGTTCAACCTCTATCCCGCCAAGGGCCGCTATATGTGGCGCGACCTCGAACGGCGGGCGGAGCGGTTCGGCATCGCGCTGTGCCGTCCCGATCCCGATGGTCCCGCCTTTCCGCAAGCCAGCCTGCTGGCGGCGCGCGCTGCGCTTGTCGCGCTGGATGCGGGGCAGGGACCGGCCTTCTGCAAGGCGGTATTTGCGGCGGAGTTTCAGCAGGGGCAGGATATCGCCGACCCTGCCGTGATCGGACGGATCGGTGAAGCGGTCGGTTTGGGCGATGTGCTGACGCAGGCGGTTTCTGCGCCGATCAAGGCCGGGCTGCGCGGTAATGTCGAGGAGGCGATCGCGACGGGCCTTTTCGGCGCACCCAGCTTTGTCGTGAATACCGAGCTTTTCTGGGGCGATGACCGGCTGGAGGATGCCCTCGACTGGGCCGCTGGCTGAGGGATGCGTTCGCACCGGGGTCGTCCGGCGCTGAACCCCTTATTAACCGTCCATTCTCGCGCGGTTCAGCGCCGCGGGGGCATTGTCATCCTCAGCTTGCGGCGATGCGCAGGGCCTGTCCCGGCCTCGCCGACGCAAAAGACTTTGGAGGATGGAGACATGAAACTTCGTGGAAAGCTGATCGCAATCGGCCTCGCCCTTGCCAGTGTGACGGGCGCTGTCGCCACGGCTGCACCGGCCGAGGCGCAGACGAGCGTCTATCTGGGCGTGGGTACGGGTAGTCCCGGCTATTATCAGACCGGCTGGCGCGGTGACGATTATGGCTATCGGGATCGTGGGCAGTGGCGCGGTGGCTATCGCGACTGGGATCGCCGTGACCGCCGTGCATGGCGCGGTGAGGGCTGGCGTCGGGGTGGCTATGGCTGGAATGGGGGCTGGAACGGCGGCTATCGCGAGCGTTGCTGGACCGAATGGCGCAACACCCGTTGGGATGGCCGCGTGCCGGTGCGCATCTGTCGATAGGCACTCAGGAAGGGGGCGGCCTTCGGGTCGCCCTTTTTCGATCAGAAGCGATAGCTGAACGTGCCGCCAATGGGCTGGAAACTGGCGCGCAGGCCGACGGCCTTGAACTGCTTCGGGGTTTCGGTGTCATAGCCGCAGTCGCGGCACAACCGCCAGTCGGGGCCGCGCATATTGGCAACCACGTCTGCGGGGCCGCTGCGTTCCGCTGCGACGGGGGAGGGCTGGAAGCTGCCTCGGCTCGCAGGAAAATCTGCCGCTTTCGGAACGGTGCGACGGGTGAAATCACGGCTGCTCTCGGACGCGGCCAGACCCGGCGTGGCCTGCAGAACGATGGCGGCGCCCATGGCGGTACAGAGCGTTCGTAGGGCAGGACGCGGCATGCTGATCTCCCATGATATGATGCCCGGCCCGTAAATCCCAACCCGGTGCAGTGTCGGAAGTTCCGCAGTTGCGAAGGGTGGGAAAAGCAAAAGGCGGCCGCATGACTGCAGCCGCCTTTCACTCCGATACCGGGATCAGAAGCGGAAGTTCACCGATCCGCGCACGGCGTGATAGTTGAAGCTCTGATCACTGCCGCGCAGGTTCGTGCCACCGCTGGTCTGCACGAACGGATGCGTGGGCAGGGCGCTGCCCTGACCGACCGCTATATAGCTCTTGTCGTCGTCAATGTCGGTGTAGAGATATTCCAGACCGATGCTGACCTTGCTCGTCACCATAGCCTCGATGCCGCCGCCGGCCTGATAGCCCCATGCGTGGTTCTTGCCCGACTGGGCAAAGCTGTTCGCGCCGTTGCTGGTGTAGAAACGGTTCTTCATCTTGGCATAGGTGCCGCCGCCGGTGACGTAGAACAGCACGCCGCCGTTGGGCGTGTAACCGGCGCGCAGACGGGCCGAGCCCGACCAGTCGACGCCGCGTTCCAGCGTATAGAAGTTGGTGGTAGCGCCCGCATTCGTCTGGCTGAAGGCGGACACGAAATCCTTGGCATAGGTCTTGCCGCCTTCGAGCACGCCGCCGATGACGAAATTGCCCATGCGGCGGTCATAGCCGACCTTGCCGAAAAACTCGCCCGCGTCCTTGTCGCCCCGGCATCCTGTGGCGGGAGTGGTGGACGTCGCGCGACCGGGGCAGAAGCCGGGGGCGAAGGCATTGCCAGCGCCCGCGACCAGCGGCACGGTGTTGTCATAGGTGCCGTTGCGGTCGGTATCGAACACGACGCTCTGGCCGTTGTTGGCGTTCTGCATGTCGAAGCCGCCACCGGCGCCGATGTAGAATCCGTTGAAATGCGTTGCACGATCTCCCGTGTCGGCGGATGCCGGGACGGCAATCGCTGCCGTGGCCGTGGCGAGCATGGCCAGGATGGCGTTCTTGTGCAGCATGGAAACCCTTTCTCTCTACTTCTCTGACGAGCCCCGTTTCGGGTGCTTCGTTGCGGCCATAGAACCGTCGGATGGTTGTGCAGTTGCGTGAGGTTTGGGCGCTGGACGCGGCATAGTGCTGTTGATGCAACAGGCACGGGCAGGCGGAAACAATGGCGGGACTGCGGAGAATCGTGCTGCGTCCAGACGTGATGGGGGTTGTTGCGCTGCAGTATCGATCCCCACGGGGGGATTGTGTCTGGAATGAAATAATATCCGGGCGAAAATGAGATGAGCGGTGGAACCTTTTGTGTGGCCCGGTGCTCGCGCGCGCTGCATCACGGGGCCGTTGACGGGGGTGGGGCGAAAGGGCTAACCGGGCGGGCATGAGCACCGATACGCCGCCCGATCGCCTTTCGACCAACCCGCGCAGCCCGCATTTCGACCTCGAAGTGCTTCAGCGCGGCATCGGCATCCGTTTCAAGGACAAGGTCCGCAACGATGTCGAGGAATATAGCCTTTCGGAAGGCTGGGTCCGCGTCGCCGCTGGCAAGAGCCGCGACCGCAACGGCCAGCCGATGACGATCAAGCTGTCCGGCCCCGTCGAGGCGTGGTTCGAGGATATCAAGGCTGCCGAAAGCGGCGAAGAGGCTGCACCTTCCGCCGAGTGATCTTTGGGGTGAGGCTCAGCGGAGACGCGCCTCGCGCCTGACATCGCGGATGACCATCGCTAGCGTGCGTTCGGGACTGCCCATCGATGGGCCGGTATCGCGCGTGGTGCGGAACAGGCCAGGATCGATGGCGAGGTGAGGGCGGTTCGCTCCGGCGCCCCTGTCCGCGCCCATGGCCGACAGGAAACGCCGTTGCGGCAGGGCGGCGATCTCGATTTTCCGTGACGGTTCGATCTCGTCGGGGTCGAGCACGGCCCGATCCGCTATGCGCGTGGGATAGATGAAGCCGTTTACGGGGTTGTCCCTCGCGCCCATCTGCTGCCCCTGACCCCACCAGATGCGAACCTGGCTCCAGTCATTCTGTGCCGAGGAATCGACCGCCATCACATCCCGTTCGATCAGGCCGGGCGCGGACCAGTTGGCGTGCCGCACCAATATATGCCGCTCGTCGAGAATCTTCGACACCACGGCGACATGGCCCAGCGGCATGACATCGCTGTTGGCGAGGGCGAGGACGGCACCCGGCTTCGGTTCGTAGCCGCGCAGATAGCGGCCCTTTGCCTGCTCCCACCATGTCCACGCATCGCCATGGATGCTGACGCCGCTCAATTCGCGCGCATAGGGCACGCATTGCAGCAGGCCAGCGCCCGATGCGGGCTGCATGATGGTGAAACCCAATGCCATTGGCAGGGCGATGCGCGCAAAAAGGCGCTTTGCGATCCTCACGGCCACTCCTGTCGGTCGCGTACATTATCCCCGCGACCGGGATTAGAGCCGAGATGTCGATTTAAGCCTAAGAATTAGGGTTAACGTTTTAAGCAGGTGCCGTTAACATAATTTGACGTTAGCGGGAGGCGAGCACCGTTCCGGCCTGCGCGGCGCTGGCCGTCTGGGTCGCGGCGTCGGCGTAGATGAAGCCATTGGCCGCATTGGGACGCAGGCCCAGGCCGCCGATGGGGCCATACCACACTTTCACCTGGCTCCAGTCGCCTGCGGCAGAGGTGTCGACGGCGCGGACGTCATGCTCGATGCCGCCGCGATAGGACCAGTTGGCGTGGGTCAGCAGGACTTCGCGGTCGCTGACGATCTTGCTCACCATGGCGACATGGCCGGCGGGCATGGACCGCGACGAGGCAAAGGAGAGGACGGCGCCGACCTTGGGCAGCGAACCACGGGTGTAGCGGCCGACGGCTTCTTTCCACCAGTTGGCGGCACGACCGAAAAGCTGGATGCCGGAAATCTGACGGGCGAAGGGCGCGCACTGGAGGAAGCCTCCACGAGCCTCTGCGGGCGCAGCAGCCATCAGGCCGAACGTCAGCACGAGCGCGCAGAACGCGCTTTTAAACTTCGTCATAGAGAGAGCGACCCCACCACTTGTTGCCCCCTTCTTGCCCAGTGCGGCGCCGGGCGAAATGGGCTATCGGTGAAACGATTACCGCACGGGACGAATTGTGCAGTGCATCACTAACGATGGGTTAAGGATGGTCGGAACTGCGGTCCACCCGACCGTCCTGCACGACGAATCGAGCCGCCGCGCCCACGCCATCGAACAGCGCCGCCTCCGTTCCGGTCATCCAGATTTGCCCGCCGGTCGCTCTCAGCCGGTCGAACAGGGCCACGCGGCGGGCGGGGTCGAGATGCGCGGCGACCTCATCGAGCAGGACGAGCAGGGGCCGCCCGCTATCCTGTCCCACCAGCGCGGCATGCGCGAGGATGAGCGAGAGGAGCAGCGCCTTTTGCTCGCCCGTGGAGCAGAGGCCTGCCGCCTGCCCCTTGTCGGCATGGGTGACGATCAGGTCGGCACGATGCGGACCGGTCAGTGTGCGGCCTGCGCCCGCGTCGCGACCCCTGCCGCTGCGCAATGCGGCGGCGAGCGCGCCCGGTTCCCCCGTCCACCCTTCGAGCGTCAGGCGGGGGCGGGCGAACACGTCCTGCACGCCATCGTCCAGCAACTCGGTCAGGCGCGCGATGACGTGGCGGCGCGCGGCGTCGATGGCATGGCCGTGGGCGTCCATCTGCGCCTCCAATGCCGTCAGCCATTCCGGATCGGCGGGGCGTTCCTCCGCCAGCAGGGCGTTGCGCGCGCGCATCGCGGCCTCGTACCGGGCGCTGTGCGTGCCATGATCAGGCCGGAGCGCGAGGACGAGGCGGTCGAGGAAGCGTCGCCGCCCGCCCGGACTCTCGATGAACAGCCGGTCCATGGCGGGGGTGAGCCAGCTGATCGCGAGATGCTCGGCCAGCGCGGTCGCTGCCGCCGCCGTGCCGTTGACGCGCACCTGCCGCCGGTCGGGCGTCGCGGCCAGCGTACCCGTGCCGATGCGCGCGCCGTCAACGTCTGCCGCGATCGCAAAGCCGCCTGGCCCATCCTGCCGCGCCATGTCGCGCAGCGCCACCCCGCGCAGGCCCCGTCCGGGGGCGAGCAGTGACACGGCCTCCAATATATTGGTCTTGCCCGCACCATTGTCGCCGGTCAGCACGACCATGCTGCTGTCCGGCAGGATCAGCGCCTCGCGGTGATTGCGGAAATCGGTGAGGGCGAGGCGCTCGACGGGCATGTCAGCCTGCTATGCGTCCGCGCGCGACAAGGGAAGGGCCAGCGACACGCAAATCGGCTGACAAGCCCATCGGCGCATGGCAGATAGTGCGCGCGGCGTCGGGCGCGCAAAGGAGTTAGGGTATGCGTAAGGCTTTCGGTTTGGCCGTTATGGCGACAGCGATGACATTCTCTCAGGCTCCGGCCATGGCGGCGCTGGCGGTCGGTGCCAAGGCGCCCGATTTCACCACGCGCGGCGCAAAGGGCGGCAAGGTTTTCAAGGTGCATCTGGCGGAGGCGCTGAAGAAGGGGCCGGTCGTGCTCTATTTCTTCCCCGCTGCCTTCACCCCCGGCTGCACGGCCGAGGCGCGGGAATTCGCCGACAAGACGGAGGAATTTGCCAAGGCTGGCGCGACGATCATCGGCATGTCCGCCGATCCGGTCGATACGCTCGCCCGTTTCTCCAAGGAGGAATGCCGCGACAAATTCGCCGTCGCCTCCGCTGGGCCGGATATCGTCAAGGGCTATGACGTCGAATTGGGCAGCATCGCGGGGCGGGTGCTCGCGCCGGGCAAGACCAACCGCACTTCCTATGTCATCGCGAAATCGGGGCGCATCGCCTATGTCCACAGCGAACTGGACTATCGCGAGCATGTCAGCGGGACGCTGGCGGCGGTGAAGTCGCTGGGCGCTCAAAAATAAGGGGCATGGCGTGCGGCGGTCGTTGCGCCGTATCGTCGTCCCGGTCCTGATCCTCCTCCTGCTCGCCGTGCTGGCATGGCGGGGCGGAGGGCAGGGCGGTGGGCGGCTGATCGATGCCGAAGGGCGTCGCATCTTCGTCGCGGATGGCGACACCTTCAAGGTCTGGGGCGAGACGATCCGGCTCGCCGGCATGGATGCTGTCGAGCGCGGGCAATTCTGCATCGACGCGCGCGGCGTCTCATGGAGTTGCGGCCAGTCCGCGCGGGAAGCACTGGAGCAGGTCATGGCTGAGGGCAGCCTGCGCTGTTCTACGGTCGAGAAGGATCGCTATGGCCGCACGGTCGCGCGGTGCCGGGGCGCCAGGGGCGACATTGCGGCGGCCATGGTGGCGCAGGGCTGGGCCGTGAGCGACGGTCCTTATGACACTCAGGAAACCGCCGCCCGCGAAGCGCATCGGGGTATCTGGGCGGGCACGTTCGAGGCGCCTGCGGTCTGGCGCGAACGCAATCGGGTGGCGCCCAAGCAGGCCGATCTGGCGCAATGACGCTGGCCATGTTTCGACACGGGAATGACATTGTCGCGCAAACCCTGCGGCTTAACTGAGGGTTGCCTATTATTTGGGCATGTCGCCTAAAAAATAAGCAACCGAGATAAGCAGGGAGAATGAGGATGATCTATCTGGGTGTCGCACTGGCGGTCGTGATGAGCGCGGCTGCGCCTGCGCTGGCGCATGAAGCGACGCTGGACCATGCGGGCACCAGCTATCGTCTGCGCTACGAACCAAAGGTGGAAGTGCGCACCAAGACCGTCGGCCACTCGTTCGGCACGCGGCCCAGCACGGAACGCTGTCGCTGGACGATGCAGGTTCAGGTAGAGCGGCATATTCAGGCGTCCGATACCGCGCAGCCGCTGAGCCGCCTGCTGCCCGATACGCACAGCATTGGCGGTGAGGCACTGGGCAATTGCCGCCAGAACGCGCGTGCCATCGCGTCGGCGCAGGAGGCCGGGCAAGCGGATATTCGCAGCCATGTCGCCGCGGTGGCGAGCGCGGACCGCTCGGTCGTGCTGGCGGAGATCGACGCGGCGCGTGCCCTCGCGCTGAACTGACGCCATGCGGATATTGCCTGCTCTCCTGCTCCCTCTGGCGGACGGGGTGAGCGGCATGGCGTCGGCGCAGGGCGTCCACGGACCCGGCCTCTCCGTCGAGGCGATGAGCGATTATCGTGAGCGGGGACTGAGTTGGAGCCGTGGCTCGCCGACCGTGGCGCTCTCCGCCCTGCTGCCCGTCGCGGGCGGCATCGACATCATGGGCACGGCGGTTGGGCTGCGCGGCAGCAGGCGGGCCGACGGCGCGGATGTCGGCGTCACTCTGGGCGCGCGCTATTCCGGGCGCGGGGTGGTGCGTCCCTCCGGGGGTGTTGCGATGCGCCTGTTTCCGGGGCGTTCGGCGCTGACCTATTGGGAAGTGGATGCGCGGGCGGACTATGATCTTGGTCCCGCCACGCTGGGCGGCGGGATCGTCTATGCGCCCGCGCAGGACGCAATCGGCGGTGATGCTCTCTATGTGGAGGCGGGGGCGGGGGTCGCCATTCCCGCGAGGCCAATCCGTTTCAGTGCCGCCATGGGCCATTCCTCAGGCGGTGGGGGCATCACGCGGCTGCGACCGCAGGGACGCTATACCGATTGGCGCTTGGGTGTCGACTATCTGCGCGGGCCCTTTGTCGTTGGCTTGCGCTACACGGATACGTTCATGGGGGAGGGGGGCGGACAGGCCGATCCGCATGGCGGCGGGCGGCTCAGCGCCTTCCTGCGATGGGATTTATAGGGGGCAGGGTCAGTAGCTCAGGCCCGCACAGGTGACGCTGGCGCTGCCCGATTTCCGCACGGTGCAGGTCGGTTTGCCCGCAATCGCGATCTGGCCGGTGCCGTTCGCGCTCGCCGATGCTTCTTCCCGCGCAGTCAGTTGCACATCCACACTGCCTTCCGTGCTGACCCGGACGCGCCGGGCGTCGAGCGTCGCGGCGTCGAGCCGTCCCGATCCGCTCACTGCCGCGACCATGTCGAGCGCGGAGCCTGTGAGCGTCAGTGTGCCGGAGCCGGCCTGTCCCACGTCGATCCGGTCGGCATCCACCCGCGCGATGGTCAAACGGCCCGCACCGCTCAGCGTGGCATTGACATGCGCACCCTTGAGCCTGTCGAGGATGAGTGTACCCGCACCAAGCAGGGCTGCGCGCCGCATCTCGCCCGTGGTGAGGGTGATGCGGGTGGCCGCCCGTGCTTTACCGCCGCTGCCACCGATGGTCAGGCGATCGCGGATGCGGATGACGAGGGTACGGCTGTTGATCTCCAGCGACAACGCATCGAGCGTATCGCGGTCCCCGCTGCCGGTCGCGGATGCGCCCTTGCCGGTGGTCACGGCGACCTCCACCGGGGCTTCCAGCCGGATGGTGTCGAAATCGGAGATGGAATAACTTTGCCGCGCGACCGGCGGGGCGGCCATGGCGGCCTGTGCGCCGGACGTGGCGCATAGAAAAACCGCCGCGATCCGCGTCCCCCCCCTTGTCAGGGCAGGCAAACGCGCGTCGCGGCGGTCAATCGTCATCGCAAGGTGGCCGAGATTATTCGGCGCGTTCCTTGGCATATTTCGGTGCAGCCTCGTTGAGGATATGCAGGATTTTCTTGAGCGCGCCCGGCTCGTCCGTCTCTTCCATGGCGGCGAGTTCGCGCGCCAGGCGGCTGGACGCCGCTTCGAAGATCTGACGCTCGGAATAGCTCTGTTCCGGCTGATCGTCGGCGCGGAACAGGTCGCGCGTCACCTCGGCAATGGACACCAGGTCGCCGGAGTTGATCTTGGCTTCATATTCCTGCGCGCGGCGCGACCACATGGTGCGCTTGACCTTGGGCTTGCCCTTGAGCGTTTCCATGGCTTCTTCGAGCGTCTTGTTGGACGACAGCTTGCGCATGCCGACGCTTTCCGCCTTGTTGGTCGGAACGCGGAGCGTCATACGCTCCTTTTCGAAGCGGAGCACATACAGCTCCAGTTCCATGCCGGCGATCTGCTGGCTCTGGAGTTCGATAACGCGCCCCACTCCGTGCTTGGGGTAGACTACATAATCACCGACGTCGAACGACAGGGCTTTGGCAGCCATTTGCAACCTTTCTGTCTATTGGGATAGCGCGACAACCGACCGAAATTGGGCAATGCCCTGAAGAACGCGGTCAGCGGCATCACATCCGATGAGATACTCCGATTGGTAGGCGCAGACACGCCTCACGCGCTCTTTTAACAGAGTCGTCACAAAATTACCAGTGCTTCGGCGCAAAATGCGCTGAAATGCCGATCAAACAGGCATGTCAGGCCGGTGTGACCGGCTTGAACGAGCGACGGTTCAGCTACCTTCGCCCGGTTCCGGGGAGAAATATTTCTCCAGCTTGCCGGTTTCGTTCTTCATGGCGTCCGCATCTGCCGGGGCCTCGCCCTTGACGGTGATGTTCGGCCATTCCGCCGAATATTTGGTGTTGAGTTCCAGCCAGCTTTCCAGCCCGTTTTCGGTATCGGGCAGAATGGCCTCGGCCGGGCATTCCGGTTCGCACACACCGCAATCGATGCACTCGCTCGGGTTGATGACCAGCATGTTCTCACCCTCGTAGAAGCAATCCACGGGGCAGACTTCGACGCAGTCCATATATTTGCAGCGGATGCACGCGTCGGTCACGACATAGGTCATCGATATTCGGCCCTTTGAAGCGGTGTTAAGCGCCCAACTATTCTTCGCTTGCCCCATCGTCAATATTGATTGGCTTTGCCGGGGGCGTAGCGGAGCTATCGCCGGTTTCGATGAACTCGTACAGCGCCTGCGCTTCCGGGACGGGGCCGCGGCGGGAGGGGAGTTCGAGGATGCGGACCACCCGCACCCGCTCGCCCAGCGGCAGGGTGAGGAGGTCGCCGCGCCGCACTGCCACATGGGCGCGCTCGATCCGCCGTCCGTTTAGCCGGACAATGCCGCGGCCCGCGAGCGCCTGCGCCGCGCTGCGATTGGCGGCGAGGCGCGCATACCAGAGGAAGCGGTCGATGCGCTGGGTGGGGGCAGGGTCGATATGAGCCGTGCTCCCCATGTGGTCAGTGGTGCGCTGCGCCCTAGGCATCGCGCTTGAAGAGGTCGGCAAGGCCCGACAGGGCTTTGGCGGTGGCCGCGCCCGCCGGTACGGGCTTGCGCTGGTCGCGGTCGCCCCTGTCGCCGCGATCCCGCCGGTCGCCACGATCCGGCCTGTCTCCCCGGTTGCCGTCGCCGCGATGCTCCTGCCGCTTCGGAGCCGGGCCGTCGCGGCGGGGCCTGCGATCCTGCTGTTGGCCGTCCGCCTGCGCTCCGTCCTGCTGCGCGCCGCCTTGATGGGCGCGATGCGGACGGCGGTTGTCGTGACGCGGACCGCGCGGCGGGCGCGCCTTGGGGCGGCCCCTGAATATCCAATTGGGCGCGCCCTCCGCCGGATTCTCGACGGCGCGGAAACCGGCCTGGCGCATCAGGTCGGCAAAAGCTTCGGGCGGCAGGCCGATGGAGACGACATGCGGTTCCGTCGCCTCATAGGGACGGCTGGCGGCAATCGCCTCATGCCCCGTGCGCGCCACGCGCTCGGCAATGTCGATGCGCAGCCAGACGTCGGCGAATCGGCGGAAGCCCGCGATGGTCGCACCGTCGGCGTCGGTGACGGCCTCGGCCTGGAGAAGTACCGCGCCAGCAGGCGGCAGGACGACCAGCGGCTTGCCATATTTCAGGCCCAGCAGGACCATGCGCCACTGTGCCGCGCCCGGCTTCATCAGGCCGGGATGATAGAGGTCGAGGACGCCGATCACGACACCCGACTTGCGAAGCTGGCCCCGGTCGGTCTTCTCGACCGCGCCCAGCGCCTCGTCCAGCGGCGCACGATCCGCGACGCCGCCCGCATCGGTGAGCTGCGCCAGCACCGCGCGCACGGGGGCGGGCACTTCGGGGTCCTGCGATCCGGCGTCCATTTTCTGGAGGGCGGGGATATGCCGGGCGAACTGCGCGTCCATCCACGCCTCGACCCGCGCCTTGACCGCGTTCTGGAGGTTCTGGTCGATGGCGGAGAGGCCCGCGTCCATCACGACTTCGGGCGACAGCAGACGCGATCCGCCACGCAGAGTCGCCAGCTGCACATCTTCCCATTGAATTGTCGGCTCGGCCCCCGGTTCCGCCGACAGGCGCAATGCCCCGTCGCTCGCCGTCAATATCGCCTGCGCCCGTTCCGTCAGCACCTTACCCAGTCTCCGTTCCGCTGCCGCCAGCAGCATTCGCTTCTGGACCGCGCGCGCTTGCGGGTCCACCTGGAAACGAAAGCCCTTGAGGCGGCCAATCACTTGTCCGTCGACCGTTACAGCCCCGGAGGGGTCCACGTCCACCGGCAACAGCGATGCATCACGCCCAATGTCGCGCAAGAGGACGGAGGTGCGTTTGTCGACGAACCGCTGCGTCAGGGCGGCGTGCAGCGCATCCGACAGCTTTTCCTCCAACGCGGTCGTGCGCTGCGCCATGTGCACGGGGTCGGCCAGCCAGTCGGCGCGATAGGCGACATAGGACCATGTGCGCGCCGCCGAAATGCGTCCCGCGAGCGTTTCCACATCGCCCTGCACATCGTCGAGTCGCGCGATCTGCCCCGCGAACCATTCATGCGGGATATGGCCGCTGCCCTGACTGAGATAGTGCCAGAGTTGCAGGACGAGGCGGGCATGATGCTCTGTCCCCGACTTGCGGAAATCGGGGAGGGAGCAGACGTCCCACAGGCGGCGCACCTGCCGCGCGGTGCGGACACGCTCGATCACTTCGGGATAGCTGGACAGTGCTTTCAACACGGCGAGGTCCACCGCCTCCGGCGCGGCGCGCAGTCGATCGTGCGCGGGATGGCGTTCGAGCGCGTGGATGAGCGCGGGGATGCTGTCGAACGGCGGGTCGCCCTCCCGCCAGAAGATTTTCTCGATGGGGTCGAAGCGATGCTCCTCGATCCGCTCGATTTCCTCCGGCGTGAACAGGGGGCGTGCATCGGCGGGGCCGACGCCGCCAAAGGTGCCGTCGCGCTGGTGCCGTCCCGCGCGCCCCGCGATCTGCGCCATTTCCGCGATGGTCAGCCGCCGCTGCCGCCGCCCGTCGAATTTGGAGAGGGAGGCAAAGGCGACATGGTCGACGTCCATGTTGAGGCCCATGCCGATGGCGTCGGTCGCGACCAGATAGTCGACTTCGCCCGCCTGGAACATCGCGACCTGTGCGTTGCGGGTGCGCGGTGAAAGCGCGCCCATCACCACCGCCGCGCCGCCCCGGAACCGACGCAGCATCTCCGCCACGGCGTACACCTCCTCGGACGAGAAGGCGACGATGACGGACCGCTTGGGCAGGCGCGACAGCTTCTGCATCCCCGCATAGCGCAGCGTGGAGAAGCGGGGGCGCCCGATGATCTCCGCCTCCGGCACCAGATCCTTGACGGTGCGCGCGATGCTGGCCGACCCCAGAAACATCGTTTCCTCACGTCCCCGCGCATGGAGCAGCCGGTCGGTGAAGATATGGCCGCGTTCGGGATCGGCGGCGATCTGCACCTCGTCCAGCGCGACGAAGGCGAAATCCTTTTGCGCGCCCGCCCCCTGCATCGGCATGGATTCGGCGGTGGTCAGGAACCAGCGCGCGTCGGCGGGGACGATGCGTTCCTCCCCGGTGATGAGCGCGACCTGATTGGGGCCCTTGATCGCGACGACCCGGTCATAGACCTCCCGCGCGAGGAGGCGCAGCGGAAAGCCCATCAGCCCGCTCGAATGGCCGCACATGCGCTCGATGGCCAGATGGGTCTTGCCGGTGTTGGTCGGACCCAGCACGGCGGTGACCGTCGCGCGTGACGGGAATGGCATGATGGACAGGTCTTGGCGCAACGGAAGGCGGCACGCAACAGCACTTTTCGGGTTCCTCGGCCCGTCCGGTGCGCGGCACCATTCATCGCGTGGGCAGGGGGCGGCGCGGCGCGTTAAATTGACTTTAACCACACTGCTTTACAGGACTTCAAACGAGCCCGCGCATTGTTGAGGATGCCGGGACATGGACCTGCGGGGGTCGCTTCCCAAGTGTTTCAGAAATCGGATTTCGGTACAGGCCAGGTCGATGGCGCAGGATCGGTATCGCTCGGCGGCTTCGTGCGCGTCGCCCGTGCGCCTTATAAACCCACATGGCGCGAAGCCGTGTCCGACTGGGCGCATCGCGTCGACCTCACACCCGATCTGGGCCGTCATGTCGGTTCCCTGACATGGTGGCGCGGCCTTGTGACCTGTATCGGCCTGTGCGGCACGATGCTGCTGGCCGCGCAGGGCGTGACGCCGGTTCCGGGTCAGGTTCGCGCGCCCCTCGACGCCGACCAGTTCGACCAGCTTCGCGCACAGATGATCACGCCGCTCGCTTTCGGTGCGGACACGGGCGGTCGCATGGGACCGACCGATGCGGTCGCGTCGCTGGCCCACACGCCAGAGCGTCCGACCATCGACCTCGACGCCGTTGTCGGCGTGGGGGACAGTTTCGGCCGCATGCTGCAGCGTGCCGGCATCAGCAGCCGTGATTCCGCGACCGTCATGAGCCTCGTCGGCGGTGCGGTCGATCCTGACAGCATCGAAGCGGGCACTCGCGTCGGCCTGACGCTGGGCCGCCGTCCCAGCCGTGCGATGCCGCGTCCGCTGGATGCCTTGTCCGTACGCGCGCGGCTCGACCTCGCCCTTGAAATCCACCGCCAGAACGGCGTGCTGGGTATCCGGGAAATTCCCATCGCGGTCGATGACACGCCGCTGCGCCTGCGGGGGCGGGTGGGCGGCAGCCTCTATGCCTCCGCGCGGGCGGCAGGGGCCGATCCCTCGACGATCCAGTCCTATCTGAAAGCCATCGCCAGCCAGGTGTCGCTCGGCACCGGCGTCGGGGCGGACGACCGCTTCGACATCGTCGTCGCCCACCGCCGCGCCGCCACGGGCGAGACGGAGACGGGCAAGCTGTTGTTCGCAGGGCTGGAACGCAGCAGCGGCAAGCGTGTCGACATGCTGCGCTGGACCGTGGACGGGCAGGAACAATGGTTCGAGGCGTCGGGCGTGGGCCAGCGTCGCGGCATGATGGCCGCGCCGGTTGCGGGCCGCCTGACCTCCTCCTTCGGCATGCGCTTCCACCCTATTCTCGGCTATTCGCGCATGCACGCGGGCGTCGATTTCGGTGCGCGCTGGGGTTCGCCCATCTATGCCGCCAACAGTGGCCGCGTGGTCTTCGCGGGCCGCCATGGCGGGCACGGCAATTATGTGAAGATCGACCATGGCGGCGGCATCGGCACCGGCTATGGCCATATGAGCCGCATCGCCGCTTACGCGGGTGAGATGGTGCGGCAGGGGCAGGTGATCGGCTATGTCGGGTCGACCGGCCTGTCGACCGGCCCGCACCTCCATTATGAGGTCTATCGTGGCGGCGTGCCGATCAATCCGCTGTCGCTGAAGTTCACGCAGATGGCGCAACTGTCCGGTTCGGCGCTGTCCGCCTTCCGCGCGCGGCTGGTGTCGCTGCGCAGTCTGCCGGTGGGCCTGCCTGCCGTGAGCTTTGCAGGCGCAGGCCAGCAGACCCGCGCCCGTTAAAAGGCCCGGTTAAAACGCCTCGTCGACATAGGCGCGCGACAGGTCGCCGCCCCATTCGCCATGATATTTCGCCAGCAGCACTTCCGCCGGCGTCGTGCCGCGCGCGACGATCTCGTGCAGGCAATCGATGTGGCGCGTCTCGTCCGCGCCCGTGTCGTCCAGCCGTGCCCGGTTGGCGAGCCCCATGCGGGCGATGTCCAGAACCTCTCCCGCGATGGCGCGCAACTGCCGCCCGCCGCCGATAGGGGCGTCGAGGCCGAGTTTGGGCACGGAATCGCGCAGGGCCTGCCGCTCCTCCATCGACCAGCCCTTGACCACGTCCCACGCCGCGTCGAGCGCGCTGTCGTCGTAGAGCAGCCCGACCCACAGCGCGGGCAGGGCGGTGATCCGCTCCAGCGGCCCACCGTCGGCGCCGCGCATTTCGAGGAAGCTTTTCATCCGCACTTCGGGGAAGGCGGTGGACAGATGATCCTGCCAGTCCGACAGGCGCGGCTTTTCGCCCGGCAGCACCGACAGCTTGCCGTCGAGGAAGTCGCGGAAGCTATGCCCTGCCGCGTCGATATATTTGCCGTCGCGGAACACGAAATACATCGGCACGTCGAGCGCATAATCGGCGTAGCGTTCATAGCCGAAACCATCTTCGAACACGAAGGGCAGCATGCCCGTGCGCGCCGGGTCGGTGTCCGACCAGATGTGGCTGCGATAGGAGAGGAAGCCATTGGGCTTGCCCTCGGTAAAGGGCGAATTGGCGAACAGCGCGGTCGCCAGCGGTTGCAGCGCCAGCGACGTGCGGAACATCTTCGCCATGCGCGCTTCGCTCGAATAATCGAGGTTCACCTGGATCGTGCAGGTGCGCAGCATCATGTCGAGGCCCATGGTGCCGACGCGCGGCATGTGCCGCAGCATGATGTCATAGCGCCCCTTGGGCATGATCGGCAGGGCTTCGCGCGTCTTGTCCGGCGTCATGCCGAGGCTGAGGAAGCCAAGGCCGAGCAGATCGCCGACATAGCGCACCTGTTCCAGATGGCGCGCGGTTTCCGCCGCGGTCTGGTGCAGGGTTTCCAGTGGCGCACCCGATAGTTCGAGCTGGCCCGCCGGTTCCAGGCTGATCGTGCCGTCGCTGCCGGACAGGGCGATGATGTTCTCACCCTCGAACACCGGCTCCCAGCCATAGCGGGTCATGCCGATCAGAAGGGTGTGGATGCCCCCCTTTTCCTCATAGGAAGGCGCATGGAAATCCTTGCGCGAGAAGACGAATTTCTCATGCTCGGTGCCGATTTTCCAGCGATCCGCAGGCTTCTCGCCCTTTTCGAAGACGGAGATGAGCTGTTCGCGGTGCTCGATCACGGGGTCTTCGCCGCCCGATTCCGTTCTGGTACTCATGGGCGGTTCCTGTTCAGCCTCGCATTCAAGCGGCTCGCCATATAGCGGCTCTCTCCGCCGATCAAACAGATTTCATTTCGCAACGGGTCCAGTCGCCATTGATCGCCATCCAGCAGGCGGCGGCGGCGATGGCTGCCGTCTCCGCGCGCAGGATGCGGGGGCCGAGCGACAGGGCGACGGCGGCGGGATGGGCACGGATCGCGGCGCGCTCCTCGTCCGTGAAGCCGCCTTCCGGGCCGATGAGAAATGCGGCGGGGCCGGGGCGCGCGGCAAAGGCTTCGCGCATGTCCGCGCCGCCCTGCTCGTCCGCAAAGAACAGCGCGCGGCCCGCGTCCCATGACTCCAGCAACTTGGGCAGCGGAACCAACTCGCCGAGGGTGGGGAGGCCAGTGCGCCCGCATTGCTCCGCCGCCTCCACCATCTGCGCGCGCAGGCGGTCGCCGTTCAGCTTGTCCACCACCGCGCGGCGGGTCAGCACGGGCTGCACATGCGCGACGCCCAGTTCGCACGCCTTTTCAACCACGAGGTCGATGCGCGCCTTCTTGATGGGGGCCACGCAGAGGTGGAAGTCGGGCACGGATTCCAGCGGTTTGGTCTGTATTTCGCAAGTCAGGATCAGGTCGCGCTTGCGGATGCCGCCCGCGCGCGCCGCCCATTCGCCGGATCGTCCATCGAACAACAGCACCGCGTCTCCCTCCGCGATCCGCATCACCGAAAGCAGATAATGGGCGGCGTTGCCGTCCACCGGCACGGCGATCCCTTCGCCCAGCGGCGTTTCGACATAGAGACGGGGCGCGCTGCGCGGCGGCCAGGCGGGGGTTGCAGGCATGTCCCGCGAGTAGCGTAGCGTGGGGGCGGGGGGCAAGGTGGGATGTTGGGGGAGGGGACGACATCAACTCCAACCCGTTCGTTTCGAGCAAGGTTCGAGCTTGCCGAGAACCGGTGTCGAGAAATCAGGGCTGTGCCAGCATTCTCGATACGCCTTCTCGACAAGCTCGAAGGCTACTCGAACCGAACGGAGTAGGTTTAATCCACCCATTGCACACGCCGGCATATCGCGCTCTAGACACTCCATGACTCCCGCCTCTCCACCCCAAGACACCATCCTGCCCGACAGCGAAGCACGCGGCCTCGTTTCCCGCCTGCCCGCGCTGCCCCGCAACCTCGCGCTGCTGGCGCGATTCGACCGGCCGATTGGCTGGTGGCTGCTGTTCTGGCCGGGGGCGTGGGCCATTGCGCTGTCGGGCAAGGCAGGCGAGCGGTGGGACATGCTGCTGTGGTTCCTGGTCGGCAGCATCGCGATGCGCGGGGCGGGGTGCGTCTATAACGACATCGTCGATCGCGACCTCGACGCGCAGGTCGCCCGCACGGCTCGCCGTCCACTGGCGAGCGGCGCGGTCAGCGTCAGGACGGCGTGGATCTGGCTGGTCAGCCTGTGTTTGGTCGGCCTCATCGTCCTGCTGCAACTGCGCTGGCAGGCGCAACTGACCGCGCTCGGCAGCTTGCTGCTGGTCGCGGCCTATCCGTTCATGAAGCGGATCACCGGCTTTCCGCAGGCGTGGCTCGGCCTCGTCTTCGCATGGGCGGCGCCGGTGGCATGGGTGGAGATGGCGGGGGCAATGACGCTGCCGGGCGCGCTGCTCTATGCCGGGGCGGTGCTGTGGGTCATCGGCTACGACACCATCTACGCCATTCAGGACATCGAGGACGACGCGCTGGTCGGCATCGGGTCGAGCGCGCGGACATTGGGCAAGAGGGTCAGGCCGGGCGTCGCGGCCTTCTACGTCGGGGCGGTGGCCCTGTGGAGCGCAGCCTTCTGGGCGGTGGTTCCCGATTGGCTGTCGCTGGCGGCGCTCCTCCCCATGGCCGCGCATCTGCTCTGGCAGGTCGGCACTTTGAAGGAGGACGGAGCGGACCCGCTCGCCAAATTCCGGTCCAATCGGTTCGCGGGCTTGCTCATGTTCGCGGCCTGCATCGTGGTCGGCGGCCTTTGATCGTACCGTCGCCGGTCAAGTCGCTGGCACCTGTAACATAAACCCGCTAAGGCCCGCCCTCGATGATCGAACGCCTTTATCAATGGACGCTCGCCAAGGCCGCTCACCGCCATGCGGAGGTCTGGCTTTTCATTTTTTCCTTCATGGAATCGAGCTTCTTTCCGATCCCGCCGCATCCGCTGCTGGGTCTGATGTGCCTTGCCCGCCCCAAGAAAGCGCTGCGCTACGGCCTGATCTGTACGGCGGCGTCGGTGCTTGGCGGTTTGCTCGGCTATGCCATCGGCCATTTCCTGTTCGCATCGGTCGGCGACGCGCTGCTGCGTCTTCTGCACCTCGAACAGAGCTTCCCGGTCGCGGCCTGCCATTTGCGCGCCAATGCGGCGCTGATCATCATCGGCAAGGGCGCGACGCCCATTCCGTTCAAGCTGATCACGATCACCGCGGGTTTCATCGGCGTGCCGCTGTTCACCTTCCTGTGGGCCAGCATCCTGTCGCGCGGCTTCCAGTTCATGCTGGTGGGCGTGCTGTTCTGGAAATTCGGCGCGCCGATCAAAAGCTTCATCGAGAAATATCTGGTCTATGTCGCCATCGCCTTTGCCGTGGCAGTCGTCGGCGGTTTCCTGGTCATCAGCGCGCTGACCGGCGGGCACAAGGACAGCGATGCGTGCAGCGGGGCGAAGGCAGTCATCACGGCCCCCGCGTCCTGACATGACCGGCGACAGGACGGCACGCCTGCCCGCATGGGTCGAGGCACGGCCCTTCCTCGTCCTGCTGGTCGCGGGCGCGGTGTCGGCCTGCGGGTTCGAGCCGCTGCATCTGTGGCCGGTCACGATCCTGACGCTGGCGCTGCTCCTCGCGCTGCTCGACCGGGCGAAGACGGGGCGCAGGGCGTTCGCGCTCGGCTATGCCTATGGCCTCGGCCAGTTTGCCGTCGGGCTGAACTGGATCGCCTTCGCCTTTACCTTTCAGGACGCGATGCCGCACTGGTTCGGCTATGGTGGGGTCATCCTGCTGAGCTTTTACCTCGCCGTCTATCCGGCGATCGCGGCGCTGCTGGCATGGCGGCTGGCGCACCGGGCGGGCGCGCTGGCGCTGACCTTCGTCCTGGCGGGCGGATGGGCGCTGACCGAATATCTGCGATCCACGATGTTCACCGGCTTTGCGTGGAACCCCATCGGCGTGATCTGGCTGGGCACGGGGGTCGAGCATATCGCGCGGCTCACCGGCACCTATGGTCTGGGCACCGTGGCGATCATGGCGGGCGGGGCGGTATGGATGTTCCTGCGCGGGCAGCGCAAACTCGCCCTGTTGTTCGCGGCCAAGCTGCTGGCGGTGCTCGCGCTCGGCTGGCTGCACGGCCATCTGACGAGTCCCGCCGCGCCGAGCAATCCCGTGGCGATCCGGGTGATCCAGCCGAATATCCCGCAGGACGAGAAATATGATCCCACGGCGGAGGTGCGCAATTTCAACAAGCTCGCCCGGCTGAGCGGTGACCCATCGCCCACGCCGCGCCTACTGTTCTGGCCCGAGGCGGCGATCTATGCGCTGCTCGACATGGAGCCGGCATGGCGCACGCGCCTCGCCATGCTGCTGGGGCCGGGCGACCTGTTGATGACTGGCGGTGACAAATATTATTTCCGCAAGACGGACAAGGCTTTCTACGGTCAGGGCGACCTTGTGGGTGCGAACAATAGCCTGTGGGTGCTGACCCCTCGCGGAGGTATCGCGGGTCGGTACGACAAGGCGCATCTGGTGCCTTACGGCGAATATCTCCCCATGCGGCCGCTGCTGTCCGCCATCGGCCTGTCGAGGCTGGTGCCGGGCGACGTCGATTTCTGGCCCGGCCCCGGTCCGCGCACATTGCTGCTCCCGGCGGGAACTTCCGGTGGCAAGACGCGGCCCATGCTCAAAATGGGCGTGCAGATTTGCTATGAGATCATCTTCTCCGGACAGGTGGTGGACCGCGCCAACCGCCCCGATTTCCTGTTCAACCCGTCCAACGATGCGTGGTTCGGAAGCTGGGGACCGCCGCAGCATCTGGCCCAAGCCCGTTTACGGGCAGTCGAAGAGGGGGTGCCCGTCATCCGCTCCACACCCACCGGCATCTCCGCCGTGGTGGATTCGTCCGGCGTCATCGTCGCGACCGTCGCGCCCCATGTGCAGGGCCGCATCGACACCCTGTTGCCGCCCGCCGCGCCGCCGACGCTGTTCGCGCGCTTCGGCAATATCCTGCCCATGCTGCTCGCGCTGGGGCTGGTGCTCAGCGGCGTTGCCTTGGGCCGTTGGAGGCGCTAAAGAAGCGCACATAAGGAATTCTTTATATGGGTGAGGCCATAAGCCAGCCCACCCACCGCAGGAAAGGCGACGTGACCCCTTATGCGTAGCAGCTATCTCTTTACCTCCGAATCCGTGTCCGAAGGCCATCCCGACAAGGTTTCCGATCAGATTTCCGACGCCATCGTCGATCTGTTCCTGTCCAAAGACCCGGAGGCGCGCATCGCCTGCGAGACGCTGACCACCACGCAGTTGGTCGTGCTGGCGGGCGAAATCCGCTGCAAGGGCGTCTATGAAAATGGCGAGTGGGCGCCCGGCGCTCTGGACGAGATCGAAAAGACGGTGCGCGGCGTCGTCAAGAAGATCGGCTATGAGCAGGACGGCTTCCACTGGGAAAAGCTGGAGTTCATCAACCGCCTGCACGGCCAGTCCGAGCATATCGCGCAGGGCGTCGATGCGTCCGGCAACAAGGACGAGGGCGCTGGCGATCAGGGCATTATGTTCGGCTATGCCTGCGACGAGACGCCGGACCTCATGCCCGCCACGCTCGACTACAGCCACAAGATCCTGGAGCGCATGGCCGCCGACCGCCACAGCGGCGTCGCACCGTTCCTGGAGCCTGACACCAAGAGTCAGGTCACGCTGAAGTTCGAAAATGGCAAGCCGGTCGCCGCGACCGCCATCGTCGTCTCCACCCAGCATGCGCCGGGCTATGACGAGGGCGACAAGGAGGCCGAGCTGAAGGCCTATGTCAAAAAGACCATCGCGGACCTGCTGCCCGCAAACCTGCTGTCGGATGAGACGGTTTACCACATCAACCCGACCGGCAGCTTCGAGATCGGCGGGCCGGATGGCGACGCGGGCCTGACGGGCCGCAAGATCATTGTGGACACCTACGGCGGCGCTTCGCCCCATGGTGGCGGCGCGTTTTCCGGTAAAGACCCGACGAAGGTCGATCGTTCGGCGGCGTACATCACGCGCTATCTGGCGAAGAATGTCGTCGCGGCGGGCCTCGCCACGCGCTGCACCATCCAGATCGCCTATGCCATCGGCGTGTCGAAGCCGCTGTCGCTCTATGTCGATACCCATGGCACCGGCACCGTCGGTGACGACGCGATCGAGACGGCGATCCAGTCCATCGACAAGCTGGGCGGCCTGACCCCGCGCGGCATCCGCACCCACCTCGGCCTCAACAAGCCGATCTATGCGCGCACGGCGGCCTACGGCCACTTCGGTCGCAAGGCGGAAGGCGACTTCTTCCCGTGGGAGCGCACCGATCTGGTCGACGACCTGAAGGCTGCACTGGCCTGAACCTGATGACGGCGGGGGCGCTTTGGCGTCCCCGTTTCTCTTGCCGCGCGGTCGGTACGCGCGCATAGTTTCCCCTTAAGTTGCAGAGGGGAATGTCCATGCGCACAGTCGCATTTACCGTCGCTGCCGTCCTGTTGCTGCCCCCTGCGCAGCCCATTCTCGCAGCGCCACCCAAGCTGGCCGTCACCGAACAGGCCGCCATTTTCAAGGCGGCGCAATTGCGCAAGACGCGGCGCGGCTGGGAAAGCGGCTGCGACGATCCCAGCGCGGGCGCGGCCTATCAGCCCGCCTCCGTCGACCACTATGGCGACGTCAACGGCGACGGGCGACCGGAGGCGGTGGTGATCGAGGGCGGCAGTTATTGCTACGGCAATACGGGGCAGGCCTTCTGGCTGGTCTCGAAACAGGCCGACGGGAGCTGGAAGCTCCTCTACAACAGCAGCGGCATTGCGACCTTCCAGAAGACCAAAGGTACGGGCGGCTATCCCGATCTGGAGGTCGGCGGGCCGGGTTTCTGCTTCCCCGTCCTGCGCTGGAATGGCAGGGCCTATGTGCAAAACCGCATGGCCTATGACGGAAAGCCGTGCCGCCGCTGATCGTCGACGGGCGGGATTGTAAAATCCTGTCACCGCGCCATCCCGTTCATCCTGCATATAGTGTAGGAGGAGGATCAGGGCTTGCCGTTTCTGCGATCCTGTGAAGACGCAGAGCGCGGGTCCATGGGAGACAAGATGATGACCAAAATCGCCGCCGCCTTCGCCGCCGTTGCCCTCCTCGCCGCCAGCGCCTCGCCCGCGCTCGCCGCGCCCTGCAAGGATGCCAAGGGCAAATTCATGAAGTGCCCGGACAAGAAGCCGGTGAAGAAGGCCCCGTGCAAGGACGCGAAGGGCAAGTTCATCAAGTGCAAGTGATCGCCGTCAATCCTTGTGATTGATGGAATAGAGCATCTTCACCCGGCGGTGGGCGAACCGCCAGCCGTCGGGTGTCCTTATGAAGCGGTCGATATAGGTGCCTTCCTCGATGATTGTCCCGCGCCGGCTGACGAAGAAATAGGTCCAGCCCTCGGCTGACTCCTCGCTCGTCATCTCGATCCGGCAGGTGGTGAGCTGGTGCCGCGATCCGGCGAGGTCCACGTCGGGGCGCGCGCCCGATGCGATGCTGGACAATTCGCGAAAGATCGCCTCCCGCCCTTCCAGCGCCTGATGCGTGATCTGGAGGACGCCGTCTTCTACGAACAGGGCCGCGAACTCGTCCATCCGGCCCCGGTCGGCCATGTTGTTGTAGCAGGCGATGAGGTGGCGAATCTGGTCGCGCGCCACCGCCATGTCGTGATCGGTCATCTGGCTCTCCCTTGCCGCGATGATGGCGGCGGGGAGGGGCCGTGTCCATTCCGCGTCTATTCGGCGGCGACCGTGGTGGCGGTATTGGCTGCGCGGCGGCCTTTCAGCGCGATCAGCAGGCGGGTGATCGGCGCGTGCGCCTCTGCCCACTCGGAATAGGCGCGATAGGCGGGGTCGGCGGACAGGTGCTTTTCCTCCGTCCGCGCGCGCCAGTAATAGATGGCGCTGACGATGCCCAGCAACAGCGTGTTGCGGATCGCCGTCGCCGGATTGTCGCTGGTGACGAGGAATGGCAGCACCGACAGCCACCAGAACAGGTTCTTCGACACATAGGCCGGGTGCCGGGTCAGGCGATAGGGGCCATGGGTGATGATGCCGCGGTGGGTCAGGTTGGAAAAGCGCGGACCGAAGGCCACGGTCGCCCAGGCATAGACGCCGGTCAGCATCGCCAGGCCCGCACCCCATAACCACAGCAGCGCCTCATGCCCGCCGAACCAATAGGCCCAGTCGCGCGTGTCGATCTGATAGTTGAGCGGCCCGCCCACACCCATTGCGACGAACGGCGGGTAGCAGATCAGCGCCGCCACCCAGCCGTCGAGATGCGGCGTCGCGGTGCGGATATGCGCGTCCAGCGGACGAAAGGTCAGGATATAGCCCACGGTCGCGAACGCCACGTCGATGGTGAACAGCAGCGCGATCAGAAAGCTGGCGAAGGCGACCGGATTGCCGAGGATATTGTCGTCCCGCCATCCGATCATGTCGGTGAAATTGCCGGGCACCACGGCCAGCATGAAGGTCAGGAAGAACGCCTTCACCCCCCAGGCGCGCAGATGGTCGCCCACCGCGCCGGGCCGGGGTTTTTCCTCGCGATTGAGCAGCCACAGGCCGAGAGCATGGGCATTGTCGCGCGGCTCCACCAGATAGCGGTCCAGCCAGAGGACATAGGGAATGGACGCCGCCACCAGAACCGGCGCGAAATGCCCCAGCAGGTTCATCACATAGGGATAGGGGCCTTGCGAATACCAGCTGAACAGCATGTAGAGAAAGGCGATCCCGCCCCATGTCGCCCACAGACCGAGGAGTTTGACCGCACTGACGTCGAAGACATCCGCGACGCGGCGCGGGTTGCTCCAGTCGATGCCCGTGCTGGCGCGGCGGTGGACCTTGTCGACCAGCAACGACCACAGGATCATCGGCACGCCGCAGGCGATCACGGCGGTCAGGCCCGCGCTGGGACCATCCATGCCATAATGAAAGGCGATCCCCACCCAGAGGGCAAGGCCGGCAAGGCCCGCGAGGCCGACGCCCGTGCTGACCGCGGAGGGTGGGCAGGATGTGGTGGAGCCAGTCATGGCCCGCATCCTTACCCCGCAATGGTTAAGGATTGGGTGGTTGCGGGTGAGGGAGCAGGCGGTAGGGCAGACGGGCGAGTGTCAGGTGTCAATCATTTGATAAGCAGACGAGAGTTTACGCGGCGCTGTGCAAACCGCCAGCGTTCATCGCCGTTTGGAAACAGCTTGGCGCTCCACATTTGCAATGCACCATCTCCCTTCAAACGTCCCGTAAATGACGGTGGTTCTAAAGGATTCCACGGCAGGATCGTTCGCCAATTCGATACGATCTTCATCAAATTCGCAAACGGCTCTCAATTTTTCGTTGTTGATGTAGGAACAGCGTATGTTGTAAATTTCCTGCCGGGAGGAAGGCTCAACTGCTATTCGAATACAACTCTTCGTTACCGCACAATGGCAGGTATCAGGATTGTACTCGTCAATTAGGGGAGGAGGCCATCGCTTATCCGGCTCACCCTTACACCCTGCCAACATCACTAGGGCGCTGAGTGCGATCGCTGGCATCATGTCAGGGGCTAAACAGTTAGGCCAAATCCGCATTACACCATCGCTCCTAGAACATCATATTGAAGGTCATGAGCGATGTCGGCAAGCGGATGGGCCGACGCATCCCGTAAATGTCCGCCTCTGGTCGTTCCCTGCCATCCTCTACGTCACAGCGAAGGCTGGGGTCTCTCTCGACGGGGGGCACCTGGAGGACGGAGATCCCAGCCTTCGCTGGGATGACGACCAAGTCAGGTCCGATTGTGCTCGCCAGCAGTCAACCCGCCGCCCTCACTCCGCGTCCGGCTCAGCCCGTCCTTTGAACCCTTGCGCGACCACATACCATTCGCTCGATTCCTTGCGGCTGGCGGGCGGTTTGGCGTGTTTCACCGTCTTGAAATGCTGCTTCAGCACGCGGAGCAGCGCGTCGTCCGTGCCGCCCGCGAACACCTTGGCCACATAGCAGCCGCCTTCGCGCAATGTCTCGATGGCGAACCACGCGCCCGCCTCGACCAGCCCCATGGTGCGCAGATGGTCGGTCTGCGCATGGCCCACCGTATTGGCGGCCATGTCCGACAGGACGAGGTCGGGCGCCGCGCCCAGCGCCTCGATCAGCCGCTGCGGCGCGGCGTCGTCCATGAAGTCCATCTCGAAGAAGGTCACCTCCGGCAGCGGGTCGATGGGGAGGAGGTCGATGCCCACCACATTCGCCTTGCTGTTCAGCTTGCGCGCGACCTGCGACCAGCCGCCGGGCGCCGCGCCCAGATCGACGATATTCTTCGCGCCCTTCAGCATCCCGAATTTTTCGTTGAGTTCGAGCAGCTTGTACGCCGCGCGGCTGCGATAGCCCTCCGCCCGCGCCTTGCGCACATAGGGGTCGTTCAGCTGCCGCTCCAGCCAGCGGGTCGATTGCGCGGTGCGCCCGCGCCCGGTCTTGACGCGTATATGCTGCCGCGCGCCCGGATCGCCCCGGCTCATGCGGGCTGCTGCATGGCTTGGGGGAGGGAGGCGCTGCCGTGCATCAGGCTGCGCAATATGCCTTCCCTGATGCCACGGTCCGCGACGGAGAGTTGTTCAGCTGGCCACACGTCCAAAATACCTTCCAATATGGCGCAGCCCGCGACGACCAGATCGGCCCGCTCCGGCCCGATGCAGGCCAAAGCGGCGCGTTCGCTCAGGCTCATGGCCGCCAGTCGCTCTGCAATGTCGCGCAGCATATCGGTCGACATGACCAGCCCGTCAATGGAGGCGCGGTCATAGCGTGGCAGGTCGAGGTGGACACTGGCCAGCGTCGTGACCGTTCCCGACGTGCCGAGCATGCGGAGCGCCGTGCCCGCGGGCAGGCGCGGGGCAAAGCCGCTCAGCGCCTCCGCCACCTGTTCGCGCATCGCGACATAGGCGCTGGCGCGTGTCGCGGGATCATCGGAGCCGGTGCCCGCGATACTCTCCGACAGTGACACCACGCCCCAGGGTGCGCTGTGCCAGTCGACGATGCGCGGGGCATCCGCATGGGTGTCGAGCAGGACAAGCTCGGTCGATCCGCCGCCAATGTCGAAGATCATCGCGGGTCCGTCGCCCGCCGCCAGCAGGTTATGACTGCCCAGCACCGCCAGCCGCGCCTCCTCCCGCGCGGAGATGATGTCGAGCTTGATGCCTGTCTCGTCATAGACGCGCGCCACGAAGTCGTCGCCATTGTCCGCGCGGCGACACGCCTCCGTCGCGACAGAGCGCGCCAGCGTCACCCGCCGCCGCCGCAGCTTGCCCGCGCAAACGGACAGGGCGGAGATGGCGCGATCGATCGCCGCCTCGCTCAGCCGTCCGGTCGCAGCGAGGCCTTCGCCCAGCCGGACGATGCGCGAAAAGGCGTCCACGACCACGAAACCCTCGTCGGATGGACGGGCGATCAGCAGGCGACAATTATTGGTGCCGAGGTCGATGGCGGCATAGTTGCTGCGGGGAAAGGGCGCGCGGTCGCTCGTAAAAGCTCCGGCAGGGCGTTGCCCGACCTTCGACGGCAACGGAATCCGGTCCGGCGCAGCGCCCGATATGGCGCGCGACCGGTGTGACGTAACCTTACGCACCATGGCCAACTCTTCTTTTCTGTTCTTCCGCCGGTCGCATCTGGTGCGCCGGGACTTGAGGACAGGCTATGGAATAGCGCGGCCCAAGGCAAGCCCTGCGGGTAGCGCGTGGCGGCAATCTCATGCTTTCTGGCAGAACTGGACTTGACCGAGCCGATTCGCGGGACTAGATGGCCCCCTCACGCTTCATGCGCTGCCCGATCCTCTAATGGTAAGAGAGCGGACTCTGACTCCGTCAATCAAGGTTCGAGTCCTTGTCGGGCATCCAAACTCCCCATCTCCTGTGACTGCTACGGATGCTTCATATCGGTAGCCCCGCCCGCAATGGGTCGGGTCGCACGATTTCGCGCAGGCTGACCAGCGTCTCGAAGCCCCTGATATTCTCGTCGGACGCCAGCACCTCGTCGGAGAACTGCTGATAGGCCTCGATCGACGGCACCGTCACCGTCAGCAGGAAGTCGGTGCGGCCCGTGACGTTCCAGGCGCCGATCACTTCGGATCGCCGCTCCAGCTTCTGGGCGAAGGCTTGTTCGATGCGCAGGCTCGACTGGTTCAGTTCGACGAGGACGTGGATGATGATCGACGGCGCCAGCCGCGCCGGGTCGATCACCGATATGTCGGCGATGATGACCCCGGCGGACCGCAGACGGCGCAGGCGGCGCAGGACGGCGCTTTCCGACAGGCCGACCTCCTGCCCGATAGCCCGTGCAGGTTCCAGGTTGTTACGCCGGACGATCGCGATGATTCGCCGGTCGAAACTATCGAGTTCGACGTTTTCCACCGAATCCTCCTTCGTAGTGATGGAAACAGTCGTTCCATGCCGTAATTCGCCGAGCTTCGCCAGCGCCCCATCGGTATAGCGGCGCCATGGCTACCCTGTCCCTCCCGACCCTGTCCTCCTCACCCGTGCTGGCCCGCGCGCTGCCCTATGTGGCGCTGTGGGCGTCGATCACGTCGTTCTGCGTGGGCACATCCTATGGCAAGCAGTTGTTCCCGGCGGTGGGAGCGCCGGGGGCGATCGCCTATCGTGTGGGGTTCTCGGCGCTGATCCTGCTGGCGCTGTTCCGGCCGTGGCGGGCGCCGCTGACCCGCGCGGACCTGTTCGCGACCATGCGCTATGGCGCGGCGCTGGGGCTGATGAATTTCAGCTTCTATATGGCGCTGCGCACGATTCCGCTGGGCCTTGCCATCGCCATCGAGTTTCTGGGGCCGCTGACGGTGTCCTTGCTGCATGCGCGCCGTCCCGGCCATTTCGCGATGGTGGGCTTGGCGGTGGCGGGGCTTGCGCTGCTGTTGCCGCTGGGGGGGAGCCATCATGCGCTCGATCCGGTGGGTGTGGCGTTCGCCCTGTGCGCGGGACTGTGCTGGGGTCTGTATATCGTGTTCGGCAAGCAGTCCGCGCATCTGCCGGGCGGGCAGGGGGTGGCGCTGGGCATGGCGACAGCCGGGTTGATCGTGGTGCCGATCGGGGTGATCGACGCCGGGGCGGCCTTGCTGTCGCCGTCGCTGATCCTGATCGGCTTGGCCACAGCGGTGTTGTCGAGCGCCATTCCCTATTCGCTGGAGATGGTGGCGCTTAAGCGCATCCCCGAAAACCGTTTTGGCGTGCTGATGAGCGTCGAGCCGGCGGTGGGCGCGATTGCGGGTGCGGCGCTGCTCGGCGAACGGCTCGCCGCCGTACAATGGCTGGCGGTTGCGCTGGTCGTTGCGGCCTCGGTCGGTTCCGTGCTGCTGGCGGAGAAGCCCGGTGACGGGGCGGGGGAGCGCGCCGTCTAGTCGCGCGGCGTCTCCAGCCACCCGAAATCGAGCCGCAATTCCCGCTCGATCTTCTCCCGATAACGCTGGGAATAGGTCGCGCGCAGCCCCCGCATGCCGAAACGGTCGACGCAGCGTTGCCAACTGGCAAATTCCTCGATCGTGAGATTATAGGTTTCGAGCGTCTCCGCGAGGGAGATTAATCCGCCCCCGACCGCTGCGACGACCACGGCCTTTCGGACGCTGGTCCATCGCAGGCCAGGAGCCGGAAGATCTTCCCGTGTGAGGCGTTCGCCCTTGGGTCCAACGACCCAGAGCGTGTTCGGATGATCACCGCCGGAAGTTCCGGCAGTGTCGGTGCTGACCCTGTTGTGCATAAAATTATCTATAGCAAACAATGGTTAATGGCGATTTTATCAACGATACGGAGCCGATACCAGCGGCCTGTACCCTGATCAAAATCGCTTCCGTTCCTGTGTGAAAGAGGGGGCAGTGGCGATTCGCTGCCCCGCTCGGTCAGGCAGTCGCGGGCACCACCCGATTGGCGACAAGATTATCGACCACACTTGGGTCGGCCAGCGTGGACGTATCGCCCAGCGCGCCGATCTCTCCCTCGGCGATCTTGCGCAGGATGCGGCGCATGATCTTGCCGGAGCGGGTTTTGGGCAGGCCGGGCGCGAACTGGATGACGTCGGGGGTGGCGATGGGTCCGATTTCCTGCCGCACCCATTTGCGCAGGTCCTGGCGCAGCTCCTCGCTGTCCGCCTCGCCCGCGTTGAGCGTGACATAGGCGTAGATGCCCTGTCCCTTTACCTCATGCGGCATGCCGACCACGGCAGCCTCGGCCACCTTGGCATGGGCGACGAGCGCGCTTTCGACTTCGGCGGTGCCCATGCGATGGCCGGAGACGTTGATGACGTCGTCGACCCGGCCCGTGATCCAGTAATAATCATCTTCGTCCCGGCGGCATCCGTCGCCGGTGAAATATTTGCCGGGATAGGTCGTGAAATAGGTCTGGAAGAAACGCTCGCTGTCGCCCCAGACGCCGCGCATCTGGCCGGGCCAGCTATCGGTGATGCACAGATTGCCGTCGGTCGCGCCGTCCAGCACTACGCCTTCGCCATCCACCAGTTGCAGTTGCACGCCGAACATCGGCTTCGTCGCGCTGCCCGGTTTCAGGGCGGTGGCGCCCGGCATCGGGGCGATCATCGCGCCGCCCGTCTCCGTCTGCCACCAGGTGTCGACGATGGGGCAGCGGCTGTCGCCGACGACGCGGTAATACCATTCCCACGCCTCCGGGTTGATCGGCTCGCCCACCGATCCCAGCAGGCGGATGGAGGAGCGGTCGTACTTCTTCACCCACTCGTCGCCTTCACGCATCAGCGCGCGCAGCGCCGTGGGCGCGGTGTAGAAGATGTTGACGCCCAGCCGGTCGCAGGTTTCCCAGAAACGGCCATGGTCGGGATAATTGGGCACGCCGTCGAACATGACCGTGGTGCCGCCATTGGCCAGCGGACCATAGACCAGATAGCTATGCCCCGTGACCCAGCCGATGTCGGCGGTGCACCAGAAGACTTCGCCCGGCTTATAGTCGAAGATATATTCGAAGGTGGAGGCGACCCAGAGCAGGTATCCGCCCGTGGTGTGCAGCACGCCCTTGGGCTTGCCCGTAGACCCCGACGTATAGAGGATGAACAGCGGATCTTCCGCATTCATCGCTTCGGGCACGCATTCGGTGGAAGCCGCCGCGCGCAGTTCCGCATAGGCGTGGTCGCGGCCTTCCGTCATCGGCACGGTGCCGCCGGTCCGCTCGACCACGATCACCGACTTGACCGAGGTGCAGTGGTTGAGCGCCGCATCGACATTGGTCTTGAGCGCGATTGTCCTGCCGCCGCGCACGCCTTCGTCAGCGGTCACGATGACGCTGGAATCGCAATCCTGTATCCGGCCCGCGAGGCTTTCCGGCGAGAAGCCGCCGAAGACGATGCTGTGGATCGCGCCGATGCGCGTGCAGGCCAGCATCGCCATCGCGGCTTCCGGCATATTGGGCATGTAGAGGGTGACGCGGTCGCCCTTCTTCACGCCCTGCCCCTTGAGCACATTGGCGAAGCGGCAGACCTCCTCGTGCAACTGCGCATAGGTGAAGCGGCGGCTTTCGCCCGGCTCGTCGCCTTCCCAGATCAGCGCCGTCTCGCCGCCGCGATCCTTCAAATGCCGGTCGAGGCAGTTGGCGGAGACGTTGAGTTGTCCGTCCTCGAACCATTTGATGCCGAAGTCCGCCTCGTGGAAGCTGGTATTCTTGACCTTGGTGAACGGTTTGATCCAGTCCAGCCGCTGCGCCTCCTCGGCCCAGAACCCCTCCGGGTCCGCCACCGACCGCGCATACATTTCCTCGTAACGCTCCGACGTGATCGTCGCGCGGGAAGCCCAGTCGGAAGGCACAGGATAGCTGGCGGTCATTGTCATCCTCTCGGTCGTCTCGTGAGTGACGCATGGGGCCGCGGCTCCTGCGCTTTTTACACTCATGGCCTATCATTACGCCCCGTTCCGGCTATCGAAAACAATCATTTTTCGCGTAACGATTGCATAAAACGCAATCGTTACGCCCTGTGTGAGGGCGGAAGAGGCGCGGGTTCGGCACCAATTGCGCGGGGCCGCGTTTCCCTCTCCGGCGCCCCGGCTTCCCCCCTCTGGAACGGGTGACTGCACAGGGGCAAAAGGAAGCGGGATATTTATGCGACACGGACAGGCGGCGGATGCGATTATCCGCAGCAAATGTGACAAACATCATTTGAATAAGGGGCTTTGCACCAGTACATCGGCCCAGATGAAAAGGCATAATCTGATCTTCACCCCGGCTTCGCTGCTGGCGTTGACCGCGATGCTCGCGCCGTTGCCCGCCATGGCTGCACCGGAATCCATCTTGCCACCGACCGTCGGCAGCACTTCGCCCGCGCAGCCTGCTCCGGCGGTTTCCGCGCCCGTGTTGCCCGTCCTGCCGCCGCAGCCCCTGCCCAAGCTGAGCACGGCGCAGGCCAATTTCTTGCGCGGCTGGCTGGCCGATGGCGCACGGCAGGGACTGACCAGCGGGTCGACCAAATCCTATGCCGCGCTGTCCGGCGACGCACTGGCCCGCGCCGCCATCGACCGGGCGAGCGCGCTGCGCCGGGGCCGTGTCGATACCGCAGACTTCCTTCAGGTGTGGGCGGTGCGCCCCGCCGCCTATGATCCGCTGCCCGGCTTTACGGATGCGCTGAAGACCGATCGGCTGCAGCAGTGGACCGGCAGCCTTACCCCGCGCTACGCGGGCTATGAGGCGCTGCGCAAGGGATTGCAGCGCTATGAGGATATTCAGGATACCGGCGGCTGGAGGGCGCTGAGCGCCACCTCCGGCCCCGCCGAGATCCGCAAGCGCCTGCGCGTCGAGGATGATGCCGTCACCGATGGCGAACCGGTTGCCGCCGCGCTCCAGCGGGCGCAGCGCCGCTATGGCCTCGAACCCACGGGCACGCTGGGCGCACGGACGCTGGCGGCGCTCAACGTGCCGGTGCAGGACCGCATCGCCGCGATCATGGCGAATATGGAACGCTGGCGCTGGCTGCCCACCGCCATGCCCGACAACCGGGTGCAGGTGAACATCGCCGCCGCCGTGCTGACCGTGTTCGAGGGGGACAGTCCCGTCTCGTCCATGCGCGCAGTCACGGGCAGCCCGACCAACCAGACGCCGATGCTGGTGTCCGACATCACCTCCATCGTCGTGAACCCGCCGTGGAACGTGCCCGCCTCCATCGCCAAGCGCGAGCTGTGGCCCAAGGGGCGCGCGGCGCTGGCGCGGCAGGGCTATAAGATCATCAAGTCGACCGACGGCAGCGAGCGCATCGTGCAGCCTGCAGGCCCGTCGAGCGCGCTGGGCCGGTTGAAGTTCGACTTCAACAACCCGTTCGCCGTCTATCTCCACGACACGCCGTCGCGTGGCAAGTTCAGCAGCTATGACCGGCTCGCCAGCCATGGCTGCGTCCGCCTCGAAAAGCCGGTGGGCCTTGCCGACTATATGTTGCAGGACAACCCCGATGTGGCGGGCAATGTGCAGGGCCTGATCGACACCGGCAAGACGCAGCGCGTGTCGGTGCCCAAGCCGGTCGCCGTGTACCTGCTCTACTGGACCGCCTATGCCAGTGCGAGCGGCACGATGAACTTCCGCGACGATCCCTATGGCTGGGACAAGTTGCTGGCGTCCAAGATCGACGCCTCCACCAATCGGGCGCAGGCCAATGCGACGGCCATAGCCTCCAAGGAATGATGACGACGATGCGTAACGCCTCCCTACTGCTGGCCGCCGTCGGCCTCCTGTCCCTCGCTGCCTGCCACAAGGGCAAGGACGAGGAGCCGGTGCCGGTCGAGAACAACATGTCCGAGATGAACATGGAGGAGCAGCAGCCGGTGGAAGCCCCGCCGGTGCTGGAGCCGGAGGTGCCGACGAACAATGTCGCCGCGCCCGCCGCTCCGCCGCCGCCAAAGGTCACGCAGGATCAGCAGACGCTGGACGATGCGGATGCGACGGGCCTGACCAGCCGCCTGCCGGACGATTATGACGGCTCCGGTTCGGGCAATCGCACCTCCGCCGCACAATAGGGTGTCTGGCGGCGGGACTGACCCAAAATAGCGCCAGTCCGCCGCTCGTCACGCATATGCGATCTGGCAGAATCACTGCCGGATCGCTATATTGTGGGTCATGAAGCGTCGCGATTTCGTTAGACATGGCCTGACCGGACTGGGCCTCGCCAGCCTGCCTTCCCTGACAGTGCGGGCGGCCACCCTGCCGATGGCTGCGCCTCTCCCGGCTGCCGCGCCGATCCCGCCGGGCGTAGCGCCGCTGTCCACGCCGGGCGCGGTGACGAAGTCGTCCTATGCCCCGCTGATGGAGCGCGCCCGCGCCTTGCTCGACGCGAACCCTGCGCTTTTCCCGTTCCGCGACCGGGTTGCGCTCGCGGACTTCAGCACCGCCTCGCACGAGCATCGCTTTCATATCGTCGATCTCGCGAGCGGGCAGGCGAGTTCCTACCTCGTCGCCCATGGCCGGGGATCGGACCCCGCGCACAGCGGCTTCCTCCAGAGCTTTTCGAACGAGCCGAATTCGCTGGCGACCAGCGAGGGCGCCTATGCCACCGGCGCGCTCTATATGGGCAAACATGGCCCCTCCATGCGCTTGGTCGGGCTGGACCCGACCAACAACAATGCCGACATGCGCGCCATCGTCGTTCACGGTGCCGATTATGTGAACGAGGATCATATCGCGACCTGGGGCAAGGTCGGGCGCAGCGAGGGGTGCTTCGCCGTGGCCACCCACCTCCTGCCGCAGGTCCTGGGACTGCTCGGTCCCGGACGGCTACTCTACGCGGCCAAGGGCTGATTCTCCTGCCCTGAGGGGCGAATTACAATTTTGTCATGATGGAACCCGTTCCCCGATCCCGCGCGATTGGGGAAGCGCCACGGGTTTCACGTGGCAGGCGCTCCTCAACATGAACAAAGCTTAACATGACTTGAGGGGCCGCGCGGCGCATCTTTCTCTCGGCGGAACGGTGTCACTTCCCCCCTGTTAGGATGCCGTTCCGCCAACATAGGAGAAGGTTTATGAAGTATCTGCTCGTACCCTTCATCGCGCTCGGCCTCGGCTCGGCGGCGTATGCGGCAACTCCTGCCACCCCGGCCAGCCATGCCGCGACCCTGCACAAGGAGGCGAAGGTCGCCAAGGCCAGCAGCACCAAGATGCACCACGCCGCCGCCCATGTTAAGGCGGTCGAGGCGGAGAAGACCACCAAGTCCTGATACCTGCGCATATCGCGACTGGACGAGAGGGGGAGCCTGCGGGTTTCCCCTCTTTCGTTGTGCCCAGAATTTGGGCCATTTGCATCGTCATATTTGCCGGGATATAGTGCGCCCTCCCATCGCATATTCGACAGGCAGCGCACCGCCCATGGCTCACCCCGTCCTGCCCATTGCCGTCGTTCAGGGTGCCAGCGGGGAAGCGATACAGGCGCTGTTCGCGCATTTCGTCGCGCGCTGGTCGCAAAAGGTGCGGATCGCCGGATTGATCGAGGAGCCGGAGGGCGGCGCGCCAGACGGATCGCTGCGCGCTATCGCTGACGGCAGCCGCTACCGGCTGTTCCAGGATTTGGGGGAGGGGGCTGCATCCTGCGGCCTCGATCCGGCGGAACTGGTCCGCGCAGGCGAGGCGGTGCGGCACCATGTCGCGAGCGGATGCGACCTGCTCATCCTCAGCAAGTTTGGCAAGCTGGAAGCGGAAAATCGCGCCGGGCTGATCCCCGCCTTTGCCGAAGCGGTGGAGCGGCAGGTGCCGATCCTGACATCCGTCGCGCCGCGCCATGCGAGTGCATGGGCGCAATTCGCCGATCCCTTGTCGGTGATCCTGCCCGCCGACATGGATGCGGTCGAGGCATGGTGGCTTGCGGCCCGCACGGCCTATCCCCACGCGCCCGCAGCGGCCTAGATAGTCTGGGATATGGTGCCGGCTGCAGGAATCGAACCCGCGACCCCCTGATTACAAATCAGGTGCTCTACCAACTGAGCTAAGCCGGCGCTATGACCGGGCCATAGCCTCAAACCACGCCGAACGTCCAGCCTTCGGTGCGCGCAATTTGATCGGTGAGCGCGGCGGGCGACCAGAGGGCGTCGTCCTGCGCGGCACGGCGCATCCACGCCGCGGTCAGGATCGCGTCGGTGGCGTGATCCTCGTAGCGGGCCAGCGGGGCATGGGCGCGCGACCCCATCGCCGCCAGCGCCTCGTCCAGCACCGCCGCATCGCGGATCTTGGTGCGTCCCTTGGGCCGTCCGGCGGCGCGGGCGGCGAGGCTGGTGTAGATTTCGACGATAAGGGAGCCAGTGTCTGGGCGGGCGCGTCCATCGAACGGCCAGACGGGCACGATGCCACGCAGCCGGTGAAGAAAGCGCATGCCCGCAAAGCTCGCCTTGGCCACCTGCGCCGCGCCGATGGCGTCATAGACGGTGGAGGGCTTGCCGCCGCCACGCGCATTATACAGCGCCTCGCACCGGCGCAGGTGCATATATCCCGCCTTCACCCCATCCGCCGCACCGAAATAGAAATGCCGCCGGTGATGGGTTTCGAGGAAGCCCGCCGCACACAGGTCCGCCTCGTCCGCGCAGAGCCGGTCGACATAGGACCAGAAGGCGGTCGCCTCGTCCGGCACATGGGCCTCGCCGGGGAGATATTCGCCGCGTTCGACCAGCGGGGGCGCGAAACTGAAATCGAAGCCGAAAAGCGTGGGTTCCCGCGCGGCCTGCGCTGTGACCCACTGTGCCACGCCCTCCCGCGACCATGGGCCGCTGTCCGGCGTCACGAGGTCCGGCGCCGCGTCCCCCGTTCGGCAAAGGGCGACGGCGATCCCCTTGTGCCGAAACCCCTTCGCACCCGACCAGTCGATCGCCGCAAAGGCGGTGAAGGGCGCGCTCACTGGTCCGCTTGCCGTTCCGCCCGCATCTGGTCCCACCACGCCATGCGTTCGGCGATACGCTTTTCATGGCCGCGCTCGACCGGCTGGTAAAAGCTCTGCGGCGCCATCTCCTCCGGCCAGTAATTGTCGCCGGAAAAGCCGTTCGCCTGATCATGGTCATAGGCGTAATTCTTGCCATAGCCGATGTCCTTCATCAGCTTGGTCGGGGCGTTCAGGATATTGGGCGGCGGCATCAGCGATCCCGTCTCCTTCGCGCTGCGCCACGCCGCCTTCATCGCCTTATAAGCGGCGTTCGACTTGGGCGCGGTAGCGCAGTAGAGGCACGCCTGCACGATGGCCAGTTCCCCCTCCGGCGTGCCGAGAAATTCATAGGCGTCCTTGGCGGCGAGGCACTGGACCAGCGCCTGCGGATCGGCGAGGCCGATGTCCTCGCTGGCGAAGCGGGTCAGGCGGCGCAGCACGTACAGCGGCTCCTCGCCCGCCACCAGCATCCGCGCCATATAATAAAGCGCGGCCTGCGGATCGGACCCGCGCAGCGATTTGTGAAGCGCGGAGATGAGGTTGTAATGCCCCTCCCGATCCTTGTCATAGACCGCCATGCGGCGGTGGAGCAGCGCGGCGAGCGCCGCCGGGTCGAGCGGCTCCGGTATGTCGATGGAGTAGAGCGTCTCCACCTGATTGAGCAGGAAGCGGCCATCCCCGTCGGCGGAGGCGATCAGCGCCTCCTTCGCGGACGGGTCGAGGGGGAGGGGGCGTTCCATCACGCTCTCCGCCCGCTCGATCAACTGAGCCAGCGCGCGCTCGTCCAGACGGCGCAGGATCAGCACCTGCGCCCGCGACAGCAGTGCGGCGTTGAGTTCAAAGCTGGGGTTCTCGGTCGTGGCGCCGACCAGCGTGACCGTGCCATCCTCCACATAGGGGAGGAAGCCGTCCTGCTGTGCCCGGTTGAAACGGTGAATCTCATCCACGAACAACAGCGTGCGCTGGCCGAGCCGGGCATGTTCGCGCGCGCCCGCAAAGACTTTCTTGAGGTCGGCCACGCCGGAAAAGACCGCCGAAATCGGTTCGAACCGCAGGCCCACCGCATCGGCCAGCAGGCGCGCGATGCTGGTCTTGCCCGTGCCCGGCGGTCCCCACAGGATCATGGAGGACAGGCGGCCCGCCGTGACCATGCGCCCGATCGCGCCCTCCGGCCCCGTCACATGCTCCTGCCCGATCACCTCGTCCAGCGAGCGGGGGCGCAGCCGGTCGGCCAGCGGCGCATTCTCCGGCGGGGCGGCGTTCGGGCTGTGCGTGGGCGCGGTGGTGCCGAAAAGGTCGTTCATCGCCCCGATTTGGGCCGCAGGGATGCCGAGCGCAAGACCGCGTCTTCCCTCGGCGGCGAAACGACCCATATCCCTGTCATGAAGACTGTACCCGCCCGGTGGGACGCCGCGATCCTGATCTGCAAGAAATGCTCGAAGAAGATCGGAGGCGGCTTTGGTGAAAAGGGCCGAACGTCGCTCGCCAAGGCGCTGCGTGCGCGCGGTGACGGTGGCAAGGGGCGCAAGGCCAGCCTGGGCATGGCGGAGGTCGGGTGCCTCAAGGTCTGTCCGAAAAATGCGGTGGTCGCGATCAACGGCGCGCGGCCGAAAGATTGGCTGATCGTGCCGAGGGGCGCGGATCTGGACGAGGTGGCGGAGCGGTTGGGGTTGGGAGGGGATTAGGGTGTTGGGTATCGGAATGGGGTGGTGAGGAGACAGTCAGCTTTCGGATGCGGCCAGCCCATAGCGGTCATTAAGTCAGGGATTTGGCTTATCCGCTCCAAGCAATCGGACTTCATCACCAAACGCAACTATTGCGGTGCCGTCCAAGCAGCGAAGGCCGAAGACCGGGGTGCCCTCTGGGTCAGTGATATGCCGTTCCGCTTGAACTATAATGGCCGGAATGTCCGAACCCTTCTCATCATGCCAGAGTGCATATTGAGGAACAATCGTAGGGAATGGTTCAGCGGGCACGCCGTCATCTGCCCTCTGACTGAAGACGGCATTCCCGCGATCTACATCACCTACCTTCGCGGATCGTCCTGCGATGAACCCGTCAATTGGCAACTCAGGCCATATGGAAGGCTGTTGCGGCTTATCGCGTTTGAACCATTTTCCCATCATGATTGCAGCTTTGCAGCGTAGCAGCATGTCTGCAACCGAGGATTATCGATCATTCCTGTAACGACCACAACTGGTCGTCACCCAACCCTCCGAACCTCGACATCACCCCAACCCTCAATCCCCGGCGCGCGGCACTCTCTTGCCCTTGGTCCGGCTGGTCAGATGGAACTGGAAACAGCGGTCGCAGCGATAGGGGCGCAGCGCGAGGCCGGAGCGGTGCACGACCGCCAGTGCATCCGCCTGCGATCCATAGCGCGCCTTCTTTCTGCAGATGCTGAGCCGGGTGCGCATCGGTGCGTGCCTTCAGCGCCGCGTTTCGATCAGCCGCAGATAGGCGTCCACCACCGCCTGATTGATCGGATCCCATTCATATCGGCCCGCTTCCTGCTCTGCCGCAGTGGCGTGGGCGATGCGAAGCGCGGGATCGCGGATGTAGCTTTCCAGCCGCGTGGCGAAGTCGGTCATGGAACCCGGCTCGCACAGGAAGCCGGTCGAGCCGTGGTGGATGATGCTCGCGCTGCCCGTCGCCCGCGCGCCGAGGGCGGGGACGGCGCAGGCCATGGCTTCGAGCGTCACATTGCCGAACGTCTCCGTCTCCGACGGGTTGAAGAAAATCTCCATCGCGGCGACGGCGCGGGCGAGGTCGGTGCCGCCCTGAAAGCCTGTGAACACCGCGCCGGGCAGGCGGCGCTCGAACCATTCGCGCGCGGGGCCGTCACCGACGACCAGCACGCGGTGTGGCACGTTGCGGCGGCGGAGCATGTCGATCGTGTCGGAAAAGACGTCCAGCCCCTTTTCCAGGACCAGACGGCCCAGGAAACCGATCACCACCTCATCATCCCCGATGCCCTGCGCGCGGCGCCACTCCATGTCGCGGCGACCGGGGTTGAAGATGTCCCGGTCGATGCCGCGCGACCAGATGGAGATGTCATAGTTCATCCGCTGTTCGCGCAGCACCTGCGCGAAGCTTTCGGACGGTGCGACCAGCGCGTCGCAGCGGCGATACAGGCGGCGCAGCATCGCCACCATCACCGGCTCCAGGAAGGAGAGGTTATAGTAACGGCAATAGGTCGCGAAATGCGTGTGCACGCTCGCCAGCACCGGCAGATTGCGATTGCGCGCCCAACTGACCGCGCGGTGGGCGCTGGGGTCCGGGCTGGAGATATGGACGATATTGGGCGCAAAGGCTTTCAGGTCGCGGCGCACGGTGGGGGACAGGCCCATCGGCACGCGATATTCGCCGCGCCCCGGAATGGCGATGCTGGGCAGGCTGACGAGATCGCCCGTCGGCTCGAACGCGGGATTGGCGACGGTCGGCGCATAGACGCGCACCTGAGCGCCCTGCCGCAACAGATAGCCGACGAGATTGTTGAGCGCGCGATTGGCCCCGTCGCGGACATAATTATAGTTTCCGCTGAACAGGGCGATGCGAAGGTCTTTGGCGTCCATCGCGGGCGCTATAGCCATGGTGGCCGCGAAATGAAAAGGGAACCGTGCCGGACGCTCGAGTGTCTGTCCTCCTGATCGGCAAGGGACAAGGCATGGGACACGCATATCGCAAGGGCGCGCAGGTACAGTGGAACTGGGGCAAGGGCACCGGCAAGGGCATTGTGCGCGAACGGTTTGAGCGACGGGTCCAGCGCACGATCAAGGGCGAGAAGATCGTTCGCAACGGCACCGCCGACAATCCGGCCTATCTGGTCGAGACGGAGGAGGGCGCGACCGTATTGAAGCGCGGGTCGGAGCTATCGGTCGGATAGTGCGGCGATGAATGGTCTGCTCTTTTCTGCCGCCACAAATCCCTCTATCCCGCGCTTATGCCCACACTCGATCTTGCCGTCGACGCCTTGCTGACCGGGACGCCGCGCCCTCTGGCGGCGGGCGTGATGAGCGCCATGGCAAAGGCCCCTGTGACGGGACCGGTGCGGATCGACTGGCTGGGACTGGATGGCGATGCGGTCGCTGACCCCATTCATCATGGCGGGCATGACAAGGCGTTGCACCTCTATCCGCAGGACCATTATGGCTGGTGGCGGGAACGGCTGGGCGATCATCCGCTGCTCGACGCGCCCGGTGCGTTCGGGGAGAATGTCGCGGTCAGCGGCGGGGTGGACGCGGATTTCTGCCTCGGCGACCGCTTCACCCTCGGCAGCGCAATCGTAGAGGTCAGCCATGGCCGCCAGCCCTGCGCGAAACTCAACCATCGGTTCGGCAAGCCCGATATCCTCGCCACCGTGGTCAAGACGGGCCGGGCGGGCTTTTATTTTCGGGTGATCCGCACGGGGGAGGCGCAGTCGGGCGACCGGCTGACGCTGGTCGAGCGTCCGCTGGCGGAGTGGCCGATGACGCGCGTCTTCACCCTGTTGATCGCGGGCGGGCACAAGCGCGATCCGGCGGGCGTGGCCGCGCTCGCCACTATGCCGGTGCTGGCCGAGGCATGGGCCAGTCGTGCCCGCGAACTGGCGCGCTAGGACCAGTCGACCAATTTGTCAGTGGTCATTCAGGAAAATGGCAATAGTGTCGTTGCCCATGTCTGATGTCCTGTCTGCTTCCCCCCGGTCTCTGCCGCTCCGGCGCACCGTCGTTTCCCTCCTGACCCTTGCTCTGGTCATCGCGCAGCCCGTGATGGCGCGCGATGCGTTGCCGGGCACGGGCAAGGCGGCTGCGACCGCCACCGCCACCGCGCCGCGCCCCTGGCTCTATGAAAATAGCGACGTGCCGATCGATCCGGCATGGCATTTCGGGACGCTGTCTAACGGCCTCCGCTATGCGATCCGCAACAATGGTGTGCCGCCGGGGCAGGTGTCCATCCGTGTCCGCGTGGATGCCGGCTCGCTCATGGAGGGACCGACGGAGCGAGGCTTTGCCCATTTCATCGAGCATCTGACCTTCCGCGGATCGCGTGAAGTGCCCGATGGCGAGGCCAAGCGTATCTGGCAGCGTCTGGGCGCGACCTTCGGCAGCGACAGCAACGCGCAGACCACGCCGACCGGCACCACCTATGCGCTCGATCTGCCCGAAGCCAATGCGGCAGGTCTGGACGAGAGCATGAAGATCCTGTCCGGCATGCTGACCGCGCCCAATATCGTACCACAGGCGGTGGACGCGGAGCGCGCCGTCGTCATGGCGGAAATGCGCGAGGCGCTGGGGCCGGGCGTGACGGTCGGCAATGCGGCGCGGGAGTTCTACTTCGCCGGGCAACCGCTCGCCAAGTCCAACCCCATCGGCACCACGGAATCGCTGACCGCCGCGCGCGCGGATGCGCTGAAGGCGTTCCACGACCGCTGGTATCGCCCCGACCGGACCGTCATCTCCATCTCCGGCGACATAGACCCGGCGGTCATGGAAACCTATATCCAGCGATATTTCGGCGGGTGGAAGAATAAGGGGAAGGCGACGCCGGAACCGGATTTCGGCACCCCGGATGCGAAGGCGCCCGAAACCCGCGTGGTGATCGAACCGAGTTCGCCCGTGTCCGTCGGCCTCGCCTGGCTGCGCCCCTGGCATCCCAAGGCGGACACCATCGCCTATAATCAGGGCAAGCTGATCGAGACGCTGGCGTTGCAGATCATCAACCGCCGTCTGGAGCAGGCCGCGCGGGGCGGGGCGAGCTATATCACCGCGTCCGTGGATCAGCAGGATGTGAGCCGCTCCATCGACGGCACCTTCGTCACCATCACGCCCATCGGCTCCGACTGGAAGAAGGCGATGGACGACGTGCGCGCGATCATCGCCGACGCCACGCAGACGCCGCCCAGTGCGGACGATGTGGCGCGCGATTATGCCCAGCTCGAAACCGCCTTCGCCATCGGTGCGG
This sequence comes from Sphingobium sp., assembly GCA_036383715.1. Taxonomy (GTDB): domain Bacteria; phylum Pseudomonadota; class Alphaproteobacteria; order Sphingomonadales; family Sphingomonadaceae; genus Sphingobium. The sequence continues at coordinate 21,002 of DASVNT010000055.1, read as the reverse complement.
AGAATGCGGATACCGAAGCCAGCGCGCAGCAGGCGGAGACGCTGACCGGCGCGGTCGATATTCGCGAGACGACGGTGTCCGCGCAGGTCGCGCTCGACATCTATCGCTCGGCCAAGCCGCTGATGACGCCGCAGCGCATGTTGGAAGCGACGCGGCGCATGTTCACGGGCGATGCGAAACGCGCGATGCTGACCCTGCCCGTCGCGGAGCCGGGGGCGGATGTCGCTCTGGCGGCGGCGTTCAAGAGTCCGGTGGCTCCCGCCAAGGATGTGCGGCTGGCTGCCAGCACCATCTCCATCGACGCGCTGCCCAAGCTGGGGCCGGCGGGCACGGTCGTGTCGCGTGCCTCCGCCGGGCCGCTCAAGATCGAGAAGATCACCTTCTCCAACGGCGTCAATCTCCTCCTCTTCGCCAATCGCGCGGAGCAGGAAAAGGTGCGCATCAACGTCCGCTTCGGCAATGGCGAGCAGAGTTTCGCGCCGGGACAGGATATGGGCATCTGGGCCGCGCCCTATGTGCTGGCCGCCAATGGCATTGGCGATCTGGGGCAGAAGGAACTCGACCAGCTTACCAATGGCCGTCGCATGGAATTCAAATTCGGCGTGTCCGAAAATGCGTTCGAACTGGCGGCGGTCAGTCGCCCGGCGGATTATAAGGCGCAGTTGCAGCTTTACGCGGCAAAGCTGGCCTTTCCCCGTTGGGACGCCGGGCCGCTTAACCGGATCAAGGCGGTGTTCAGCGCGGCGGACAATGCGTCGAGCAGTTCCCCTGACGCGGTATTGGGCCGCGACCTGAACTGGTTGTTGCGCGACAAGGACAACCGCTTCGCGCCTGCGACGCGCGAGCGCGTGTCCGCCATGACGCCGGAAAAATTCCGCACCATCTGGGAACCACGGTTGCAGGAAGGGCCGATCGAGGTCCAGATTTTCGGCGACGTGACCGCCGATGACGCGATCAAGGCGGTGGCGGAAACCTTTGGCGCGCTGCCGCCGCGCAAGGACGTTCCGCCGCCCGCCGCCAACCGCGTGCTGCAATTCCCCGCCCATGTCGCAGCGCCCATCGTGCTTCGCCACAACGGCGCGGCGGAGCAGGCGGCGGCGGTGATCGCCTGGCCCACCGGCGGCGGCTATGGCGACCTCAAGGACAGCCGCCAGCTGGAGATCGTGACGCAGATCATCAACGACCGCCTGTTCGAGCGTTTCCGGTCGATGGACGGCGCGGCCTATAGCCCCAGCGTGTCGAACGTCTGGCCGCTGACCTATCGGAGCGGCGGCTATGTCGCCGTGGTCAGCCAGATCAAGCCCGACCGCATCGCCGCTTTTGGCACCATCGTCCATGACATCGCCCGCGACCTCGCGACCAAGCCGGTGAGCGAAGACGAACTGCAACGGGTCATCGCGCCCATGCGGCAGTTGCTGGGCCGGGCAAGCACCGGCAATGCCTTCTGGATGTCCCAGACGGAGGGCGCGACGCGCGACCCGAACGTGCTGCCAGCGGTCGGCAGCTTCGGCAGCGACCTGCTGACCGTCACGGCGGCGGATGTGCAGCGGCTGGCGCAGAAATATCTGGTCGAGGACCGGAGCTGGTCGACCATCGTACTGTCGAAGGACACGCCCGTTCCGGCGGCGGTGGTCAATGGCTGGCCCGGTGTCGCGCTGCCCGGTGTCGCCGGGGTTGGAGCCGCATCACGCTGAACGCTTGCGTTAGGCGCCGCTTCGCACCACATAGCCGATACGTACAGGGGCGGCGCGCGGAGCCGTGTGCCCGAACCACAAAGGTCCAGTCCTCATGATGATCGAAACAGAAGTCACGCCCAATCCGGCCACGCTGAAATTCCTGCCCGGTCGGCAGGTGATGGCATCGGGCACGCGCGATTTCCCGACGCCGGAGGCTGCCGAAGCCTCTCCTCTTGCCGATGCGCTTTTCGGTCTGGGCGACGTGACGGGCGTCCTGTTCGGGCAGGATTTCGTGGCGGTGACCGCTGCGCCGGGCGTGGCCTGGCATGACCTTAAGGGCGACGTCGTCACCATCATCCTCGAACATTTCGTGACGGAGCAGCCCCTGTTCCGGGGCGGTGACGCCAGCGGAATCTCGATCCCGGCGGACGAGGATGCAGGGGATTTCAACGACGACCCGGAAGATGCGGACATCGTGTCGCAGATCCGCGAACTGATCGACACCCGCGTTCGCCCGGCGGTCGCCAACGACGGCGGCGACATCATCTATCGCGGCTTCGACAAGGGCACGGTGTTCCTCAAGATGCAGGGCGCCTGTTCCGGCTGCCCGTCGTCCACCGCCACGCTCAAGAACGGGATCGAGACGTTGCTCAAGCATTATGTGCCGGAAGTGACCGAGGTGCGGGCCGTATAAGCCGCGATGCGAACACTCGTCATTGATTGCGCGACGCAGGCGCTGTCGATCGCGCTGTTCGACGGGGATGTGCTGGCGGCGCATAGCCACCAGATATTGGGCCGCGGCCATGCCGAGGCGCTGGTCCCCCGGATCGAGGAGATGCTGGCGGGCGGCCGAGCCGATGCGATTGCGGTCGATGTCGGGCCGGGCAGCTTTACGGGCATCCGGGTCGGCATCGCCGCCGCGCGGGCGCTGGGCTTCGCATGGGGCGTGCCGGTGACGGGCTATGCCTGCCTGCCGCTGTGCGCCGCCATGGCGCGGCGGGATGCCGGGCCATCGGATGAGCCGATTGCCATCGTCATGATCGGCGGACATGGCGAGCTCTTCTGGCAGCGTTTCGACGGTCGCACGCTTGATCCGCTGGCGCCGCTGGAATCGACGCCGGTGGCGGACCTGCCCGGCACGCTCCAGGATGCGCGCGTCTATGGTTCTGCGGCGCGCGCACTGGTGGAGGCGCGCGGCTGGGGGGAGGCGTTCGACACTTTCCCCGATGCCGCCGCTTATCCCCTGTTGCCGGACGCGCATCGCGGGTTGGCGCCGACCGCCATTTATGGCCGTGACGCGGATGCAAAGCCGATGGCGGCCGCTCAATGACAGGGAAGGCGGCGCGTTCGTCGCTGGTGATCACCGTCCACGATATTTCCGCGCCCGCGCTGATGGCCGACTGCATGGGCGTGATGAACGTGGCGTTCGACCCCCTTTACGGCGAGGCGTGGACGCAGGAGCAGACGCGCTCGATGCTGGACCTGCCGGGCACCTATCTGGTGGCGGGTCGAGTCGGGGACGAAATGGTTGGCTTCGGCCTGATCCGGTCCATCGCGGGGGAAGCGGAGCTGCTGCTGCTGGGCGTCTCGCCCGCCGTGCGGCGCAAGGGCTATGGTCGCCTGATCCTGCAACGCTGCATAGAGGTTGCGGCGCGCAGTGGCGCTGACACCATGTTCCTGGAAGTTCGCGAGGGCAATGAAGCTGTTGCGCTCTACACGGGTGCTTATTTTGAACAATATAATTGTCGGCGCGACTATTATATTGGCCGTGATGGTCAGCGCCGTTCTGCACTAAGCTTTAAGCGGACTATCCGGATTTGACGCAGTATAACCCGGATAACTGCTTGCGCGGTGCTTGGGCTGTGGATAAAGCACAATTGGCTCTTAGAGCTACCAAATCAATGGTCGCACAAAAAGAAAATAGAAAGGATTTCCCGTGTCGGAAGCTTCCGCTCAGGATGAATTACTCGTCACGCTCACCGCGGACATCGTGGCAGCACATGTGTCGAACAACAGCGTCGCTGTTTCCGACCTGGCCCTTCTGATCCAGAACGTCCATGGCGCTCTTTCCGGCCTGTCGGGCGAAAAGCCCGCACCGCAGGTGAAGCAGGAGCCGGCTGTTTCCGTGCGCGCGTCCATCAAGCCGGATTATCTGGTTTGTCTGGAAGACGGCAAGAAGCTCAAGATGCTGAAGCGTCACCTGATGACCCATTATCAGATGACCCCGGACGACTATCGCGCCAAGTGGAACCTGCCCGCCGACTATCCGATGGTCGCGCCCAGCTATGCCGAGCAGCGCCGCTCGCTGGCCAAGAAAATCGGCCTGGGCACTGCGCGCCGCCGCAGCAAGTAAGAGCTTTTCGGTTCTATTGGAAACGGCGCCCCTCACCGGGCGCCGTTTTCGTTTTTGGGGCCTTGGCGCGGAGCCGTCCTTGGACTAGATCAAGGACATGGCACGTGAAATCGACATTGAAGCCCTCTGCATTGAGCGGGGCCTGCGCGTAACCGAACAGCGGCGCGTTATCGCCCGCGTTCTGTCCGAGGCGGAAGACCACCCAGACGTGGAGAAGGTGTATGAACGCGCCGTCGCCCTGGACCCGCAAATCTCCATCGCGACCGTGTACCGCACCGTCCGCCTGTTCGAGGAAGCGGGCATATTGGAGCGTCATGATTTCGGCGATGGCCGTGCCCGCTACGAAGCTGCACCGGAAGCGCATCATGACCATCTGATCGACGTGGAAACGGGCAAGGTAATCGAGTTCGTCGATCCCGAACTGGAGCAACTGCAAAAGCAGATTGCCGAACGCCTCGGCTTCCGTCTCGTCGATCACCGCATGGAACTCTACGGCGTCTCGCTGGCCCGCAAATCCTGAGAATGCTCCCGGCGTGATCCGCGCGTGGGTCCGGGTACTGGCGTTGATCGGACTGGTTCTGGTCTGCGTTCCGCCGCATCTGCTGGTGCGGGCCATGGGCCGCGACTCGCGCTGGCCGCGCCGCTTTCTGACGATGGCGGGGCGGCTCTGCGGCCTGCGGGTCGACATTGCTGGACAGCCGCTGACGCAGGACGTGTTCCTCGTCTCCAATCATGTGAGCTGGCTCGACATATTGGCGCTGGCGGGGGCAACCGGATGCGCGTTCGTCGCCCGTGACGACATGGGGAAGTGGCCGGTCATCGGCTGGCTGGCGGCGCAGAACAACACCATCCTCGTCAACCGGGGCGAGCGCGGCACGGTGCAGAGCCAGATCGGCACGGTGCGTAGCGCGATGGCGCGGCATCAGCCCATCACCCTGTTTCCCGAAGGCACGACGGGCGACGGCCACAGCCTGTTGCCGTTCAAGCCCGCGCTGTTCGCTGTCCTGCTGCCCCCGCCGCGCGCGATCCGCGTGCAGCCGGTGCTGATCGACTATGGCGCGGACACGGATGCGATCGCGTGGATCGACGACGAGCCGGGCGGGGCGAATGCGATGCGCGTACTGGCCCGGCGTGGCGGGACGCACGTCACTCTGCGCTTCCTCGCCCCCTTCGACCCCGGTGATCATCCCGACCGCAAGGCGATAGCGGCGCAGGCCCGTGCGCAGCTCGACACGGAGATACGCTCTTTCCGCAACGCCTGAGGGCCTGTATAGGGCCGCGATGACCTCTCCTGCATCTCCCAAGACCTTTCGCGTCAAGTCCTTCGGCTGCCAGATGAACGTCTATGATGGCGAGCGTATGGGCGAGATGCTGGCCGCTCAGGGCATGAGTGAAGTGGGCGAGGGGGCGGAACCCGATCTCGTCGTCCTCAACACTTGCCATATTCGCGAGAAAGCGGCGGAAAAGGTCTATTCGGACATTGGCCGTCTGCGCCGCGAGGATGGCACGCGCCCGATGATCGCCGTCGCTGGTTGCGTCGCGCAGGCCGAGGGTGCGGAGATTCAGCGGCGCGCGAAGACGGTGGACATCGTCGTCGGTCCGCAAGCCTATCACCGCCTGCCCGATCTGGTGGCCAAGGCGGCGGCGGGCGAGGAGGCGCTCGACACCGACATGCCCGCAAAGTCCAAGTTCGACGTGCTGCCGGGCCGGTCGAAGGCGCGCCGCGTCTCCGCCTTCCTGACCGTCCAGGAAGGCTGCGACAAATTCTGCACCTATTGCGTGGTGCCCTATACGCGCGGCGCAGAGATCAGCCGTCCGTGGTCGGCGATCATGGACGAGGCGCGGGCGCTGGTCGATGCGGGCGCGCGGGAGATCACGTTGCTGGGCCAGAACGTCAACGCCTGGACCGGCGAGGATGAGGCGGGGAGAGTGCAGGGTCTGGACGGCCTGATCCGTGCGCTCGACCGCTTGCCCGGATTGTCGCGCATCCGCTACACCACCAGCCAGCCCAACGACATGACCGACGCGCTGATCGCCGCGCATGGCGATGTCGAGACGCTGATGCCCTATCTCCACCTGCCCGTGCAGGCGGGCAGCGACCGCATCCTGAAGGCGATGAACCGCAGCCACACCAGCGACTCCTACCTGCGCCTGATCGAACGGGTGCGGAAGGTGCGGCCCGATATTGCGCTGTCAGGCGACTTCATCGTCGGTTTCCCCGGCGAGACGGATGCGGATTTCGAGGCGACGATGAGTATCGTGCGCGAATTGCGCTACGCCCACGCCTTCAGCTTCAAATATTCGCCGCGCCCCGGCACGCCCGCCGCCGACATGGACGGCGAAGTGCCCATGGCGGTGATGGACGAGCGGTTGAAGCAGTTGCAGGCGGAGATCACGGCGGGGCAGATCGCGTTCAATCAGGGCTGTCTGGGCCGCGTGACCGACGTGCTGCTGGACCGTCCGGGCCGTCATCCGGGGCAGCTTGTCGGCAAGTCGCCATGGTTGCAATCGGTGGTGGTGGAGAATGCCGCCGCCGGTTTCGCCATTGGCGATATGCTGACGGTGGAATTGCTGACCGCCGGGCCCAATAGCCTGGGCGGCAGGATCGCGGCGCGGGCTGCGGCGTAACCAACTTTCCTTCATTATCTCAAGAAAAGCGGACGATGATTCAGACCAGCGCGACCTTCAAGGACAACCTTCAGCAACTGCCGGCCATCGACGGGGTGGAGCGGATCGACCTGCTCGACGACACGGGAGCCGTGATCGCGAGCATCGAAAATCAGCCGGGCAAGCAAGGTTCGCTGGCCGTTTATCACTATCTTGGCCAGAACTTCGGCGCTCTGGACGCGGCGGCCGCCGAACAGGGCCTGCTCATCTTCGGCGAGCATGTGCCGGACGCGCGCAACCGTCCCGGCGCGCACCCCAATGTCGACCGCCTGCTCGCGATAGCCGCTGGCGGTGCTCCCCTGCGTATCGAGGTTGTCACCGCCGCCGTCTGACCCGGCGGCAGTGGCTGTGGGAGCACGTATTCGCCGTAACCCGTCCCGGCTCCAACAATAGCCCTTTCAATCGCCCGCTACCCGCTCCATCCTCACCCACGAGTCGAGCATCAGCGAAAGGACCAGATGAGCCGCAAGCCTGTACCCGCCCAATCGGGCGACCGCAGCCGGATAGAGGTCGTATTCGACCGCCCCCAGCTTCTCGGCACGCTTTTCGGCCAATATGACCAGAATCTGGTCGGCATCGAAAACAGGCTAGGCGTCTACATCCTCGCACGAGGCAACAAGATCCAGATCGAGGGGGAGGCGACCGCCGCCGCTCGCGCCCGCGACGTGTTGCAGGGTCTCTACAACCGCGTGGTGCAGGGGCAGGATGTCGATACCGGCGTGGTGGAGGCGGTGATCGCCATGTCCGCCGAGCCGACGCTGGACGGCATCATCCGCCACGATGTCTCGACCCCGCCGTCGATCATGATCCGCACGCGGAAGAAGACGATCGTGCCGCGCTCCGCGACGCAGACCACCTATATGCAGGCGCTCGCGCGGGACGACATCATCTTTGCGCTTGGGCCAGCAGGCACGGGCAAGACCTATATCGCGGTGGCGCAGGCGGTGGCGCAGCTCATCACCGGTTCGGTCCAGCGCCTGATCCTCTCGCGCCCGGCGGTGGAGGCGGGTGAGAAGCTCGGCTTCTTGCCCGGCGACATGAAGGAGAAGGTCGATCCCTATCTGCGCCCGCTCTACGACGCGCTCAACGACTGCATGCCGCCCGAACAGGTGGAGCGGCGCATCGCAAGCGGCGAGATCGAGATCGCGCCCATCGCGTTCATGCGCGGACGCACGCTGGCCGATGCGTTCATCATCCTGGACGAGGCGCAGAACACCACGCCGATGCAGATGAAGATGTTCCTGACCCGTTTCGGCCAGAACAGCCGAATGGTGGTGTGCGGCGATCCCAACCAGACCGACCTTCCCGGCGGCATGACCGCGTCCGGCCTCAACGACGCGGTGCAGAAGCTGGAAGGGGTGGAGGGCTTCGGCACCATCCGTTTCTCCGCCGCCGACGTGGTACGCCATCCGATTGTCGGCCGGATCGTGCAGGCCTATGAGGGCCCCGATGCTTGAAGTGATACTGGACAGCGTGCCGCTGTGGGGCGGCACGCAGGAAGACTGGTCCGCGAAGGCGGAGGGGGCGGCGCGCGCGGCGATCCAGCAGACGCCGCACGGGTCGATGCTGACCCATCCCGCCTGCTTCGAACTCTCCTTCCGGCTTGCCGACGATGCGGAGGTGCAGGATCTCAACGCCACCTATCGCGGCAAGGACAAGCCGACCAACGTCCTGTCCTTTCCGATGCTGCAACCCGGCTTCATGGAGGCCACGGGCATGGCGGACGATGGCGAGATTCTGGTCGGTGACATCGTGCTGGCCTATGAAACCTGTGCGCGCGAAGCCGCCGAAAAGGGCGTCAGCGTGGAGGATCACGCGATACATCTGATGGTCCACGGCGTCCTCCACCTGTTCGGATACGACCATGTCGAGGACGAGGCGGAGGCGCGCGAGATGGAAGAGATGGAGATGCGCGCTCTTGCGTTACTGGGCATCGCTGATCCATATGCGGATCATTAGGGGATATTTGATCCCCGCTAACAGGGACTGATCGACCGATGGCCGAATCCGGCAGCGCTTCCTCCTCCACGAAGGAAGGGGACAGTAGTAGCGAAGGCGGACGAATATGGCGGGGCCTGCGTGCGCTGCTGTTCGGAGAGGAGCCGGAGACGAGTCTCCGCGAGGAACTGGAGCATACGCTCGACGAATATGAGGAGGACGCAGGCACGCCTCCCGGCAAGGGCGACCTGTCCCCCGTCGAGCGGCAGATGTTCAAGAACCTGCTGCATTTCAGCGAGCATACCGTCGATGACGTGGCCGTGCCGCGCGGCGAGATCGTGGCGGTGTCGCAGGACGCCAGCTTTGCGCAGCTTGTCGCCCTGTTCGTGGAACATGGGCACAGCCGCATGCCGGTCTATAAGGACAGCCTCGATACCGTCACCGGCATGATCCACATCCGCGACGCCTTCGCCATATTGGCGGACGAGCGCGCGCATCCCGACACGCTGGAGGGGCTGATCCGCCAGCCGCTGTATGTGCCGCAGAGCATGGGTGTGCTCGACTGCCTGGCGGAAATGCGGGCCAAGCGCACCCACCTCGCCATCGTCGTCAACGAATATTCGGGCACCGACGGCCTCCTGACCATCGAGGATCTGATGGAGGAAATCGTCGGCGAGATCGAGGATGAGCATGACGAGGAGCAGGAAGCCATGCTCGTCGCGCATGAGGGCGGATGCTGGGACGCGGACGCGCGCGCCGAACTGGACGATGTCGCGAGGGAGATCGGCGATCCGGCGCTGGCCGAGGTGGAGGAGGATGTCGACACGCTCGGCGGCCTCGCCTTCGTCATCGCGGGGCATGTGCCGGGGCAGGGCGAAATCCTGACCCATGAAGAAAGCGGCTGGCGGCTGGAAGTGCTGGAAGGCGACAACCGCCGCGTGACCCGGCTGCGGCTGCATCCCCCGGTCGCGGAGGCGGTGGAGGAGGAGTGACGCCGCCCTTCGGTGGCGGCTCCAACACAGGAGACAGGCGATGCGTGTGATCGTGTTCGTGAAAGCCACTGAGGACAGCGAATATGCCCTCCTCCCCACGGCGGCGGCGCTGGAGGAGATGGGGCGGTTCAACCAGCAACTGATCGACGCGGGGATCATGGCGGAGGGCGGCGGCGATGGCCTCAAGCCCTGGTCAGAGGGCAAGCGCGTCGCGTTCGACGGCGCGGGCCGCAGCGTCATCGACGGGCCGTTCCCCAACCCGCGCGAGCTGGTCGCGGGTTTCTGGCTGTGGAACGTCAAGGACATGGACGAAGCGGTCGAGTGGGTGAAACGCTGCCCCAACCCCATGCCGGGACCGAGCGAGATCGAAATCCGGCCGCTGTACGAAATGTCCGATCTGCTTTGAGAACGGCCTGCTTTGAGAACGGCCTGCTTTGAGAACGGATTGTCGATCCTGAACGCCAGCTAACCGGGCCATTCAGACAGTGCTCATTGCGACTCGCCTAGAAGGGGGCAACTTCAAGGCTGTCCCATGGGAGGCAATAATGTTCAGGACCACCATCGCCACGCTCTCGCTGGCCAGTGCCGCCCTTGCCGGGATCATGGCGACCCCGGCCATCGCGCAGGACAGCAGCTATCATTATTCCGAAAGCTATCAGGGCGACGACGGCAGCTATTATCGCACAGAGCGGACCGAACGCACGGAGCGTCAGGACGGCTATCGCGACGACGGCTACCGTGGCGGCTATGATGGCCGTGGCTATGGCGATCGCGGCTATTATGCGCAAGGCCGCTATGATGAACGGCCCATCGAGTATCGGCGCGGCGACACCTATCGCAACGGATATGGCTATGGTTATGGCGGCCGTCGCGGCTATGCGCGCTGCTCCTCCGGCACCACGGGCGCGATTGCGGGCGCCGTCCTGGGCGGTCTGCTGGGCCGGGAAATCGGTCGCGGCGGGCGCTGGAACCGGCCGAGCGGTACGGGACTGATCCTCGGCGCGGGCGCGGGCGCTCTTGCCGGACGCGAGATCGAACGCAGCGACTGCCGCTGACAGGATATTGAAAAGGCCGGATCGGACATCCCCGATCCGGCCTTTTCGCGTTTTCAGAAATCGGGCTGGTCGTAATGCTTTGGCGGGGAGATGATTTCCATCCGCTCCGACAGCAGGGGGCGGAAGGACGGGCGCGACTTGATGCCCGCGTACCAGCGTTTGGTGGTGCGATGGCCCTCCCAGTCGATGCCGCCCAGATAATCCGCGACGGACAGGTGCGCGGCGGCGGCTACATCGGCGAGGCTCATCTGCCCGCCAGCGATCCAGCTCCGGTGGTCGAGCAGATAATCGACATAATCCATATGCGTATTGGCGCGCTTCATCGCCTCGCGCAGCGTGCCCGCATCGGGGGAGGCGCGGTGCAGGACGCGCTTTTTCATGCGTTCGTAGAGCAGGGGTGCGACCACATCGCCAAAGAAGATCTGGTCGAACCATGCGGTCAAACGGCGGATTTCCGCGCGGGTCGAGGGGGAGCCGGAGATGAGCGGGAAATGCTCCACCGTCTCCTCGAAATATTCGCAGATCGCCTGACTGTCGATCAGGATGGTCCCCGCCGCCGGGCCGTTTTCCGCCACCATGACCGGCGTCGTGCCTGCCGGGTTCATGTCGAGGAATTCGTCCCGCATCTCCCACGGGGATTCGCGCACGAGGTCGTAGGTCAAACCCTTTTCAGCCAGCAGCAGGCGGACCTTGCGGGAAAAGGGGCAGAGCGGGAATTGGAAAAGTTGCCACATCGGGCGATCAATAGTCCGCGCCCCTCTCAACGGAAAGGTGAAATCCGCCTTTCCATCGCCGTTCGCGACAGACGGGGGATATTGGCGGGCGGAACCCCGGTGGAAGCGTGGGCATTTAGTCTGTACCTCTCCTCATGCGAGTTCCGGTGATGGAGCGCAGGCTGATCGTCATTTCCGTGGGTGTCGCCCTGATGGGTGCGACGGCAGGCTATGCTCTGGGCGGATATGCGACGGGCGGCGCAAAGGACTCTGCTCCCCAGAGCGACTGGTGGGGAACGGACGCCGCCGCAGCCGACACCGCCACAACCCCTGTGGAGACGGGCACGGCAGCGGTGGACGGACCGGAAAATTATGTGTGCAAGGGCTGCGGCCCGACATTGGCGGATCGCCGGGCGGAAGGGTTATATGCGCCCATTCATGATCCGGTGGACGCGGGATACGTCGATGGGGAACTGGAACCTATGCCCAGCTATCACCCCGCCCCTTCAGAGGGCGGGGTGCAGGGAGGAAGCATCACACTCCCGACTTATTAGGCGCTAACGCTTATTCCGCCGCGGCGACCGCCATCTCGTCGTCGTTCAGCGGATGGGCGAGGCGGGTCAGCATTTCCTTGGGGCAGACCTGCCAGAAGTCGCCGCGACGGCGGTCCCAGTCCTGCAACAGGCCCTTGGCCCATGTGCTGTCCGTGCGCTCGACATGCTCCTCGATCAGGCCCTTCACGACGCCTTCCCAATGGGCACTGTTCAGCCGTTGCCAGACGATGCTTTCCCCATTTGCATGGCGGGGGAAGCTGCCGTCCTGATCGAAGATAAAGGCCATGCCGCCGGTCATGCCCGCGCCGAAATTGGCGCCGACACGGCCAAGGATGACCGCCGTGCCGCCGGTCATATACTCCAGGCCATTGGCGCCGCAGCCTTCCACCACGACCTGCGCGCCGGAGTTGCGGACGGCGAAGCGTTCGCCTGCCTGACCCGCTGCGAACAGCTTGCCCGATGTCGCGCCATAGAGGACGGTGTTGCCGATGATCGTGTTGCGGTGGCTCTCCAGCGGGGAGGACACCATCGGACGCACCGAGATGATGCCGCCCGACAGCCCCTTGCCGACATAGTCGTTGCTGTCGCCGAACACCTCCAGCGTGATACCCTTGCACAGGAACGCACCCAGCGACTGACCCGCCGTGCCGCGCAGACGCACGGTGACATGGCCGTCTGACAGCGTGGACATGCCGAACTTCGACGTGATCATCGACGACAGGCGCGTGCCGACCGCGCGGTGCGTGTTGCGCACCGTATAGGTGAGCTGCATCTTCTCGCCACGTTCGAACACGGCCTTGGCGTCCGCGATCATCTGCGCGTCGAGGCTGTCCGGCACTTCGTTGCGCCATGTCGGCAGGCTGTAGCGGCGCATTTCGTCCGGCGCATCGACCTTGGCCAATATCGGGTTGAGGTCGAGGTCGTCGAGATGGTCCGCGCCGCGGCTGACCTGCTTGAGCAGTTCGGTGCGCCCGACGATCTCGTTCAGCGACCGGAAGCCGAGGCGCGAGAGAATCTCGCGCACCTCCTCCGCGATGAAGGTCATCAGGTTGATGACCTTCTCCGGCGTGCCGGTGAACTTCTCGCGCAGCTTCTCATCCTGCACGCACACGCCGACGGGGCAGGTGTTGCTGTGGCACTGGCGGACCATGATGCAGCCCATGGCGACCAGCGACAGCGTGCCGATGCCATATTCCTCCGCACCCAGGATCGCGGCGATCACGATGTCACGCCCGGTCTTGAGCCCGCCGTCTGTACGCAGCGTGACCTTGTGGCGCAGGCTGTTGAGCGTCAGCACCTGATTGGCCTCCGCCAGACCCATTTCCCATGGCAGGCCTGCGAATTTGATGCTGGTCTGGGGGGATGCGCCCGTGCCGCCGACATTGCCCGCGATCAGGATGACGTCTGCGTGGGCTTTCGCCACACCAGCGGCAACGGTGCCGATGCCCGCCTGCGCGACCAGCTTCACGCAGACCCGCGCGCGCGGGTTGATCTGCTTGAGGTCGTAGATGAGCTGCGCCAGATCCTCGATCGAATAGATGTCATGGTGCGGCGGCGGCGAGATGAGCATCACGCCGGGCGTCGAATGCCGCAGCTTGGCGATCATCTCCGTCACCTTGAAGCCGGGAAGCTGGCCGCCTTCGCCGGGCTTTGCGCCCTGCGCCACCTTGATCTCCAGTTCCTCGGCCGCGCCCAGATATTCGGCGGTGACGCCGAAACGGCCGGACGCCACCTGCTTGATCGAGCTGTTGGCGTTGTCGCCATTCTCATAGGGGGTGTAGCGGCTCGACGCCTCGCCGCCTTCGCCCGACACCGCCTTGGCGCCGATGCGATTCATGGCGATAGCCAGCGTCTCATGTGCTTCCGGCGACAGCGCGCCGAGCGACATGCCGGGGGTCACGAACCGCTTGCGGATTTCGGTGATCGCCTCGACCTCGTCGATGGGCACCGACGGGTTGATATAGTTGAACTCCAGCAGATCGCGCAGATACACCGGCGGTAAGTCCCGCGCCCCGCGCGAGAATTGCTGATAGGTGGAGTAGCTGTCGGTCGCGACCGCCGTCTGGAGCAGGTGCATCAGCGTGGCGGAATAGGCGTGGTTCTCCCCCCCCGCACGCTGGCGGTAGAAACCGCCGACGGGCAGGCGCACGACCGCGCTCTCGAACGCTTCCTCATGCCGCGCCTTGGCGTTGACGTGGAGCGAGGCATAGCCTTCGCCCGAAATCTTCGACGGCATGCCGGGGAACAGGTCGTTCACCAGCGCGCGGGACAGGCCCACGGCTTCGAAGTTGTAACCGCCGCGATAGCTCGACACGACCGCGATGCCCATCTTGGACATGATCTTGAGCAGGCCCTCGTTGACTGCCGTGCGGTAACGCTGGAGGCACTCTTTGAGGTCGCGGTCGCCGAACAGGCCGCGCGCATGGCGGTCCGCGATGCAGGCTTCGGCCAGATAGGCGTTCACCGTGGTCGCGCCGACGCCGATCATCACCGCATAATAATGCGGGTCGATGCACTCCGCCGACCGCACGTTGATCGAGGAATAGGAGCGCAGGCCCTTGCGGACCAAATGGGTGTGGATCGCCGCCGCCGCCAATATGGTGGACATGGCGATGCGGTCTTCGGCAATGGCCTCGTCCGTCAGGAAGATTTCGGTCTGCCCGGCGCGCACGGCATGCTCCGCCTCCTCGCGGACACGGGTGATCGCCGCGCGCAGGGCTGCGGTGCCGCCTTCCGGATCATAGGTGCAGTCGATATTGGCGACACCCGATCCGAAATAGCGTTGCAGGCTGGACCAGTCGTCTGACAGCAGCACCGGCGATTCCAGCACTAGCACGTCGCCGTTCTGCCCTTCCTCCTCCAATATGTTGGCGAGGTTGGAGAAGCGCGTCTTGAGGCTCATCACATGGCGTTCACGCAATGAATCGATCGGCGGGTTCGTCACCTGGCTGAAATTCTGGCGGAAGAAATGGCTGAGCGTCCGCCCCTGACCGGAAATGACGGCGAGGGGGGTGTCGTCGCCCATGGAGCCAATGGCTTCCTTGGCATCCTCCACCATGGGGGCGAGGATCAGTTCCAGATCCTCCATGGTGACATTGGCCGCGACCTGACGGCGCAGCAGTTCGGCGCGGGTCCATTCGGGCCGCGCATCGGGTGCGGGGTCGGGCAGGTGGCTGGCGCTGCGGAAACCCTCGACATAGTCGCCATAGGGCTTTTCGGCAGCGATCCGGTCCTTGATTTCCCGGTCGCGATAGACCTGACCCTCGTGCAGGTCGACGGCGATCATCTGGCCGGGGCCGAGGCGACCCTTGGCGATGATGGTCGATTCCGGCACCACGACCATGCCGCTCTCAGACCCGACGATCAGCAGATTGTCGGCGGTCTGCGTATAGCGCAGCGGGCGCAGCGCGTTGCGGTCGAGGCCCGCGACCGCCCAGCGGCCATCGGTCATGGCGAGCGCAGCGGGGCCGTCCCACGGCTCCATGACGGAGGCGAGATACTGGTACATGGCGATATGCGCGGCGGGGGTGTCGCCATTTTCCTGCCACGCCTCCGGCACCAGCATCAGCTTGGCGGTGGGCGCGTCCTTGCCGGAGCGGCACAGTGTCTCGAACACCGCATCCAGCGCGGCGGTATCGGATGCGCCCGCCGGGATGACGGGCTTTATGTCCTCGCTGCGGTCCCCAAAGGCGATGCTGGCCATCTTGATCTCATGGCTCTTCATCCAGTTGGTGTTGCCGCGGATCGTGTTGATCTCGCCATTGTGCGCCAGCGTGCGAAACGGCTGGGCCAGCCACCATTGCGGAAAGGTGTTGGTCGAATAACGCTGGTGAAAAATGGCGAGGCGGCTCTCGAACCGCTCATCCTTCAAATCCGGGTAGAAGATCGACAGCGATTCCGCGAGGAACAGCCCCTTGTAGATGATCGACCGGGCCGACAGCGAGCAGATGTAGAAATCGTTGATCTGCGCGGCGATGACCTTCTTCTCGATGCGGCGGCGTACGAGATAGAGTTCGCGTTCGAATGCGGCGAGATCCTGATCCTCCGGCAGGGGACCGGCGATCATGATCTGCTCGATTTCGGGGCGGGTCCGCTGCGCCTTTTCACCGATGACGGAGACGTCGACGGGTACCTGGCGCCAGCCATAGATGGTGTAGCCCGCGTCGATGATCTCGCTCTCGACGATGGTGCGGCAGCTTTCCTGCGCGCTGAGGTCGGTGCGGGGCAGGAAGATCATGCCGACGGCGAGGCGGTTGGGCTTTGCCTTGTGTCCCGACGCGACGATGGCGTCGTCGAAGAAGCGGACGGGCAGGTCGACATGGATGCCAGCGCCGTCGCCGGTCTTGCCATCTGCATCGACCGCGCCGCGGTGCCACACGGCCTTCAGCGCGTCGATGGCGCTTTCCACCACCCGGCGCGATGCCTTGCCGTCGGTCGCGGCGACGAGGCCGACACCGCAGGCGTCGGATTCGAACTCGGGATGGTACATGCCATGCTCGGCGAGATAGGCGTGCTGGTCGGTCAGTTTCTCGTAGGACATGGGTTTATCCTAACTATTCTGCGGCGAGCGAAGCTTCGCCTTGTCATCGGGGTGCTGCGTGATCCAGTCGCGGACGATGGTCATAATCTGCGCCTGAAACGCGCGCTGGCGCGGTTGCATCGCCTTCATCATGGCGGGCATCAAATCGGTCATCAGTGCCGGCGTCGTCTGGCGAAACCGGACCATGACGGGATCGCCCATCAGGGCGGCGACATGGCGCAATTCGTCGGCGCTGTAATGGCGGGCATAGACGTTCGCCATCTCGTCGATCAGTTCCGGCGTGAAGACCGCGTCCATCGAGCCGAGATAGGCTTTCACGGCGGCGCTCACCTGCGACTGCAGGCCGTCAGGCATTTTGGAGTCCGTGAACATATTGCGCATCTGCTGCTCGGCGGCAGTCGCCATGCTGGGGCCAAGCGCCTTCATCTGGCCCACGATGTCGGAGGCTTTCATAAGGTCACGAGCGGCGGCCAGCGCAGCCGGGTCGGCTTGCGCAGACGAAGCGGCAGCCATTGCGGGCACAGCCGCGACCGCCATTGCCAGCGCGAGGGGGAGGGAAAGGCGCAGTGTCATTCCGCCGCCTCCCGCACCAACGCAGCCTTCGCCTTGAGATACTTCTGCATATGCTCGGTCACGTCGCGCCCGTCGCGGATGGCCCAGACCACCAGCGAGGCACCGCGCACGATGTCGCCCGCTGCGAACACGCCGTCGAGGCTGGTCATCATGCTGCGATGATCGACGCGCAGCGTGCCCCAGCGCGTGACGGCGAGGTCGGGGGAGCCGAACATCTGCGGCAATTCCTCCGGGTCGAAGCCCAAAGCCTGAATCACCAGATCGGCGTCCAGCGTGAACTCGCTGCCCGGATCGGGTTCGGGTGCGCGGCGGCCGGAGGCGTCGGGCTGGCCGAGGCGCATCTTCGTCGCCTTGATCCCGGTCACGACATCGCCGCCTTCAAAGGCGACGGGCGCGGAGAGCCAGACGAACTCGACGCCTTCCTCCTCCGCATTCGCCACCTCGCGCTGCGACCCCGGCATATTCTCCCGGTCGCGGCGATAGACGCACTTCACCGATTTCGCGCCCTGCCGCATAGCGGTGCGGACGCAGTCCATCGCCGTGTCGCCGCCGCCGATGACGACCACATCCTTGCCCGTGGCGAGGAGCGAGCCATCCTCATGGCTTTCGACCGCATCGCCAAAGCCCGCGCGGTTGGAGGCGATCAGATAGTCCAGCGCCTTCACCACGCCCTTTGCGCCGGAGCCGGGCATCCGCACGTCGCGCGCCTTGTACACGCCCGTCGCGATCAGGATGCTGTCATGGCGTTCGCGCAACGCTTCAAGGGTCGCGTCGCGACCGACCTCAAAGCCCTGATGAAAGATGATGCCGCCCGCGATCAACCGGTCGACGCGCCGCATGATGACGGGCTTCTCCAGCTTGAAATTGGGGATGCCATAGGTGAGCAGGCCGCCCGCGCGGTCGTGCCGGTCGTAGACATGCACCTCATGCCCCGCCACGCGCAGATACTCCGCGACGGTCAGGCCCGCCGGACCCGCGCCGATGATGCCGACCGACTGGCCCGTGGGCTTGCCGGGGACGACAGGTTCGACCCAGCCTTCCTCCCACGCCGTATCGGTGATGAACTTTTCCACGCTGCCGATCGTGACCGCGCCATGGCCGGAAAATTCGATGACGCAATTGCCCTCGCACAGCCGGTCCTGCGGGCAGATGCGCCCGCAGATTTCCGGCATGGTGGAGGTCAGGTTGCTGATCTCATAGGCTTCGCGCAGCCGCCCTTCGGCGGTGAGGCGCAGCCAGTCGGGGATGTGGTTCTGCAACGGGCAGTGGACGGAGCAATAGGGCACGCCGCACTGCGAACAGCGCGCCGCCTGATCCTCCGCCTTGGGCACCGCATAGCGCCCATAAATTTCGCCGAAGTCGGCAGCCCGTTCGGCCGCCGACCTTTTGTCTGGATAGGATTGCTCGCGCACGACAAACTTCAGCATCGGGTTTTCGCCCATGACTCCGCCGCTCCCCGAAATTTGTGGATATGCACGAGTCTCTAGGCTGGAAAATGCGGTGCGTCACGCATATCCCGACATATATAGAAGTAATACTGACCTAAATTGGCGATCAGGGGAGATTTTCGACGCCATCATGACATCAGCCTGGAATTATTAGATCCACATCGGCCCTAAATGTCGCGCAGCCATATCAGCGCGGCGACTCCGGCGATGATACGATACCACGCAAACGGCGCAAAACCGTGCTTTGTCACGATGGCGAGAAAGGCCTTGATGACGGCGAGCGCGACGATGAAGCTGACGACAAAACCGATCCCGATCAAGCCATACATATCGGCGGTGATCTCATGATGATGTTTGAACAGTTGCAGCGCGGTCGCGCCGACCAGCGTGGGCAGGGCGAGGAAGAAGCTGAACTCGGCGGCGGTGCGGCGGTCCACGCCGAAACTCATCGCGCCCAATATGGTCGCGCCCGAGCGGCTGACGCCGGGAATCATCGCGATGCACTGGACGATGCCGACCATGATGGATGTGCCAAAGCCGACATTGGCGACGCCGTGCATCTCCTGCGGGCGGGCGAATTTCTCCACCAGCAGGATCGCCACCCCGCCGACGATCAGCGCCCATGCCACGATTATGGCATTTTCGAGCAAGGCGTCGAGATGGTCCTTCAGCGCGAAACCGACGATCGCGGCAGGCAGGAAGGCGACCAGCACGTTGCGGATGAAGCGCAGGGAATTGGGTTCCCGCTTCAACGCGCCCATGCCCACCGCCCAGAAGGTGCGCCAGTACAGCACGATGATCGCCAGGATCGCGCCCGGCTGGATCGCGATGTTGAACACCGCCCATTTGGCCGGGTCGAAGCCCAGCAATTCCGTCGCGAGGATGAGGTGGCCGGTGGACGATACCGGCAGATATTCGGTCAACCCCTCCACTATGCCCAGAATGACGGCGGTAAGCGTGGAATCCATGGACTGTCATCTCCTTGCGCTGGAAGCGTAGGCGAGGGGGAAGGAGGAGGGGCGACATGCCCTTCCTCCCGGAGAATTTACAGGGCGACGGTCAGGCGCGCAGTCGGTCGCCGAACCGCCCATGCTTGCGATAGCTCGACAGCCATGACGGCGCGATGGCGGCCAGCGGCGTCGCCTGCACGCCCAGCGCGGCGAGGCCGGGCAGGGCGGTGTCGGCGACATTGTCCTTGCGCAGCATGGCGAGCTGGTCGCTCGTGATCGGTGCGCCCGGCGCCCAGCCGGTGGCGCTGGCGAGCAATTGCGCCACGCCGTCCGGCACCGCCACGAAATCCTTGGTCCGACCGATGGCATTGGCGAGCCATGTGTTGAATTCCAACATGGTCAGAATATCGCCGCCGCCGATCTCATAGGTTTTGCCGGCGTGGTTGAGCGGGTCGGTGATCGCCTCCGCCAGAGCCTTTGCGACGTCGCCGACGAAAATGGGCTGCAATCGGGTCTTCGCGGCGATGACCGGCACGACGGGCAAAGTGCGGATCAGGCCGGCAAAGCGGTTGGTGAACTGGTCGTCACGGCCAAAGATGATCGACGGGCGCACGATGGTCGCGCCGGGAAAAGCGGCCCGGACGGCGGCTTCGCCAGCCGATTTCGTGCGGCCATAGAGGGAGGGGCTCTGCGCATCGGCGCCGATGGCGGACACCTGAACCATTGCGCCAACACCGGCTGCCGCTGCTGCCGCCGCGATATTGGCGGCGCCGTCGACATGCACGGACTGGAGGTTGCCCTTCAGCAATCCCACGAGATTCACGACGGCGGAGGAGCCGGCGATGACATTGGCCACGCTCGCGGGGCGGCTGATGTCGACCGCTGCGAACTGCGTCTGGCCCAGCCCGCCGAGCGACTTGATCGCATAGGCGCGGCGCGGGTTGCGCTGCGCAATGCGAACGCGCCATCCGCGCGCGAACAATTCCTGCGCCAATGCGCGGCCAACGAATCCGCCGCCGCCGAACAGCGTGACCAGTTTGGTTTCCATGGCTTTCGTCACTATCCTTAAAATCCGGCCTCAAAATCCGGGCGTTATTCCGTCCCTCTGTCCCGGCGTCGTCCGATGATCCGGCTTTCCCGGACCGATCGATCACTGTGTCGGTATCGCGCCCTGTCTGCCCCAGCGGACGCGGCGATACAACCACCGTGATGCACCTGCGAAGGCGAACGGAAAGTTTTTCGGCTTTCTGATGCGGATGCTGTTGACAACCTGCCGCACCCACCGCTAGAGGCGCCCTCCTACCCCGTGCCCAGATGGCGGAATTGGTAGACGCACCAGCTTCAGGTGCTGGCGATCGCAAGGTCGTGGAGGTTCGAGTCCTCTTCTGGGCACCAGCACTTCTCAAGTGCTTGAAGTCTCTCGGGGATCGTTCAAGCGACGGTCCCCAGAGAGCGGCTGCTACTCAGAACTGCTACACATTCCCGGCCAATCTTCCCCCGATTGTCCCAGCAATTCTCACAAAAATTATCACGGCGGCTGTTA
>DASVNT010000054.1:0-2442 GCA_036383715.1 Sphingobium sp. | reverse complement strand
CTGGACGACCGGTCGAACCAGCTGGCGCAGCTGCTCCATGCCGAAGGTCTGCGGCCCGGCGATCATGTCGCGCTCTATCTGGAAAACACGCTCACCTATTTCGACGTGGTCTGGGCCTGCATCCGTTCCGGCCTGTATCTGACGCCGATCAACTGGCATCTTTCCCCGGCGGAAGCGGCCTATATCGTTGATGACTGCGACGCGAAGGTGCTGATCGGCTCCGCCGCCATCCCTTCGACGGTGGAGCTGGGGCGGCTGTCTCCGCAATGCGCGATCAAGCTGTCGGTCGGCGGCGCTGTCGAGGGTTTCCGCGATTTCGACGCCGCCGTCGCCCAGCAACCGGGGCGCAAGCTGGACGAGGAATGGCTGGGGACCACGATGGTCTATTCGTCCGGCACCACGGGCAAGCCCAAGGGCATCCTGCGCCCCTTGTGGAACATGCACCCCGATCGCGGCAGCCCCGCGATACAGTTCGTCGCCGAGGCTTTCGGCTTTGGCCCGGACATGGTCTATCTCTCGCCCGCGCCGCTCTATCATGGAGCGCCCCTCGCCTCCACCATGGCGACGACCCAGGCGGGCGGCACGGTCGTCATGATGGAGCGGTTCGATGCGGAAGAGGCGCTGCGCCAGATCGAACGTTACAAGGTCACGCACAGCCAGTGGGTGCCGACCATGTTCATCCGCATGCTGAAACTGCCCGAGGAAGTCCGTCGCCAATATGACCTGTCGAGCCAGCGCTGCGCGACCCATGCGGCCGCGCCCTGTCCGGTGGACGTCAAGCGGCAGATGATCGCGTGGTGGGGCCCGGTCATCGAGGAATATTATTCCTCGACCGAGTCGGTCGCCTTCACCAAGATCAACAGCGCGGAATGGCTGGCGCATCCGGGGTCGGTCGGGCGGTCGCCCAACAAGTCGATCCTCGTGTGCGACGATGAAGGCAATGTGCTGCCCGCCGGGCAGTCCGGGATGGTCTATGGCGAGCCGACCGGCGGCGCGGCCTTCGTCTATCACAAGGCGCAGGACAAGACCGGCAGCTCCGCTCATCCGACCCAGCCCAACCTGCGGACGGTGGGCGATGTCGGCTATCTGGACGAGGACGGCTATCTCTACCTCACCGATCGCAAGGCGTTCATGATCATCTCCGGCGGAGTCAATATCTACCCCCAGCAGATCGAGGATGCGCTGGCGCTGCATCCCAAGGTCGCCGACGTGGCGGTCATCGGCGTCCCCAATGCCGAACTGGGCGAGGAAGTGAAGGCGGTGGTCGAGCCCGCGCCCGGCGTCGAACCGTCCGACGCGCTGGCGCAGGAAATCAAGGACTTTGTGACGGAGAGGCTGGGCAAGCAGCTCACCCCGCGCAGCGTCGATTTCATGGATGCTCTGCCGCGCCTGCCCACCGGCAAGCTTTACAAGAAGGCCCTGCGCGATCGCTATTGGGGCGACGCAGGCGGGACGAAGAGCCTGGCTGAGCGCATTTGAGGGGCTACCTCACTTCCGTTCGGGGTGAGTTGATTCCGAATTAACGCGCCTCGACCTAAAGCCAGGGGTCGAGAACCAGGCGATGATCGAGGCCGCGCCGCGCGATGCGACGGTGGGCTTCGGCGGCGGCGGTGAGCGGTATAATCTCGGGCTGCGGGGGGCGGTAAGCGCCACCTGCGACCAGATCGAGCAGGGTCTCCATGTCCGCGCGATAGTCTTCCGGCTCGGCCTGCCTGCGGATGTCGATGTCGTAGAAGATGGAGCGGCGGCCTGACCCGTCCAGTTGCCCGAAACGGTTATACACCTTGTGCAACCGGAACAGGCCGACCATTGCTTCATGGGTTGCTTTGTTCCCGTCCAGAAAGTCCTGAAAGCCATAGGCGACGAGAGTCCCGTTGCGGCCAAGCGACTGGAAGCTCGTCTTCCAGCTGCGACCGCCGACAGCGTCAAAGGCCGCCGCGACGCCATCTGCGCCGCTGGCGTCGCGAATGGCGGCGAGCAGGTCGGGCCGTCGATAATCGAGCGCGGTCGCGCCAAGCGCCGCGACCTGGGACAGGTTGGCGTCGGAGGAGGTCCCGATCACCTTCAGCCCCAGATGCCGCCCGAGCGCCACCAGCGCGCGCCCGACGCTGCCGCTGGCCCCGACGACGAGAATGGGCGCGCCGGGTTGCAGCGAGACGCAGCGGGTCAGCATCTGCCAGGCGGTCATCCCCATCAGCGGCAGTTCGACGGCGATGGCCGGTTCTATGCCGGGCGGGACAGGGATCAGCATTCCAGCCGGGCGGATCAGATATTGGCTGTAACCGCCAGAGACAGTCATGTCCGCCACCCGCTGCCCGACGTTCAGGCCCCGCACGCCGGGGTCAACGGCGTCGACCGTCCCGACCACATCATAGCCGGGCGTCAAGGGCAGACCGCCCCGATAGGCGATATAGCGGCCCCGCCGCAGGATGGTGTCGGTCT
>DASVNT010000053.1:0-30172 GCA_036383715.1 Sphingobium sp. | reverse complement strand
CGGCCCGGATGCTCGACCGTGCTGCCGGTCATGCTGGTGATCGACTTGGTCATCTTGTCGCCCATCTTGGCGAGATTGTCCTTCGCCTTCTCGGTCAGGGTCAGGCCCTGCCACAAGGTGAGCGAGGCGACGCCATGCGGCTCCAGCTCGATCGCCATGTCGCGCGCCATGCGGTCCACCGCCGACTTGGACGTGCCGAAGATCGTGCCATAGGTATAGGTCACGGCGGCAAAGCCGGAGATGGCGACGATCAGGCCCGACTTCTGCGGCACCATGATCTGCGCGGCATGCCAGGCGGCGACATAGTTGGAGCGGACGCCGACGTCCCACATCTCCAGATTGCTGAGCGGCTTGTCCCAGAAACCCTTGGGCTCCAGCAGGTCGTCGGATAGGGTGAAGGCATTGTTGACGAGGATGTCGAGCCGCCCCTGCTCGGCTTTCACCCGCTCGAACAGCGCGGCGACAGCGATGTCATCGCCATGGTCGCAGGCGACGGCGATCCCCTTGCCGCCTTCCGCCTTGCCGCGCTCCGTGCACTCGGCGGCGGTTTCGCCCACCGTGCCCGGCAGATAATAATCGCCCGGATTGACCGTGCGCCCGGTCACATAGACGGTCGCGCCCTGTTCCGCGAGGACCAGCGCAATGCCCTTGCCGATACCCCGGCTCGCGCCCGTGATGACGGCCACCTTGCCTGTAAGCGATCCCATCCGACATCCTGTCCTAGTTGTTCGATCCTGGCTGGAGCGTTGCCAAGCAATAGCATGGACCGCTTGACGATAATGGACAAAAGCATCGCCGTCAGAGAGCGAGCCCCTCCACGATCAGCGCCCCGTCCACTCCGGCTTGCGCTTCTCCGCAAAGGCGCGCGGGCCTTCCTGCGCATCGCGGCTCTTGTAGGTCGCCTCATGGGCGGCGCGGGCGGCCTGCAGGGCGGCGCCGCGGCCCATTTCCGTCGCCAGCATCACCGTCTCGCGCCCTGCCTTGACCGACAGCGGCGCGCCCTCCAGCACCTCCTGTGCCAGTGCGATGGCCGCGTCCAGCAACGCCTCCGGTTCGGCCAGCCGGTTCACGAGGCCGATCTCATAGGCGCGCTGCGCGGTGATCGGTTTGCCGGTCAGGATGATCTCCATCATGATCCGCTGCGGGATCATGCTGATCAGCGGCGCGGCCCACGGTGATCCCCGGCCTACCTTCACTTCCGTGATCGCAAACTTCGCGGCGGTCGAGGCGACGCACAGGTCGCACGCCTGCGCGATCATCCATCCGCCCGCAAAGGCGACGCCATTCACCGCCGCGATGGTCGGCTTCGTCAGTTCGATAGTGTCATAGGGCAGCGGGAACATGTCGCGCGGCGGCACCTGCATGCCCGTCTCGACCATTTCCTTCAGGTCGCCGCCCGCGCAAAACGCCTTTTCCCCGGCGCCGGTCAGGATGGCGATGCGGAGGGCGTCATCCGCCTCGAACGTCGCCCATGCCGACCGCAGCCCTTCGCGCACCTCGCGGCTCAGCGCATTGCGCTGTTCCGGGCGGTTGATGGTGATGATCGCGATGCCGTCTTCGCGGGCATCGAACAGGACGGCGTCGGACATCAGAAACCCCTTTGCTGGATGACATGGGCCGCACGGTCCAGTTCCTCACGAAAATCGGGATGCGCGATGGCGATCAGGCGCTTCGTGCGCTCGGCCAGCGCCTGCCCCTTCAGTTCCGCCGCGCCATATTCGGTGACGATCACATCGACGTCGCTGCGCGCGGTCGTCACGGGACCGGACAGGTTCACCACGATCTTGCTGATCGTCCCGCCCTTGGCCGTGGCCGACAGCGCGATGATCGAGTGGCCGCCGGGCGAACGAGCGCCCGCGCGCACGAAATCCACCTGCCCGCCAGTGCCGCCCAGATAGGCGGAACCCGACTGCTCTGCATTGGCCTGCCCTGTCAGATCGACTTCGAGGGCACTGTTGATCGTGACCAGCCGCTCCAGCCGCGCCAGCGTGGCGGCATCATGGGTGTAGTCCGTGCCGCACAGCCGGACGGACGCATTGCCGTTCGCCCAGTCATAAAGCTTCTTCGTGCCGATGAACGCGCCATTGATCGACACGCCGGTATCGATGGCTTTGCGCGCATTGGTGATGACGCCCGCCTCCACCAGTTCGACCAGACCGTCGCCCAGCATGCCCGAATGCACACCCAGATCGCGCCGGTCGTGGAGCAGGCGCAGGATCGCATCGGGCACCGCCCCGACGCCCGTCTGGATCACCGACCCGTCCCCGATATAGGCGGCGGCGAAGCGGGCGATGGCCTCGTCCGTCTCACCTATTTTCGCCGACGCGACCTCGACGGGCGTGCGCGACACTTGCACCGCCACGTCGATTTGCGATGACGAGAGCAACTCGCCGGGTACGTAGGGCACCTGATCGTTGACCTCCGCGATCACGACGCGCGCCTTGTCCACCATGGCGCGGGTGTGGTCGCCGATCAGGCCGAAGCTGTGGTTGCCGTCGGCGTCTGCCGGGCTGACCTGCACCATCGCCACATCGCAGCCGATGATGCCCGCCGTAATCATCGGGCCGACCTGACTGACGTGGATAGGAATGACCGACAGCTTGCCCGCTTTGGTCATCGACCGCAGCGCGCCGATGGCGCCCATGGAGGACAGGGTGAACGCGTCCGCCGTCTCCGGCGTGAACAGCCCGGAGAAACTGGTCGCGATGAATGCCGAGAGATTGCCGATCCCGGCCCCCTGCGCGATCAGCGCCTCGACCAGCGTGGTCGGCTCGCCGCAGGCCTGACCGAAGACGATCCGGTCCCCCGCCTTCAGATAGCGGGAGAGGTCGAGGGTCGCGGCGTCCACCACTTCGCGCATCCTACCGGCCCGCCTGCTTCAGCAATTGCTGCGCGCGCGACAGATAGGGACGGTCGAGCATGCCGCCCTTCCATCCGATCGCGCCGACGCCCGGATTGGCGGCGAAGACATCCACGATCTCCTGCGCCTCTGCAATCTCCGCCTCGGTCGGCGTGAAGGCGGCGTTGATGACGTCGACCTGCGCCGGATGAATGGCGAGCATTCCCTTGAAGCCGTCGCGGCGCACACCCTCGGCCCGCTTGCGCAGCGCATCCAGATCCTTGAAGTCGGCGGAGATCGTCTCGATCGCTGTAACGCCCGCCGTCGCCGCGCCCAGCACGGTCAGGCTGCGCGCCAGTTCATAGGTGAAACTGTAGCTGCCGTCGGGATTGCGGTTGGACGACGCGCCGATGCTGTCCGCCAGATCCTCCGCACCCCATGTCAGCGCGACGACGCGCGGCGCGCCCTTGTAGCTGCCGGTATGGAACATCGCCTCGGCCGTTTCCGTGATCAGCACGATGACCTTTGTCGAGCCTTCCTCAATACCGTTGGCGACTTCGAGGACGGACAGCATATGGTCCAGCTTCTCCACTTCGGCCCGGCTGTATACCTTGGGCAACATGATGCCGCCGGGGTTTGCGGGGATCACGGCGGCGAGGTCGCCCAGCGTATAGGGACCGTCGAACGGATTGATGCGGACCCACAGACGCTCGCGCTGCGCCGGGTTCGCCTTGATGAAGTCATGGACGGTGGTGCGCGTCGCGATCTTGTTTTCGGGCGCGACGGCATCCTCCAGGTCGATCAGGACGATGTCGGCCACGCCCTCCATCGCCTTGGTCATCTTCTTCTCGCTGTCGCCCGGTGCGAACAGCCAGGAACGCGCGCGGAAACCTTCGACCTCTGCTGCCATGACAAGCATTCTCCCTAAATTCGTGGACCGCTCATCCGACAGCCCTGTTGATTTGGCAAGCCGGCTTTCACCGGCTCCCGTCGTCAGTAGGACTTCGGCAGTTCCAGCACCTTTTCCGCGATGAAGTTCAGGATCATATGCGGGCTGACCGGCGCGGTGCGCGGGATCAACACTTCGCGCAGCAGGCGCTCGACATGATATTCCTGCGCATAGCCCATGCCGCCCAGCGTCAGCATGGCGGTATGGCACGCCTCGAACGCGAACTCCCCTGCGAGATATTTGGCGCTGTTCGCCTCCACGCCGCACTCCTCGCCCTTGTCGAACAGGGTGGCGGCCTTCATCACCATCAGGTTTGCGGCCTCCACCTGCATCCAGCATTTCGCCAGTGGATGCTGGATGCCCTGATTCATGCCGATCGGGCGGTCGAACACGATCCGCTCCTTCGCATAGCGCGCCGCGCGGTTGAGGGCGTTGCGGGCGATGCCGACGGCTTCGGCGGCCAGCAGGACACGCTCCGGGTTCAGGCCCTTGAGCAGGATCTTGAACCCCTGCCCTTCCTCCCCGATGCGGTCCTCCTCCGGGATGAACAGGTCGCTGATGAACAGCATGTTGGAGCCGACGGCGTGGCGGCCCATTTTCGGGATGATCTGATGCTCGATATGGGCGCGGTCGAGCTTTGTGTAGAACAGCGACAGGCCGTGGGTCTTGTTCTTCACGTCCTCCAGCGCCGTCGTGCGCGCGATCAGCAGCATCCGGTCAGCGACATGCGCGTTGGTGATCCAGATCTTCTCGCCATTGACGCGGTATCCGCCGTCCACCTTCTTCGCGAAGGTTTTCAGTTTCGTGGTGTCGAGGCCGGTATTCGGCTCGGTCACGGCAAAGCACATCTTCTCCTCGCCCGACAGGACCGGCGGGATCATCCGCTGCTTCTGTTCCTCGGTGCCGAACAGGGCGACCGGCTCCAGCCCGAAGACCGGACCGTGGATGGTGGAGGCCGCCGTCATGCCTCCGCCCGCCTCAGCCACCGCCTGCATCATGATCGCCGCTTCGGTGATGCCAAGGCCCGCGCCGCCGAAAGCCTCCGGCATCGCCACGCCCAGCCAGCCCGCGTCCGCCATGGACTTGTAGAAATCGAACGGAAACTCCGCCTTATGATCCTGCGCCAGCCAATATTCGTCGGAGAATTGCGCGCAATGCTTCAGCACCGCGTCCCTGATATTCTGCTGGTCGTCTGTGAAGGCGAAATCCACGGCTCTGTCCTCACCTGCCTGTCATGATTGATCGCCCGCATAGCAGCGCGCGCGCGCCAGCACAATCTTCCCCGTGCCGATATTGGTTCGTTAAACGGAAATACGGATAGATTTTCGCCCGTCGATGCGGTAGCGAACGGGCAATAGGTCGAGAGGAATATCGCATGGCAGGCAATGGGCAGGGACCGCTTTCGGGCATCAGGGTGGTGGACCTCACCAGCATGGTCTTCGGTCCCTATTGCACGCAGATCATGGCCGACATGGGCGCGGACGTCATCAAGGTGGAGCCGCCCGCCGGCGACAACACCCGCTACATCAATGCCGGCCCCACTCCCGACCTGGGCGGCGTGTTCATGAACGTGAACCGGGGCAAGCGCAGCATCGTCCTCGACCTGCGCACGGAGCAGGACAAGGCCGCCCTGCGCACCCTGATCGCGACGGCGGACGTCTTCATCCACTCGATGCGCGGCAAGGCGATCGCCAAACTCGGTTTCGACTATGAAGCCGTGAAAGCGGTGAAGCCTGATATCGTCTATACCAATTGCTACGGCTATTCGCGGCGCGGCCCGGACGGGGACAAGCCCGCCTATGACGACACCATCCAGGCGGAGGTCGGCATCCCCCACCTCCAGCAACTGATGACCGGCAAGCCCGATTTCGTGGCGACCATTATCGCGGACAAGGTGGCGGGCCTGACCGGCCTCTACTCCACCCTCCTCGCCCTGTTCCACCGCCAGCGCACCGGCGAGGGGCAGGAAGTGGAAGTCGGCATGTTCGAGACGATGGCGAGTTTTGTGCTGGCCGAGCATGCGTCGGGCAAGCTGTTCGAACCGCCCCTCGGCCCCGCGCACTACCACCGCGTCGTGGCCCGCAACCGCAAGCCGTACAAGACCCGCGACGGCTATGTCGCGGCGCTCGTCTATAACGACAAGCACTGGAATGCGTTCGTGGAGTCGGTGAAGCCCGTGTGGGCAACCGACGAGTTCGACACACTGGCCAAGCGCGCCAAGCGCATCGACGAGGTTTACGGCCTGCTGGGCGAGACGTTTCTGGAGCGGACCACGCAGGAGTGGCTGGACCTGCTGGAGGAACTGAACATCCCCGCCGCCCCGCTGCGCACCACCGACGAACTGTTCGACAATGAACATCTGAACGCCGTCGGATTCTTCGAGACGGTGGAGACGGACCACGGCCCCGTCCGCTTCCCCGGCGTACCGACATGGTTCTCCGCCACCCCCGGCAAGGTACAGGGCCCGACCCCGCATCTGGGCCAGCATACGGATGAGGTGCTGGCGGAACTGGGGCTGGGCGGCGAGCATACGGAACCGGCGGAGGAGCATCCGACAGACGGGTTGGTTTAGACTCTTCTACTCCGCCTCCACCCGCAACCGCTCGATCTGCGTGGTCTTCAGCAACCAGACGCCATCCACCGCTTCATAGCTGTCGTAGTAAAACCCGTAGCCCGAAAACCGCGCGAACGGCACACCCGCCGGGTTGAAGAATCTGTCCGAAAAGGACCAGATGCCCGTCGCGGCCGTCGCGCTGGTGACGTCGATCTCCTGCTGATGCCCCTGATGCACGGTGACGATGTTCGCCGCCTTGAACGCACCGCCCGCCCAGCTATCGCGCCCCCGCAGCACGACGTTCATCGCGGGCAGGAAATCCCGTCCGCTGGCCGGGTCGGTGCAGCAGCCGGTGTAATCCAACACGCAATCCGGGTGCAGGATCGAACGGACGAGGTCGTCGTCGCTCCTGTCCACCCCGCGCCAGTAGCGCGCCTTGAGCGTCCTGATCGCCTCGACCGCGGCGAGCCTCTCTGTTTCCGTCATACAGCCTCTCCCTGTTTCAAGGGGAGAGAATGTCAGGCAGAAAGCTGTGCGTCCATCGCAGCCAGCATCGCGGAGGCGCCTTCTTCGGCCAGATCGCTATGGTCGCGGAACAGCGCGAACAATTCGCGGCCCGTGTCGTAGATATCCGGCTTGGCGGTCGCCAGAGGCCGGGCCTCCCACTCCGCCGCATCGACCAGCGCGTCGAGCTGACCGGTTTCCGCACACACCCGCACCACATCGCCATCGCGCAGCCGCCCGATGGGACCGCCACCCAGCGCCTCCGGCGAGAGGTGGATGGCGGCGGGCACCTTGCCGCTCGCGCCGGACATGCGGCCATCCGTCACCAGCGCAACCTTGAACCCGCGATCCTGCAACACGCCCAGCGGAGGGGTCAGCTTGTGCAGTTCCGGCATGCCGTTGGCGCGCGGCCCCTGAAAGCGCACGACGACCACCACGTCGCGGTCCAGTTCGCCCGCCTTGAACGCGCGCAGCACGTCATTCTGTTCGTGGAAGACACGGCACGGCGCTTCGATCGTCCAGCGTTCGGGATCGACCGCGCTGGTCTTCATCACCGCCCGGCCGAGATTGCCCGCGAGCAGGCGCATGCCACCGTCCGCGCTGAACGGATCGCTGACCGGGCGCAGGATCGTGTCGTCGCGTGACGCCTTGGGATAGGGCGTCCATGTCAGCGCCTCCCCGTCCAGTCCCGGTTCCGCCGCATAGGCGGTCATATCGTCGCCGCCCACGGTCAACAGGTCGCGGTGGAGCAGGCCGGTGTCGAGCAACTCCCCGATCACCCAGCCGATGCCGCCTGCATGATGGAAGTCGTTCACGTCGCGCGATCCATTGGGATAGACGCGCGCGATCAGCGGGATGACGCCGGAGAGTTCGGCGAGGTCGGTCCAGTCGATGCTGATCCCCGCCGCCCGCGCAATGGCGGGCAGGTGGATGGCGTGGTTGGTGGACCCGCCCGTCGCCAGCAGGCCGATGGCCGCGTTCACGATCGCCTTCTCATCAACGCACAGGCCCAGCGGACGATAGTCGTTGCCGTCCCAGCCGAGTTCGGTGATGCGATGCGTCGCCGCCCGCGTCAGTTCCTGCCGCAGCTTCGTACCCGGATTGACGAAGGCGGAGCCGGGCATGTGCAGCCCCATCATCTCCATCATCATCTGATTACTGTTGGCCGTGCCGTAAAAGGTGCAGGTGCCCGCCGAATGATAGGAGGCGCTTTCGGACTCCAGCAGTTCCTTCTGCCCGACCTTGCCCTCCGCATAGAGCTGCCGGATGCGGACCTTCTCCTTGTTGGCGAGGCCCGATGGCATGGGGCCTGCGGGGATCAGGATCGTCGGCAAATGGCCGAACCGCAGCGCGCCGATCAGCAGCCCCGGCACGATCTTGTCGCAGATGCCGAGCAGCATCGCGCCCTCGAACATCGCGTGGGACAGCGACACCGCCGTCGACATGGCGATCACATCGCGGGAGAACAGCGACAGGTCCATGCCCGACTGCCCCTGCGTCACGCCGTCGCACATGGCGGGCACGCCGCCCGCGACCTGTGCCGTCGCGCCCTTTTCCCGCGCGAAAATCTTGATCTGGTCCGGGTAGCGGCCATAGGGCTGATGCGCGGACAGCATGTCGTTATAAGCGGTGACGATCCCGATGTTGATCGCCTTGCCGCCCATGATGACCGGCTTGTCCTCGCCACTCGCGGCAAAGGCATGGGCGAGATTGCCGCAGGCCAGCGCATCGCGATTGGTGCCAGCGTCCCGGCCCCGCTTGATGAGGTCGAGATATTTGGCCCGCCGCGGCGCGCTGCGCTCCACGATGCGCTGTGTCACCTTTGCAACGGTGGCGTTCAGATCAGTCATACCAGCTCGCTCCATCCCGTTCGATCAGCGCAATCGCCGACGACGGTCCCCAGTTCCCGGCGGCATAGGGCTGCGCCTTCTGGCCGCTGTCCTTCCACCCGCCGACGATGGAATCGATCCACTGCCATTGCGCCTCCACCTCGTCGCGGCGCACGAACAGGGTCGTGTCCCCTTCCAGCA
This sequence comes from Sphingobium sp., assembly GCA_036383715.1. Lineage (GTDB taxonomy): Bacteria > Pseudomonadota > Alphaproteobacteria > Sphingomonadales > Sphingomonadaceae > Sphingobium. The sequence goes on along the minus strand of DASVNT010000053.1, from coordinate 21,296 downwards.
GGTCGAGCAGCAACCGCTCATAGGCGATGCGGCGGCGCGCACCCTCAAACGCGTGGACCAGCGAGACGTCGAGGCCGACCTCCTGCAACTTCACCCCGTCGCGGTCGAGGCCGGGCTCCTTCGCCATGATGAGCAGGCGGATATTCTCCTCCGGCTGGAGGCGGATGATCAGCGTATTCGGGTCGAGGCCCGCACCGTTCTTCTTCCCGCCAAAGATGCTGTGGGAGACAGGCTTGAACTGGATCAGGATTTCCGACTGGCGGTTGGGCAGCCGCTTGCCGGTGCGCAGGTAGAAGGGCACGCCCGCCCAGCGCCAGTTGTCGATATGCGCCTTGAGCGCGACAAAGGTTTCCGTGTTGGAGGGCTTGCCCAGCTCGTCGGCATAGCCGGTGACAATCTGCCCCTTCACCGCGCCGGGCGTGTACTGGCCTCGCACGCTGTTCGCGCCGACCGTATCCGCGTCCATCTTGCGCAGGGAGCGCAGCACCTTGACCTTCTCGTCACGGACCGCGGTGGAATCAAGACGCGCGGGCGGCTCCATCGCGATGATGGAGAGGATTTGCAGCATGTGGTTCTGCACCATGTCGCGCAGCGCGCCGACGCCGTCATAATAGGACACGCGCCCTTCAAGGCCCACCGTCTCGCCGACGGTGATCTGCACATGGTCGATGGCATTGGCGTTCCACAGCGGCTCGAACATCATGTTGCCAAAACGCAGGGCGAGGAGGTTCTGCACCGTTTCCTTGCCGAGATAATGGTCGACGCGGAAGATATTCTCCTCCGCGAACAGCGCGCCCATGGCGTCGTTCACCACGCGCGACGACTCCAGATCCTTGCCGATCGGCTTTTCCATGGCGATGCGCGTGTGCGGCGTCAGTATCCCGGCGTCGGCCAGCGCCTGCGCCGTGGGAGCAAACAGCGACGGCGGGGTCGAGAGATAGACCGCGACCGGCCCGCCATTGCCACTGCCCAACCGGTCGGCGAGGCATTGCACGCTCTCCTTCTCGCTGACGTCCACAGGGCAATAGGTCACCATTTCGAGGAATTGCGTGATGCGATCCGCGTCGCGCCGGTCGTCGGTCAGATAGTCGTTCAGGCTCTTTTGGATGCTGGCCCGGAACGCTGCATCGTCCATCGACGTGCGACCGGACGCGAGGATCGAAAAATTTTCCGGCAACAACCCGTCGGAATAGAGATTATACAGAGACGGAAACAACATGCGGTGCGCAAGGTCGCCGGTGGCACCGAAGAGGACAAGGTTGGTTGACGTCTCTGGCAAAGGACTTCCCCGTTTTCGCAGTGGCGAAATGCCGACGCGGTCAGGTGCGCCCTTACCCGCCGGCATCATTTCCGACAACGCTGGACAAGGCGGCGCGTGCCGGACCCGTAACAGGGTAAACCCGTCCGCCAAGAAAGAAAGGCTGTTTATGCGCCCTATCCGCACGATTCCCCTTTTTCTTGCCCTGTGTGGCGTCATCGCATTGCCAGCCTGTTCGGGTGGCGACAGCGGGGAAAAGGATCAGACGGCGACCAATGCGAACCACCCTGCGGCAGCGTCCAATGCTGCGGCGGCGAACGTCGCGGTGCCGGGACCGGGCGCGCAGGCGATCGGCAGCAAGGCAGATGGGCTGGAGTTCGGCTATAAATGGCCTGCCGAGGCCGCGGCCATTCCCGAACTCAATCTCTGGCTGCGCGGCAATGGCGACAAGCTGCTCGCCGACGCCCGCGCACAGGCGAAATCGGATCAGGAGGAAGCCAAGAAAAGCGACTATCCCTTCAACGGCCACAGCTATGAGGAGGATTTCGCGACGGTCGCCAATACGCCGCGTGCACTCGTCCTGCTGAGCGACGGCTATGTGTTCACCGGCGGCGCGCATGGCATGCCGATTGCCACCGCCATCCTCTGGGACAAGAGCGCGAAAAAGCGCGTGGCGACGGCGGCACTGCTCGACATTCCGCGCCTCGCCACGGTTGCAAAGGCGCGCTTCTGCAAGGAACTGGACGCCCAGCGCGCGGAAAAGCGCGGCGAGCCGGTGCGGCATGACGACCCCAATGAACTGGACGACTTCGTGCAATGCGTGGACATGACCAAGCAGTTGATCCTGCCCGTATCGAAAGCGGGCAAGGCGCTCGACACCATTCGCGTGTCCATCGGCCCCTATGAGGCCGGCCCCTATGCGGAGGGCAGCTATGTCATCGACCTGCCCATGGATGCCGCGCTGCTGGCGACGGTGAAGCCCGCGTGGAAGGATGCGTTCGTGGCACCCGCGTTATAGGGTCATGTCGAGAGGAACCATCGCTCCGTCCCCTCTAGCCCGATCGCGGTCAGCCGTTCGCTGGCATAGGCCCCGGTGTCGATGCCGATGCGGTTGGGGCGGATGTCCACCTCCTCCGAAATGCTATGGCCGTGGATCACCATATAGGGATGCGCCACGCGGCTTTTGAGAAACGCCGCCCTGATCCACCGCATGTCGCGGCTATCCTGATCCTCCAGCGCGACGCCCGGCTTGATCCCGGCATGGACGAACAGATAGTCGCCGATGACGATGCTGTTGGGCAGGGCGGCGAGGAAATCGCGGTGCGCCTCCGGCACATGCTCCAGCATGGCGGCATAGAGGGCATCTTCCTCCCCTTCATCGATGAGGGTCGGCGCGATGCCATAGCTGAGCAGGGCTTCGCGGCCAACCCGGCGGAACAGGTCCACGCCGCGACCCTCTCCCTGCAAGGCGACGAGGAACATTTCCTCATGATTACCCATCAGGCAGTCCATCCCCGGCCAGTCCGCCGCCATGTCCATCACCAGATCGACCACGCCCGCCGACTCCAATCCCCTGTCGACGAGATCGCCCAGCATGACGAGGCGCAGTTCCCGTACGGGTTCCCGCGCTTCGCTATCCGCAACGATGAGGCGCAGCAGTTCGACCAGCAGGTCGCGGCGTCCATGGACATCGCCAATGGCATAGACGCGCCGCCCCTCCCCCGTGGAGAACAGGCGCGGCGCGGCATCCTCTGTCCCGGCCTGATTAAAGGCTCGGCGTAGCAGGTCGAACATGGTCTGGATTCTGTGCCGAAGCGTGACGTTTGGCAAGGACAAGCGCGCCGACCGGCACGATCCGCGTCTTACAGACGGGGCAAAGTCACGCCGCGCTGTCCCATATATTTGCCCGCGCGGTCGGCATAGCTGACCTCGCACGGCTCATTCCCTTGCAGGAACAGGAACTGGCACGCCCCCTCATTGGCGTAGATCTTGGCGGGGAGCGGCGTGGTGTTGGAAAATTCCAGCGTCACATGCCCTTCCCAGCCCGGCTCCAGCGGCGTCACGTTCACGATGATGCCGCAACGCGCATAGGTGGACTTGCCGAGGCAGATCACCAGCACGTCACTGGGGATGCGGAAATATTCCACTGTCCGGGCCAGCGCAAAGCTGTTGGGCGGGATGATGCAGCAGTCGGTCTTGCGGTCGACCAGGCTTTCCGCGTCGAAATTCTTGGGGTCCACCGTCGCGCTGTTGACGTTGGTGAAAATCTTGAACTCATCCGCCACACGCGCGTCATAGCCATAGGAGGACAGGCCGTAGCTGATGCACCCATCGCGACGCTGCGCCTCGACAAACGGCTCTATCATGCCGTTTTCCTGCGCCTGCGTGCGAATCCATTTATCCGACATGATCGACATGCGATGCCCTTAACGCGCGGATCACGGGAGCGCCAGAGGGTGTGCACTGCCCCCACTACCGTTCGTCCTGAGCCTGTCGAAGGACTGTTCTTCTTTTCTGCGTTGCGCTCGAAGAAAAGTGCAGTCCTTCGACAAGCTCAGGACGAACGGCGGCGGGCTTAACTCACTCCTCGACCCACTTCGTCGTCATCGCGCGGGGCGAGAGATATTTCGTCTTCGTCCAGCCGCCGTCCACGACGATGGACTGGCCGTTGATCATCTCGCTGCCCGGCTGGCAGAGGAAGGCGATCACGCTCGCCACATCCTCCGGCTCCGCCAGGCGCGGATAGGGCGTCGTCTCGACATTCGCACGTTTGAAGCCCTCGTCCTCGAAACGGTGGCGGACCATGTCGGTCATCGTCACGCCCGGCGCGACATTGTTGGTGCGAATGCCCTGCGGCCCATATTCGCACGCCATATGCTCGGTCAGCGACTTGAGCCCGCCCTTCGCCGCCGAATAGGCGCCGCCGCGCCGCCCGCCGATCATGGCGAAGGTGGAGGTGACGTTCACGATGCTCGATCCCGGCTTCATGTGGACGATGGCGTCGCGGCACAGCCGGAACGGCGCGCGCAGCATGATGTCGATGAAACTGTCCAGCGTCTCGTCATCGGTGTCGTGCAGCGGCTTGGGGCTGCCCACGCCCGCATTGTTGACGAGATGGTCGATGGACCCGAAACGATCGAGCGCCAGCTTCACGATCGCAGCGGGCGCCTCCTTGCTGGTCACATCGACGGAAATGGTGGCAACCCGCTCCGCGCCGCCCAACGCCTGTTCGAGTGCTTCCAGCTTGCCCGTATCGCGGCCTACGCCGACAATCGCCATGCCCGAATCGTGCAGCATCTTGGCGGTGGCGAGGCCGATGCCGCTGCCCGCGCCCGTAATGATCGCAACTTTCACTGTCAGGCCCTCTTTCCCATCTGAAACTCGGGGCCTCTGTTAGACAGGTCTGTTCACTCCGTCGAGGCCGAGCCGCCCCTGACGCAGCGCACGGGGCGAAGCATCGAACCAGCGATGGCAACTGCGCGTCAGCACCGATGTTTCGGAATAACCGATCTTCTCCGCGATGCGGGTGAAGGGCATGTCGGTCCTCTCGATGTAATAGTGCGCAAGGTCGCGGCGCACCTCGTCCTTGATCTCCTCGAACGACCGGCGCTCCTCCCGCAACCGGCGGTGCAGCGTGCGCGGATGCAGGGCCAGTGCGCCCGCGATGCTGTCGATGCCGCAATCCCCCACGCTCAGCGATTTCATGACCAGACCGCGCACCCGCGCGTGCAGGGGCACGGGCGCGGGCGGGAAATGCGCGTCGATGAAATCCGCCGCGCGGTCGTGCTGCAACACATCGGGATCGATCACGGCGGCGCTCATGTCCGCCTGCGAAAAGACGATGCCGTCCGCCGCCTGCTCGAACAGCACCTCGCATCCGAAATAGCGGCGATAGGTGCGCAGCGGCGACAGGGGTCGGTGGCGCAGCCGCACCTGCCGGACGCGCGCCTGCCCCCGCGTGATCTCCATCGCATTATAATGGGCGAGGAGGAGGTGCTGCTCCACCGTCTGGCTGCGGTCGGGCACGCCGTCGATCAATATGTCGAGGCCGACGAACACCCGCCCCGTCTCCCGCTCCTGCTCGATGGGCATGCCGCCCGCGAGGCTGTAAGCCTGAATATGCGCGCTGGCATAGTGCAGCGCCTCGCCCAGATTGCCGCTGTTGCGCATGACCACGCCCATCGCGCCGAAGACCTTGCCCCCGCCCTGCCGCGCAGCGAGGCGCATGCCGAAATCGGGGCATTGCAATGCCTCCGCCGCGCCTTCCAGCAGGTCGATCATCGAGCGAAAGCTGACCTGCGGCGTCACATGATCGACCTTCGTGGAATCGATCCGCGCCGCGCGCAGCAACGGCGCAGGATCACCGCCCAGTTCGCGGACCAGTTCCGAAAACTCGATCAACGTGCCCGCGAACACCTGTTCGAATGCCGCGTCGTCAGGCACGGCGGAGAGGGTCACCGTCTGCGCCATCGCATCCTTTCCTACGCGGTCGAGCTACGGCGGGCTGTCCGCTAATGTCAAGACCAAGGCAGACCCGCCTCCTACTCCTGATCGCCAGAGCAAGGAGAGCGATGTGACGGGCAAGATCAGCTTTGGCTATCTGTACGATTTCCGAAACCCGGCGCAGTGGCGCAGGCCATGGGCGGACCTTTACGCCGAAACGCTGGACGTCATCGTGGAGACGGAGCGTCTCGGCTTCGACGGCGCATGGGTGCCGGAACATCATGGCGCGCAGGACGGCTATATGCCCTCCCCCAATGTCGCGCTGGGCGCGATTGCCGGACGCACGAAGACGCTACGCATCGGGTCAGCCGTGGGCCTCGCCCCGCTCTACCACCCCGTCCGCTTTGCAGAGGAATGCGCGGTGCTCGACAGCTTTGCGGGCGGCCGCCTCGAAATGGCGCTGGCCATCGGATACCGCAAGCGCGAGACGGAGGCCTATGGCGTCGACTTCCGCAAGCGGGGCGCGATGTTCGACGAGTTTCTGGAGATCGTGCAGCGCCTCTGGGCGGGCGAGTGCGTGACGTTCGAGGGGCAGTTCTACAATATCAAAGATGCCGCCATCGTCCCCGCCCCGCCGCGCGGGCGGGTACCGCTCTATATCGGCGGCTTCGCGGAAAAGGCGCTGGCCCGCGTGGCGAAATATGCGGACGGCTATTTCGGTAACGAGGACGTCTGCGGCCTCTACGCCGACAAGCTGCGCGAGGAAGGGAAAGACCCGGCGCAGGCGCGCATCCGCATACAGGGCCTGTTCCTGGCCGTGGCGCAAGACCCGGAGGCCGCGATGGAGGAACTCGCCCCCTATTATCACCACGTCAACAACAGCTATGGCGAATGGCTGAACGAGGACAAGGCGATCGGCATCGACGACCCCACGCTGAAAGCCATGCCGCTGGAAGATTTCAAGAAAAGCGGCATCCTCCAGATCGTCACCCCGGATCAGGCCATCGCGAAGTTCCGGCGGATGCAGGAGCGCATCCCGGTCGAGCATTTCATGATGATGATGCCCGCTGGCCTGCCCGCCGACCGCTTCCTGTCCTATGCGACCCTGTTCGCGAACGAGGTGCTGCCCGCCTTTCGTTGACAGGCCCGTACCGGCGGGGCAAGCCGCCGTCATGACCGCCGACGACCGCCGCCTCACCTCGCCGCAATCCGTGACGCGCGTGATCCGCATCCTGGAGGCGCTGTGCGCCGCCGACGGGCCGGTCAGCCTCGCCGACCTCAGCCGGTTGCTCGATACGCCCAAGAGCAGCCTTGCCGCTCTCCTGCGCGGGCTGGCCGATGCGGACGTGTTACTGGTGGCGGAGGGCAGCTATCGCCTCGGCCCCGGCGCCTTCGGCCTTGGCAGCGCCTTGATGGTCGCCCGCCGCCGCATCCAGTCGTCCGATCTGGTGCGCGAGGGAATGCGGCGTCTCGCCGACCGCTCCGGGGAGACGGTGCTGTTCGCCGTTCGCGACGACAATGGCGACACCCTGACCTATATCGACACGATTGAAAGCAGCAACGCAGTCCGCTTCGCGGTGTCGGCTGGCGACCGGCGCCCGCTATACTGCACGGCGGGCGGACGCATCCTGCTCGCCACCGGAGCGGAGGAGGACAGCCGCCGCTATATCGAGCGGCTGAAACCCGAACGGCTGACCGACCAGACCGAAACCGCCAAGCGCAAGCTGGTCGATGCGCTGGCGACCGCCCGCGCACAGGGCGTGGCGCAGACCATAGACGAGATGGCGGAGGGCGTCACCGGCACCGCATCCGCCATTCGCAATGCGGATGGCGCAGTCATCGGCGCCCTGATCGTCGCCGCCCCCAGTTCCCGCTCACAGGACCGGCTGGCGGAACTGATGGAGGTCGTACGGGACGAAGCGGCAGCGATTTCGCGAACGCTGGGGCACCGCGCGGGCTGACGGATACCCCTCAGACCAGCTTACGCGGCGTCCCCGTCCCCATATATTTCGCCAGATTATAATGCAGGCTGGCAATCGCCCGCTCGCGATAGGGATTGGGCTGCGTGCCGCGAAAGCCGCCGTTCTTCATGCCCTGCTGCACCGCCGCCATATTGGCGAAATCCTGTTGCAGCACGGGTGGCCAGTCGGCGGGCTCGGTATATTCCCACTCCGTCTCCGGCGCTTCGCCTTCGGGATAGAGTTCGTACACCGCGCCTTCGAAAATGCACTTGTCCGGGTCCGCCTTGTACGGGCGCATCTGGTAGGTCAGCATATTGTTGACGGCGTGACCGATCTGGAAGTTCGGGAACACCTGCCAGCTCGTACCCGCCTGCGCATTATGCGCCGGATCGACCACCGGCCAGAACACGCCGCGCGCCTCGTCATCCTCCCGCGCGGATTTCAGCCAGTGCATCAGCACCTCGTTATTGGGCGTGCCCTCCGGCAGTTCGTCCTTCAACCGCATCGCCGCGTTATAGAGCGTCATCGTGGTGTTGGTGTTGGCCGCTTCCCACGTATATTTCTGTAGCTCCGCAGTGGAGATGCGCGCGTCGCCATGGCCGATGCGCAGCTTGGCCTGCTGGTTCGCGTCCATCGCCTTGGGCGCGTCATAGCCGATATTGCTGTGAAGCCCCTGATTGCGCGCCCAGCCGTTGAACTCGGCAAAGGCCATGAACTCCGGGTGCGTGCCCGACACATGATAGATTTCGTTGAATGCCTCGACCGCGACCTTCCAGTTGCAGTCGAACACGATCCATTTGCGCCAGCGGCACCGCATGTTCTGGAGCAGGAACGGGTCGAGCAGCGTCGCGGCGGGTTCGAGATATTCGCGCAGCGGGATCGCCGCCGGGTCCATGTTGATCCAGACCCAGCCGCCCCAGGTATCGACTTTCACCTCTCCCAGCCGGGTCCGCTCGTCGGTCAGCGCGCCCTGCCACAATTCCTTGTCGGCGATATGGGTGCACTTGCCTTGATGGTCGAAGGTCCAGCTATGGAAGCCGCAGACGAAGCGCATCTTCTTGCCGCGCGCATTGCGCTTGCCCGGCGGCGTATCGACCAAGCGGCGACCGCGATGGGTGCAGACATTATAATAGGCCTTGATCTCCTCCGCGCCGGTGCGGACGATCAGGATCGAGTCCTCCAATATGTCGTAAGTGATGTAGTTGCCGACTTCGGGGATATCCTCCACCCGGCCCGCCTGCAGCCATGTCTTGCGCCACAGCCTGTCTTGCTCGGCGCGCGCATATTCGGGGGAAACATAGGCCTCGACGCCGATCGTGACGGGCTGGTCCAGCTCCTCCGCACCTTCTACGATCTTGCCAATATCCGCCATATCATCCTCATATCCCAGCCTGCCCCGCGCCCGGCAGGCACGGTGACATATCCCCGGTTTTGCCACAGCCTCCCCCACCCGACTTGACAATTGCCGACAAAATCCGGCAGCTCAGTGGTACGCCGAGGCTCGATTTTGTCAGCTAGTGTCAAGTCTCCCACCGGCCACGCTGACAAGGGAAGATCGGCCATCCGCCGTCCGGGTGGCAGCGGCAGCAGCGAGAGAGGATGCCCATGCCCGAATTGAGATTCGACGATCGCGTAGCCGTCATCACCGGCGGCGGCCGTGGCCTGGGCCGGGCCTATGCCGAAATGCTGGGCGCCAAGGGGGCGAAGGTGATCGTCAACGATCCGGGCGGCAGCCTGAAAGGCGACGCCATCGTGGACAACCCTGCGGAGGAGGTCGCGCAGGCGATCCGCGCCGCCGGGGGAGAGGCCGTCGTCAACACCGACAGCGTCGCCACGCCGGAGGGCGGCAAGGCGATCATCGACTGCGCCTATGACCATTTTGGCCGCCTCGACATCCTGATCCACAATGCGGGCAACGTCCGTTACGGATCGCTCAAGGAACTGAGTTACGAGGATTTCGAGGCCGTGCTCGACGTCCATCTGCGCGGCGCTTTCCACGTCGTGCGCCCCGCCTTCCCGCGCATGTGCGAGGCGGGCTATGGCCGTGTCGTCCTGACCTCCTCCATCGGCGGCCTCTATGGCAACAAGCGCGTGACCAACTATGGCGTGGCAAAGGCCGGGCTGATCGGCCTGTCCAACGTCGTCGCGCTCGAAGGCGCTGACGAGGGCGTGAAGTGCAATGTCATCGTGCCCAGCGCGGTGACGCGCATGGCCGAAGGGATCGACGTCTCCCAATATCCGCCGATGGGCCCGGAACTGGTCGCGCCCGCCGTCGGCTGGCTGGCGCATGAAAGCTGCTCGATCACGGGCGAGATGCTGGTCGCCATCGGGGGCCGCGTCGCCCGCGCCTATATCGCGGAATCGGAAGGCGTGTATCAGCCCGGCTGGACCATCGACGAGGTGAACGCCCGCATCGACGAAATCCGCGACCCATCGAACCAGTGGCTGCTGCCCGTCGTGCCCGACGCGCATAAGGATCACATCATCAAGAGCTTCGCCATGACCCGCACGGGCGATTGAACCATGACTTCGGGGCGGCACGGGACGCCGCCCTGACGCTGCCGAAGGGCGTCGTCTTATAGCTGAAATATAATCGTCATCCCCCTGACACTGTACCGCCACGCAGGCGTCACGCACCTCTGCGAGATCGCGTGCGCCAATGGCGGCGGATCGCCGCACCGCTCTCCACCGGAGCGGATAAAACAGGGGAAAGACCGGAATGTCCCATCTCACCGACGCGGCACGCGCGCCCTATCGCGATGCCGAACCCAAAATCGAATGCGCCGACAGCCTGGAGGCGATCGTCGCCGCCAATCCGTCGCGCCGCTCGATCATCAAAAACGGCCTCTATGGCCTTTCCGTCCTGCCGCTGATGGGCGCGCTGGGCGCTTGCGACGACGATAATGCCGCCGTCACACCGACGCCCGCACCGACCCCCACGCCGACCCCGCCGAGCTATGCGATCGCCTTCGCCTCGGTCGGCATCTCCACCGCCGACAGCGTGACGATCCCGGCGAACTACACCGTCGACGTCATCTTCAAGGCGGGCGATCTGGTCGAAAGCGGCACGACCGCCTTTGCCAACGGCACCTTCCCGACCAGCGCGAACCAGACGAACCTCTGGGCCGGCGGCAATCATGACGGCATGGAGTTCTTCCCGATCTCCGGCGTCGACCCGAATCTCGGCGGCATCCTGGCGATCAACCACGAACTGCCGGATTACAACATCCTGTTCGCCAGCGGCACGTACAACGCCGCCACCGCCACGGCTGATCAAAAGGCCATCGCCCTGTCCGCCGTCGGCGTCAGCGTGATTGAAGTCGCCAAGGGCACGGACGGCAAGTTCGCGGTCAAGGCAGGGTCCAAGTACAACCGCCGCTATACCGGCAACAGCTTCTACAACGCCACCGGCCCGGCCGTCGGCCTCGGCGTTCCGTCCACCATCAAGGGCACGCTCAACAACTGCTCCAGCGGTCGTACGCCGTGGGACACGTATCTGACCTGCGAAGAGACGACGAACAACTACCTCGACCCGACGCAGCCCAACAGCAGCTATGGCTGGGTAGTCGAGATCGACCCCTATCAGGATCTGGCCGAACCGACCAAGCGCACCGCCATGGGCCGCTTCAGCCACGAGAATACGGCGTATATGACCGACGCCAACAACCGCGTCGCCTTCTACATGGGTGACGATTCGACGCCGGGCTGCATCTACAAATTCGTTCCCAGCCGCGCGTACAACAGCACCAACCGCTCGGCGAACACCAACCTGCTCGACACCGGCACGCTCTATGTCGCCAGGTTCAACGCGGATGGCAGCGGCGAATGGCGTGCGCTGGTCATCGGCCAGAACGGCCTCACCACTGGCGCCACCGATCCCGGCACGCCGCTGCAGGCTTCGCCGATCGCGCCCAATGTGGTCAACTTCTCCACGCAGGCCGATGTGCTGATCAACACGGCGGTTGCAGCCCGTGTCGCCGGTGGCACGGTCATGGATCGTCCGGAGTGGATCACGGTCGCTCCGAACAAGCAGTCGATCTTCGTCACGCTGACCAACAACGGTAGCCGCGCGATTCCGGACAATGCGACCGTGGGGCCGAACCCGCGCGCACCCAATCCGCACGGCCACATCCTGAAGTTCCGCGAAACCGGCGACAGCCCGCTTGCGCTGAGCTTCACCTGGGAATTGTTCCTGCTCGCGGGCAACCCCAATGCCGCCGAAGCGAACCTGAAGGGCAATATCAACGGCGATTATTTCTCCAGCCCCGATGGCATTCGCATCGACCCGCAGGGCCGCCTGTGGGTGCAGACCGACCATAACCTGACCGGCAACGCCGGTACGGTGGGCGGCGTGGCGACCACCATGCAGTCGGCTCAGGCCTTCGGCAACAACTCCATGTACCACATCGACCAGACCTCGAAGCTATCCAAACGCTTCCTCGTCGGGCCGGTGGGTTGCGAGATCACCGGCCTCGCCTATACGCCGGACCTCAAGACCTTCTTCATCAACATCCAGCATCCGACACTCAACTGGCCGGTGGCGGGGCAACAGCCGCGCTCGTCGACCATCGTCGTTCGCCGCACCGACGCACAGCCGGTCGGCAACTAAAAGCCGGGGTTTTGGGAGAGAGGGAAGGACCGGGAGCGATCCCGGTCCTTTTCCTTTAGGTCAGATCAGCCCCGCCGTCGCCGCCGCCAGCCACAGGCCGATGACGAGGAACAACAGCGCCGCGACCATCCGCACGATGTTCAGCGGCACCCGCTTGATCAGTTCCTGACCCAGGAACACCGCGGGCACATTGGCGAGCAGCATGCCGATGGTCGTCCCCATCATGACCGGCAGCACCTCATGGAACCGCGCACCCAGCGCCACCGTGGCGATCTGCGTCTTGTCACCCATCTCGACCAGGAAGAAGGCGATGGTGGTGGTTACGAACGCCCCGAATTTCGCGGGCTTGTCCTCCAGATCGTCGATCTTGTCGGGGATCAGCGTCCAGATCGCCATGGCGACAAAGGACGCCGCGATCAGGTAGCGGAACCAGACACCGTCGAGGATGGACGCAACCTGTTCCCCCACCAGCGCGGCGAGGAAATGATTGGCGAGGGTCGCGACGAAAATGCCCGCGATGACCGGCACAGGCCGCTTGAACCGGGTGGCGAGCAATATCGCGAGCAACTGCGTCTTGTCACCGATTTCGGCGAGCGCGACGACAGCAGTCGAGGTGAGCAGGGCTTCCAAGCTATATCTCCGGGCCGGGCGCTTTTACGATTCCAACGACATCGCACCTCCCCGCCCGGCATGAGCGGAGATGCGATGTCATTGGTCTCGCCCGGACGGATACTAAACCCATCCCTTCCGCACCATGGCCTCTCGACCAAGTATGTTGACGCGGAAGCCCGTCACAGATGCGACGGCTGGCTACTCCCCAGATGACGCGGGTGCGTTACGCCAACGCTGCCCCGGATGCAAGTCCGTCAAACCGCAAAGCTGTAGCCGCCGTTGACCGGATAAGTCTGCCCCGTGATCCACGACGCCGCGTCCGAACACAGGAACAGCGCCATCGCCGCCACATCGTCAGGCTTGCCGAACCGGCGGATGGTGTAATGCGCCAGTTGCGCCTTCACCCGGTCGCTCGCCATGAACGCCTCCCGCTGCTCGTCGGTCATGGCCGGTTCGAGGGTGGAGAGGGAAATGGCATTGCTGGTGATGCCGAAGCGCGCCGCCTCCTTCGCGATGGAGCGCACGAAGCCTGCCGCGCCCGCCTTGGACGCGGCATAGGCCGCCAGCCGCGCCTCACCCACGCGCCCGCTGTCGGAGGTGATGGTGACGATGCGCCCGCGCTTTTGCTCGACCATGGCGGGCAGCGCGACGTGGCAGCAGTTCATCACACCGTCGAGGTTCGTGCGGAAATAACGACTCCATTCCGACGGATCGGTTTCCCAGAACAGCGGGCTGTGGCCCATTTGCGCATTGGGACCGGCATTGCCCGCATTATTGACGAGCAGCGTGATCGGCCCCAGCGCCGCCGTCGCCGCGTCGAACGCCGCTTTGACCGAGCCATGGTCGCCCACGTCCGCCTGCACTGGCACCGCCTTGAAACCCAACGCCTCTATCTCCGCCGCGACGGCCTCCGCGCGTTCCAGCACATAGTCGTTGACCGCAACACCGCCCGCGCCGTGCGCCGCCAGCATATGCGCGATGCCGCGCCCCGCGCCCTGCCCTGCACCGGTCACAAAGGCGTTCTGGCCGCCCAGATCCAGCAGATCACTCATCCTCGCACGCTCCCGTCGTCCGGCCTGATGGCCTGTTCTCCATGCCGCACCATCCGCCACGACCCCGCGGCTGTCAAAGCAGCGCGACATCTCAGCGTCACGGCGATACATCGGGCAGAAACAAGTGGCATATCGGCCATAAAGCGACGTGAGGAAGAAGATCATGCGGATATTCGTGACGCGGGATGGCGCAGGCATCGACAACCTCCGGCTGGAGGAGGCACCCGCGCCCGGTCCTGTCGGTCCGGGGCAAATCCGCGTTGCGATGCGCGCCGCCTCGCTCAACTATCGCGACCTGCTCTGGATGCGCGGGGAATTCGGCCCGCCCGGCCCCGACGGCCTGATCCCCTGTTCGGACGGCGCAGGCGAGGTGGTGGAGACGGGACCGGGCGTCAGCCGGTTCAGAACAGGCGACCGCGTGGCCCTCCTGTTCAATCCCGACTGGATCGGCGGCCCCTTCCCCCTCACCACAGGCGGCATGGGGCGCGGCAGCATCGCCCTGCCCGGCGTGATGCGGGACGAGATCGTCCTGCACGAGGGAGAGGCCGTCCCCATCCCCGACCATCTGAGCTATGCGGAGGCCGCCTGTTTCCCCTGCGCCGGGGTGACGGCATGGAACGCCCTGACGGACGCCCGCCCCCTCCTCCCCGGCATGACCGTCGTGACGCAGGGCGGCGGCGGCGTATCACTGTTCGCCATGCAGTTCGCCAAGCTGTTCGGCGCACGGGTCATCATGACATCGTCCAGCCCGGAACGGGCGGAGCGGCTGAAAGCCATGGGCGCAGACGAAGTGATCGACTATCGCGCCGATCCCGACTGGCATGCCCGCGTGCGGGAGATAACGGGCGGCGTGGGCGCCGACCTGACCCTCGACATCGGCGGGGCGGAGACAGTGGATCGCTCGCTGGCCGCGACGCGCGTGGGGGGCCGGGTCGCGCTGATCGGCCTCATCAGCGGCTGGCCCAATTCCACCTCCGCGCTGTTCGCATCGGGCGTGGACATCACCCCGATCAAGGTCGGCAGCCGCGACGATTATGACGCAATCAACCGCGCCGTCGCCTTCCACGGCCTGCGCCCGCATATCTCGGCGAGCTACGCTTTCGAGGATTTGCCGGAGGCGCTCGCGGCACTGAAACAGGGCACGCACATGGGCAAGATCGTGATGGTTTTTTAAGGCGTGTGGGGAACGGTGAGGAGCATTTGCCCCCTCACCAACTCCCATAGCCCGGCGCAACGCTGTCCCCGCCGTCACCCCAACGCTCCGGTCGTCGCCAGCCGTGGCGCTGGCGTTTGCGCAGGTGGAGCGTGGGCCACTGACCCCGGTCGCTCCGCGCGGAGAGGCGCAGGCCAGCGCGGCGGCAGGCGGCGATCACCGCGTCGGCCTGTTCGCCCAGCAGCCCCGCCAACACCAGCGACCCACCCTCCGCCAGATGCGCGGCAAAGGCAGGCGCCAGCGAAATCAGCGGACCGGCCAAGATATTGGCGATAATCAGGTCATAGGGCGCGCGTTCCGCCAGCGCGGGATGATCCATTCCCGCCGCCTGCCCCAACGCGATCTGACCCGCGCTCGTCCCCTCGACCAGCCCATTGAGCACCACATTCTCCGCCGTCACCTCGACAGACGCAGGGTCGATGTCCGACGCGATCACATGGGCGCGCGGCCACAGCGCGACGGCGGCGAAGGCGAGCAGGCCCGTGCCTGTCCCGATGTCGGCAATATTGCCAAAGCGATGGCCGGAGGAGCGCAACCTGTCGAGCATCTCCAGACAACCATGCGTCGTCTCATGCTGTCCGGTTCCAAAGGCCCGGCTGGCAGGGATCAAATAGTTGATCCGATCGGGATCGACCGGATCATTGTCGCCATTACGGACATGGAACCGTCCGGCCGTGATCGGCGGCAAGCCCTCCTGGCTCAGCGTGACCCAGTCCTGCGGCTCCAGCCGTTCGACCGTTGCGGCGTCCGCGCCGGGCACCAGCCCCTTGACCACGGCAACCAGCTTGCGATCCGGCTTGCCCTCGCAATAGACCTGCAGCAGCCATTGGCTTTCGTCCGAGCCCGCCGGGTCTTCGGTAAAGGACAGGATCGGCGGATTGTCCTGCCCTGCGAACAGCACCTCCGCTTGCGCATCGATACCCTCCGCATCGGCGCGCAGGCATGGCAGGGTGATGATCCAGACATTCTCTTGGCTACTCATCGCATTCGCTTATCGCAGTCGGACGGGCGGGCCAAGGGGAAGCGGCGCAGAGGAACGCCATGGCGGTAAAGTTCCCGTCCCCTTGCGTTGCCACACCGCTGCGGACCACAGTTGCGATCGCGAGTCCGCCTCACGCGCGGACCCTATAGATACAATGGACAGGAGCAGTGATGGGCAAGACGGCATTGGTAACGGGCGCGGCGGCTGGCATCGGCCGGGCCTGCGCACTGCGGCTGGCGCGCGAGGGCCATGCCATCGGCGTGCTCGACCTCGACCTCGAAGGTTGTGAGAAGGTCGCGGCGGAGATCGTGGCGGCGGGCGGCAAGGCCATCGCGCTGAAGGCCAGCATCGCAGACCGGGCGCAGGTGCAGGCGGCGGTGGACACGTTGCGCAGCGCGCTCGGCCCGATCACCCTTCTCGTCAACAATGCGGGCATTTCCAACTTCATCGACTTCGAGGATCTGACCGATGAAGACTGGGACCGCATGTTCGAGATCAACACCAAGGGGACGTTCATCGTCACGCAGGTCGTGCTGCCCGACATGAAGGCCGCGAAATGGGGCCGGATCGTCAACATCTCCTCCTCCAGCGCCCAGACCGGCAGCGTGCCGCAGGTCCATTATTCCGCCTCCAAGGGCGCGGTCATCACGATGACGCGCTCGCTGGCGCAGGCGCTCGGTCCGCTCGGCATCACGGTGAACAACATCCCGCCGGGCGCGGTGATGGGCACGATCATGTCGGAAGCGAACAAGCACCGTTTCCAGATGCCCATCGAGCAACTGGAGAGGATGATTCCCGTCGGCCGCACCGGCGAGCCGGAGGATATCGCCAACGCCTGCGCATGGCTGTGCCATGAGGACAGCAGCTATGTCAGCGGTCAGACCATCGGCGTGAACGGCGGGCGCGTGGTGTCCTGACGAACTAGCCCGGCGAGCGCAGACTCGCCGGATATGCTGTGGTTATCGGTCTGGATTGGGTGGGGCGTGGACATAAAGCCGACCCGTTCGGTTCGAGCGGCTTCGAGCGAAGTCGAGAAGCGCATGTCGAGAACTCTCGGCGCTGCGCCAGCCTTCTCGACTTCGGTTCTCGACAAGCTCGAACCTGCGCTCGAAACGAACGGACTTTGGGACTTACCTGCCGCCCCATGCCCCTCAATAGCGCCGCGACGACGCCACATCCTGCTCCGTCACGGGGACGAGCTTGATCTCGACACGGCGGTTCTGGGCCTTGCCTTCCGGCGTTTCGTTGCTTGCGATCGGCTGCATCTCGCCAAAGCCCCGCGTGGCAAGGCGGGCCGAATTGACGCCGTGCCCGCTCAGATAATCGGCAACGGAGGTCGCACGCCGCTCCGACAGCGTCTGGTTATACGCCTCTGCACCATCCGAATCCGTGTGGCCCATCACATCGACATAGGTCTTGGGATATTCGGACAGAACCTGCGCCACATTGTCGAGCGTCGGGCGGAATTGCGGCTGGATCATCGCCTCATTGGTGGCGAAAGTCACGCTGGACGGCATGCGCAGCAACAGGTCGTCGCCCTGTCGCACCACGTCGATGCCCGTGCCTGCGGTACGTTCGCGCAGTTTGCGCTCCTGCCCATCCATATAGGCGCCGATGCCAGCCCCTGCGACCGCGCCGATGCCCGCGCCGAGCAGGCGCTCCGTCCGGCTGTTGCGTCCGCCGACCAAATCGCCGAGCAGATAGCCGCCAACGACGCCAATGCCCGCGCCAAGGCCGGCGTTGGATACGCGGCGCTGGCCCGTCTCCGGGTCGGTGGTGCAGGCCGCCGTCGTGGCCAGCAATGCGGCCATCATGGCTCCCGTGGTCAATTTGCGAAACATGGATAGTCCTCCCTTAATGCGATCCATTCGATGCCAGTTGGCGGATCAATGCCCTATAGCCCCGCTTGTTCCGCAATCGAACTGAACAGATGCTGACGCGCTGGCGCGCCATTCCCCTTGTCGTCGCGCGAATTGTCCGCAATAGAGGGCAGGCATCATGCCACCCCCCGCCCCCTTGCCACCCTTTCCGTTCGCCGACCTGGCGATCATCATCGCGCTCGTCGTCGTGAACGGCCTGTTCGCCATGTCGGAGCTGGCCATCGTGTCCGCCCGTCGACCGCGGCTGCAGGCGATGGTCAATGCGGGGAAAAAGGGCGCGCAGGCCGTACTGACGTTGCAGGAAGACCCCGGCCGTTTCCTGTCGTCGGTCCAGATCGGCATCACCGGCATCGGCGTGCTGGCGGGCGCTTTCTCCGGCGAGGCGTTGGGCCAGCCGATAGGCGCCTATATCGGCGCGATGGGCGTGGAGGCGGAGACGGCGCAGACTGTGGGCTTCGTCCTCGCCATCGTGCTGACCACCTATATCTCGCTGATCATCGGCGAACTGGTTCCCAAGCAGATCGCACTGCGCAATCCGGAGCCGGTGGCCGCGCTCGCCGCGCCGCCGATGATCCTGCTCGCGCGCGGCACCGCCCCCCTCGTCTGGCTGCTCGACGCATCGAGCAGCGCGATCTTCCGCCTGATCGGCCTGAAGCGCGAATCGGACGAGCATGTGACGGCGGAGGAACTGCACCTGATCGTCGCCGAAGCGACCAAATCCGGCGTGATCGAGGAGAGCGAGCGCGCCATCATCTCCGGCGTCGTGCGTCTGGCCGACCAGCCGGTGCGCAACGTGATGACGCCGCGTACCGACGTGGACTGGATCGACCTGACCGCCACGCCGGAGGCCATTCGCGACGCCCTTCTCGCCACGCCCCACACCCGCCTGCCCGTCGCGGAAGGCAATGTGGAGGCGATCATCGGCATCGTGCAGGCGCGCGACGTGATGATGACGCTGCTGCGCGGCGAGCAGGTCGACCTGCGCGCGCTCAGCCGCTCCGTGCCGATCGTGCCGGATCAGGTCGATGCGATGGACGCGCTCGAAACCCTGCGCAAAGCCGAAGTGCCGATGGTCATGGTGCATGACGAATATGGCCATTTCGAAGGGATCGTGACCCCTGCCGACCTGTTGTCCGCGATCGCGGGCGAGTTCGCCTCCGACCTCGACCTCTATGACGAGCCGATGGTGGTGGAGCGGGAGGACGGGTCGCTGCTGGTGTCCGGGCAGATGCCGATGGACAATCTTGCCGACCGTCTGGACATGACCCTGCCGGAAGATCGCGACTATGCGACCGTCGCGGGCTTTGCGCTCTGGGCGTTCAAGCATCTGCCCGTGGTGGGCGAATATTTCGAGGATCAGGGATGGCGATTCGAGATCGCCGACCTTGACGGGCGCAAGATCGACAAATTGCTCCTCACCCAGGTCGGCGGGGATTGAGGAATCCAGACCGTTCGTCCTGAGCTTGTCGAAGGACTGCACTTCTTACCACGCAGCGCATGAAGGCAAGAACGGTCCTTCGACAAGCTCAGGACGAACGGTAGGGTTAGCGGTCGTCTCCGCGCCGCTTGCGACCCGCTCCCCCTCGCCCTACGGAGCCGCATGATCCGATCCCTGCCCCCCGTCACCGCATGGTCATCCGCGCTGATCGCCGCGCTCATCGGCTTTGGCGGCACGGTGGCGCTGGTCGTGCAGGCGATGCGCGCCATGGGAGCGTCGGTCGCGCAGACCGGCTCTGCGGTGACGGCACTATGCCTCGGCATAGCGGTGACGGGCGCGGCCCTGTCTGTCCGCCTGCGGATGCCGATCGTGCTGGCGTGGTCGACGCCGGGGGCCGCGTTGCTGGCGACGTCCACTGCCGGGGCTTCATGGCCCGTCGCCGTCGGTGCATTCGTGACAGCCGGGGCGATGACCGTGACGCTGGGCGCGATCCCGGCGCTCGAACGCCTCGCCGCGCGCATTCCCGCTTCGGTGGCGTCCGCGATGCTGGCGGGCGTGCTCCTCCCCTTTTGCATCGGTCTGTTCCTGCAAGCGCAGACCAACTATGCGCTGGTGGCGCTGGTGCTGGCCGTGTTCCTGATCGGGCGGGTGCGGACACCGCTCTATGCGTTGCCGATGGCGCTGGCGGCGGGCCTCGCGTTCACGCTGTTGCGCGGCGAAGTGGGGCCGATGCCGCCGGGCGATATCATCGCGACGCTCGCGCCGGTGCTGCCCCGGTTCGAGGGCGGCGCGATACTGAGCCTCAGCCTGCCGCTGTTCCTCGTCACATTGGTGTCGCAGAACCTGCCCGGCCTCGTCGTGCTGCGGTCCGCAGGCTATGCGCCGCGTCCGGGCGGACTGCTGGTCGGTATGGGCTTCGCGTCCATGATCGCCGCACCCTTTGGCGCCCATGCCGTCAATCTGGCCGCGATCACCGCCGCACTATGCACCAGCGGCGATGCGCACCCGGAAAAAGAGGGACGATGGGTGGTCGGGCTGATCTATGCGGGCTTCTACCTGGCGCTGGCGGCCTTCTCCCCCGCACTGGTACGCTTCTTCCTCGCCCTGCCCCATGGCGTGATCGCCACGCTGACGGGGATTGCGCTGATCCCTGCGCTGAGCGGCGCGGTGGACGCCATGCTGGCCGACAAGGAGGATCGCGACGCGGCGACGCTGACCTTCCTCGCCACCGGGTCCGGGCTGACGCTGCTGGGACTGGGTGCGGCCTTCTGGGGCCTCGTCATCGGTTTCGCCGCATTGGGTATCAAGCGGCTGCTGAGACGAAGCCCCACCTAGGCTCAGGCTATCGTATTGACCAGCCCGCCCTCGGCCCGGAGCGCAGCGCCATTGGTCGCGGAGGACAACGGGCTGGCGAGGAAGGCGACGAGGTGCGCGATCTCCTTCGCGTCCAGCATGCGCTGGATGATCGAATTGGCGCGGGAATGGGCAAAGAATTCCTGCTCGATCTCCTTGATCGGGGCATCGGGATTGCTGGCCTGACTGCGCAGAAATGCCTCGATCCCCTCCGATTGCGTCGGGCCGGGCATCACCGAATTGACGCTCACACGCGTACCGCGCGTCATCTGGGCCAGACCGCGCGCGATGGCGAGCTGTGCAGTCTTGGTGGTGCCATAGTGGATCATGTCGACCGGCGTGGACAGCGCAGATTCGCTGGAGATGAAGATGATCCGCCCCCAGTCGCGATCCAGCATCGCGGGCAGATAGGTCCGCGACAGGCGCACGCCGCTCATCACATTGACGTTGAACAGCCGTTGCCAGTCGTCGTCCGCAATGTCGCCGAAATCCTTG
>DASVNT010000052.1:0-43754 GCA_036383715.1 Sphingobium sp. | reverse complement strand
TTGTCCGCGATCTGCTCCCGCATCCATCCCCACACGGGCGCCATGTCGGGGAAGAAGCCCAGATGCCGGAACGGCGTGCAGCTCGCCTGAAACGACACCTCGTTCCACGTCAGCGGCCAGTCGCGCGGCACCTGCTTCTCGAACTGCCAGCGTCCGCCGCCATCTTCGTCCGATCCGGGGATGAACGCGCCGTGCGAGTCCCAGTCGGCCATGGCGGGCGCCCATAGTGCCTGCGCATCGGGCCGCACGAAGCAATAGGGGCCATAGCGTTCCAGCTTCAGCCCATGCCCGCTGTCGATCAGGCCATAGTCCGCCCACGGCTCCCCAATCAGGGTCGATACGGCAACGGGATCAGCCATGCGCCGTCAGCCCTGCCGGGGTGTGGCGCGCTCGGCGATATAGGCCGTCACCTCCGCATAGTCGGACGAGAGTTTCGCATAACGCTCCTCCCGGTCGAACAGATTGCCGAGGCGGGAGGGCAGCGGGGGGCGCACGCCGGTCGCCCGCTCCACGGCATCGCGGAACTTGGCCGGGTGCGCGGTCGCCAGCGTCACCACCGGAATGGCCGGATCGATCTCCGCCTTGAGCGCGGCGGCAAGGCCGACGGCGCTGTGCGGGTCGATTACCTCGCCCGAACCGTCATAGGCCCAGCGAATCGCCTGCGCCATCGCCTCGCCATCGATGCGGCAGGAGGAGAAGAGGCTGGACGCCCCGTCGCGCTGCGCATTGGTCAGGCGCATGGCCTTCGTATCCTCGAACCCCTTCATCTGGTCCGACAGGGCAGCGCCGTCGCGGCCACCGAGATCGAACAACAGGCGTTCGAAATTGCTGCTGACCTGAATGTCCATGCTGGGCGTCGCCGTCGCGGTGACGGTGCCCTGGCTGTAATCACCCTCCGACAGCGCGCGATGCAGGATGTCGTTGACGTTGGTCGCAACGATCAGGCGCTCGACGGGCAGGCCCATGCGCGATGCCACATAGCCCGCAAACACATCGCCGAAATTGCCAGTCGGCACGGAGAAGGCCACGCGCTGTTCCGGCGCGCCCAGACGCACGGCGGCGTAGAAATAATACACCACCTGCGCCATCAGCCGCGCCCAGTTGATGCTGTTCACGGCGGACAGGTTGAACTTGCCCGCGAAGTCCGGGTCGTTGAACATGCGCTTCACCAGCGCCTGCGCATCGTCGAAACTGCCCGCAATGGCGATGTTGTAGACATTGGGCGACAGCACCGTCGTCATCTGGCGACGCTGCACGTCCGACACCCGGCCTTCCGGGTGGATCATGAAGATGTCGACCTTCGCGCGCCCCGCTACAGCGTCGATCGCCGCCGACCCGGTATCGCCCGACGTTGCGCCGACGATGGTGAGATGCGTCTCACGCCGCGACAGGAACTTCTCGAACAACAGGCCGAGAAGTTGCAGCGCCACGTCCTTGAAGGCCAGGGTCGGGCCGTGGAACAGTTCGAGCAGCCAGTGCTGCTGATCCAGTTGCACCATCGGCGTCACCGCCTGATGCGAAAAGCGCCCATAGGCCTGCGTGCACAGCTCGCGCAGTTCCTCTTCCGTCAGCGCGCCGGCCACGAACGGCGTCATGACCCGCACCGCCGTCTCGACATAGGAGAGACCGCGCAAACTCCGAATCTGGTCCACCGTGAAGCTCGGCCACTCGGACGGCAGGTAAAGACCGCCATCCTTCGCAAGGCCTGCGAGGGTCACATTCTCGAAATCGAGCGCGGGGGCGCTGCCACGGGTGCTGACATACTGCATCCGGGGCCTTTAGCGCCCGCGTGCACGGGGCGCAACGCCTACAACGGGTAGAGGCGACCGCGCAGTCTGCCAGAAATTTTGACCTCGCCTCTTTCCCATGATCTCATGCCGGTCCGGCAGCAAATGCGCGCGCTTATGGGAGAGGATGACCATGGACCTGAAATTCAAGGTGGCGGCCCGCATCGCCCGACCATTGGCGCAGGTGTTCGAAGCGGTGGCCGACCCCACGCAACTCTCCGCCTATTTCACGACAGGCGGCGCGGTCGGGCGGCTGGAGACGGGTGCAACCATCACATGGGACTTCCACGACTTCCCCGGCGCCTTCCCGGTCGATGTGGTGCAGGTCGTGCCCAATGAACGCATCGTGCTGCGCTGGCAGGCGAATGAGGGACAGGCGCCCAATGTCAGCGAAGAGGGCATGACCGGCGCACAGTATCAGACGACCGTCACGATGCGCTTTGCCGACCTCGGCGATGGCCGTACGCTGGTGGAGATCAGTGAGGAGGGCTGGCGCGAGACTCAGGGTGCGCTCGATGCCTCCTACGGCAATTGCCAGGGCTGGTCGCAGATGCTGTGCGCGCTGAAGATGTGGGTCGAGCATGGCATCAACCTGCGCGACGGCCTGTATAAATAACCGGAACCATCGCCCGTGAGACTCCCGGCTCTCCTCGGCCGTTGACGCTCCCGCGCCACCTGTGAGACGATTTATGAAACATAATGGCTCACAGGCCATGAGGAGAGGCGAACATGCAAAGCGTGGAAGACCGCGACTATTTCACCGACCTGTCGGTCCTGCGCGACCCCTATCGCTATTTCGAGGATATTCGCGGCAAGGGTCCGGTACAGTGGCTGGACAAATATGGCATCCTCCTCGTCACCGGTTTCGAGGAGGCGCTGGAAGTCCTGCGCAACAGTGAGGATTTCTCCTCCATCATCTCGACCAGCGGCCCGGTCGTGCCCCTGCCCTTCGAGCCAGAGGGCGACGACATCAGCGGCCAGATCGAGGCGCACCGGGACATCATTGCACCCACCGGCCTGCTCGTCTCCTATGACGGGGCACAGCACATCGCCGCTCGCTCGCTGCTGAACAGCCTGTTCACGCCGTCGCGGCTGCGCTCCAACGAGCAGTTCATGGAAAGTTACGCCACACAACTGGTGCGCGATGCGGTCGCGGCAGGGGAATGCGAGCTGATCGCCCAGATCGCGACGCCCTATGTCACGCTGGTCGTCGCCGACCTGCTGGGCGTGCCGGAGGAGGACCGGGAGACATTCCGCAAGGTGATCGACGCAGGCCCGCCGCCGGGCGACATGGAGGCTGCGGATCAGGCAGCGGCGAGCTATGCCCTGCAATTCATGGCGGGCTATTTCGCGCGCTACATTCAGGAACGCCGCGAGCATCCGCAGCAGGATGTGATGACGGAACTGGCCCATGCCAAATTCCCCGACGGATCGACGCCAGACCTGATGGAAGTCGTCAAGGGCGCGATGTTCCTCTTTGCCGCCGGGCAGGACACCAGCGCCAAGCTGCTCGGCAAGTCCATGCTCCGCATCGCGGAGGACCAGGCGCTGCAACGACGGCTGCGCGACGACCCCGCGCTGATCCCGGCCTTTCTGGAGGAGGTGCTGCGGCTGGAGGGATCGACCAAGGCCACCTTCCGCCTCGCCAAGCGCAAGACGCGGATCGGCGATGTGGAGGTTCCTGCGGGGACGCGCATCACCATCTCTTTCGCCGCCGCCAATCGCGATGCGCGCCGCTGGCCCGACCCGGCGACGTTCGAGATCGGGCGGCCCCGGATCAAGGAACATGTCGCCTTCGGTCGCGGCGCGCATGTCTGCATCGGTGCGCCGCTGGCACGTGTCGAGGTCCGGGTGCTGCTCGAACGCTTCCTTGAACAGACGCAGCGGATCGAATTGTCGGAGGCTGTCCACGGTCCTGCGGGCGATCGGACGCTGGACTATGAGGCCAGCTACATTATCCGGGGGCTGGAGCGGCTGAACCTCGTGCTCACGCCGCGCTGATCACGCGGCGGGCGGTGCATCCTTCGTCCGGTTGCGCCGCCGCAGCGCCAGCGGATAGATGATCGCCGCCACGCCCGCGAACAGGAACCACTGCACCGCATAGGCGAGATGGTTGTTGGGCACCTCCGCCGGATCGGGCCGGGCCGACGGTGCGAGGCCTGCCTCACCGCGATCCGACACGATCATCAGCCGCTGCGGCGGGCGATGGCCCAGCCAGCGTTGCAGCGCGCTCGTCGCATCCGGTTCCCACACCGCCGTCCCGCGTACATCGCCGCCCGTCCAGGACGGCAGTGCCTTGGGATCGGCAGAGACGCCGATGTCGACGACCAGTCCCGGTCCCTCTATGCCCGTCGTGCAGGTCGCGATCTGCCGCCAGCCCGGATTGCCGTTGGGCATCCTGCCGCCCTTGGTCTGCCAGCTCACGGGCCGCAGGCAATGCGCCCTGACTGTGCGGAACAGGTAACTTCCATCGGTGGGATTAGCCGGATAGGCGGTTTCGGGCAGCGACAGGTTGGCGTTGTACTGACGCAGCAGCGCCTCCTTCTCCGTGCGGCGATCCAGTTGCCAGACGCCCAGCGCGATCATCGCGGCCAGCGCCAGCGCGACGACGATCGTGGGGATGATCGGAATGCGGTTCATGCGCCCACCCCCTCGCCGTCCGACAACCGCCCTTCCCGCGCCTGATTGCGATATTCGAGGATCAGCAGCGCCGCCTTGGACAAGCGCAGGCAATAGATGACAGCGGCGGTCGTCAGCGGCACCCAGATCAGCACATGGACCCAGAACGGCGGACTGACGCTCAGTTGCAGGATCAGCGCGCCCGCGACGACCAGACCACCGACGATCAGGATCAGGAAGGCCGCAGGACCGTCGCCCACGTTGAACGCCCTGAAATCCAGCCCGCAGGAACGGCACCCATCCGCGAACGTCGCCCAGCCCGCGAACAGCGGCCCCGCTCCGCACTGGGGACAGCGCGCGGCAAGGGTGGCGGCGACAAGCGGCACGGCCGGCTGGGTCGATGCGATCAGGGACGGTTCCGGTTGGGCGGTCATGCGCCCTTATGGCCGCTTGCCCCCGACAAGGAAAGGCTCGCCACAACGCAAAACGCACCCGCAGTTGCCTGCGGGTGCGTCGCTATCTTTACGTATCGGTGGGCTGGATCAGCCGCCGTGAACCGGCGCGCCCCAACCGCCCCAGACGTAAATGGCGCAGAAGAGGAACAGCCACACCACGTCAACGAAGTGCCAGTACCAGGCCGCCGCTTCGAAACCGAAGTGCTGGCGCGGCGTGAAGTGGCCCTTGTACGTGCGGACCAGGCAGACGATCAGGAAGATCGTGCCGATCAGGACGTGGAAGCCGTGGAAGCCGGTCGCCATGTAGAAGGCGGAGCTGTACGGCGTCTTGCCGAACGGGAACGGCGCATGAATATATTCATAGGCCTGAATGCTGGAGAACAGCGCGCCCAGCAGGATCGTGCACCACAGACCCTTTTTCAGGCCGTCGCGGTCACCGTGGATCAGCGCATGATGCGCCCAGGTGACGGTCGTGCCGGAGCACAGCAGGATCAGCGTGTTGAGCAGCGGCAGTTCGAACGCGCTCATCACCTCGATGCCCTTGGACGGGAACAGGCCCTCGATCGGCGGCAGCGCGCTGGGGAACAGCGAGAAGTCGAAGAACGCCCAGAACCATCCGACGAAGAACATGACTTCCGATGCGATGAACAGGATCATGCCGTAGCGCAGGTGAAGCTGCACGACCGGCGTATGATCGCCATGCTGCGCTTCCTTCACCACATCCGACCACCAGAAGAACATGGTTGCCAGCACGCCCAGGAAGCCGATGATGAAGGCAGTGCCACCGCCCGCATATTCGTGCATCCACATGACCGCGCCCACTGCCATGATGAAGGCGGAGGTTGCGCCCATCAGCGGCCACGGGCTGGGTGGCAGGATATGATAATCGTGATTCTTGGCCCCAGCCATGCGTCAATTCCCCATTTCTGTGTCGCGCCCAATCTCTGTTAAGCGACGATCGGTCCTTAGCCTTGGTTTCCGTCCTTCTCAACCGGGTAGAAGGTGTAGCTCAGCGTTATTTCCTGAACATCCTTGTTGTCCGCATCGTTGAGAATTTTCGGATCGACGAAATACAATACCGGCATCCGCACTTCCTGCCCCGGCTGGAGCGTCTGCTCGGTGAAACAGAAGCATTGAATCTTCGTGAAATAGGCGCCGGATTGCTCCGGCGTCACATTGAACGACGCGCGGCCCGTGACCGGCTTGTCGGACATGTTCTTCGCGATGAAGATGGCCATCGTCTTCTGGCCGACCTTCACCGATTCCGTCCGTTGTTCGGGATAAAATTGCCAGGGCATGCCCTGCGCGATGTTGGAATCGAATCGGATGGAGAGCGTGCGGCTTTGCCCGGTCTCTGCCTGCGCTGCGGCGATGACACGAAGTTGCGCTTCGGTCCCGCGCTGCGTCGTACCCCCAAAACCCGTAGCCTGACAGAACATCTTGTAGAGCGGCACGGAAGCGAAGCCCAGGCCGAACATCGCCAGCGCCACCACCACAGCAGTAAGAGCAGTCCGCCGCTTCATGTCAGTGCTGCTGCATTTTCGCGATGGTGATCGCAAAGAACAGGATCGCCAGCGCGATCAGCACCACTGCCGTCACGACGGAGCGCGAACGCTGGCGGGCGCGCACGGCGCTTTCTTCTTCAGGGGTCATGCGACGGTCGCCCAATGGTCCGCCACGACTGCAGCGAAGAGGATGAACAGATAGAGCATCGAATATTTGAACAACCGCTTTTCCGGCTGCATCCGCGCCGGATCGCTTTCCCGGCGCAGCGAAACCTGTACCGCCATGCCTGCGAAGATGGCCGTGCCAATCAGCGCCGTGACGCCATAGATCAGGCCGGTCAGACCGAACAGCACCGGCGCCATGGCGGCTACGCCCATGATCGCGGTGTAGAACAGGATCTGGCGCCGCGTGACGACTTCACCCGCGACGACCGGCAGCATCGGGATGCCCGCGTTCGCATAATCCATCTTCACGAACAGCGAGAGCGCCCAGAAATGCGGCGGCGTCCAGAAGAAGACGAGGAAGAACAGCGCAATCGGCAGCACGCCGATGTCGCCGGTGACAGCCGCCCAGCCGATCAGCGGCGGAAACGCACCCGCAGCACCGCCGATGACGATATTCTGCGGCGTGCGCGGCTTCAGCCACATCGTGTAGACGAAGACATAGAAAGCGATGGAGACGGCGAGGATTCCCGCGGCCAGCCAGTTGGTCGCGAGGCCGGTCAGCAGGACCGAAAAGACGCTGAGGCCCACGCCGAAATGGAGAGCAGCCTCGCGGCTCATGCGGCCAGCGGGCAGCGGACGGTTGGCGGTGCGCTTCATCAGCAGGTCGCGGTCGGCCTCATACCATTGGTTGAGCGCACCCGCGCCGCCTGCGCCCAGCGTAATGCCGAGGATGGCAGCGAAACCGAGAATCGGGTGAATATGTCCCGGCGCAGCAAGCATGCCGCACAGGCCGATGAACACGACCAGCGTCAGCACGCGCGGTTTGGTCAATGCGACCAGATCGCGCCAGTCGGCGGGCATCAGGGCCGGATTGACGGACGCGAAGTCCGTGGCGGGAACCGGAACAGTCACTCGATCACCTCGATCTCGGCAATGGTCGAGCCAGCCCCGCCCACGTCCGTCAAAAAAGTCCGTCAAAACTGCATATGCATTTGGCAGGGGGAACGGCTTTCCCGCTCCCCCTGCCAGTTTTTCTCGTCCGTGGCTACCACCCACCTACCCCGGCGGCGGCGCCAGCCTGCGCGTCAGTCGATGACGGGCAGCGTCTCGAACTGGTGATAGGGCGGCGGGCTGGACAGCGTCCATTCCAGCGTCGTCGCGCCTTCGCCCCACGGGCTGTCCCCGGCCTTGCGACCCGTAGCAAGCGACCAGAAGATGTTGATGAAGAAGATCAGCACGCCAACCGCCATGATCTCATAGCCATGGCTCGCGATGCCGTTCCAATAGGCATAGGCAACCGGGTAATCCGGGATACGGCGGGGCATGCCCGACAGACCCAGGAAGTGCATCGGGAAGAACAGCAGGTTCACGCCGATGAAGAACACCCAGAAGTGCAATTGGCCCAGGAACTCGCTGTACATCTTGCCCGACATCTTCGGGAACCAGTAGTAGAAACCGGCGAAGAGCGAGAAGACCGCACCCAGCGAGAGCACATAGTGGAAGTGCGCGACCACATAATAGGTGTCGTGCATATTGTCGTCCACGCCGCCGTTCGCCAGCACCACGCCCGTGACGCCGCCGACGGTGAACAGGAAGACGAAGCCCAGCGCCCAGACCATCGGGGTCTTGAAGCTGATCGAGCCGCCCCACATCGTCGCGATCCACGAGAAGATCTTCACGCCGGTCGGCACAGCGATCACCATGGTGGCAGCCGTGAAGTACCTCTTCACGTTCACGCTCATGCCGGTGGTGAACATGTGGTGAGCCCACACGACGAAGCCGACGACGCCGATCGCGACCATGGCATAGGCCATGCCGAGATAGCCGAAGACGGGCTTGCGGCTGAAGGTGGAGATGATCTGGCTGACAATGCCGAAACCGGGCAGGATCATGATGTACACTTCGGGGTGACCGAAGAACCAGAACAGATGCTGGTACAGTTCGGGATCACCGCCGCCGGCGGCATCATAGAAGGTCGTGCCGAAGTTACGGTCGGTCAGCAGCATGGTGATAGCTGCCGCCAGAACCGGCAGGGCGAGCAGCAGAAGGAAGGCAGTGACCAGCACCGACCACACGAACAACGGCATCTTGTGCAGGGTCATGCCCGGCGCACGCATGTTGAAGATGGTGGTGATGAAGTTGACCGCGCCCAGGATCGACGCCGCACCGGCAAGGTGGAGCGACAGGATCGCGAGATCGACAGCCGGACCTGCGGAGCCGCTGGTCGACAGCGGAGCATAGACCGTCCAGCCCGTACCCGCGCCGTTACCCGTACCACCCGGTACGAACGTCGAACCGAGGAGCAGGAGGAAGGCCGGGATGGTCAGCCAGAAGCTGATGTTGTTCATCCGCGGGAAGGCCATGTCCGGCGCGCCGATCATGATCGGAACGAACCAGTTGCCGAACCCGCCGATGATCGCGGGCATCACCATGAAGAACACCATGATGAGGCCGTGCGCGGTGATCAGCACGTTCCACAGGTGATAGGCCTGATCCATCGTCGCATCGGGGCCGTCGCTCATGCGCGCCCACGCCTGCAGATACTGGATACCCGGTTCAGCCAATTCGGCGCGCATCAGGCCCGAAATGGCGCCACCGATGACGCCCGCCGTGATCGCGAAGATCAGGTAGAGCGTACCGATGTCCTTGTGGTTGGTCGACAGGAACCAGCGGGCAAAGAAGCCCGGCTTGTGGTCCGCATCATGATGATCATGGGCGCCGCCATGGGCGTGATCCCCGGTGATTGTTGTGCTCATCCGCTTAACCCCTAATCAATTTGCAGCAGCGGCTTCTGCGGCCGGCTTGGTCATGGACCCTCCCTGAGAGGCGACCCACTGCGCGAACTTGTCCTGCGGCAGAGCCTCCACGGCAATCGGCATGAAGCCGTGACGGGCACCGCAAAGCTCCGAACACTGGCCATAATAGAGGCCGGGACGGTCGATAGTGAACGTCTTCTCGTTCAGGCGACCGGGCACGGCATCGATCTTGATCCAGAAAGCCGGGACCGAGAAGCTGTGGATCACGTCGGAACCGGTGGCGATCAGCTTGATCGGGCGACCGACAGGCAACACGAGGCGATGATCGACACCCAGCAGCGCCGGATCACCGTTCGCCAGCGCCTTTTCGGGCGGCAGGATGTTGGAGACATATTCGGCAATGCCGTTGTCGGGATATTCATAGCCCCAGTACCACTGATAGCCGGTGACCTTGATGGTCAGCGCATCCTTGGGAGCGGGCTTGAACTGCTTCGCCAGCAGGTCGATCGACGGGATCGCGACACCGACGAGGATGAGCACCGGACCCAGCGTCCAGATCACCTCGATCAGCGTGTTGTGCGAAACCTTCGACGGCTCAGGGTTCGCGGAGCGGCGAAAGCGCACCATGACATAGATGAGCAGGAAGAGGACGAAGATCGAGATCGCAAAGATCAGCGGCAGCAGGATGCTGTTGTGAAACCACAACGCATATTTGCCGTTGGCCGTGACCTGCTCCTGGAAACCGATCTCCTTCGCCTGCGGCTGGCCGATGAAAGGCTCCGGCTTCAGCGCGGCGGGAGCGGCGACCTTCGCAGCCGATTCGGTCGGCGCGGCGGCGTTCGCCGGGGCGGTATCGGCGGGAGCCGCCGCATTCGCAGCAGCAGCCGGGGCCGATTCATTCGCAGCCACTGCGGGATCCGCGGCGGGCGACTGCGCGATTGCGCCAGTCGCTCCGATCGCGAGCAACCCCGCAAAAACAATGGATTTCGCTATATTCATATGAGCTCGACCTACCCCGCTGCCGAGCCGGCGGTATCGGTTGCCGCCGGGCCGTTATTCCTATTACACGCGGCGGCTTATAGGGACGCTTGTTCTCCGTCTCAAGCGTGGAAATCGCCTTTTTCTTTCTGTTGATTGCGGCCCCTCGCCCGACTATCTCGACGCCAATGAGAACTGGGGTTGCTGACAATGACGGAAGATGAGGTTCTGGCGGAATTTCGGGCAGCGGAGGCCCTGCTTCAGGGGCACTTCGTCCTGTCCTCCGGCAAGCACAGCGCCAATTATCTGCAATGCGCCCGCGTGCTGATGAATGCGGAGCGCGCCGGACGGCTCGCGGTCGCCCTGGCCCAGAAACTTCCGCGTGACGTACGCAGTGGTGTCGACCTCGTCGTGTCGCCCGCGATGGGCGGCCTTATAATAGGGCATGAGATGGGACGCGCGCTTGGCACCGACGCGGTCTTCCTGGAACGCCCGCACGGCACGTTCGAACTGCGCCGCGGCTTCGCGATCCAGCCGGGACAGAAGGTGCTGATGGTCGAGGATGTCGTGACCACCGGCCTGTCGTCGCGTCAGGCGATGGAGGCCGTGCGCGAAGCGGGCGGCATCGTGGTGGCGGAGGCCGCACTGGTCGACCGCTCGGCGGGTGAGGCGGACCTCGGCGTTCCCTTCTACCCGCTCGTCAGCCTGAATTTCCCGGTTTACGATCCCGACGCCCTGCCGCCGGAACTGCAGGCCATACCGGCGCAAAAGCCGGGCAGCCGCAAGAACTGACGAGCCGATGGACGCCTCGCCTCCTCCGGCTGCCAAACGCCTCAGGCTGGGCGTCAACATCGACCATGTCGCGACCATCCGCAACGCGCGGGGCGGCCTCTATCCCGACCCGATCCGCGCCGCATTGATGGCGCAGGCGGCGGGTGCCGATGGCATCACCGCCCATCTGCGCGAGGACCGGCGGCATATCATCGACGAGGACATCGGCCATCTGATCGGCGCCATCGCCCTCCCCCTCAACATGGAGATGGCCGCGACCGAGGAGATGGTCGAGATCGCCCTGCGCCACCGTCCCCATGCCGCGTGCATCGTGCCGGAACGGCGCGAGGAGATCACGACCGAGGGCGGCCTGAACGCCGCGGGCCAGCATAATCACCTCAAGCCGCTGATCGCTCGCCTGACAGACGCGGGCATTCGCGTCAGCCTGTTCATCGAGCCCGACCCGCTCCAGATAGAGGCCGCCATCTCGCTCGGCGCGCCGGTGATCGAGCTTCATACCGGCAAATACGCCCATACGGATGGTGAGGAACGAACGACAGAACTGCGCCGCATCGCCGACGCCGCCGCGCTGGCGGCGAAGAACGGGCTGGAGCCGCATGCGGGCCACGGCCTCACCTTCGACAATGTCGTGCCCATCGCCGCCATCCCGCAGATACGCGAACTCAACATCGGTCATTTCCTGATCGCGGAGGCCATATTCGAGGGGCTGAGCCCCGTCGTCCAGCGGATGCGCGACCTCATGGACTCGGCGCGGTGATCATCGGCCTCGGCTCCGACCTGTGTAATATCGAGCGGATTCAGGCCTCTCTGGACCGCTTTGGCGAACGGTTCGAGCAACGCTGCTTCACCGAGCACGAACAGGCCAAGGCCAATCGCCGCCCGTTCACCAAGGCCGGAACCCTCGCCAAACGCTTCGCCGCGAAGGAGGCTTTTTCCAAGGCCGTGGGGACCGGGTTCAAGGCTGGCGTGTTCATGAAGGACATTGGCGTCGTGAACCTGCCCTCCGGCGCGCCGACGCTGGCGCTGACCGGCGGCGCAAAGGCGCGGCTGGATGCTTTGACCCCTGCGGGGGCGACGATATATGTGCACCTCACCCTGACCGACGACCATCCGTGGGCACAGGCGTTCGTGGTGCTGGAGGCACGCTTTCCATGAGTGACGATCAGGCCGCATTTCCCACGGACAACACTGTGATTGCGGAGCCGAAGGCGGTGACCATGACGGGACAGGAGGGGCAGCCGGACGGCCAGCCCGCCACGAAACATCGCGGCACCGACTGGCTGGGCGAGGCAAAGAGCATCGTCGTGCTGATCCTGGCGGTGCTGGCCTTCCACAGTTTCATCGCCAAGCCTTTCTATATCCCCTCCGAATCGATGATGCCGGTGCTGCTCAAGGGCGACCGGCTGGTGGTCAGCAAATATGCCTATGGTTGGTCCTATGTCTCGCCCAGCTTCCACGTCCTGCCCGAAATGCCGGGCCGGCTGTTCGCCAAGCTGCCGGAACGCGGCGACATCGTGATCGCGCAGCCCCGCGGCCGGCAGGAAGATTATATCAAGCGCGTCATCGGTCTGCCCGGTGACACGATCGAGGTGCGTCAGGGACAGGTCATCCTGAACGGCACGCCCGTCCCGCAGACGATGCTGCCGCCGCTGGGCGTGCCCATCGACGCCAACCAGCCCTGCGATCCCAACCAGTTCCCCGACGCCATCGGCTTTGCGCCGGACGGCAGCCGCGTTTGCATGCTGCCGGTCAAGCGGGAGACGCTGCCCAACGGTCGCAGCTACGACATCATCGACGTCGGCATGCGCCCGACCGACTGGTATGGCCCGGTCAAGATTCCGGCCAACCACGTCTTCCTGATGGGCGACAACCGCGACAACAGTGCGGACAGCCGCGTTCCGCTCGACGAAATGGGTCTGGGTGGCCCGGTTCCGTTCGAGACCATCGGTGGCCGCGCGGAGTTCATTACCTTCTCGCTCAACGGGTCGATGACATGGAACCCCGCGACATGGTGGAGCGCCTTCCGCAGCGGGCGCGCGTTCAGCAGCCTCCACCCCGCCCGCGACGCAGGCAAGGGCGCGCAATAAACGGCGACTAGACCGCTTGTTAACGGCGCGGCGCTATAGTCGCGCCATGTTCGGGCCGCGCCTCACCTCCATTTTCAAAAGCCGCTGGACCGCCCTACTCTGGGCGGGATTGGTGATCTGGACGGCTGTCGATTTCGTGGGTTCCGGGCAGGAGGGCAATAGCACGTCCGAGACAACCTCTGCATTGCCGCCCGGCGACGAGGCCGTGATCGCGCATATGCTGGACGACCGCAAACAACCCTGATCCGCCCCAAAAGCAAAACCCCGCCTCCACATCCGTGAAAGCGGGGTTTTTGAAGATCAGCGCCGGTCTGTCCAGCAAACCGATTATTGCGTCGGCGTGGCTGCCGATGGAGCCTCCGGCGCGCCGGGTGCGGCAGGCGCACCGCCCGGCATGCCGCCACCGCCCTGCATCATCTGCTGCATCTGCATCTGCTGCTGGAGTTGCATGACCTCGGCGCGGGTCTTGAACTCGATCAG
The DNA here is from genome assembly GCA_036383715.1 of Sphingobium sp. Classification (GTDB taxonomy): domain Bacteria; phylum Pseudomonadota; class Alphaproteobacteria; order Sphingomonadales; family Sphingomonadaceae; genus Sphingobium. The sequence goes on along the minus strand of DASVNT010000052.1, from coordinate 30,130 downwards.
CTTGATGTCGAACTGCAGCGGAGCATTGGCGGGGATACCGCTGCCCGGAGGCGGGTTCTCGCCATAGGCGAGCTTGGCCGGGATCCACACGCGCATGTGGCCGCCCTTGTGCATCAGGGTCAGCGCCTCGGCGAAACCGGGGACGACATTGGCGACTTCCATCGGTGCACGGGCATTCTCATCGAACACCGTGCCGTCGGACAGCGTGCCCTTATAGCCCACCAGCGCAAAGTCGTCGCGAGTCGGCGACGGCCCCGTGCCTTTGTCCAGCACCTGATATTTCAGACCCGAATCAGTGCCACCAAATTGGGCGGAGCCGACAGCCGCGAGGCCGATGCCAGCCAGAGCCGCGACGCCCACACCCAGCCAGAGCTTGCTCAGCGAGCCCTTGGTAATCGGACGCAACGGTACGGCAGTGATCGACGACATGCGGGCTACCCCCAGATATTCAGTTTCGCTGGCGCATTTCGCGCCGCCAGCCCGGCGGCGCATCAGTCGGTCTTACTTGACGCCGTCACGCTCGGCGCGCTTGCGCTCCAGCTTGCGGGCGCGACGAACGGCAGCAGCCTTTTCGCGAGCGCGCTTTTCCGAGGGCTTCTCGTAGTGGCGACGCAGCTTCATCTCGCGATACACGCCTTCGCGCTGCAGCTTCTTCTTGAGAGCCCGCAGCGCCTGATCCACATTGTTATCGCGTACGATGATCTGCATAACCGGCCATTCTCCACACTTCAGTCGGCCCATCCTTCGATCGTCCACATACGGGATTCGCGAGGAAGAATCGGCCAAAAACAATTGCGCCGCGACGAAAATCGCGGCGTTCCAGACCGCGCCCCTACCAGCGGAGCCTTGATCTTTCAAGTCCTGCCGGATGATTTTCGCAGACATGAGAGCGATTGACAGAACCGCCTCTCTACCCCTCTAAGCCCAGAGGATGACGAAATTCACCGTCAATGACCGGCCCGTCCAGTATCGCATGGACCCGCAGACGCCGCTGCTCTGGGCATTGCGCGACGGTTCCAACCTGACCGGCACCAAATATGGATGCGGCACGGGCGATTGCGGTGCCTGCACGGTGGACATCGACGGAGTCGCCGTCCGCTCCTGCCAGATCAGCATCGCGCAGACGGAGGGCCGCTTCGTCACCACCATAGAGGCGCTGTCGCCCGACCGCAGCCATCCCGTGCAACAGGCATGGGCCGCGCGCTCCGTCCCCCAATGCGGCTATTGCCAGTCGGGCATGATCATGGCCGCATCGGTGCTGCTCCGCCGGAACAGCAATCCGAGCGACGACGACATCGACCGTTCGATCACCAACATCTGCCGCTGCGGCACTTATCCCCGCATTCGCGAGGCCATCAAGCTGGCGGGCAAGATCATGCGCGGGGAGGAGCGGATCGCCGCCGCGCCGCCGCCCGGCATAACGCCTCAGGATGCCGCCAAGGCCGTGCCCGCGCTGCGGTCCACTGGGCGCGGCGAGGACTGAACGGACGAGGCTTCCGAATCCTTCGATTCTTTCAATTCGCTTTCAGCCACATTCAGCATCATGTCAGCGCGCCTCCCCTACAACCGGAGCATAGGAGGCAGAATGCCTCCATCTGAGGACAAGAGACATGGTCAAAGGTTGGAGAGCAGGGCTGCTGGCCCTCACCGCATTGGCAACCACCGTTCCCGCCGTCGCGCAACGCGGCGATGGCAACTGGCGGGGCGGTGGTGAGCGCCAGGGCAACCCCGGCGGCGGCGGCGGTGAGAACCGGGGCGGCTGGAACGGCGGCAACGCAGGCGGCAATGGCGGCGCGCAACCCGCACCCCAGCAGCAACAGCAGCAACCCGCCCGCGACTGGCGCAACAATGATGGCGGCGGCAATCGCGGCTGGCAGGGTCAGCCGCAGGCCCCACGCCCGGACAACCGGCCCGACATGCGCCCGGACCAGCGCCCCGACAATCCCGGTCGCCAGCCCGCGCCCTTCCCGAATCAGGGCAATGGCCGGGCCTGGGCGGCGCCCGGCCAGCCCAATGGCAACTGGAATCGCAACGATCCGGGTAGGAGTGACTCGAATCGGTGGAACAACGACCGCGGCGGCGGCGTGGACGATCGCCGTCCCGATCAGGGTCGTCCGAGTGCCACCCGCCCCGATTTTGGCCGCCCCGAATTCGGGCGTCCCGGTTTCGACCGCCCGGAGGCAGGTCGCCCCAACGTCGGTCGTCCCAACTATGCCCGGCCCGGCAATGGCTGGCAGAATGGCGGACGCCTGAGCAACAACGACCGCTGGCGCGACCAGCAGCGTTGGAGCAACAACTGGCGCCGGGACAGCCGCTATGACTGGAGCAGCTATCGCCAGTACAACCGCAACGCCTATCGCCTGCCGGCCTATCGCCCGCCGGTCGGCTGGGGCTATGGCTACAGCCGCTTTTCCATCGGCGTCTTCCTGGGCAGCCCGCTGTTCTCCAACAGCTACTGGCTGGACGATCCGTACAGCTATCGCCTGCCGCCCGCCTACGGCACGCTGCGCTGGATTCGCTATTATGACGATGCGCTACTGGTCGATATTCGCGACGGCTATGTCGCTGACGTGATCCACGACTTCTTCTGGTGAGGCTGCGGCGGGCGAGCACTTCCCTCGCCTGCCCCCACCGAACGATGTTCCTGAGCGGCCTTCAGGAACAACTGGGCCGAGCCGTTTCATGGGACGGTTCGGCCCATTTTTCTTGTCCAAATCCGCGCCGGGTGGCAGGTGGAGCGGCGTGACACGCCTTCCCTATCCCGACGATCCCGACATAGCCTCCGTCTCCCGCGCCGCCATCGGCGACAGCGTCAGCGCCAAACTGCGCCGCAATCCGATGCTCAGCACGATCGCGAACGAGAAGATGGAGATATTCGTCCGCCACGGCTTTCTGACACCCGCCGAATGCGCGGCGATGATCGCAAGGATCGACGCGGGCGCAAAGCCGTCCACCCTGTTCAGCGGCTCCGCCGAAAGCGGCTATCGCACCAGTTCCAGTTGCAACCTCGACCCCGACGACGCGCTGCTCGAAAAGCTGACGAAGCGCATCGACGCCCTCTCCGGCTTTCCCACTGCGCAGGGCGAGACGATTCAGGGGCAACGATATGAGGCGGGGCAGGAATATAAGGTCCACTGCGATTATTTCCCCAAGGCCGCGCGCTACTGGCCCGACATGCGCGATGCCGGGGGACAGCGGTGCTGGACCGCCATGATGTATCTGAACGCCGTGGAGGAAGGCGGAGAGACGCATTTCACCCGCGCGGGCTTCATGGTGCCGCCGCGTCCCGGCACATTGCTGATCTGGAACAACATGGCCCCCGATGGCGCGCCCAATGGCGAGACGCTCCATGCCGCCCGCCCCGTGGTGCGGGGCGTCAAATATGTGCTGACCAAATGGTATCGCGAGCGGCCGTGGCATTCGGTCCAGATCCGCTGAGCGCCCGCTCCCGCGCGGACATTTTGCGACAAAGCTGACTCCAGTCTGACCGGATCGTTCGCGGAACATTCAGGCCCGCCAAGCGATAAGGATGGCCTGTCAGACGCCGGGCGGGACCGCCCCTTACGGTCCCCCGATGCTGACCGGGAACAAGGAGTACGGATAGTGAAAAAGATCATTCTCACCGCGCTGATCGCCGCGACCGCCCTGCCCAGCATGGCGATGGCGCAGAACCACGAACTGCGCGGCGACCGCCGGGACATTCGCCAGGAACAGCGCGACCTGCGTGACGCCCAGCGCTACGGTGATCGCAACGACGTTCGGGAAGCTCGCCGCGACGTCCGCGATGCCCGCCAGGAATATCGTGAGGACTGGCGCGATTACCGGGCCAAGAACCGCGCCACCTATGCTCGCGGCAACTGGCGCGCACCGTTCGCCTATCAGCGTTTTCGTGCCGGTGGCGTAATCCGCCCGAACTATTACAACAGCCGCTATTATATCGTGAATCCGGGCCGCTATCGCCTGCCGCCCGCCACGGGCGCCAATCGCTGGGTCCGCCATTATGACGACGCGCTGCTGGTCAACGTCCGCACGGGTCGCGTCGTGCAGATCATCAACGGCTTCTACTGGTAAGCCGCATTTCACAAATGAGCGAAAAGCCCGGTCGCGATGCGGCCGGGCTTTTCCCTGCACGATCCAAACCGCCCGATCCAAACCGCCCGATCCGAACTGCATGCCGATGGCCGTGCCGGCAGCCTTGCGATCCACCGGCACGGCCGATGACAATGTGTCATCAGTCCGAAAGGGGGGTGGACCAATCGCGTAACACCTGAACCCCGCAAAAGGTCCATTGGCCGGAAATAAGCCTCGACGCGGTCAGCCCGCGTCGATCAGGTCCAGCGCCTCGGCGATCAAACGACGACTGTTTTTAATGCCATAGAGCGCAATGAAGCTGCCCATGCGCGGCCCCTGATCGGCACCCAGCAACGTCTGGTAGAGCGCCTTGAACCAGTCGCGTAGCTGCTCGAACCCATAATGCGGGTCTTTGCCGATTTCATAGACGATGGTCTGGATATCCTCCGCCGTCGCATCGTCGCCGAGCGCGCCCAGTTGCGCATCCAGTTCGCGCAGCGCCGCCGCCTCGTTTGGCTCAGGCGCGCGACGGCGCAGGGCGGGGGCGACGAAATTGCGATTATAAGCAATCGCTAACTCCACCAATTCTGCAAGCTTTTGGTACTTATCGAGCGAGATGCCCGGCGCGTAATTGTCTAAGTAAGCCCAAACCTGATTGGAGTTCGCATCCGCGCCCATCACGCCGACGAGGTTGAGGAGCAGACCAAAGCTGACCGGGGGGCCCTCGGCGGGCACAGCGCCATTGTGGACATGATGCACCGGATTGCCGAGCTGCTTGTCCACCGGCTGACCCGCATATTGCGTCCGGAACTGCTCATATTCATCGACCGCGCGCGGGATGACGCCGATGTGGAGCTGCTTCGCGCTCTTCGGCTCGCGATAGGCGTAGAAGGCCAGACTCTCCTGCGTGCCATAGGTCAGCCACTCCTCCAGGGAGAGGCCATTGCCCTTGGACTTGGAGATTTTCTCGCCCTTTTCGTCGAGGAACATCTCGTAGATCAGGCCTTCGGGCTTCCGCCCGCCCAGTACCTTGGCGATCTTGCCCGACTGCACGCCGCTGTCGGTCAAATCCTTGCCGTACATCTCATAATCGACGTCCAGCGCGACCCAGCGCATCGCCCAGTCGACCTTCCACTGCAACTTGGCGCCGCCCGACAGGATGCAGCTTTCCACGGTCTTGCCACCATCCTCGAAACGGACAAGGCCAGCATCCGCATCTACCACCTCAACAGGGACATAGAGCAGAAGGCCGCTGGACGGACTGACGGGCAGGATAGGCGAATAGGTCGCCGCTCTTTCCTTGCGCAGGGTCGGCAACATGATGTCCATGACCGCCTGATAGTTGCGCAGCACGTTGCGGAGTTGCTCATCGAACTGCCCGGAGCGGTACATTTCGGTCGAACTGCGGAATTCATAGTCGAAGCCGAAGCGGTCGAGGAATTCGCGCAGCATCGCATTATTGTGATGCGCGAAGCTTTCATGCTTGCGGAACGGGTCCGGCACCTCGGTCAATGGCCTGCCGATATGCTGAGCCAACAATTCCTGATTGGGCACATTGTCCGGCACCTTGCGCAGGCCGTCCATATCGTCGCTGAACGCGATCAGGCGCGTCGGCAGGCCGCTCATCGCCTCGAACGCGCGGCGGACCATGGTCGTGCGCAACACTTCGTTGAACGTGCCGATATGGGGAAGGCCCGACGGACCATAGCCCGTCTCGAACAGCACATAGCCTTTTTCAGGAGCCTTGGCCGCAGGGCCGCCTTCGTAATGGCGCAGAACCTTGCGCGCCTCCTCGAACGGCCAGGCCTTGGACACGCGGGCGGCTTCGCGCAGGGCGGAGGTATCAGCAATATCGGTCATGGGGCGCGGCTGTACCCGTTCTCCAAACCAAAAACAGTCAAAAAGGGGCTTTTGATCTCCAAAGGCCCGCAAAAAATGCCCCGTGGTTTCCCGAAAATTTACCAATCCACGTCAATCGTTACGGCGTGAGGGAGATCATCATGGAAAGCAAACGCCATCAGCAACGGGTCGTCGTCGATATTGCGGTAACCCTGACAACAGTGCTGGATTCGCAAGATGCGCGGATCATCGACCTGTCGCAGCATGGCGCGCAGATCGTGGACGCCTCCATGCCCGCGGGCGCAAAGTTCCAGATCGAATATATGGGCCAGACGGTGTACGCCCATTGCATGTGGTCCGAAGTCGACCGCATGGGCGTGCGCTTCCCGTTCGACCTGAGCGATGGCCCGCTGTATGACCGGTTGATGATGGCCGCTCCGACCGCGCGCCTGTCCTCCTCATCCACCCCACAGCCAGGGATGAAGGCCAGCTTCACCGCCCCCTTTTCCGACTTTTCGGCCATGCCGTCGCGCCGCGCCGCATCGCCCGGTTTCGGACGTCGCAATTCCGCCTGACGTGTCGGTGACAGTCAACGAAATCGTTTCGCTTTGACGATGGAGCGCGACAGGGGCCGTTCGGCAATGCCCTGCCGAAATCAGGCCCGATAGAGAGGGCATGTCGAACTATCACCCGCCCATGAACGAGCGGGTGAGGTCGATCAGAACGCCGCCAGATACAGCAAAGCGAAAACCGTCACTGCAAATGCGGCGAGTCCGGCTGCGCGCGACACGACTTCCGCCCCACGATCGATGAACTCCGCTGGGCGGGTGGGATAATCTCCGGACGTCCGAATATTCATTGAGCGACCCTCTTCCACGAGAACAGGATTCAATCGTCTGAATGATCTGTTTTGAACCCGAAATCGTGATTAATCGCAAAGCGCCCAAGGCTCAAGTAATTTTTTCAACAAAATCAAACACTCAGTGATGAAATTGGGCGTTTTATTGCAGTTGCGAACACAGTAAATCCCAAATTGATACAGGTTTTTCCTGAGAAAATTTCCATCTATTCTCGACGTACTCGAAAATAGATTTCAACAACATCGAGTTAGTCGACCAATGCGACAGCTATACCGCCCGCTGTCATGGCAATGTCACGAAAAACTTTACTGAACCGACCTCGCTTCGCTTGATCGCTTATTTCCTATCGGTTCGTCGCGCCCGATTGGCGCCATCTGGTCTATTTCGTCGCATACTCGTAGATCGGTCGCTCTATGATCGATCCGACGCGCCTTTGTGCATTGCATATAAGCCATGCCGGCGCCTGGCTCTGGGAGGACGGAGCCGCTCGCGCGGTGGACCGGCAGGAGGCAAAGGCGCGCGCGCTGTCCTCTCCGTTGATTCTGGTCAACACGCCATTGGTGGGTGGGCGCCTGGGCTATAGTGAGTTGTCGGGCCTCGATCTCCTCGAACTTTTCGCCTTCGTGCACCCCGCACGCTTCGTCATTCCCTCACCCGCCGGCCTTGCCGAGGCGACGGGCCTGCCTGCCCCCTCGAATGATGCGGAGGCGGCCGCGCTGCTGCCCCGGATCGCGGAGCGCCTGCTGGCCCATATGCGCGACCCGAAATGGGCGGAACGGCAGGGCGCGTGGACCGCCGGGCGCAATCTGGAGCGGGCGCACTGGCCATGGGGGCCGTTCGTTCGCGCAGCCCTGCCCGCGCAGCCCGATACGGAGGAACGCTGGCTTTTCTCCGCCCTCCCCGAATGGGAGGACCAGCCGCCACGCCCCCCCGCACGTCAGGGCGGCCTCTTGCCCAGCGATGTCGATGACCAGCTGGACGCGCTCGTCGGGGGTTCGGGCGAGAATCGCTCTGGCCAGCGCGCCTATGCCCGCGCCGTCGCGGATGCCTTCGCCCCTCGTGACCAGCGCGACGCGCCGCATATCGTCCTTGCCGAGGCAGGCACCGGCATCGGCAAGACGTTGGGCTATCTCGCGCCCGCCTCGCTCTGGGCCGCGCAGTCGGGTGGGTCGGTCTGGGTGTCCACCTTCACCAAGGCGCTGCAACGCCAGTTGAACAAGGAAAGCGCCCGCATCTACCCCGACGAGACGCAGCGCCGCCGCCGCGTCGCGATTCGCAAGGGGCGGGAGAATTACCTCTGCCTACTCAATCTGGAGGAAGCGTTGCAGAGCGGCAGTTCCGCAAGCGCAGCGGGCAGCCGGGGTGCGATTTTCGCGCAACTGGTCGCGCGCTGGGCCGCGTACAGCCGCGATGGCGACATGGTGGGCGGCGATCTGCCCGGCTGGCTGCCGACGCTGTTCCGCCGCACGGGCACCGCCGCCCTCACCGACCGGCGCGGCGAGTGCATCTATGCAGGCTGCCCCCATTATCGCCGCTGTTTCATCGAGCGATCGACCCGCGCCGCCGCCAGCGCGGACATCGTCATCGCCAATCATGCGCTGGTCCTAATCGAGGCCGTGCGCGGACGCGGGGAGACGCAGGCCCGTTATATCTTCGACGAGGGCCACCACCTCTTCCACGCCGCCGATTCGACCTTCTCCCTCACACTCTCCGGCGCGGAGGCGATCGAACTGCGCCGCTGGGTCGTCGGGCCGGAGGGATCGCGCAAGGGACGCCGCCGGGGCCTCTCTGCGCGCCTCGCCGACGTCGCCAGCTACGACGATGCTGCCGGACAAGCCATCGAGGCTGCGGTACAGGCGGCCAAGCATCTGCCCGCCGACGACTGGCTGTCGCGCATCACCGGAGAGACGCCGCAGGGACCGCTGGAGACGCTGCTCGTCGCCGTCCGCGCCATGACCCTCGCCCGCGCCGAGGAAGGCCGCAAGGGCGCGGAGGGCGACCCCGGCTATGGGCTGGAGGCGGAACTGGTGGACCCGTCGCCAGCACTGGTGGAGGCCGCACAAAGCGGGGGCGATGCGCTCGCCGCCCTGCTCGATCCACTCCGCCGTCTCGACCGGCGGTTGGACGACCTGATCGGCGATCCGCCCGACTGGATGGACGGGGAAGCCCGCAACCGCATCGAGGGCAGCCGCATGGCGCTGGGCCGCCGAGCCGATACGCTGGCCGGCTGGATCGCGCTGCTCGCGCGTATCGGCGGGCCGGGCGCGCCGGAGTATGTGGACTGGCTGGCGGTCGATCGGTTCGACGGGCGCGAATATGACATCGCCCTGCGCCGCCACTGGCTCGACCCCACGCGCCCGCTGGCCGACCATGTGCTCAAGCCCGCGCACGGCGCTCTGATCACCTCCGCCACTCTCCGCGCGGGCGGCGACTGGGGCACGGCGCGCGCGCTGACCGGCGCGTCGCACCTCGACCGTGCGCCGGAGATGTTCAGCGCGGACAGCCCGTTCGACTATGTCGCCCAGTCCGAAGTGCTGATCGTCACTGACATCAAAAAGGGCGACACTGCGGGCCTCGCCAGCGCCTATGCCCGTCTGATCGAGGCATCCGGCGGCGGCGCACTCGGCCTGTTCAGCGCCATCCGGCGGCTGCGCGCCGTCCACGCCCGCATCGCCGACCGACTCGCGCGATCCGGCCTGCCGCTGCTGGCCCAACATGTCGATCCGATCGACATCGGTACGCTGGTCGATTTGTTCCGCGCCGATCCCCATGCCTCGCTGCTGGGCACGGACGCCCTGCGCGACGGGATCGACGTGCCGGGCGACACGCTGCGCCTCGTCGTGATGGAGGGCATACCGTGGCCAAAGCCGTCGGTGCTGCACGCCGCGCGGCGGCTGGCATGGGATGGTGGCGCCTATAACGACCGGCTGGTCCGCGCGCGCATGGCACAGGCCTTTGGACGCCTCATCCGCAAGCAGGACGACCGGGGCGTGTTCGTCCTGCTGTCCTCCGCGGTGCCCAGCCGGATGCTCACCGCCTTTCCATCCGGCGTCGCCATCCGCCGCCTGCCGCTGGACGAAGCGATCCTGTCGGTGCGGTCTTTTTTGGGACGCGAGTCCCTGCCGCCGCCCGCCGCTCCGTCGCGGCAACCCGATTTTCCGGGCATCCTGTTCGATAAGGAGCCTTGAGCGGCGATTTCGGCGCGTGCACGTCTTGGTTCCGACGCGGATTTGAGGCATTGCAGCGATTGAATGACCCGCACCGGAGCCTTCATGAAGACCGTCATCCTTCTACGCCATGCCAAGTCCGACTGGAATGACAGCGTATCGAGGGATTTCGACCGTCCGCTGAACGGTCGTGGCAAGCGCGCCGCGCGCCTGATGGGCGAATGGGCGCGGTCGCAGAAGCTGGCGTTCGACGCCATCGTCGCCTCGCCCGCCGTACGCGTGACGGAAACGCTCGATCATTTTCTGGAAGCCTATGGCCGGTCGGTCGACACCCGCTGGGACCGGCGCATCTACCTCGCCTCCTCTGCGACCCTGCTCGACGTGCTGCGCGATCTGCCGGAGGAGCTGGGCACGATCCTGATGGTCGGCCATAACCCCGGCCTCGAAGACCTCGTCCTCGACACGGTGCCGGACACGTCGGCGGATGCCCTGCGCGAGGCGGTGGAGGCCAAATATCCGACGGCGGCGGTGGCGACCCTGCGGTTCGAGACGGCGCTTTGGGCCGACCTCGCGAAACCCGCCGCCCTGACCGCCTTTACCCGTCCGCGCGATCTGGACCCGGCCCTGGGCCCCGACGCCCGCCAGCACTAAGCCTTATTGCCCGCGTCAGTTCCGCTCGTCGCCCAGCGCGCTGACGAGTTCCCCGCGAATGACATGAAGACGGTCCAGCAGCCTGTCCACCGACACCGGCGGCGGTGAGGACGGCGGCGCAGGCACAGGACGCTCCGCCACGACCGGCGTGGGCTCGGCAGCGACGCTCCCACCCGACCGATCGCTCAGCGCCTTGGCCGCGCCCTTGATCGTGAAGCCCTCGACGTTCAGCAGGCGATTGATGCGCCTGGCGACCTCAACGTCCTGCGGCCGGTAATAGCGTCTATTACCGGCACGTTGCAGCGGCCGGAGCTGCGGAAACCGCGACTCCCAATACCGCAATATATGCTGGGCAATACCCAGTTCCTGGGCCAACTCCCCGATTGTCAGGAAGGCTCCGTCGGCTTTGTCCATAAAACCGACTGTAGCCATGCTGCTTCTCGGGTCAATGCAGGCAGTTACGCTCGCGCGATACGATCCCGCATTGCCTGGCACGGACGGAAGGTCAGAACCCGCCGCGGAGAGATCGGAACCTCGATACCCGTTTTCGGATTTCGGCCGACCCGCTCCCGCTTGTCGCGCAGGCTGAATGTGCCGAAACCGGAAATCTTGACGTTCTCGCCATCTTCCAGTGCCGAACTGATATGTTCAAGAAGCGATTCGACTACGCCAGCGGACTCGGATTTAGACAGGCCAATCTGCCTGTTCAGCATCTCGGCAAGATCCGCCCGAGTCAAAGTAGAGTCACCAGACATCGCACCCCCAACTATAAACAACGTTCATCCACCCGCTGTCTAATTGAGAGGTTTTCCGGCGCTTTGCAATATTGTTTAAGCAGTTACAGGGGCGTCCCGAAATGGAGCAAAAATTGAGCGATAACAACACTCAATAACGCAAAACCGACGCACCCCACGTAAAACCGCCGCCCATTGCTTCCAATACGACGATGTCACCGCGCGCAATACGCCCGTCCCGGACCGCCGTATCGAGGGCGAGCGGGACCGATGCGGCGGATGTGTTGGCATGGCGGTCGACCGTCATGACCACACGCTCGCGGTCCAGACCCAGCTTGCGCGCCGTCGCATCCAGGATGCGGGCGTTCGCCTGATGCGGCACGACCCAGTCGACCTGATCGGTGGCGAGCGAGGCAGCTTCCAGAGCTTCCTTCAGCACCGACGACAGGTTGACGACCGCATGGCGGAAGACTTCCTGCCCCTTCATGCGCAGCTTGCCGACCGTGCCCGTCGTGGACGGCCCGCCATCGACATAGAGCAACTGGTTATGACGACCGTCGGCGTGCAGGCGGTTGGCCAATATGCCCGGCCCCGTGTCCTCGTCCACATCCTGCCGTTCCAGCACGATGGCACCCGCACCGTCACCGAACAGGACGCAGGTCGTGCGATCCTCCCAGTCGAGGATACGGCTGAAGGTTTCTGCACCGATCACCAGCGCCCGGCGCGCAGCCCCGCCGCGCAGCATGTTGTCGGCCACGGTCACGGCATAGAGAAAGCCCGAACAGACCGCCGCCACGTCAAAGGCGATGCAGTCGTTGATGCCCAGGTTCGCCTGCACCTTCGTCGCGCTGGCGGGGAAAGTCTGGTCCGGCGTTGCGGTGGCCAGCACGATCAGGTCGATGTCGGTGGGTTCAAGGCCCGCCGCTGCAATCGCCTTGCGCGCGGCATCGGTCGCCAGGCTGGAGGTCGTCTCGTCATCGCCCGCGACATAGCGCGTGCGGATGCCCGTGCGCTCCACGATCCATTCGTCGCTCGTCTCGACGCGAGTCGCCAGTTCCGCATTGGTGACGCAGCGCACCGGCAGGGCGGAGCCGGTTCCCAGCAGGACGGACCGAACGCTCATGAGTGGGCCACATCCGTGATGGCGGGCGCGTCCTTGATGCGGCCCAGGCTTTGCGCGATCTGTCGCGTCACATCTTCCTCCAGCAAGCGTGCCGCCACATGAATTGCGTTGGCCACGCCCTTGTCGTCCGCGCTGCCATGGCTCTTCACGACAATGCCGTTCAGGCCTAGGAACACGGCGCCATTATGATTATTGGGATCGAGGTGCACCTTGAGGATGTGCAGCGCGGGCTTCGACAGCAGGAAACCCGCCTTGGACCGGATCGAACTGGTGAAGGCGCGGCGCAGCACTTCCGAAACGGTGCGAGCCGTCCCCTCGACTGTCTTGAGCGCGATATTGCCAGTGAAGCCGTCCGACACCACCACGTCGGTTTCGCCGCTCAGTACCTTGTCGCCCTCGACAAACCCCTCGAACCGAAACGGCAGATTGGTGTTGCTGCGGAGCAGGGCGGCAGCCTCGCGAATCTCGTCGCGGCCCTTGAGTTCCTCGGTGCCGATGTTGAGCAGGCTGACGCGCGGCTTGGCGAGGCCCATCAGCGTGTGGGAATAGACCGCGCCCATGATCGCGAACTGGACCAGATTGCGCGCGTCGCACTCGGTATTCGCACCGAGGTCGAGCATGACGACGTCATTGTCGCCCAGAGTGGGGAGAAGCGCGGCGAGCGCCGGGCGGTCGATCCCCGGCATGGTGCGCAGGGCGAGTTTCGCCATCGCCATCAGCGCGCCGGTATTGCCCGCCGACACGGCGGCCCCGGCGCGGCCCGTCTTCACGGCGTCGACGGCAAGCGCCATCGAACTGCCGCGACCACTGCGCAGCGCCTGACTGGGCTTTTCCGTGCCCGCGACAACGATGTCGGTGTGCTGGACTTCGGTCGCAGCGGCAAGCGCGGGACGGCTTTGCAGCGCGTCCAGTATCTCCGCCTCGTTCCCGATCATCAGGAAGCGAAAGCCCGCATGCCGCTCCAGCGCGAGAGCAGCGCCCGCGACCATCACGCGAACACCCTCGTCGCCGCCCATCGCGTCGATTGCGATCCGCGGCTGGACTGTCACCCCGTTCTACCCCGCCGTTGGATAATCAGGCGCCGACGGCGATGATTTCCCGGCCGTTGTAGTGACCACAGGACGAGCAAAGGTTGTGCGGGATCTTCAGTTCGCCACAGTTCGAGCATTCCTGGAATGCTTCGACGCGCAGCGAATCATGGCTGCGACGCATGCCGCGCTTGGAGGGCGAAGTTTTTCTCTTGGGGACAGCCATGGCGGCACCTGTTCCGTTCGTTATCGATCAAAAGCGTGACGCGAAGCGGACAAATCCCCTGTTGGCTGGCAGTCTCGAATCGACTGCAGCCGGGGAAAGACCCGGACTTTCGCGAGAAGGTGGGCCTATAGCGGCTTCTGCATGGAACGCAACCGATTCATTGCCCTTCCTTGCCCCGGCTTCGCGACAGCGTGAAGACAGGCCCGCAGAATCAGCGCGCTAGCACCGCATCCCCGACATAGGGATTGGTCGCCCGCTCATAGGCAAAATTGCTCATTTCGCCATGGCCCGGCACAAAGGCGGTATCGCCGCCCAGCGGCCATAATTTCTGCGTGATCGCACCGATCAGGTCGGCGTGATTGCCCCGTGGGAAATCCGTCCGTCCGATCGACCCACGGAACAGCACGTCGCCGACCACCGCCAGTTTCGACGGCGCGTGGTGGAAGACGACATGGCCTGGCGTGTGGCCGGGACAGTGATAGACGTCGAGGACCAGATTGCCGACCGTCACCTGATCGCCATCCTCCAGCCAGCGATCCGGCTCGAACACCTTGCCCTCTATCCCCCAGCGGCGGCCGTCGTCCTCCAGTTGCGCGATCCAGAAGCGGTCCTCCTCATGCGGCCCCTCAATGGGTACGCCAAAATCCTTCGCGAGGATGCCGGTGCCGCCGCAATGATCGATATGGCCATGGGTGACGAGCAGCTTTTCGATGGTTACGCCCATCTGCTTCGCCGCGCCTTTCAACCGGTCGAGGTCGCCGCCCGCATCCACGAACGCGCCGCGCATCGTCTCCGTGCACCAGATCAACGAGCAGTTCTGCTGCAACTGGGTGACGGGAATGATGCCGAGGCGGAGCGGCGGTTCGGCGGTGTCAGCGGTCGGTTCGGTCATGAGGCTCCATGTGGCGCGACGACACGCGGGACGCAAGCCGGGCAAGGAGAATTACAGGCCGTGCATCCGGCGCGACCATTGCCATGCGATCACCGCACCCTTCACCGGCTGGATCAGCCCCAGCGACAGGATGATCGTCGCCAGCGGCCAGCCAATCATCTGCGCGACCAGTGACGGTTCGAATCGCATATTGACCGACACGACCAGCGGCACGAGCAGATGCCCGACGATGAAGATGACGATATAGGCCGGGAAGTCATCGGCCTGCTGCTGCGTCCAGTCCTGGGCGCAGGCAGCGCAGCGATCGACGGGTTTCAGGAACTTGCGGAACAGCGGCGCACAGCCGCAGGCCGGACAGCGCCCCGCCAGTCCGTGCGGCAGCGCCAGTTTCAGCGGGCGATCATCCGGTTGGGAAGTCATGCCGCCCTGTACCGCCCGCCCCGCCCTTTGACGAGTCCCGCACCTCAGCGCGCCAGCAGTTCCTCGACAAAGGCGGGAACGAGTGTGCTCGCCGTGCCCAGCCGCGATTCGTGGAACAGGGCGCTCCCCGCCGAAGGATCGAGATTAAGTTCGACCGTATACGCCCCATAATGCCGGGCCGCCTGCACGAAGCCCGCCGCCGGATAGACCGCACCCGATGTGCCGATGGAGATGAACAGGTCCGCCTGCTCCAGCGCCTCCTCTATCCGCTCCATCTCATAGGGTATCTCGCCAAAGAACACGATGTCGGGCCGTAGCGAGGGCGAATCGCACACCGGACACTGGCTGCCCGGCGGCAGCGATCCCTCATGCGCCCGCCGATCCCCGCAGGTGGCACACAGGGCGCTCTGCAACTCCCCGTGCATATGCAGCATCCGGTGCGCGCCCGCCCGCTCGTGCAGGTCATCGACATTCTGCGTCACGATCAGCAGGTCGCCCGGCCATTCGGCATCCAGCCGGGCAAGCGCCCGATGCGCCGCATTGGGCACGACCTCCGCCAGTTTCGCCCGGCGCTCGTCATAGAAGCGATGGACCAGCTCCGCATCGCGGGCCAGCGCCTGCGGCGTGCAGACATCCTCGACGCGGTGCCCCTCCCACAATCCATCGGGGCCGCGAAAGGTCGCGAGGCCGCTTTCCGCTGAGATGCCTGCGCCGGTCAGGATGACAATGTTTCGAAACTCTGGCATCGGCGCACTCCAGCAAAGACATCGAACGAAGGCAAGACATGACGGGCATCGGCATTTTCGGCGCGGCAGGGCGCATGGGGCGAGTGATCGCGGACGAGATCGCCGCGCGCGGCCTCACGCTGGTCGGCGGTATCGATAAGTCTGGTTCCATCTTAGACGACGGGCGGGCCATCGGTAACGACCCGGACTCCCTCGCACGCGCGGCTGATGTCATTATCGACTTCTCCTCGCCCGCCGCCTTGGCCACAAATCTGGGCGCTTGTATTGCCTATGGCAGACCCATCCTCATCGGCACCACCGGGCTGGAAGCGGAGCATCACGCGCTGATCGACCGCGCGGCGGAAAAGATCGCCGTGCTCCAGACCGGCAACACCTCGCTCGGCGTCAACCTGATCGCCGCGCTGGTGCGCGATGCCGCCAGCCGCCTCGGCCCCGACTGGGACATCGAAATCGTGGAGATGCACCACCGGCACAAGGTGGACGCCCCCTCCGGCACCGCCCTCCTTCTTGGCGAAGCGGCGGCGGCTGGTCGCAACATCGTGCTGGCCAACAACCGCGAAAGTGGCCGTGACGGCGTGACCGGCGCGCGCAGGCAAGGGGCCATCGGCTTCGCGGCGCTGCGCGGCGGATCGGTCGCGGGCGATCATCAGGTGATCTTTGCGACCGATCAGGAGCGCATCGAAATCGGCCACCGCGCCGAGAACCGCACCATCTTCGCGCGCGGCGCGGTGACGGGCGCGCTGTGGCTCGCGGGCCGCGCACCCGGTCGCTACACCATGCCCGACGTTCTGGACCTCTGAGGACGATGGGGTCGCGCCTGATGGCGCGGGACAAGGTGTTCGACTTCTTCCACCGGCTGGCGGAAGCGAACCCGGAACCGCGCACCGAACTCGACTATAGCAATGTCTATCAGTTGCTCGTCGCGGTCGTCCTGTCTGCGCAGGCCACCGACAAGGGCGTGAACAAGGCCACAAAAGCCCTGTTCGAGGACGTCACAACACCCGCGCAAATGGTCGCACTGGGCGAGGACGGCCTGAAACAGCATATCAAGACCATCGGCCTGTTCAACGCCAAGGCAAAGAACGTCATCGCCCTGTCCGAAATCCTCGTCCGCGATTTCGGCGGGGAGGTTCCGCAGAACCGTGACACGTTGGTCGAATTGCCCGGCGTGGGCCGCAAGACCGCCAACGTCGTGATGAACACAGCGTTCGGCGAGGAAGTCTTCGCGGTCGACACCCATATCTTTCGCGTCGGCAACCGCACCGGCCTCGCCCCCGGCAAAAATGTCGATGCGGTCGAAAAGCAACTCGACAAGCGCGTCCCCGGCCCCTTTCGCCGCGACGCGCATCACTGGCTGATCCTCCACGGCCGCTATATCTGCAAGGCGCGCAAGCCCGAATGCTGGCGCTGCGCAGTGGTCGACCTTTGCCAGTTCAAGGATAAGATACTGGCGGCCTGAACCACGCCCAACAGCATTTCCCCCTGTCCTACAGGGGCGTTTCTCTGCCCGGCCATGCTCCGAAACCCTTCGGAAAGGCCATGCCATGACCCTTCAACCCCCGTCCGCCAAAACCGCGCTTGCCGGCACCGTGATGCTGGGCGCCGCCCTTTCGCTCGCCACGCCGGAGATCATGCGGTGGGAGGGCAAGCGCAACGATCCCTATCGCGACATCGTGGGCGTGCTGACCGTCTGCTATGGCGAAACGCAGGCGCCGATGCGCCGGTACA
Source organism: Sphingobium sp. (assembly GCA_036383715.1). GTDB lineage: Bacteria > Pseudomonadota > Alphaproteobacteria > Sphingomonadales > Sphingomonadaceae > Sphingobium. Next base: position 12,645 of record DASVNT010000052.1, on the reverse strand, counting down.
GCGACGCGCAATGCGCCACCATGTTGGCGACACGGGTCGAGCGGGACTATGCCCGGTCCATTCTCGCCTGCGTACCGGGCTTTGCGACGCGGCCCCATGCCTTTGCCGCGTCCATCTCGCTTGCCTATAACATCGGGACCAGCGCCTTTTGCCGGTCCACCACGGCGCGGCGTTTCAACGCGGGCGACTGGCCGGGCGGATGCGACGCCATGCTGGGCTGGAACCGTGCGGGCAGACAGGCGATCCGCGGCCTCACCCGCCGCCGCGAAGCAGAACGCAAGCTCTGCCGGCGAACCACCGACTAAACGGCCAAGTTTTTCTTCGATGATGTCTACAGATTTTACGGGTCTTTAAGCCTGATCGTTGCATGAGAGCCGTGCAACGATCCGGCACCTTCCGGGCAGATGAGAGTTACGCCCATGGCCCTTCCCGAATTCAAGCCCGAAGAACTGGACGACAGCCGTTCCACCACGGCCGGGGACGGCCATTATTTCGACACGGCCCATGGCGATGTCGCGGCGCTTCACGCCAAGATCGAGCAGGGCTTTGGCGACTACAGCTTTGATCGCGCACCCGAATCATTCGTCGGCAGCCGACTCGAAAATTCGATCCACGGCCTGTCGCGCGCGGCGGGCGTTTTCGGTTTCGTCGGCGCGCTGGCCGTCATCGCCTACCTCGTAATCTGAACACCGGTTCCGGGAAAAAGCCGGTTTTTCTCGTCAAAAGAGACGAAGTGCTTTCCGTTTGTGACGGGCGGCACTAAAATCATTTCATTCTCTTGCGACTGCGGTACACATCATAGTAACCATAGTATTGCAGCGCAAAATCAGATATTGCACCGCAGCAAGGTGTACCGTGCGAAGTTCTTCTGAACGCCTTTTGCACAAAAGGGGATCGTCGAGTGACTGACAGCCGCGCACTCGTCAACGCGCGCAATTCCGCCAGACAGGCGCGGATGGTCTCGAAACAGACCGTCCGCCTCTTCCTCTACGCCGAATTGCTGCTCATCGATCTGATGTCCCTCCTGCTTGGCTGCGTGCTGGCAGGCAAGCTGCTGCATTTTCCCGCGACATCCTCCCTCGGCCTGCATCTGGGCTATGCCGTTCCGGCGATCTATGTCCTGATGGCCTTGAACAACGGCGCCTATTCCATCCATGTGCTGAAGGACGATGCGGAGAGCCTGCGCCGCGCACTGGCAGCCCTCGCCCTGTCGATGATGATGGCGCTGCTGCTGTCCTATTTCGGCAAGATCGATATCACCACCACCCGCCTGCCCTTCCTCCTCAGCGTGGCGGTCGGCGGCGGACTGCTGACGGTCGGACGCTTCGCCTTTCGCTATCATGCGCGGACCCAGCATCAGGGCGCGCTGGTCGATGAACTGCTGATCATCGACCATGACGATTATGACGGCCCGCTGCCGCGCTACACCATCAATGCACGCGCGGAGCAGCTTGCCCCCGATCTGCGCAACCCCGACATGATCGGGCGCGTCGCCCATTATATGAACGGGTTCGACCGGGTGATCGTGTATAGCCCCGTGGAGCGGCAGCACGCATGGTCGCTGATCCTGAAGGGCGCGAACGTGCAGGGCGAGGTGGTGCTGGAACGCCCCTTCTCGCTCGACCCCATCGGCCTGAACCGTTTCAACGGCCATGACACGCTGATTGTCTCGCGCGGGCCCCTGAACCTTCAGAACCGCGCCAAGAAGCGTCTGCTCGACCTGATCTGCACCATTCCGATCATCATCCTGCTGTTGCCCCTGTTCGGCGTGATCGCCCTGCTGGTGAAGCTGGAGAGCAAGGGGCCGGTGATTTTCCGGCAGCAGCGCGTCGGGCGCGGCAATCGCATGTTCGCGATCATGAAGTTCCGTTCCATGCGCGTGGAAATGTCGGACGCCACGGGCAGCCGGTCGGCCTCCCGCGACGACGACCGCATCACCCGCGTCGGACGCTTCATCCGCGCGACCAGCATCGACGAACTGCCGCAGTTGTTCAACGTGCTGATCGGCGACATGAGCCTGATCGGGCCGCGCCCCCATGCGCTCGGCTCGCTGGCGGGCAACCACAGCTTCTGGGACGTGGACGAGCAATATTGGGTGCGCCACGCGCTGAAACCCGGCATCACCGGCCTCGCGCAGATCCGCGGTTTCCGCGGCGCGACCCATCATCGCGAGGATCTGGAAAACCGGCTGCGCGCCGACCTCGAATATCTCGACGGCTGGCGTCTGTGGCGCGATATTTCGATCCTCATGTCGACGGTGAAGGTCGTCGTCCACAAGAACGCCTATTGATCGACACAGGGCAGGGCCGTCAGCGTCCCTGCCCTCTCTTAATGGGGTCAGGCGCCCAGCGTGCGCGCCGCTTCAACGCCGGGACGCAGCACATCAATGGGCGCGATGCCCGCCTGCGCCTCCGCGAAACGCGGCATTTCCAGCCCCAGCGGAATATCGCCCGGCAGCGCCGCGATGAAATCGGCCAGCGGCAATTCGCCTGTCCCCGGTGCCAGCCGGCCCGTCATCGCCTCCTCCATATAATCCCGCTCGCTGGTCAGCGGCACGTCGCAGAGCTGCGCATAGCCGATGAGCGCGGGATCGAGCGCCCGGAGCTGCTCGACCGTCCCGCCCGACCGGAAGAAGTGCATGGCGTCGATCAGCACCCGGAAATCGGGGTTGTCGATATGCCGCACCAGCGCGAGCGCATCACCCAGCGACCCCACCGGATGCGGTGGCGCAAACTCGATGGTCGCGATCATCCCGCGCGACGTCGCCATCTCCACCAGTTGCGCGAACTCGTCATAGGCGCGGGCGAGGTCCGGCTCCATCACGACGCCTCCGATACCGCGCGCGCCCAGTTCCGCCATCAGGTCGAAATCCCGCGCCTTGTCGGCGATCGCCTGCCCCGGCCGCACCCCAAACCCCTCGCCCAGCGATATGGTTACGCCGGTATCGCGCAAGGCCGCGACCATTTCCCGCCGGAGCGCGGCATCCTCCCGCAGCGACCACTCGGCATAACCATAAGGATTGAACGGATCGGGCACGCGGGTCAGCCCCGTCGAGATATGCGCGCAGCCGAGGTCGGCAGCGATCCGCACATGCTCCACCGGCGGCATTCCCAGCACGCTCAGCAATTCGATCCCCAGCCGGTTCATGGCAATCCTCTCCTCTATCCTGACGGCACGCTGCACGTCGGCGGAAGGGAGGACAATCGGCGCCCGTGTCGCAGGCGGGTCTAACGTCGCGGCCCGGCCATTCCGGCTTACCGCCCGCGCGCCGCCTCCCGCACCATATGCGCGCCTTTTTCCGCGATCATCATCACCGGCGCATTGGTGTTGCCAGATGTGATCGTGGGCATGATCGAGGCATCGACAACGCGCAGCCGGTCGATGCCATGGACGCGCAACTGCGCATCCACCACTGCCCACTCGCCCTGCCCCATCGCCGCCGTGCCGACGGGGTGGAAGATGGTCGTGGCAATCTCTCCCACCGATTTCAGGATGGCGGCATCGCCGTCGATCTCCGGTCCCGGTCGAAACTCCTCCGGCCGATAGGCGGCAAGCGCGGGCTGCGCGACGATGGCGCGCGTCACCTTCACCGATTCGATCGCGACCTGCCGATCCTCCTCCGCGCTGAGGTAATTGGGCCGAATATGCGGGCTGGCGCGATGGTCGGGACCGTCGATCCACACGCTGCCCCGGCTGTGCGGGCGCAGGTTGCACACGCTGGCCGTAAACGCCGGAAAGGGGTCGAGCGCGCCGCCGAACGCCGCCAGACTCAGCGGTTGCACATGATATTCCAGATTGGCGGTCGCAAAACGCTCATGCGATTTCAGGAACACCCCCAACTGGCTGGGCGCCATTGCCATCGGCCCGGAGCGATTGAGCAGATATTCCAGCCCGATCGCCGCCTTCCCCACCATCGACCCTGCGCGGATGTTGAGCGTCGAGACGCCCGTCACACGGTAAGCACAGCGTATCTGGAGGTGATCCTGCAAATTCTCGCCCACGCCGGGCAGGTGATGCACCGGCTCCACGCCCGCCGCGTGCAACCGTTCGCCGTCCCCGATACCGGATCGTTGTAATATGGCGGGCGAGCCAATGGCTCCCGCCGCCAGCAGAACCTCACCGCGCGCGCTGGCGACATAGTCGGTGCCCTCGACCACGAAGCGGACGCCCGTCGCTCGGCCCTCCACAATCTCCACCCGGTCCACCTCCGCGCCGGTTCGGATGTGCAGATTGGGCCGCTTCGCCACGGGTTTCAGAAACGCGTCCGCCGCGCTCCAGCGCCGCCCGCGCTTCTGCGTCACCTCGAAATAGCCGGAGCCTTCATTGTCGCCCCGGTTAAAGTCAGCAACGGGCGCGACGCCATATTGCGTGACGGCGTCCCGAAACGCCTCCAGCAAATCCCAGCGGAGCCGCTGCCGCTCCACCCGCAATTCGCCGCCCTTGCCGTGCACGGCGTCCGCGCCGTCGACATGATCCTCCGACCGGGTGAAAAAGGGCAGCACATCGTCCCAGCTCCAGCCTGCATTGCCCGCCTGCCGCCAGCCGTCATAGTCCGCCGCCTGGCCCCGCATATAGATCATGCCGTTGATCGAGGAGGAGCCACCGATCACCCGCCCCCGCGGATAGTTGAGTGCGCGACCATTCAGGCCCGCTTCCTCGTCCGTCTTCAGGCACCAGTCGGTGCGCGGATTGCCCATGCAATAGAGGTATCCGACGGGGATGCGTATCCACGGATAGCTGTCCTTGCCGCCCGCCTCCAGCAACAGCACGCTGCTGCGCCCATCCTCGCTCAGCCGGTTGGCCAGCACGCATCCCGCGCTGCCGCCGCCGATGACGATATAGTCGTAATCGCCAAAATGCTGGGGCACGGTCTTTTCGCACTCTTGGCTGTTGGGAAGTGGCGTCGGCATGGACCAGCCCATCCGCATCGTCAACCGGCCCCGCGCGTCCTCGCCGGGCACAGGCCGACTGAACAGTTGTGCAAAAACGCCCTTTCGTTTTTCCGCCAGAACCCCCAGATGGCGGAGGACATGGCAGAGATTGGAACATTCCTTGGCCGGTAGCGATCAGGCCGCCCTGCTGGCCAGTGCGGGCGCGGACATGAGCCTGTGCACGCTCGTCGGGCTGGAGGGCAGTTTTTCGCGGCGCGTTGGCGCGCAGATCGCCATCGCAGCGGACGGCGGGACGGTCGGCAGCCTGTCGGACGGGTGCCTGGAGCGGCAGCTTGCCAGTGATGCCACCGCGATGCGGGCGGGCGGTGAGGAGCCGCGGGTGATCCGCTATGGCCGGGGATCGCCCATCATCGACTTTCGCCTGCCCTGCGGCGGGGGCCTCGACATATTGATCGACCCAGCGCCGGATCGCGCCCGGCTGGCCGAGGTCGCGGCCGGGCTGGCGGCGCGGGAGCGGGCCACGCTGGCCCTGCCGCTGCCACCGGGGGTGAACGAGCATCTGCTGGACCGCCGCGAGTATATCCCGCCGCTGCGCGTCCTGCTGTTCGGAGAGGGGCCGGAGTTCACGGCTTTCGCGACCATCGCGACCAGCGCGGGAGTAGAGGTGGAGGCGCATGGCCGCGCGGACGGCACCACTCCCGGCCTGTCGCTGGGGCAGGTTCCATCGGAGCTGCGCGCCGATCCCTGGACCGCCATCCTGCTGCTGTTCCACGATCATGAGTGGGAAGGGGCTCTGCTGCGCTGGGCGCTGGAGCAACCCGCCTTCTTCATCGGAGCGCAGGGCGGCGCAAAGGCCCGTGACGAGCGCCGCACCATGCTGCGCACCGCAGGATTGGCGGAGGAGAGCATTGCCCGGCTGCGCAGTCCCGTCGGCCTGATCGCCCGCGCCCGCGACCCCGAAGTGCTGGCGCTGTCCGTGCTGGCGGAGATCGTGGGCGATTATGAGCGGCTCCAGCCGCATCAATGACCGCCCCCGCCTTCCCCATCGCCATACTCGCAGCGGGTCGGGCTAGCCGCTTTGGCGGGGGGAAGCTGGACGCCATCTGTGCGGGGAAACCGCTTGGCCGCTGGGTGCTGGATGCCGTGGCGGCGGCGGACGCGCCGCCGGGGCTGCTGATCGTCGGGCCTCAGACGCCCGCCTTCGCGCAGGAGGCCATGCTCGACGGCTGGACGCTCATCACCAATGCCGAGTCGGAACGAGGGCTGGCAAGCTCCGTCGCGCTCGCCGCTGTCCACGCGGAGTGCCTGCGCGCCGACGGGCTGATCTTGCTGTTGGGCGACATGCCGCTGATCGCGGCGGAGACGATCCATGCGCTCCTCAATCCCGAAACGCCGGACGCGCCCATCGCCGTCCGCTACCCCAGTGGCAGGCCGGGCGTCCCCGCACGTTTTCCTGCGACCATGCTGGCGGCCCTAGCGATGCTGGACGGGGATCGCGGTGCCGCCGCCCTGTTGCAGCGGCGGCATGACCTGCGCCTGCTGGAGGTGGGGCCGGACGCCCTTCTCGACGTGGACGATGCCGCTGCGCTGGTTCGTGCGGAAACCCTGCTCCGCAAGGCGGGCCGCCCCCGTTGACAGGCACATTTGCCGAAACTATGATCCATGGTAGATCATAAAATCGAGAGAGGGTGGGATGGCGACTTCACTGGACGCACGCATGCAACGCAGCCGCCGGGTCTTGCGCGACGCCTTGCTGGCCCTGCTGGAAGAAAAGCCGTTTGACCAGATCACCGTGCGGGAAATCACCGCCCGCGCCAAAGTCGGCTACGCCACCTTCTTTCGCCATTATGCCAGCAAGGACGCGCTGCTCCACGACCTTGCGGCGGGGCAGATCAGCGACCTGCTCGACATGGCGGTGCCCGTCCTGTTCGTGACCAACAGCCGCGAATCCTGCCGCGCTGTCTGCGCCTATGTCGCCGGGCACCGGACCTTGTGGTTCGCGCTCCTGACCGGCGGCGCGGCCAGCACCGTGCGGGAGGAATTCATCCGCCAGGCCCGCGTCCTCGCCGCGCGCACCCCCAAGACATCGAGCTGGCTGCCGCGCGACCTCAGCGTCGTCTGGTCCACCGGCGGCGTCATCGACGTGCTGGCATGGTGGCTGGCGCAGAAGGACAGCTATTCGGTGGATCAGATCGCGGAGATCATCGACCGCCTGATCATTGCGCCGACCGTAGCCGATGTGGCAGATACCACGGACAACAGCCCCATCGTGCCAATCGCCCAGCGGGGATCGTCGCTCCGCCTGAGTTGAATCGCCCGGCGGTTCAGCCCACAGAAATCCTCTTCATGCCTAAACCCTGTTCTCGTCCGACATTTACGGAGATGATGATGTTCCTTACCCGCACGGCTGGCGCGGTCCTGTTGTCGATTACCCTGTCCGCGACCCCCGCGCTTGCCCAGGATGCGGCGGCAGGCGGCGCGCAGTTCAAGGCCCGCTGCGGTGCTTGCCACAGCATCGTGCCGGGGCAAAAGGCGATGCTCGCCCCCAATTTGTCCGGCCTGGCCGGGCGCAAGGCGGGCAGCACCGCCTTTACTTATTCTCCGGCGCTCAAGGCGTCGGGGCTGAGTTGGGACAAAGCCACGCTCGACAAGTTCCTGGCCGCGCCGATGAAGGCCGTTCCGGGCACCCGCATGGTCATCAGCGTGCCGGACGCCAAGCAACGCGCCGACATCGTCGCCTATCTCTCCACCTTGAAATAGAGCCGGCGGGAACAGGAGCGGGATCGCCACGGCGAAGACAGGCGCCTAGGCCGACGGAAGGGCAGACAGGCCCATCCGGCGAAGCTAGACCTGTCCCATGGACTATGCCGAACCAGTGCGGGTCGACCATGTGCGCGGGGATGCCACCGGCCTGACGATACCCGCCCATATCGCCGCGTTCCGCGCCATGGGCACGGATTTCCTGACGAGCGCATTCCGCACCTTCGGCGCCATCGCCCCGGATAATGCCGTCACCGCCATTCGCCTCCTGGAACCCTGTTCGGGTGGCAGCACGGGCGACAAATTCTACCTGACGGTGGACTATGCGCGGGCCGAAGCCGGCCTGCATCACGAGCTGTTCCTCAAATTTTCGCGCGATTTCACCGATGCGCGCCGCGACTGGCAGCGGACGGAGATGGACAGCGAGGCGCGCTTCGTCGCCCTGTCCCGCCTGCCCGGCTTTCCCATCCGCGTTCCCACCGGCTATTTCGCGGATTATGAGGCAGCGACCGGCACCGGCGTCGTCATCACCGAACGCATCGCCTTCGGTCAGCCGCCCATAGAGCCGCATCGCCGCAAATGCCTCGACCATGAGACGATGACCGATCCGCTGCCCTATTACCGCACCTCGGTCGCTGCGCTGGCCCGGCTGGCCGCCGCGCACAAGGCAGGCGCGCTGGCGCCCGATATCGCAGCCCGCTTTCCCTGGGATGCCGTGGCGGGGTCCGCCGATCCCATCCGCTACGACGCGACCGGGCTGGATGCCGAACTCGACCATTGCTTCGCCTTTGCCGACGCCGCGCCGCAATTGCTGCCGGAGGCGCTGCGCAGCGCGGACTTCCGGGCGCAGATGCGCCGCGACGCCCATCGCATCCGGGAGCAGGAGGGCGCGGTCCAGCGCACTCTCACCGGCAATCCCGACCTGATTGCGCTGTGTCACTGGAACGCGCATATCGACAATCTCTGGTTCTGGCGGGACGATCGGGACGCCCTGCACTGCGGCCTGATCGACTGGGGCCGGGTCGGACAGATCAGCTTCGGTTCGGCGCTCTGGGGTGGCCTCAGCGCCGCGCATGGCGTCATCTGGGAACGGCACCTGCCCGAACTCCTCGCCCTGTTCGTGGAGGAATATCGCAGCCATGGCGGCCCTGTGCTGACCGTGGAAGCACTGGAGGATCATCTGACCCTCCACATGGCCGCCATGGGCGTGGCGCGAGTGCTGGCCTTTCCGGAGATCATCCGCTTCCGCCTGCCCGACTGCGTGAATGCCAGCGGCCCGCACGACCCGATGTTCCGCGACGTCGACCCGGCGCGCAACTGCCTGCAGGTCTATACCAATTTCCTCACCTATTGGCGGCAGCGCGATTTCGGCGCCTGCCTCGACCGGATGCTGGCGCGCGTCTGATCCCGTCACGGCGACGCCTGTTGCGCCCCGCAAATAGTGGTTCATAAAGAACCTGGGGCATGAATCGCAGCAACCTTTTCATATCTGCTGCGTCATAATCCAACAGGAAGAGGATCATGACACAGCCACCCCTCCCCAACCGCCCCGCGTTGCAGCTCCATGTGCCCCAGCCGCCGTCGCGTCCGGGCGAGGAGGCGGATTTCAGCACCATCGCCGTGCCGCCCGCCGGTCTGGCCCGCCAGCCGGACATGAGCGAAAGCCCCGCCGCCTTTCGCGAACTGGCCTATGAGTTGATCCGCGTGCTGGACGACGACGGGCAGGCGGTGGGACCGTGGAACCCGCACCTCGCCCCGGACCGGATGCGCCAGATGCTGCGCGCCATGGCCCTCACCCGCGCCTTCGACGACCGCATGTTCCGCGCGCAGCGGCAGGGCAAAACGAGTTTCTACATGAAAAGTCTGGGCGAGGAGGCGGTGGCCGTCTCCGCCGCCTTCGCGCTTGATCCCGACGACATGCTCTTTCCCTCCTACCGCCAGCAGGGCCTGCTGATCGCGCGGGGATGGAGCATCGAGGACATGATGAACCAGATCTACTCCAACCGCGCGGATCGCCTGAAAGGGCGTCAGATGCCGATCATGTATTCGGCGCGGGAGGCGGGCTTCTTTTCCATCTCCGGCAACCTCACCACCCAATATCCGCAGGCGGTGGGATGGGCCATGGCGAGCGCGGCGCGGGGCGACAGCCGGATCGCGGCGGCATGGTGCGGGGAGGGATCGACGGCGGAGGGCGACTTCCACAGCGCCTGCACCTTTGCATCCGTCTATCGCGCGCCGGTCATCCTCAACATCGTCAACAATCAGTGGGCGATCTCCAGCTTCGCGGGGTTCGCGGGGGGCGAGTCCACCACCTTTGCGGCGCGGGGCATCGGCTATGGCATCGCCGCCCTGCGCGTGGACGGCAACGACCCGCTCGCCGTCCATGCCGCGACCCGATGGGCAGCGGAACGGGCGCGGACCAACCACGGCCCCACGCTGATCGAGCATTTCACCTATCGCGCGGAGGGGCATTCGACCTCCGACGATCCCTCCGCCTATCGCTCCGCGGGCGAGCCGGGGGCATGGCCGCTGGGCGACCCGATCCGGCGGCTGCGTGATCACCTTGTCGCGCTCGGCGAATGGGACGAGGATCGCCATGCCATGATGGACCGGGAGGTCGCGGAGGAGGTCCGCGCCGCGCAAAAGGCGGCGGAGAAGAACGGCATCCTCGGCCATGGCCTCCACCAGCCGTTCGACAGCATGTTCGAGGATGTGTTCGAGGAGATGCCCTGGCACCTGAAGGAACAGCGCCAGCAGATGATCGACGAGCGCAAGGCGGCGGGGATATGAGGGAACTTCTCCACCCCGTTCGTCCTGAGCTTGTCGAAGGACCGTACTTCTCTGGTCCGTTGCTCGAAGAAGCAGGGCAGTCCTTCGACAAGCTCAGGACGAACGGATCAGGGGAGAGGTTGGTATGAGTACCCCTCCCGTCTCCGGCATGACCATGATCCAGGCGATCAACAGCGCCATGGACGTAATGATGGAGCGCGACGACACGGTGGTCGTGATGGGCGAGGATGTCGGCTATTTCGGCGGCGTGTTCCGGGCGACGGCGGGCCTGCAGAAGAAGTACGGCACCAACCGCGTGTTCGACACGCCGATCACCGAATGCGGCATCATGGGCGTCGCCATCGGCATGGGCGCCTATGGTCTGCGCCCGGTCACGGAAATCCAGTTCGCCGACTATATCTACCCCGCCCTCGACCAGTTGGTGAGCGAGGCGGCGCGGCTGCGCTACCGCTCAGCGGGCGAGTATATCGCGCCGCTCACCATCCGCTCCCCCTTCGGCGGCGGCATCTTCGGCGGCCAGACGCACAGCCAGTCGCCAGAGGGTATCTTCACCCACGTCTCCGGTGTGAAAACCGTCATCCCCTCCACCCCCTATGACGCCAAGGGCCTGCTGATCTCCGCCATAGAGGATAATGACCCCGTCCTGTTTTTCGAGCCGAAGCGAATCTACAATGGCCCCTTCCATGGCCATTATGACCAGCCGGTCGCAAGCTGGGCCGGGCATCCCGCGTCGGCGGTGCCGGAGGGGCATTATCGCATACCGCTGGGTCAGGCGGCGGTGGTGCGGGAGGGGATGGACGTCACCATCCTCTGCTATGGCACGATGGTCCATGTCGCGCTGAACACGGTGGCGGAGATTGGAGAGGTGGATGCGGAGATCATCGACCTGCGCACCCTCATCCCCCTCGATATCGAGACGATCGAGCGGTCGGTGCGCAAGACCGGTCGCTGCCTGATCGTGCATGAGGCGACGCGCACCGGCGGTTTTGGCGCGGAGCTGTCCGCGCTGGTGCAGGAACGCTGCTTCCATGCGCTGGAAGCGCCCGTGGAGCGCGCCACCGGCTTCGACACGCCCTATCCACACAGCCTCGAATGGGCCTATTTCCCCGGCCCCGTCCGCATCCGCGAGGCCCTCAAGCGCATATTGAGAGACTGATATGGCACGCTACACCTTCCGCCTCCCCGACATTGGCGAGGGAATCGCCAAGGCAGAGATCGTCGCATGGCATGTGAAGCCGGGCGATACGGTCGCGGAGGACGGTCGCCTCGCCGACATGATGACGGATAAGGCGACTATCGAACTGGAATCGCCCGTCGCGGGGGTCGTGGTGGAACTCGCGGGTGAGCCGGGCGATCAGGTCGCCATCGGCGCGATGCTGGCGGTGATCGAGACGGACGAGGCCAGCGAGCCGGATGTGCCGGCGCCAGTGGAGGACGAGATTGCGGCGGAAACGCCGGGGGTGGAAGAATGGGACGATGCCGAAATCCTCCACCAGCCTGCGGCTGCCCCCCCTCCCCGTACGGGCGAGGATTTAAGGAAAATACTCGCCTCCCCCGCCGTCCGCGCCCGCGCTCGCGATCTCGGCGTCGACCTGTCGCAGGTCCGCAGCGAGGGCGACCATATCCGCCACGCCGACCTCGACGCTTTCCTGCGCTATGGCAGCACGCAGGGCTACACGCCGCAGGTCAGCCATGCCCGCCCCGACGAAGCCGTAAAAGTCATCGGCCTGCGCCGCCGCATCGCGGACGCCATGGCGGAGTCCAAGCGCCACATCCCCCATTTCTCCTATGTCGAAGAAATCGACATGACGGCGCTGGAGGCCATGCGGGCGCAGCTCAACGCGCATCGGAGCACTGGGGAAAACGAGCGGCCCAAGCTCAGCCTCCTGCCGTTCCTCATCACCGCCATCTACCGAACGGTGCCCGCCTTCCCGATGATGAACGCCCGCTATGACGATGAGGCCGGGATCGTCACCCGCCATGGCAGCGTCCATATGGGTATCGCGACGCAGACCGAGGCAGGCCTGATCGTCCCCGTCATCCGGGACGCGCAGGATCGCAATATCTGGCAGCTCGCGCGGGAGATCGCCCGCCTCGCCGAGGCCGCCCGCACCGGCAAGGCAAGGAGCGAGGAACTCTCTGGCTCGACCCTCACCATCAGTTCGCTGGGCACGCTTGGCGGCATCGCCTCCACCCCGGTGAT
>DASVNT010000051.1:0-1533 GCA_036383715.1 Sphingobium sp. | reverse complement strand
TCCCTCCTCCGCCTGCGCGATCCGAACGTCCGCGTCAATCCAGATATCGCCCGCAACCGCCACCGATCCCCGGATCGGCGCGGCGGCGTAGGCGTCCGGGCCGGAAGCGAGACGCAGATAATGTTCGGTCACGCACAGCTTGTTGGAAGGATCAAAGCCGATCCACCCCAGATCAGGCGTCAACGCCTCCACCCAGGCATGGGTTTCATGAAGCGCGTCGCCGCCCTCCGCCAGCAGATATCCGGTCACATAGCGCGCCGGGACGCCCATGGCCCGCGCGGCCGCGATGAATATCTGCGCATGATCCTGGCAAACGCCCGCGCCCAGCGCGAAGGCCTCGGCCGCCGTGGTCCGCGATGTCGTGACGCCGCCGCGATAGGCGACGGCATCGCTCACGGCGGCTGACAGGGCGTGAAGCCGACTCAACGGCCCATCCCCCTTGGGCAAGGAAAGCGCCATGTCCCGGATCGCGTCAGACGCGCGGGTCAGCAGCGTTCCGCGCAGGAAATAGTCCGGATTGACGCTACTCTTGGTCCAGCCCAGCACGCCATGCGTTTCACGGGTCTCGACCACGCCCTCCGCCACGATCACCGCATTGTCGAGCCGATCGTGCCGGATCCAGATCGCCTCCATCTCGCCAAAGCTGTTGGGGCGGAAAGTGTCGACCACCTCCCCATTCACGCTCACCCGCCATTCCAGCACCTTCTGCGACGGCGTGTCCGTGGGCATGAGCTTCAGGCGCATCGCCACGCGACCGGCGGCCGCTTCGTAGCGGTAGATGGTCTGGTGGCGGACTAGCAGCTTCATCTCGCCTCCCCTTGCTCAACCAAAATGATAGGTCTGGACGATCTCCGCACCCAGCCGGTTCGTCATTTTCAGCCCGCTCAGCACCGTCTCATGCAGGCCGACGCGGAAAATCTCCCCGCTGTCGAGCTGTTCCAGGTCGCTCACCATCTCCCGCACCGTATCGTGGCACGGTCCCCGCCCGTCATGCCAGCCGGCCAGGCGATTGAGCCGATAGGCGAGTTGATCGTAGCAATAGGCGATGCTGCGCGGGAACAGGCGGTTCAGCATCAGGAAGTCGGTGATCTGCCACGGCGTATAGGCGCCGCCATAGACATGGTGGAACGCCCGCGCGCCCGACAGGGCGTAAAGCACCGACGTCCACTGATAATGATCGCGATTGCCGCCGATCACCTCGGTTTCGGGCAGCAGCACATAATATTTGACGTCCAGCAGCCGCAGCGTCATCTGCGCCCGCTCCAGCGCCGACCCGGTGCGCAGGAAATCATGCCCCTCATTGCGCAACTGGCCCGAATGCGCCGCCCCGCGAAAGGTCATCACCCGCGTCTTCACCCAGTCGATCAGCGCGGGAAGCTGCTGCCGCGCCTCCCCCACATCATAGCTGTCGAGCTTGCGCCAGCCCTCGTTCAGCGCCTCCCACATGTCCTGCGTCAACATGGTGCGCGCCGACTTGCCGTTCGCCCGCGCCTTCAGCAGGCAGGACCGGATCGAGCTGGGATTGTCGAGGTC
>DASVNT010000050.1:0-6439 GCA_036383715.1 Sphingobium sp. | reverse complement strand
GGGCGGGTGTCAAGGACAGCGGGCGGCTCATTCCCGGCCATGGCGGACTGTTCGACCGGATGGACGGCCTGCTCGCGGCATCGCTCGCCTCCGCCATTCCGGCATGGTACGCCTTGTACGTCCTTTTCTCGTCGATCCGGGCAGGAACCAGTTTTTGACCGTGCCACGTACGATTACCATTTTCGGGGCCACCGGCTCCGTGGGCAAGTCCACGCTCGACCTCGTGTCGCGGTCGCCGGATGACTATGCCGTCGCCGCGCTGACCGCGCACAGCGATGTCGCTGGCCTCGCGAAGGCGGCGGTCGCGCATCATGCGCGTCTCGCTGTGATCGGCGATGCGGAGTGCTATGCTGATCTGAAAGCGGCTCTGGCGGGCACTGGCGTAGAGGTGGCGGCTGGACCCGACGCCCTGTTGCAGGCGGCGGAGCTGGATGCGGACTGGTCCATGGCCGCCATTGTCGGGTGCGCGGGCCTCGCGCCCACGCTCGCGGCGATCCGCCACGGCAAGACGGTCGCGCTGGCGAACAAGGAGTCGCTGGTGTCGGCGGGCGCGCTGATGATGGATGCGGTGACGGCATCCGGGGCGACTTTGCTCCCCGTCGACAGCGAGCATAATGCGATTTTTCAATGCCTTGCGGGCGGACGTATCGAGGATGTGGCACGCATCACCCTGACGGCCAGCGGCGGGCCGTTCCGCACTGCCACGCTGGACGAGATGCGCGCCGTCACACCGGCGCAGGCGGTCAAGCACCCCAACTGGTCCATGGGCGCCAAGATCAGCGTCGACAGCGCAACGATGATGAACAAGGGCCTCGAACTCATTGAGGCCTATCATCTTTTCCCCGTCGGCCTCGACCGGCTGGAAATCCTCGTCCATCCGCAGTCCGTCATTCATTCGATGGTCGAATATCGCGACCGTTCGACGCTGGCGCAGCTCGGCAGCCCGGACATGAGGGTGCCCATTGCCCATGCGCTCGCCTGGCCGCAGCGCATGGCAAGCCCGTGCGAACCTCTGAACCTCGCGAAAATCGGCCGACTGGATTTCGAGGCGCCCGATCCCGTGCGTTTCCCGGCGCTCGCGCTGGCCCGCGCCGCCATCGAAGCGGGGGGAGGGCGTCCCGCCATCCTGAACGCCGCTAATGAAGTCGCCGTGGCGGCCTTTCTGGAGGGGCGTATCGGTTTCCTTGAAATCGCCATGATTGTGGAAGAGACGTTGACGCGGTATAGCCCGCCTCCGCCCACATGCATCGAAGAGATCGGGGCGGTGGATCGCGAAGCCAGGGGGTATGCGATCAGTCAGCTGAAAGACATGCGCATTGACTGAAGGTCCTGGTTTGATCCTGACAATATTGTCCTTCGTGGCCGTCATCGGCCCGCTCGTTTTCGTGCACGAGATGGGACATTATTGGGTGGCGCGCCTGTGCGGCGTGCATGCGGAAACATTCTCCATCGGTTTCGGCAAGGAAATCGCGCATTGGCACGACCGGCGCGGCACCCGCTGGCGCATCGCGGCGCTGCCTCTGGGCGGATATGTCAAATTCGCAGGCGACATGAACGCCGCCAGCCAGAGCGACCCGGAGTGGCTCTCGCTCCCCGCAGAGGAACGGCAGAAGACGTTCCAGAGCAAGACTGTCTCGCAGCGCGCGGCGATCGTGGCGGCGGGGCCCGCGGCCAATTTCCTCTTTTCCATCCTGATCCTGGCGGGGTTCGCCATGATCTATGGCGAGAATGTCACCTCTTCCGAAATCGGCGGCGTGCGTGAAGGCAGCGCAGCGGCGACCGCCGGTGTCCTGCCGGGCGACCGCATCGTCGCGCTGGACGGCAATCGCATCGACCGGTTCGACGAGCTGAGCCGCTCCGTCGTCGGGCGGCCGGGTGAGGAGATCAGCCTTACGGTCGAGCGCAAGGGTGAGCCGCTGACCTTTCCCCTGACCATCGGTACGCGCATCGAGCATGACCGTTTCGGCAATGAATATCGCCTCGGCATGCTGGGCGTGGTCAGCAACAAGGCCGAGGTGCGCGACGTTTCCCCGATCAAGGCGCCGGTGATCGCGGTTCGGCAGGTCGGGGCCATCGTGACGATGATGGTGGACGGCCTGTGGCAGATCGTGTCCGGTCGCCGCTCCATGGACGAACTCGGCGGCCCCCTGAAAATCGCGCAGATTTCCGGTGAGCAGGCGGCGCGCGGCCCGGCGGACTTCATCTTCTTCATCGCGCTCATCTCAATTAACCTAGGGTTCATCAACCTGTTGCCAATTCCGATGCTGGATGGAGGGCATTTGCTGTTCCAGGCAGTTGAGGCAGTGCAGCGCAGGCCGGTTAGCCCCCGGATACAGGAAATTGCATTCAGATCGGGCCTGGCGCTGCTTCTGGCGGTCATGGTCATGGTCACTTTTAACGATTTGACATCTTTCGGGCTCTGGAAGGGGCTGACCGGCTTGATCGGCTGAGCCGCATCGGGCAGGGAGTGCTGCCCACGGGGGGCGACCGTGGGCGTTCGTCATACAGGGCGATATGATTAAAGTAGAGGTGGACCGCGTGACAGCGACGAGCAGCAAGACCTTGTGGCGTGGCGCAATGCCCCTCTTCATGGCAGGTACGGCATTGGGCGGCATGGGCCTGACCGGCGTCGCGGCGGCTCAGACGGCGCGTCCGGCTCCCAAGCCGGCGCCTAAGCCAGCAGCAGCGCCCAAGGCCGCGCGGACGGGCGTCGCGCCCGCCACCACGCCGACGGTGACGCTGGCCCCCTTGCCGACGGGCACGATCAAGGGCCTCGTCGTGTCCGGCAACCAGCGTATCGAGCGCGATACGGTGCTGTCCTATACGAAGCTGCGCATGGGCGATTCCTACACGCAGGAGACGCTGGACGCCGCGCTCAAGGATCTCTTCTCCACCGAATTGTTCGCGGACGTGAAGATTCGCGACGACGCCGGTGTGCTGACGATCGAGGTGGTCGAAAACCCGGTCATCAACCGCATCGTGCTGGAGGGCAACAAGCGGATCAAGGAGGAGAAGATTCTCCCTGAGATCAAGATGGCTCCGCGCCAGATCTATACCCGGTCGAAGGTGCGCTCCGACGTGGCGCGCATCATCGAACTGTATCGCCGTCAGGGCCGCTTTGCCGCAGTGGTCGATCCCAAGCTGGTGAAGCTGGACCAGAACCGCGTCGACATCGTCTATGAAATTTCCGAAGGGCCGAAGTCGAAGGTCCGCCAGATCAACATCATCGGCAACGACCAGTTCGGCGACGGTCGCCTGCGCAGCGAGATGGCGACGAAGCAGTCCCGCTTCTTCCGCCTGTTCTCGTCGGGCACGACCTATGACCCGGATCGTCTGGCCTATGACCAGCAGAAGCTGCGCCAATTCTACCTGACGCAGGGCTATGCCGATTTCCGCGTCGTGTCCGCCGTCGCGGAACTGACGCCGGACAAGCAGGACTTCATCATCACCTATGTGGTGGAAGAGGGGCAGCGTTATAAATTCGGCGACGTGCATGTCGAAAGCGACATTCGCGACCTGTCCGCCGATGCGCTCAACAGCACCCTGCCGATGCACAAGGGCGACTGGTACAATGCCAAGCTGGTCGAGGACACCGTCGACCGCATCAACGAGACGGCGGGCCTGTTCGGATATGCCTTCGCCGACGTTTCGCCGGACTTCAACCGCGACAAGGATACCCAGACCATGGGTATCACCTTCCGCATCGGCACCGCGCCGCGCGTCTATGTCGAGCGAGTGGACATCAACGGCAACACGCTGACCAAGGACAAGGTGATCCGCCGCGAATTCCGTCTGGCGGAAGGCGATGCGTTCAACAGCTTCCTCGTCAAGCGGTCGCAGGATCGCATCAACTCGCTGGGCTATTTCCAGGAAAAGCTGACGGTTGAGCAAAAGCCGGGATCGGCGCCGGATCGCATCGTGCTGGAAACCAACGTCGAGGAAAAATCGACGGGTGAGTTGCAGCTGTCGGCGGGCTTCTCCAGCCTTGAGAAGTTCATCGTCTCCGCGTCCATCCGCCAGCGCAATTTCCGCGGCATGGGTCAGGAACTGCGCACCAGCGTCAACTATTCGGCCTATTCCAAGTCGGTGGAGGTCGGGTTCACCGAACCCTATTTCCTCGACAAGAATATCGCGCTGGGCGGCGACATCTTCCGCCGCGACTATAACAGCTTCAACTATCTCAGCGATAACACCCGCAACACCACCTATCAGGAGGTGACGACCGGGTTCCAGCTGCGCGCCGGTGTGCCGCTGACCGAATATCTGTCGCTGGGCCTGCGCTATGGCCTGTCCTTCGCCAATGTGACGCTGGATCAGGCGACGTATTACACCGATGGCGTCTGCGATCCGCTCAAGGCGGGCCGCTATCTCTGCGAAGCCATCGGCAAGCGGACGACCTCGTCGATTGGCTACTCGCTGATCTTTGACCGGCGCGACAACCGCATCCGTCCGCAGCGCGGCTTTTACGCCAACCTCAGCCAGGATGTCGCGGGTCTGGGCGGTGACGTCAAATATGTCCGCACGCGCATCGAAGGCGGGCAATATTACCCGCTGGGCGGTGGCTTCATCTTCTCGCTCCGTGGGGAGGCGGGTCATATCGCATCGCTGGAGAGCACGGCGGCCAATGGCGCGACGGAAAAGGTCCGCCTGACCGACCGCTTCTTCCTGGGTGAACCGCAGATGCGCGGTTTCAACATCCGCGGCGTTGGACCGCGTATCCGTCGTCAATATATCGGAACCGACGGTACGCTGGCTGTGGCCGACAATAATTCCGACGATGCACTGGGCGGCAAGGTCTATTATCTCGCCCACGCGGAAGTCGAGATTCCGCTCGGTTCCGGTGCGCGTGAACTGGGGCTGCGGCCGTCGATCTTCATGGATGCCGGCGCAGTGGGCAACATCGCGCGGCCCGGCCTCGTCAACGGCGGTACAGGCACCTATCTCGGCACCTGCACCGTAACCACGACACCGGTAGGCGGCACGGCCACATCGGCCGTGCAGAATGCCCTTGGACGGGGGCAGGCGGGTTGCGATAGCTATGCGAACGGTTCGACCGTGACATCGACCTATAATGGCAATGGTTTCCAGGAAACCTATCTGGGCGACTCCCTGAAGCCGCGTCTGTCGGTCGGTTTCGGCGTGAACTGGAACTCGCCCTTCGGTCCGTTCCGTATCGATATTGCCAAGGCGCTGCTCAAGCAGCCCGGCGACGACACCAAGCTTATTACTTTCAACATAGGGACTCAGTTCTGATGCGTAATTCGTTCAAAAATCTCGCTCTGGCGCTCCCCCTCGGCGCGGCCATGCTGGTGGCGACGCCGGCTCTGGCCCAGTCGAAGCTGGGCATCGGCGTGGTCGATGTGGAGCGCGCGGTTGCGACCTCCAACGCCTACACCGTCGCGCGCACGCAGATGGAAACCACCTACAAGGCGCAGATCGACCAGTTCAACAGCCGCAAGACCGCGCTGGAGAATGATCTGAAGACCAAGCAGGACGCGCTGAACGCCGGCGTCAAGGCGGCGGGCGGCAAGCCCACCCCCGCGCTGCAGGCGCAGTATGAGGCGCTGCAGGCCGGTCAGCAGAACGCGCAGGCCGAACTGCAGCGCATCGGTCAGCCGGTCGCTCTGGCGCAGGCTTATGTCGAGGAACAGATTTCGGCCAAGCTGGGTGACGCGCTCAAGAACAGCATGAGCGCCGCCAAGGTCGATCTGGTGCTGAAGCCGGAAGCCACGGTTTCCTATCAGCCGACCGTCGACCTGACCGCGCAGGTCAAGGCGCAGCTCGACACGCTGATCCCGAACGCCAGCATCACGCCGCCCGCAGGCTGGCGCCCCGGTGGCCAGCAGCAGGGCGCCGCTCCGGCCGCTGCTCCTGCCAGCCCGGCTGCAAAGCCGACCGGCCGCTGATCTGTGATGACGGACGAGACTTCCGAGGTTAAGGCCGCGCTTGGCCCGCTGGATATCCGGCGGGTCATGGCGGCCCTGCCGCACCGTTACCCGATGCTGCTGGTCGACCGCGTCGTGTCGATCGTGCCGCATGAGAGCATCCATGCGATCAAGGCGGTGAGCATCAACGAGCCGTTCTTCCAGGGTCATTTCCCCGGTAGGCCGATCATGCCCGGCGTGTTGATCGTCGAGGCCATGGCGCAGGCTGCGGGAATCCTGGCGTTCGAAACGCTGGGCCTCACGGGGTCGGGAAAGCTCGTCTATTTCATGGGTATCGAGGAAGCCAAGTTCCGCCAGCCGGTCGAGCCGGGCTGCATCCTCGACTTCCACATCGAGGTGGTGAAGATGCGCGGCGCGGTCTGCAAGTTCGCGGGCAAGGCGCTCGTGGACGGCAAGATCCATGCCGAGGCCAATTTCACCGCCATGGTGGCGGACGCACCCAAGGACTGAGGTTTCAGACCGTTCGCCCTGAGCTTGTCGAAGGACCGTTCTTC
>DASVNT010000049.1:0-7564 GCA_036383715.1 Sphingobium sp. | reverse complement strand
CAGCGACGACCAGCTTTTCTACGCCATGCAGCGCGGGCTGGATCAGGAAAGCGCGGTGGCCCTGATCGTCAACGGTTTCGCCAAGGAAGTGCTGCAGCAACTGCCGATGGAATTTGCCGTCGAGGCGCAGAAGTTGCTGGGGATCAGCCTTGAGGGGAGTGTGGGGTGAAATCCCTTTGGGCATTTCTTGCCCCGGCGGCGGATTTTCTCGTCAGAAGAGGTATCGCAAAGCGCCGTAAAGAAATTAGGAAAATAGGCCGCAGAACCGCCAGTCTACAGCTTGGCTTCGCTATGCACATGTTCGAAACGGTGCCTGCTCTGAAAGAGATAGTCGATGATGGATCAGGATATATGAAATCATTGACGGCCGTTGAAAAGGCTAGAGAAACTGTACCTTATTGGAATTATAAGAATATAGGCATTCTCTTCGAAGTTATCGACGAGTTTACCGATGCCGCCAACCGTCTTTTGGATAACCTAGACAAAGGAAATCCAAGGACGAAGAAGATGTTTAACGATCAAAAAACTATGCGTGGGTGGTTTGATGCTCCATATTACTGATCTCCAGTCCACCGTTGCGGACAAGCCCATTCTGAAGGGCCTCAGCCTTTCCATCAACGCGGGCGAAATCCACGCGATCATGGGGCCGAATGGCGCGGGCAAGTCAACGCTGGCCTATACGCTCGGCGGGCGTCCCAATTATGAGGTGACGGGCGGATCGGTCGATTTCGACGGGCAGGACCTGCTCGACCTCGATCCCTATCAGCGCGCCGCCGCCGGCCTGTTCCTGGGCTTCCAATATCCCGTCGAGATTCCCGGCGTGTCCAACCTGCAATTCCTGCGCGAAGCAGCGAACAGCCAGCGCAAGGTCCGCGGCGAAGAATTGCTGTCGGGCGGCGCGTTCATCAAGCTGGCCAAGGAAAAGGCGGCCCTGCTCGGCATGGACATGGAGATGCTCAAGCGTCCCGTGAACGTCGGCTTTTCCGGCGGCGAAAAGAAGCGCGCCGAGATGGTACACATGGGCATCCTCGACCCCAAGCTGGCGATCCTGGACGAGACGGACAGCGGCCTCGACATCGACGCGCTCAAGATCGTGGGCCATGGCATCAATGCGATCATGCGCAAACCCGATAAGGCCGTGCTGCTTATCACCCATTATCAGCGGCTGCTCGACTATGTGCAGCCCGATTTCGTCCACGTCCTCGCGGGCGGGCGGATTGTGAAATCGGGCGGACCGGAACTGGCGCTGGAGCTGGAGCGTGAGGGCTATGCGGAGGTCGTGGGGGCATGACCGCCCTCCCCACCCGTAAGGCCGAGGAATGGCGCTATAGCGACACGGATGCCGTGGCGACCATCTGGCCGCTCGCCGCGCCGGAAGAGATCATCGTCGGACCGGGCGAGAGCCTGTCACGCACCCTGCTGCAGGATGCAGGCGACGATGCGGTCGTCGTGCGCGACCATGTCGTGCGGGTCGCGGACGGCGGGACATTCCATGTCCACCTGCTCAATATCGGCGGCACGCTGGGCCGCGTGACCTTCGACGTGACGCTGGGCAAGGGCGCGCATTTCGGGATGAAGGCGGCGATCATCGGCGGCGGGGACCAGACGCTGGAAGTCGTCACCACCGTCACCCACGCCGAACCGGACGGCACGTCGGACCAGATCGTCCGCTCCGTGCTGGGCGGCCATTCGACCGGCAGCTACCTCGGCCGCATCGCCGTGGCCCGCGACGCGCAAAAGACGGACGCGGCGCAGTCGGTGAAGGCGATGCTGCTCGACCGCACCGCCACCGCCAATGCCAAGCCGGAGCTGGAGATTTTCGCAGACGACGTGAAATGCGCCCATGGCGCGACGGTCGGCGAACTGGACAAGGCTGCCCTCTTTTATTGTGCGTCGCGCGGGCTGGACCCGGCGACCGCGCGGACACTGCTGTTGCAGGCGTTCATCGCGGGCCTGTTCGACGACATGGCGGACGAGGCGGAGCGCGAGGCGTTCGAGGCGACGGCGCTCGCCAAATTATCCTCGCTCAGCGGCGTGGACGTGATCGCGTGAACGCGCTCGACTCCTCGCTGACCGTCGGCCCCATCGACGTGCGCGCCGACTTCCCCGGCCTGTTCGACCGCGACGGCAGGCACTGGCACTATCTCGACACCGCCGCGACCGCGCAAAAGCCGCGCGCTGTGATCGACGCCATGGCCCGCGCCATGGGCGAGGAGTATGCGACCGTGCATCGCGGCGTCTATTCCCGTTCGGCCGACATGACACTCGCCTATGAGGCGGCGCGGCGGACGGTTGCGCGCTTCATCGGCGGTGAGGAAGGCGAAATCGTCTTCGTGCGCGGCGCGACGGAGGCGATCAATCTGGTCGCCAATAGCTGGGGCGCGGCAAACCTGAAGGCGGGGGATCGCATCCTCCTCTCCATGCTCGAACATCACAGCAATATCGTGCCGTGGCAGCTGATCGCGGAGCGTGTCGGCGCGGAAATCGACGTGGTGCCGCTGACCGACGACGGACGCATCGACCTCGACGCCATGGCCGCGATGATCACGGAGCGGCATCGGCTGGTGGCGCTGGCGCATGTCTCCAACGTCCTCGGTTCCACCCTGGATGCCCGGCGCGCGGCGGACATCGCGCACAACGTCGGCGCAAAGATCCTGATCGACGGCTGTCAGGCCGTGCCGCGCATCGCGGTCGATGTGAAGGCGCTGGATTGCGACTTCTACGCCTTTTCCGGGCACAAGCTCTATGGGCCGACCGGCATCGGCGCGCTGTGGGCGCGGGCGGAGATACTGGACGCGATGCCGCCCTGGCATGGCGGCGGGTCGATGATCGACCGCGTGACCTTCGCCAAGACCACCTACGCCCCTGCGCCGACGCGGTTCGAGGCAGGCACGCCCGCCATTGTCGAGGCGATCGGGCTGGCCGCAGCGATCGATTATGTCACCGGCATCGGCATGGACCGGATCACCGCGCATGAACGCGCGCTGGTGCACGCCGCGCGCGAGGTGCTGCATGGCGTCAACAGCGTGCGCGTGCTGGGACCGGATGATAGCAACGGCATCGTCTCCTTCGCCATGGAGGGGGTGCATCCGCACGATATCGGCACCATATTGGACGAAAGCGGTGTCGCGATCCGCGCTGGCCATCATTGCGCGCAACCGCTGATGGAGGCGCTGGGCGTCCCCGCGACGGCGCGGGCGAGCTTCGGCATCTACAGCGACGAGAGCGACATTGCGGCACTGGCGCGCGGCATGGAACGGGTAAGGAAGATCTTTGGATGACTGAGGAGCGCAGGATCGTGGTCGAGGAAGTGGAGTCGGTGACGGCGCCGCCCAAGGCGCGCGTCGAGGATGCGGTGGTCGAAACCCCCGTCCCCGCCGAGCCGCGCAAGCGCGACTATCTCGACGGCTTCCTGACGGAAAAGCCGGAAGGCGTGAAGGCCGGCGATCCCGGCGGCGACGTCTATGAAGGCGTCATTGCTGCGCTCAAGGAAATCTACGACCCGGAAATCCCGGTGAACATCTATGACCTCGGCCTGATCTACGGCGTCGAAGTGAGCGAGGACGGCCATGCCGCCGTCACCATGACGCTGACCACGCCGCATTGCCCCGTGGCCGAGTCCATGCCCGGCGAGGTCGAGATGCGCGTCGGCGCGGTGCCGGGCGTCGGCAATGCCGAGGTCAATCTCGTCTGGGATCCGCCATGGGATCCGCAGAAGATGTCCGACGAAGCCAAGCTCGAACTGGGGATGTTGTGATGAACGCACAGACACCGAACCCGACCCGTGCCCGCCCCGCCGCCGTCACGCTGACCGCCTCCGCAGAACAGCGCATCGCCGACCTGATGGCGCGCGCGCCCGATGGGGCCGTAGGCGTCAAGCTGTCCACGCCCAAGCGGGGCTGCTCCGGCCTTGCCTATTCGGTCGATTACGTGACCGAGGAAGGCAAATTCGACGAGAAGATCGCGACGCCCGGCGGCCTGTTCTACATCGACGGTGCGTCGGTCCTGTACCTGATCGGATCGACCATGGACTGGGTGGAGGACGACTTCACCGCCGGCTTCGTGTTCACCAACCCCAATGCCAAGGGCGCCTGCGGCTGCGGCGAGAGTTTCACGGTCTGAGCGGCTTTCGCCGTCGCGACGAGATCGCGAGCTATCACGCCCATGTCTATTTCCACGGCGCCGCCGAGCGGGGTCTGGCCGAGGAACTGCGGCAGGGCATAGCGGAGCGCTTCAGCGTCCGCCTGGGCCGCTGGCATGAGGTGCCGGTCGGCCCGCACAGCCAGTCCATGTACCAGATCGCCTTCGAGAACGCGCTGTTCGACCGGCTTGTGCCGTGGCTGATGCTGAACCACCGGGGCCTGAGCATATTGGTGCATCCCAACAGCACCAACCCCCGGCGCGATCACCTGAACGACGCCCTGTGGATCGGGCGGCCGCTTTCCATCCTTGGGGACATGCTGCCGACATCGCAGGATGTGCCCGACGAGGCTGGCGAACCGAATACATCGCCCATAGTTTCCGCAGAATAAAGCATTGCCGTTGAGCCGGGGGCCGAAGCACCCTACATTGCTCTCCAGATGATCGCGCGAAGCATAACCGACCTCAACGACCGCGCGCGGGACATATTCCGCGTGGTCGTGGAAGCATATCTGGACGCGGGCCAGCCCGTCGGCTCGCGCACGATCAGCCGCCTGTCCACGCTCAACCTGTCGCCCGCCTCGATCCGCACGGTCATGCAGGATCTGGAGGAAGCGGGCCTGCTCGCCGCGCCGCATACCTCCGCCGGGCGCATGCCGACCGAAACGGGCCTGCGCCTGTTCGTGGACGGCATGTTGCAGGCGTCCGATCCCTCCGAGGAGGAACAGCGCGCCATCGAACGGCAACTGACCGGCGAAGGCCCGATCGAGGAAGCGTTGGCGGGGGCCTCCGCCGTCCTCTCCGGCCTGTCGGCCTGCGCGGGCCTCGTCATGGTGCCGCGGCAGGAAACGCTGATCCGCCAGTTCAGCTTCATGGCGCTGTCTGACCGGCAGGCGCTGGCCATATTGGTGGGCGAGGACGGCACAGTGGAGAACCGCGTTGTCGACCTGTTGCCCGGCACCCGCGCCTCCATGTTGACCGAGGCGGCCAACTTCCTGACCGCGCGATTGGGCGGACTGACGCTGGCGGAGGCGGCGGGACGGCTGACCCGCGAGCTGGACAATGCCCGCCACGACATCGACACCGCCGCGCGCGCGCTGGTGGAAAGCGGCATCGCGGCATGGACGACCGACCCCACCGACCGGCCCGTGCTGATCGTGCGGGGACAGGCGAACCTGATTGACGAGGCGGCGGCCGCCGACCTCGACCGGGTGCGGCAACTGCTCGACGAACTGGAGGAAAAGAGCGAGATCGCCCGCCTCCTCGACCGTGCGCGCAGCGGCACCGCGACCCGGATTTTCATCGGTTCGGAAAACAAGCTCTTTTCCCTTTCGGGCTCTTCGATCATAGCGGCGCCCTATCGCGGCCATGGCGGACGTGTGGTGGGCGTGGTCGGGGTTATCGGCCCCACGCGCTTGAACTACGCACGGGTCGTTCCCATGGTGGATTTCACAGCTCAGACCCTGACGAGATTGATGCAATGACAGACGCAGAGAATAGCAACATCAAGGCCGAAGACAGCCTGCCCGAAGACATCGCCAACACTGACGGCGCAAGCGAAGATGCCGCCGCACGGCGCATCGGCGCTCTCGAAGAACAGCTTGCGACCGCGAAGCAGGACACGCTCTACGCCCATGCCGAAACGCAGAATGTGCGCCGCCGGCTGGAGAAGGAACTGACGGACGCGCGCGCCTATGCCGCGACCAGCTTTGCCCGCGAAATCCTGTCGGTGGCCGACAATGTCGAGCGCGCGCTGACCGCCATCCCCGCCGACCTGCGCGAGGATGACAAGTTCAAGGGACTGGTCGTCGGCCTCGACGCCACGGCCAAGGATCTGGAGAATGTCCTGCGCAAGAACGGCATCGAACGCTTTGCCTCCATCGGCGAATCGCTCGACCCCAACAAGCATCAGGCGATGATCGAAATCCCGCATGCAGAGGCCGCTCCGGGCACCATCGTCCAGGAACTGCAATCGGGCTATATGATCAAGGACCGGCTGCTGCGTCCCGCGCTGGTCGGCGTGGCCAAGTCGCCGGAATGAAGCCCGGTTGACGAAATCTCCTCGATGAAAATCCTCGTTCCGGCGGCGCTGCGTGAGACGCTTGAGCCCGGCCTGCCGGACGGGGTCGAGGCGCTGTGGTGGCGCGACATGGACGAGGCCGCACGGCTGATCCCGCAGGCGAAGGTCGCGTGGCTCGACCTGTTGACGATCCGGTCGATCCCGCCGGTCGTCGCCAAGGGCGCGAACCTCCAGTGGCTGTCCACCATGGCGGCGGGCGTGGAGAGCCTCGACCTCGCGAATTTTCGTGCGCGCGGCATCACCCTCACCAACGGATCGGGGCTGAATGCCGCAGCTGTCGCCGATTATGCGGTGCTGGGCGTGCTCGCCGCCGCCAAGCGCTATGACGCGGTGGTCCGCCTTGCCGACCGGCACGAATGGACGACCACGGCTCCCGGATCAGTGGAACTGGAGGGGAGCCGCGCGCTGATCCTCGGCATGGGCACTATCGGCGCGCTGATCGCAAAGCGGCTGGCCGCATTCGACGTGGCGGTGACCGGCGTCACCCGCTCCGGCCGCGACGGCACGCTGGGACCGGATCAATGGCGGGAGCGGCTGGGAGAGTATGACTGGGTCATTCTCGGCGCGCCTGCGACCGGGGAGACGCAGGCGCTGATCGGCGCGGCGGAACTGGCGGCGATGAAACCGACGGCATGGCTGGTCAACATCGCGCGCGGCGACCTGATCGACAAGGCCGCACTGATCGCCGCCCTGAAGGAAGGCAGCATAGCGGGCGCGTTCCTCGACACCGTGTCACCTGAGCCGCTCCCACCGGAAGACCCGCTGTGGAGCGCGCCCAACTGCCTGCACAGCATGCACCTTTCGGGCCGCAGCCAGACCGGCATGATCCAGCGCGCCGCACGGCTGTTCCTCGACAATCTGCAGGCGTGGTGCGCGGGTCGGCCCTTGCGGAACGTCGTCGACCTCAGCGCGGGTTATTAGCCCCGCCGGGTGCTGCCCCGCTTTTGCAGGCTGCCGTCCACGATGATCTGCGCCGCCATATCCTGATCGTCACCGCCAGAGACGAGGTTCATGACGGCCTCGATCATGGGAACGACGGGCTGCGAATAGCTGGTGAGGTCGAACGATGGCCAACTGGCCTCCGCGATATCGTCGAACCCCGCGATGCCGATGTCCGGGCCGATATCCAGGCCGAATTCATAGCGTGCCACCTCTATGGCGGCGATGGCGAGGAAATCGCTGGCGCAGAAGATCGCATCGGGGCGAGGATCGAGACGCAGCAGCGTGCGCGCCGCCTCCATCGCGAGCGGGCGCTCGAAGTGGCCGTTGACACGGGGCGGCTCGTCCAGCCCTTCGCCGCGCAGCACGCCGACAAAGGCGTCATAGCGTTCGTTGTTGGTCGGG
>DASVNT010000048.1:0-8775 GCA_036383715.1 Sphingobium sp. | reverse complement strand
GTGCGCCTGCGCATGCGGGAGGAATTTCAGGTGGAGATCGGCACCGCCTTCGGTCCCCTGTCCGGCAAGATCTGGCGCATCGGGGCGATGGGATACAATGCGATGCGGCATAAGGTGCTGATCACCCTCGGCGCGCTGGAAGCGGTCTTGCGCACCGATGGACTGGTGCTGCCCTCCGGCGCGGCGGTGGATGCCGCGCTCGAAAGCTATGCGGCATGAGCGCGCGCGACCTGATCGGCTATGGTCCCACGCCGCCCGACGCCCGCTGGCCCGGCGGCGCGCGCATCGCCGTGCAGTTCGTCATCAATTATGAGGAAGGCGCGGAGAACAGCGTCCTCAACGGAGATGCGGGATCGGAGGCGTTCCTGTCGGAGATGGTCGGCGCGGCCATGCACCCCGCGCGCGCGATGGCGATGGAAAGCCTCTACGAATATGGCAGCCGCGCCGGTTTCTGGCGGCTCCACCGGCTTTTCACCGGGCGGCAGGTGCCCGTCACCGTCTTTGGCGTCGCCGCCGCGATGGAGATAAACCCCGCCGTCGTCGAGGCGATGATGGCTGCGGAGTGGGAGGTCGCCAGCCACGGATACCGCTGGATCGACTATCAAAATGTGCCGCAGGAAGTGGAGCGCGAGCATATCGCGCGCGCCATCGACATCCACACCCGCCTGACCGGCACGCGCCCGCTCGGCTGGTATCAGGGGCGGACATCCCCCAACACCGCGCGGCTGGTGGCGGAGGAGGGGGGCTTTGTCTACGATGCGGACAGCTATGCCGACGACCTGCCCTATTATGATCGACGGCATGGGCGGGCGCAGCTGGTCGTGCCCTATTCGCTCGACGCCAATGACATGAAGATGGTGGCGCTCAACGGTTTTACGGAGGGGGAGCAGTTCTTCCGCTATCTGCGCGACACCTTTGACGTGCTGCGGGCGGAGGGCGGGCGGATGATGTCCATCGGCCTGCACGGGCGCATCGCCGGTCGGCCTGCTCGCGCCGCCGCCGTCGCACGCTTTGTCGATCATGTGCTGGCTCATGACGATGTGTGGATCGCACGGCGCATAGACATCGCCCGCCACTGGCTGCGGGAGCATGCGCCGATGTTGCCTGAAACCCTGAGACAAGAGGCTGTCATGACCATCGAAGAGGCCAATGCGCTGGACGAGGCGCAGTTCGTCGCCGCCTTCGGCTTCCTGTTTGAACATAGCCCGTGGGTGGTCGAGCGCGCGGCGGTCCGGCGCCCCTTTGCCGACTCGTCCGCCATGGAGGCCGCGATGCGGGCCGTCGTCGCGGCCAGCGGGCGGGAGGGCGTCCTGTCCATCCTGCGCGCGCACCCGGAACTGGCGGGCAAGGCCGCCATCGACCGCACTCTGACGGAAGCGTCGCTGGGCGAGCAGGCCTCGGCGGGCCTCGACCGGCTGACCGAGGCGGAGTTTGCGCGCTTCCATGCCCTCAACGCCGCCTATGCGGAGCGTTTCGGCTTTCCGTTCGTCATCTGCGTCCGGCTGACCGACAAGGCGGGGATATTGGCCGCGATGGAGACGCGCCTGACCCATGGCGAGGATGAGGAACTGGTGACGGCCATCGGGGAAGTGCACAAGATCGTCCACCTGCGCCTGACCGACCGGCTGGAGGCGGCGGCATGAGCGTGGGACTGGATGCCCTGGGCGCGCAGGTCCGCCGCGACCTCGCCCTGCTCGACCATGGCAAGCCCGACTGGGCCCAGCCACGCCGTGTGGAGGAGGGGCATGTCCATGACGTGCTGATCGTCGGCGGCGGGCAGAGCGGGCTGGGCGCGGCCTTCGGTCTGCTCCGCCAGCGGATCGGCAATATCCTGATCCTCGACGAGAATCCCGCCGGCTATGAAGGGCCGTGGGACACCTATGCGCGCATGGTCACGCTGCGCACGCCCAAGGAATTGACCGGCATCGACCTCGGCGTTCCCTCGCTCACCTTTCGTGCCTTCTGGGAGGCGCAGCATGGCGCGGCGGCGTGGGAAGCCATCGACAAGATTCCGCGCCGCGACTGGATGGATTATCTGCGCTGGTATCGCCGCGTGCTGGACCTGCCGGTACGCAACGAGACGCGAGTGACGCGGGTCGAGCCGCTGGACGGCGGCGGGCTGTTCCGGGTGCATGTGGAGGACGGAGCGCCGATTCTCTCGCGCAAGGTGGTCCTTGCCACGGGCATACAGGGCGGCGGGGAATGGCATGTGCCGTCCTTTGTGCGCGACGCCCTGCCGCCGGAGCGTTATGCCCATACCTCCGCGATGATCGACTTCGCGCCGCTGGCGGGCAAGCGCATCGGGCTGCTGGGCGGCGGCGCGTCGGCGTTCGACAATGCGCAGACCGCGTTGGGCGAGGGCGTGGGGGCGGTGCACGTGTTCCTGCGCCGCGAGAAACTGCCGCGCGTAAACCCGATCCGCTTCATGGAGCGATCAGGGATGACGGCGCTCTACGCGCACCTCTCCGACGCGGAGAAATACCGGGCGATGCAGTCGTTCATCCGGCGCAACCAGCCGCCGACCAACGATACGTTCGCCCGCGCCGCCGCCTATCCGGGCTTCCGCCTGCATCTGGGCGAGCCTTGGCTGTCGGTCGCGGAGACGGACGCTGGGGTGGAGGTCACGACGCCCAAGGGCAGGCATTTTTTCGACTTCCTGATCCTCTCGACCGGCCTCGTCACCGATCCCGCGCTGCGTCCCGAACTGGCCGGGCTGGCCGACCGGATCGCCTGCTGGCGCGACCGTTTCGTGCCGGAGGAAGGGGAGGGCGACGCGATGATCGGGGCGCATCCCTATCTGGGCGCGGGGTTCGAGCTGCTGCCCCGGCGGGCGGAGGATGCCGCCGCCATCCACGGCCTGTTCGCATTCAACTATTCCGCGTTCATCAGCCATGGTATCTCGGCCTCCGCGCTGTCCGGGCTGAAACATGCGATACCGCGTCTGGTGGACGGCCTCGCGCGCCAGTTGTTTCTGGACGACCGTGCGGGCATGCTGGCCGCCTATCACGCCTATGACGAGCCGGAGTTTCTGGGCGAATGGGCGGGTGCGAGCGAGGGGGAACCGGCCCGATGAGCAGCCTTTCGACCCATGTTCTCGACCTCGCCCATGGCTGCCCGGCGGAGGGTGTGGCGGTCAGCCTGTGGCAGGGGCCAGTGCTGTTGTTCCGGGGCGAGACGAACGGCGATGGGCGCTGCCCGGAGATGCTGGGCGGGCAGGGGCTGCAACCGGGGCGCTATCGCCTGAACTTTGCGGTCGCCGCCTATTTCGCGGCGCGTGGAGTGGCGCTGGACGACCCGCCGTTTCTGGACGATGTCTCCATCGATTTCGGGGTGGCGGACGGGGGCGGGCATTATCATGTGCCGCTGCTCGTCTCCCCCTATGGCTATTCCACTTATCGCGGCAGCTAGATCGGATCGAAATCCAGCCCATGCCTGCCTGCAAATGGCGGTTTCCCGCGCTTCCGGTGCTCACGTACTTTGAGTACGCTGCGCTCCGGGTCGCGGAAAATCACCATTTTCGGCTAGACCTGAACTGAATTTCGATCCGATCCAAGGCCAGCCCATTCTTCGGAAATTCGGGTAAGTGCTTCGCTGTAACCGGTGGTTTTGCACCATGTTACGGATTGTTATCGTGCCGCCCATGCAGGCAGCGATCACCGATATGGAGCGCAACGAACTGGGCCTCCTCGCGGAGCAGGTGCGGAGGTCGGGCGTGCTGGGGCGTTCCGCGCCGATGCGGTCGCTGTTTGACTATCTCGTCACCACCTCCATGGCGGGGCATGCGCCCAAGGAACAGCAGATCGCGTCAGAGGTCTTTGGCCGCGATCCCGATTTCGATCCCGTGCAGGACGCAGTGGTGCGCGTCTATGTCCACAAGCTGCGCAAATGCCTGACCAACGCCTCCGCGGATACGGGGGCAGGAGCCACGCGCATCGTCCTGCCGCGCGGGCAATATCGGTTGCTGCTGTCCGATGCGGGCGAAGAGGGGCGGGAAGCTGCGGTCCCCGCTCCGGTCAGGTCGCACCGGTGGAGGCTTGCTGTCGCCGCCCTGCTGATC
This sequence comes from Sphingobium sp., assembly GCA_036383715.1. Lineage (GTDB taxonomy): Bacteria > Pseudomonadota > Alphaproteobacteria > Sphingomonadales > Sphingomonadaceae > Sphingobium. Next base: position 4,718 of record DASVNT010000048.1, on the reverse strand, counting down.
GCGGCCCTCTCCGTCACGGCGACATGGGCGTGGATGCGTCCCCCGGCGCAGGAGCGCGCGATAGAGGCGGTGCGGGCGCAGGCGCCATGGGCCGGGCTGCTGGGCAACGGCCTGCCGACCGTCATCGTGCTGGGCGACTATTATCTGGTCGGGGAAAGCGACGACGGGGAGGAGGTTGCCCGGCTCGTCCGCGAATTCGACATCAACAGCGGCCTCGACCTCGAAACCAATTTGCTCGATCATCCCGAACGCATGGGCCGCTATATCGACATGGACCTGCGCTATCTGCCCACCGGCGCGGGATCGGCTCTGGCGCGGTTGATGCCGGTCATCGGGCAGGGGAGCGACGATCGCCGTGTCTCCGTGGTGCTGGCGTCGGGCCTGACGCCGGAGATGATCAAGAGCAGCAACATCGTCTATGTCGGCTATTTCAGCGGCCTGCGCAGCCTCGCCCCCCGGTTGTTCGCACGGTCGCGATTTGGCATTGGCGCGTCCTTTGACGAGATCGTCGATCACCATACGCATCGCCGCTATGTCAGCCAGGCGGCGGTCCTGTCTGGCGATGGCGAAAATTATGCGGATTACGGCCTGCTCTCCGTCTTCCCCGGACCGGGCCGCAACCGGATCGTCGTGATGGCCGGGATGCGCGACACGGCGTTGCAGCAGATCAGCGACCTCGCGACGCGCGGCGACAGGCTCCGTGATCTTGCCGGGCGCGTCAAAGATGCCGATGCGTTCGAGGCGCTGTACGAGGTGGCGGGGATGCGGAACACCGATGTGGGCAGCAAGCTGCTCGTCGCCGCGCGGGTGGACGCGGCGGGGCTGTGGGCGGCACCATGAGCGGGGCCATTAACGTGAACAGCAACCGTTACGAACTTGCCGATCCCGCCCGAACCGGCCAGTTCCATGCCATGACGGCTCGCCCATCCCCTCCTTCTCCCCCGAACCGCGCGGCGCCCCGATGAGGGCGCGCTGGGCGCTGGGCGTCGCCGTGTTCCTTGTGCTGCTGGCGGTCGCATGGACGATCCATGGGGCGATGGTCCGGCGTCAGGCGGAGGCGCTGATCCGTGCCGACCCGGAAGCGATCCTGTCCGACCCCGCCTTGCGCGCGACGGCCACGACCCTGGGCCATACCGTGTTCGAGGAGCATTGTGCGGCCTGTCATGGTCCGGCGGGCCGGGGCGACAGGGGCAGGGGCGCGCCGGACCTGGCGGACGGCGACTGGCTCTACGGCACGGGGCGGGTGGCGGAGATCGAGCAAACCGTCCTGCACGGCATACGGTCGGGCGATGCGCGTGGATGGAACCTCGCCTATATGCCCGCCTATGCGCGTGCCAAACCCTATGGGCCGGAGGCGGTAGAGCCGCTGCGCCCCGCCGGGGTGCAGGATGTCGCTGCCTATATCCGGTCCCTCCACGACGCCACGGGCATCGATCCGGCGACGGTGGCGCGGGGGCAGGCGATCTATGCCGGCAAGGGTGGGTGCTGGGACTGCCATGGCGGCGATGCGGGCGGCGATCCGGCGATCGGTGCGCCCAATCTGGTCGATGATGTCTGGCTCTATGGTGACGGGTCACAGGCGTCCGTGGCGCACTCCATCGCCTATGGCCGATTTGGCCGCATGCCCGCCTTTGCCCCGACCCTGAACCCCATGGAGGCGCGCGCGGTCGCCGCCTATGTCGCCTCGCTCAGCCAGCCAGACCAGAAAGAAGACCTGCATGGCGCAGATTGAAGACACCGCCGCCGCCGCTGACATCTGGGCCTTTTCCCAGCCCAATGCGCGTCGGTCGCTGCTGCTGTGCGCGGGCGGTGCGCTGCTCGGCCTCGCCATTGCGGGCTTTGGGTTGTTCACGGCGGAGGGGACGCGCACCGGGTCGGTCCCGGCGGAGGATGTCGCGCTGGTCAATCAGGTGCCGATCCTGATGAGCGACTATGTCCAGCAGGTCCGCGTCCTCTACGACGTGTCGCTGGCGCAGGCGACACCGGCGCAGCGGCGGCAGGTGCTCGGCGACATGATCCGCGAGGAGCTTTACGTCCAGCGCGGTATCGAACTGGGCATGCAGGCCGACACCATAGAGGTGCGGCAGGCGCTGGTGAGCGCGGTGGAGGCGCAGGCGCAGGCCGACGCCGTCATGGCGCAACCGGATGAGGCGCAATTGCGCGCCTTTTATGCCGCGAACCGGGCCCGCTATGCGGATGAGGGCGTGATCGAACTGGACGAATATGTGCTGCCCGGTGGTGATGCGGCAGGGGCGGTGGCGGCGTTGCGCAAGGGCGCGTCGCCCGCGACGCTGGGCCTTCGCCGGACCGAGCGGATGACCGACGGGGAGGAATATTATTTCGCGGCGCGCATCCATCTGGGCGACGCGCTGTTCGCCGCCGCGCGGGCGCTGGATGCGGGGCAGGTGTCCGATCCCGTCCCGGCGAAGGACGGCGCCCACATCCTTATCGTCCGCCGCAACAGCAAGCCGCAGCCCCATGCCTATGCGGAGGTGCGGGACCGGGTGCTGAACGACTATATCGCCAGTCAGGCAAAGACGCTGACCGCTGGCAACGAACGCTTCCTGCGCAAGCGGGCCGATGTCGCGATCCAGCGGGGCTTTGAATGATCGCGCTGCGGCTGCTTCTGCTATTGGTCGGGATGTTGCTGTCCGGCACGGCGTTTGCGCATACGCGCAGCGAATCGCATAGCGCGTGGACGCTGGACGGGCGCATGGTTCACATGAGTTTCAGCGTGGCCGATCTGGAGGCGCGGCGGATCACGCCCGATCACGCGATCCCGTCGCCCGCCGCTTTCCTCACCTATCTCACGCCGCGCGTCGGTGTCACCGCGTCGGGCAAGCCCTGCGCGGTGACGGCCCCGCCTCGCATGATCGCGTCCGCCGTTGGTTTCCTGCGCGCCGAGTTCCAATATGCCTGCCCCTCTGCGCAGGATATGGCGCTTGTCTCCCACGCCTTTTTCGAACTGGTCCCGACACATATCCACTTCGCGCAGATCCAGCGGCCCGATGGCGAGTTCGTCGAGCAGTTGATGAGCGCGGGGGAGCAGAGCATCGCCCTGGACGCGGCGGGTGGCAATGGCCTCGATAATGCCAGCTTCCTGAAGTTCATCGAAATGGGCGTCGGCCATATCCTGACCGGCGTCGATCATATCGCCTTTCTGGTCGGGCTGGTGCTGATCTCGCGGCGGCTGCGCGACCTGATCTTCGTCGTCACGGGCTTCACCATCGGGCACAGCCTGACGCTGGCGCTGGCGGTCACGGGCGTCATCCGGCCCCACGCGGAGTTCATCGACGCGCTGGTGGCGCTGACCATCGCGCTGATCGGGGTGGAGAATGTCGCCGCCGCCTCCCGCCGTCCCGGCGCGCTGGCATTGTGGACGGGCGGCGCGCTGGCGGTGATGGCGGCGCTGCGGATCGCGGGCGTCGGCCTGTTGCCGCCGCTGTTGCTGATCGGCGCTGCGATCTTCTCCGCCTGCTACCTGATGCTGTCGGGGCATTTGCGCGATGCGGGGCGCATCCGCCTGCTGGTGACGCTGGTGTTCGGGCTGGTCCATGGCTTCGGCTTTGCCGCCGACCTGCTGGAGAGCCGCTTGCCGCCACAAAAGCTGGCCGAGATATTGGTCGGTTTCAATCTGGGCGTCGAACTGGGGCAGCTCAGCATCGTGCTGCTGTTCGTCGGTGCCACGGCCTTTCTGGCGCGCCTCCGCCTGACCCTGCCGCGCCCCATCGTGGCGGATGTGGCGGCGGCGGGGCTGGTCGCCATCGGCACCTTCTGGTTCGTGGCGCGAAGTTTTGCCTGAGGGCGGTTGTCCACGCGGCAGAACAGGACTATATTCGGTCTGAATTTGGATCGAAGGAGCGTCCATGCGCTATTCCGCACAGATCAAGCCGATCAGCTATCTCAAGGCCAATGCGGCGGAAATCCTGCTGGACCTTGCGGAAAAGCGCGAACCGATGGTGATCACGCAAAATGGCGAGGCCAAGGCGGTTTTGCAGGACGTCGCCTCCTTCGAGCAGACGCAGGAGACGCTGGCCCTGCTGAAAATCCTCGCCCTGGGTAATCAGGATGTCGAGGCAGGCCGGACAAAGGACGCGCGAGCGGTCATCGCGCGGCTCCGGTCCAGGGCGCCGCGCGACTGATGACGGACAAGCGGTTTCGGGTCGAACTGACCCAGGGTGCGGAGGAGGATCTCGAAGCGATCCATGGCTGGCTGGCGGGGAACCGCTCCCCGGATCAGGCGGACGCGCTGCTCGACGACCTCCTCGTCCTCGTCGCATCGCTGGAGGAGTTTCCGTTGCGCGGGGCGGTGCCGGGGGAACTCGACCAACTCGGCATTCGCGATTTTCGCCAGCTGGGCCTGCCGCCCTATCGGCTGATCTACCGCGTTCTCGGTGAGCGGGTGGTGATCCTTCTGATCGCCGATGGACGACGCGATATGCAGGCCTTGTTGGAGCGCCGCCTGCTGGGCTGTCAGGGATAGCGCCGATATCGGTTGACGCCCATTTCCCTCCCTTATACTCAGACAAATAGAAGAGTAATCAGGAGGGATATCCGACCGTGCCAGCGCCCATCAGTTCCGGGACCGTGAGACCGACGGAGCCGGATAATCCGGCGGGGCAGGGCGGTTACCGCAAATCGCTGGCCCTGCTGGTGAGCCTGTTCTTCATGTGGGGGTTCATCACCGTCATCAACAACACGCTGCTGCCGCATCTGCG
>DASVNT010000047.1:0-2542 GCA_036383715.1 Sphingobium sp. | reverse complement strand
TCCCGCGTGCCCAGCATGTTGAGGTTGGGGCCGTTCAACACGAAGATTTTGCGCGTATCGGCCATTTGCGTCCCCTTGAGTTGTTGCGGCGCGCCGCCCGCTCACCCTATATGCGGCCAGCGGCTTGCCCCTGCGGCACTCTTAGCCGCTGCTGTCCCGGCAAGTCGAGACACGTTTGAAGCGAAGGCAGGAAGACATTGAGCGTCGACGGAACCATCTCCATCCACATCAACGGCGAACATCGCCGCATCCGTGACGGGCTGACGCTGGCGGAACTGGCGAGCGAGTTGGGCTTCGTGCCGGAAAAGGTGGCGGTGGAGCGCAATCTGGAGGTCGTGCCCCGCTCGACGCTGGCGCAAGTGCGGGTCGAGGACGGGGACGAACTGGAGATCGTGCACTTTGTGGGCGGCGGCGACGTGTCGTCTGTCGATGAGGATAGCTGGGCGGTCGCGGGCAAGACCTTCCGCTCGCGGCTGATCGTGGGCACCGGGAAATATAAGAATTTTGAGCAGAATGCGGCGGCGGTTGCGGCTTCGGGCGCGGAGATCGTCACCGTGGCGGTGCGGCGCGTGAACGTCAGCGATCCCAATGCGCCGATGCTGACCGATTTTATCGACCCCAGGAAGATCACCTATCTTCCCAACACGGCGGGCTGCTACACGGGCGAGGAGGCGATCCGCACGCTGCGTTTGGCGCGCGAGGCGGGCGGATGGGAGCTGGTGAAACTGGAAGTGCTGGGCGAGGCGCGGACGCTCTATCCCGACATGGTGGAGACGCTGCGCGCGACGGAAGTGCTGGCCAAGGAAGGCTTCAAGCCGATGGTCTATTGCGTCGACGATCCGATCGCCGCCAAGCGGCTGGAGGATGCGGGCGCGGTGGCGATCATGCCGCTGGGCGCGCCGATCGGGTCGGGCTTGGGCATCCAGAATCGCGTGACGATCCGCCTGATCGTGGAGGGCACGACGCTGCCCGTGCTGGTGGATGCGGGCGTCGGCACGGCGTCGGAGGCTGCGGAGGCGATGGAACTGGGTTGCACCGGCGTGCTCATGAACACCGCCATCGCCGAGGCGAAGGACCCGGTGCTGATGGCCGCCGCGATGAAGGCGGGCGTGGAGGCGGGCCGCATGGCCTATCGCGCCGGACGCATGGGCAAGCGCCTCTATGCCGATCCGTCCAGTCCGCTGGCGGGCTTGATTTGAAGGATGATGTGCTCCTGCGAAGGCAGGAGGCCAGTCCTGCCGTCCGAACTGGGCTCCTGCCTTCGCAGGAGCACGGCGTGCCTAAGCGTCGCAATTTTCGCTATCGCAGCAAATTGACCCCTTAGTCGCTTGCCCTTATCAGCACTGGTAGGTTCAGGAGGAAGATTTCCCATGGTGAAGAAGCTCTACCCCGATGCTGCATCTGCGCTGGAGGACCTCCTCTTTGACGGCATGCATCTGTGCGCGGGTGGCTTCGGCCTTTGCGGCATTCCCGAGCGGCTGATCGACGCGATCAGGGATAGCGGGGTCAAGGACTTGACCATCGCCTCCAACAATGCAGGCATCGACGGCGAGGGGCTCGGCAAGCTGCTGCGCACCCGGCAGGTCAAGAAGATGATCTCCTCCTATGTCGGCGAGAACAAGGAGTTTGAGCGGCAGTTTCTGAGCGGCGAGCTGGAGGTGGAGTTCTGCCCCCAGGGCACGCTGGCCGAACGGTGCCGCGCGGGTGGGGCGGGCATTCCCGGCTTCTACACCAAGACCGGCGTCGGCACGGCGGTGGCCGAGGGCAAGGAGGTCAAGATCTTCGACGGGCAGGAATATATCCTTGAGCGCGGGATTTTCGCCGACGTCGCGATCGTCAAGGGATGGAAGGCGGACGAGAGCGGCAACCTTATCTTCCGCAAGACCGCGCGCAACTTCAACCAGCCGATGGCCACCGCCGCCAAGATCTGCGTCGCGGAAGTGGAGGAAGTGGTGCCGGTCGGCAGCCTTGATCCTGACGCGATCCACCTGCCCGGCATCTATGTGAAGCGTATGATCGTCGGCAGCCCTTACGAGAAGAAGATCGAATTTCGCACCGTGCGCCAGAGGGAGGCCGTCTGATGTCCCAGGAAACCAAAGGCTGGAATCGTGACGAGATGGCCGCGCGCGCGGCCAGGGAACTGCAGGACGGTTTCTACGTGAACCTGGGTATTGGCATTCCGACGCTGGTGGCGAACCATATTCCGGCGGGTGTCGAGGTGACGCTCCAGTCGGAAAACGGCATGCTGGGCATCGGCCCCTTTCCCTATGAGGGTGAGGAAGACGCCGACCTCATCAACGCGGGCAAGCAGACGATCAGCGAATTGCCGCAAACCTGCTATTTCTCCAGCGCCGACAGCTTCGCCATGATCCGGGGCGGGCATATCGACCTGACGGTGCTTGGCGCGATGGAGGTCGCGGAAAATGGCGACATCGCCAACTGGATGATTCCGGGCAAGATGATCAAGGGCATGGGCGGCGCGATGGATCTGGTCGCGGGCGTCAAGAAGATCATCGTCGTGATGGAGCACACGTCCAAGGAC
>DASVNT010000046.1:0-20713 GCA_036383715.1 Sphingobium sp. | reverse complement strand
GGGGACGCTGGGCGAAGTTGCGCGCGAATATGTCGAGGCGATCATGGCCAGCACGGAACGGCTGACCGACCTGATCGACAATGTCCTGGACCTGACGCAGGGCGCGGCGGGCGCGATCTCCATCGACCGGGAAACGCTGGCCGTCGATGCGCTGACACGGGCGAGCGGCGAGCGCAATCAGGCGGCGGCGACGTCGGCGGGCATCACCCTCGCCTATGACCTGCGCGACGGTGCGGGCGCTTTGGAGGGGGATGCGCGGCGCATCGGGCAGGCGATCGACCATCTGCTCGACAATGCCATTCGGTATACCGGGGCAGGCGGGCGCGTGCTGCTCCACGCCGATGGCGATGAGGAACGGGTGCGGATCATCGTGTCCGACGACGGCCCCGGCATGGACGAGAAGACGCAGGCGCGCCTGTTCGACGTGTTCGCCCGCTTCAGCCAGGAGCGCAAGGGGGAGCCGGACGGCCTCGGCCTGCTCCTCGTGCGGCGTCTGGTGGAGGCGCATGGCGGCACCGTTGCCCTCATGTCAGAGCCGGGGCAGGGCACGATCGTCACGCTGGAATTCCCGCGCGCATGATCGCGCCGCCGGTGATGCTGTCCACGGCGGAGGCAATGGAGGGCTTTGGCGCGTCCATCGCGCAGAGCCTGCGGGCGGGCGACATTGTGGCGCTGACCGGCGATCTGGGCGCGGGCAAGACGACGCTGACGCGCGGGCTGCTGCGCGCTCTGGGACATGAGGGCGACGTGCCCAGCCCCAGCTTTGCCATCGTGCAACCCTATGAGGTGCCGTCGGTGCGCCTGCCCGTCGCCCATGTCGATCTCTACCGGCTTGAATCGCAGGGAGAGGTCGAGGAACTGGGCCTCGACGACTGGTTGTGGGACGGGGCGCTGGTCGTGGAATGGCCGGACCGGCTGAGTGGTGCGATGCTGGCGCGGGCGCTGGCGATCGACATTCAGGTCGCGCGACATGGCGCTCGTCTCTTGACAGTGACGGTGCCGGACGCTTGGGAAACACGATGGCCGCACCAATGATTCCACCCGCTTCCGCCCCGCAATTCCTCGCATCCTGTGGATGGGAGGGCGCGGAGATCGTGCCGCTGGCCGGCGATGCCTCTTTCCGCCGCTATTTCCGTGTGCGGGACGGGGATCGCCGGGCCGTGCTGATGGACGCGCCGCCGCCGCATGAAGACCCGCGCCCGTTCATCGCGGTGGACGAGTGGCTGGTCGGCCATGACCTCGCCGCTCCCGCCATATGGGGCCGCGATCTGGAGCAGGGGCTGCTGCTGATCGAGGATTTCGGCGATGCTCGCCTGAAGGAGCATGTGGAGGAGGCCCCGGCGCAGGAGGAGGCGGTCTATCGCCGCGCCATCGACCTGCTCGCCGCGCTGCACCGCCTGCCCGCCGCCGACCTGCCGCCCTATGACCGCGCGGTCTATCAGCGCGAGGCGGCCCTGCTGACCGAATGGTATTGCCCGGCGGTGGGGCTGGACGTGGATGCGGACGGCTACGCGGCGGCGTGGGATGCGGTGCTGCCGCTGGTGGAGCGCGATGCGCAGCCGCCCGTCACCGTCCTGCGCGATTATCATGCCGAGAATATCATGATCCTGGACGATGCCGGGCGGTCCTTTGGCCTTGGCCTGCTGGATTTTCAGGACGCGCTGGCGGGCCATCCGGCCTATGATCTCGTCTCGCTGCTGCAGGATGCGCGGCGCGATGTCGATCCGGCGGTGGAGCAGGCGATGCTGGCGCATTATCGCTCGCGCGCGCCCGTCTCCGCCGATTTCGATGCGGCCTATGCTATCCTCGGCGCGCAGCGCAATGCCAAGATCATCGGCATCTTCACGCGCCTGTGGAAGCGGGATGGAAAGCCGCGCTACCTCGATTTCCTGCCGCGCATGTGGGGGCTGCTGGAACGCGACCTTGCGCATCCCGCGCTGGCCCCGGTGAAGGCGTGGTTCGACGCCGCCATTCCCGCGACCCATCGCCACGACGCCCTGGCGCATGAGGCGGAGGGATGAGCGTGCACCTCGACACCGCCATGCTGATGGCGGCGGGCCTCGGTAAGCGGATGCGTCCGCTGACGGCCACGCGCCCCAAGCCGCTGGTCAAGGTCGCCGGGCGGGCGCTGATGGATCATGCGCTCGATCGGATCGAGGCGGCGGGCATCCTGCGGACGGTCGTCAACGTGCATTATCTGGCGGACACGGTGGAGGCGCATCTGCGCGCGCGGTCCGGGCGGACGGGCGCGGACTATGTGGTGTCGGACGAGCGCGGCCTGTTGCTGGAGACGGGCGGCGGGCTGATGAAGGCTGCGCCGTTGCTGGGCGACCGGCCTTTCCTGTGCGCCAACAGCGACAATATCTGGGTCGATGGGCCGAGGAACAGCATCTCCCTGCTGGCGGAACGCTGGGACGACGCGGCGATGGATGCGCTGCTGCTGCTCATCCCCCATGCGCGCGCCAATTGTCATACGGGACCGGGCGATTTCCATATGGGCGCTGACGGCCTGATCAGTCGCCGCAAGCAGAGCCGGATCGCGCCGTTCGTCTTTACCGGCGTACAGATATTGTCGCCGCGCCTGCTGGTCGATCCGCCCGCAGATGTTTTCTCGACCAATGTCCTCTGGAACCGGGCCATTGCCGCCGGACGCGCCTATGGCGTTTCGCATCCGGGCCTGTGGTTCGACGTCGGCACGCCCGCCGCGATCCCGGTGACGGAGGCGATGATCGCAAATGGCTGAGGCGCGTCGCCCGGCCATCTTCACCATCCCCGCGCATCGCGCCTTTGCTGACGCATTGGTTGCCGGAGTGCTGGCGACCCATGGCAAGAGCGGGCGGCCCGACGCCATTGCGCAGGGGCTGATCCTGCTGCCCAACAACCGCGCCGTTCGCGCGGTGCGCGATGCGTTCGTGCGCGCGTCCGAAGGGGGGCTGCTGCTCCCCCGGCTGGTGCCCATCGGCGACGTGGAACTGACCGAGCGGGTCGGCCTCGCTCTCGACGCGATGGAGGAGGGGTCGGACATAGCGCCCGCCATCGACCCGATGCGCCGCCATATGATCCTGGCGCGGCTGGTGCAGAATGCCCGCGCGGCAGAGGGCAAGCCGGTCGACACGAGCGAGGCGATGCGGCTGGGCATCGCGCTGGGCACGACGCTCGACCAGTTGCTGGTGGAGCGCAAGACGCCACATGATGTCGCCGCGCTGGAGGTGTCGGCGGCGCTGTCCGGTCACTGGCAGACCGCGTTGGCGACGCTCAATCTGTTGCTGGAGGCATGGCCGCGCGAACTGGCTGCGCGGGGATGCATCGACAGCGCGGAGCGGCGCAACCGCCTGTTCGACGCGCTGGCGAAGCGGTGGCGCGTGGAGCCGCCACAGGGGTTCGTGATCGCAGCGGGCATCACCACCACCGCGCCCGCCATCGCCACATTGCTGCGGGTCGTTTCGGAATTGCCGAAGGGGCAGGTGGTATTTCCTGACCTCGACCTCAATCTGGACGCTGATCAGTGGGCGGCCATCGCGCCGCTGGAACCCGGCGACCCGGCGACCCCACGCGAGCGGGCGGCGGAGAGCCATCCGCAATTCGCACTGAAACTGCTGCTCGACCGCATGAGCGTGGACCGGGACGAGGTGGCGCTGTGGAAATGGGGCAGCGCGCAGGATGCCCGCGCGGTGCGGGGCAAGGCGATCACCAACGCCATGCTCCCGGCGCAGTTGACCGGCGTGTGGCGGACGGTGCCGGATAGCGAGCGCGTGCTGAAGGGCGTCACTGCCCTCGAAGCCGCGCATCCGGCGGAGGAGGCGCAGGCCATCGCCATCGCGCTGCGCGAAGTGCTGGAGACGCCGGAGAAGACCGCTGCGCTGGTGACGCCCGACCGCGATCTGGCGACGCGCGTGTCCGCACAACTGCGCCGCTGGGGCATAGAGGCGGACGACAGCGCGGGCCGTCCGCTGGCGCAGACACCGCCGGGCACATTGCTGACGGCGATTGCGACGGCGGCGTCGGAACGGTTCGCGCCGGTCGCGCTGCTGGCGCTGCTCAAGCATCCGCTGGTCCGCGCGGGCGAGGGACGATTGCCGTGGCTGGACAAGGTGCGCGCGCTCGACCTGCTGCTGCGCGGGCCGAGGCCAGTGCCGGGGCTGGCGGGGATTACGGCACTGATCGCCGATCCGCAGCAGGGGCGGCGCGGCTATGCGCGGCAGGTGCAGGGGTGGTGGGACGATGTGGCGGCGATGCTCGCCCCCCTCGAAGAGACGTTCGCGGCGGAACAGGGCATTGGCGCGTTGGTCGCCTGCCTGCGCGAAGCGGCGGGGACGCTGAGCGGCGATCAGGCATGGGCAGGCTATCAGGGGCGCGCGGCATCGGAGCTGATCGCGTCGATGGAGATGGCGGCGCCCGATGGTCCGCCACGGTGCGACGGGGCGGAGTTTGCGGCGCTGCTGAACCAGTTGCTGAACGGGCAGGCGGTGCGCCCGCCGCAGGGCGGGCATCCGCGCATCGCGATCTTCGGCCTGATCGAGGCGCGGTTGCAGCAATCGGATTTGATGATCCTGGCGGGGTTGAACGAGGGCGTCTGGCCTGCGCTGCCGTCGCCCGATCCGTGGCTGGCGCCGCGAGTCCGGTCCGCTCTGGGCCTGCCGGGGCTGGAGCGGCGTATCGGCTTGTCGGGCCATGATCTCGCCAATGGTCTTGGCGCGCCGCAGGTGATTATCAGCCGGGCGCTGCGCGACGCGAGCGCGCCCACGGTGGCGTCGCGCTTCTGGTTGCGGCTCCGCGCTCTTGCCGGGCCGAAGTGGCTGGAGGAAATGCGGGTGCTGGCGCTGGCGCGAGCCATCGACAAGCCCGATGCGGTGGTGCCCGCGCGCACGCCCGCGCCGCGTCCTCCCGCCGACACCCGCCCGCTGGAGATTGCCGTCACCGATGTCGACAGGCTCAAGGCCGACCCGTTCGGTTTCTATGCGCGCCGTATCCTGGGCCTCGCCTCGCTCGATCCCGTGGATGCCGATCCCAGCGCGGCATGGCGCGGCACGGCGGTGCATGACGTGCTGGAACGCTGGTTGAAGGAGGACGATGCCCGGCCCGATGCCCTGATGAAGCGGGCAAGGGATCTGCTGGCGAGCGCGACCCAGCATCCCGTCATGCGCGTGCTGTGGCAACCGCGCCTGATGCTGGCCATCGAGTGGATCGCCGCCGCCGTCGCTGCCCAGCGCGATGAAGGGCGCAGCATCCTGTTCGGGGAGGAATGGGGCAGGTCGACCATCGCGGGCGTGCTGCTGCGCGGCAAGGCGGACCGTGTGGACCGCAAGGAGGACGGCTCCATCGTCGTCGTCGATTACAAGACCGGCAAGGCCCCCAGCGCGGCGCAGGTCAAGGCGGGCTATTCGCTGCAACTCGGCCTGCTCGGCCTCCTCGCGCGGGAGGGTGGTTTCGATAGGGTGGCAAAGAGGACGGAGGCCAGCGGCTTCGAATATTGGTCGCTGGGCCGCAACACCGATGGCGGCTTCGGCAAGGTCGCCAGCCCAGTGGATGAAAAGGGTATGCGGGGCCGCATCCCGACCGGCGATTTCGTCGATCTGGTCGCGCGGCAGTTTGCGGAGGTCGCGGGCGAATATCTGACCGGCACCGCGCCCTTTGCGGCGCGTCCGCACCCCGATGCGCCGGTGTTCACTGACTATGACCATCTGATGCGGCTGGACGAATGGTTCGGCCGGGGGAATGTGCAATGAGCGGCGGGACCGTGGGAACGCTGAAACCGCTGCGGCGGGAACAGGCCGATGCCTCCCACCCGGAGGCGCATGTGTGGCTCAGCGCATCGGCGGGTACGGGCAAGACCCATGTGCTGACCGCGCGCGTGTTCCGCCTGCTCCTCAACGGCGTGCCGCCCGAACGCATCCTCTGCCTCACCTTTACCAAGGCGGGCGCGGCGGAAATGGCGAACCGCGTCCATGAACGCCTCGCCCTTTGGGTGAGGATGGATGATGTCCAGCTTTTCGAGGATCTGGAGGCGCTGGGCGAACCGTCTGGGCCGGAGGCGCGGGAGAAGGCGCGGCTGCTGTTCGCGCGGGTGCTGGAGGCGACGGGCGGCGGCCTGAAAATCCAGACGATCCATAGCTTTTGCCAGACGTTGCTCGGCGCGTTTCCGCTGGAGGCGGGGCTGGTGCCAGGCTTTCGTCCGCTGGATGATCGCGGGCAGGGGGAATTGGCGCGGTCGACGCTGGTCGACCTGATCCTGAGGGCGGAGGACGTGGGGGACAGCACCCTGCTCGACGCGCTGGCCGATCTGTCGCTGCGGCTGGGGGAGGGTGATGCGGAGCGTTACCTGATGCGCTGCTCCAAGGCATTGGGGGCGCTGGACGGGCTGCCGGACGACCTGCCGGGGCATGTGCTGGCGCTGCTCGACCTGCCCGATGGCGATGTGGATGCGATTATCGAGGCGGAGTGCGGGGACGACCGTTTTGACTGCGAATCGCTTCGCAGGCTGGCCGCCGCCAATGTCGCCTGGGGCGCAGCGACGGGCCTGAACAATGCCGATGCCATTGCGGCCTGGCTGGCGGGCAGTACGGCGGTGCGCGCCGCGACCATCGGCTCCATCCGCTCGGTCGTGCTGACCAAGGACGGCAAACCCAAGGCCGTGCCCAAGAAGATCGCGGCGACCGATCCCGATTATGAAGGCTATGCGCTGCGCGTGGCGGAGGCGTGCGAGGCGCTCGATGCCCTGCGCGTGCGGGTCGCCTATGCGCGGATCGTGGCGAGCGGGCTGCATGCCGGACGCGCTTTCGCTCGCGCCTATGCCGAGGCGAAACGGCGCAAGGGTGCGGTGGACTTCGACGACCTGATCGCGTGGACCATCGGCCTGCTGCGTGAGGCGGATATGGCGGAATGGATACGCTACAAGCTGGATCAGGGCATCGACCATATTCTCGTGGACGAGGCGCAGGACACCAACCGCGACCAGTGGCGGATCGTGGACGCGCTGGTGGAGGAATATTTCGCTGTCGAGCCGGAAAATGGCGACCGCCCACGCACCCTGTTCGTGGTGGGCGATGACAAGCAGGCGATATTCGGCTTTCAGGGCACCAGCCCGGAGGCGTTCCGGGTGGCGAAAGACGGCTTCCTCGCCCGCGCGCTGATCGCGGACCAGAGTTTCAGCGTGCTGCCCCTGTCGGAGAGTTTCCGCTCCACGCCGCCCGTGCTGGAGGTGGTGGACGCCGTGCTGGAAGACCTGGGTCATGAGGCCGTTGGCCTTGCGGGACAGGCGCCCGCGCATCTCAGCGCGCGACCCTTTCCGGGGCAGGTGCTGCTGTGGAAACCGACGGGCGGGCTGACGACGGAGGGCGAGGGAGAGGCTCCGACCGATTCCGATATTTCGGGGGACGAGGATTGGTTCGGCGATCATGTCCGCGCCCATGCGACGGCCATCGCGCGCCAGATCAAGGGGTGGATGGACGGTGGGCTGGTGCTGGCGTCGCAGGGGCGCAATGCGACGCCCGGCGATGTGATGGTGCTGGTGCGGAGCCGTTCGGACCTCGCCCGCCTGATCGTCGCGCGCCTGTTCGAGGAGGGGGTGCCGGTCGCGGGCATCGACCGGCTGCGGTTGCAGGCGCCGCTGGCGGTGCGCGACCTGCTGGCCGCGGTGCGGTTCGCGGTGCAGCCGCATGATGACCTCAACCTCGCCAACCTGCTCGTGTCGCCGCTGATCGGCTGGGATCAGGACAGGCTGATGGCGGCGGCGATCCGGCGGGACAAGGCGGGCCTGTGGGAGCATCTGCGCGCGACGCAGGCGGACGATGCGCTGGCGACGCTGCGCAACCTGCTGGCGGCGGCCGATTTCGTCACGCCTTACGGGTTTCTGGAGATGATCCTGACCGGGCCGATGCGGGGGCGTCATGCCCTGCTGGCGCGTATGGGCGCGGAAGCGGGCGATGCGATAGACGAATTGCTGAACGCGGCGATGGCGTTCGAGAAGGACGAGAACCCCTCGCTCCAGCATTTCATCGACTGGTTCGACCGGGGTGAGGGTGAGATCAAGCGCGATCTGGGTGAGGGCGGCGATGCTGTGCGCGTGATGACCGTGCATGGGTCGAAGGGGTTGCAGGCCCCCATCGTCATCCTGGCCGATGCGACGTTCAAGCCGGAGCAGCAGCAGCGCGATCTGGCCGTCAACTGGCCGCAGCCGAACGAAACTTCGCTACCCGTCATCATGCCGCGCAAGGCGGAACGCTTCGGCACGATCGAGGAGGCTGTTACCGGCTGGACAGGCCGCGAGATGCAGGAGCATTGGCGGCTCCTCTATGTCGCGATGACCCGCGCGGAGGAGGTGCTGGCGGTGGGCGGTGCCTTGTCACCCCGCGCGAAGGGCGCTGCGCCGGAAAGCAGCTGGCACGCGCAGATCGAACGGTCGCTGGACCGGATGGGCGCAACTCCGCAACCCGCTCCCCATTGGGAGGAACAGCGCGTCTGGACGGGCCACCGGGCCGACCCGCCCGCCCCCGCGAAGGCGAAGAAGGAGGCGCAGGCACCTGCACTGCTGGACATTCCTGCATGGCTCCATGCAACGGCACCTGCCGAGGCGCGCCCGCCGCGTCCGCTGGCCCCGTCCGCGCCAGTGGACGACTTGCTCCCCTATGCGCCGCCCACCGAGGGACAGCGTGCGGCGGCGGCGCGAGGCACGGCGCTCCATGCCCTGTTCGAACGCCTGCCCGCTGTGCTGCCGTTGCAGCGGCGCGGGGTGGCGGATCGCTGGCTGGAGCGGCAGGGCGGCTTTGCCGACGCGGGCGAGCGCAGCGACATGATCGATCAGGCGCTGGCGGTGATCGAAGATCCGGCGCTGTCCGCGCTGTTCGGTGATGCATCGCTGGCGGAAGCGCCCATTGCGGCGACCGTGAACGGCATCGTGGTCGCGGGCACCATCGACCGCCTCCTGATCGAGAAGGATCGCGTGCTGCTGGTCGATTTCAAGACCGGGATGCGCGTGCCCGCCGACGCGGCCAGCGTGCCGCCGGGGCATGTCCGGCAGATGGCCGCCTATGCCGCCGCGCTGGAGGTCATATTCCCCGGTCGGCGGGTGGATGCGGGATTGCTCTATACGGCGGGAGCGCGCCTGATCCTGCTCGATCCGGCGCAACTCGCCCCGCTGAAGCCCGGCTTGGACGAGGCAAAGGACAATTTGTGACGCTTCGGCATTGAGAAGGGCAGTGCAGCCCCCTAGATTGCCTTCACTACGAAAGATAAGGAACGTGCCCCATGGCCACCAAAGCGATCAGTGACAGCAGCTTTCACGACGACGTGATTGCATCGGACAAGCCCGTTCTCGTCGACTTCTGGGCCGAATGGTGCGGTCCGTGTAAGATGATCGGCCCCGCTCTGGAGGAGATCAGCGAAGAACTGGCCGGTCAGGTCACGATCGCGAAGATCAACATCGACGAGCATCCCGACGCCCCCGCCCGCTATGGCGTGCGCGGTATCCCGACGATGATCCTGTTCAAGAATGGCGAGCCTGCCGCGACCAAGGTCGGCGCGGCCCCCAAGAGCCAGCTCAAGGGCTGGATCGAAGGCGAACTGTAAGAATGACCGGCCCTCTCCCATTGGGGAGAGGGCCGAAGTTTTCAGGTCAGCGGAATCATCACCGATTTCGCATAGCCTGTCCGCCCGGTCAGCCGGTCGTACCAGCCACGCAGATGCGGTAGTTCCGGCCGCTCGATATCCAGCGTGAAGAAGGTGTGGGCATAGACGCCCACCGGAATATCCCCGATCCCGAAATCCTCGCCCGACAGCCATGGCTGTCGCGACAGATGGTCATCGACCACCCGCATCGCCTTGCCCGCTGCCGCCGCGCTGCGGGCGATGGCGTCGGGATTGCGCTTTTCGGGTGCCGTGCGGACGAGGCCCACGAACAGGTCGCGCTGCGCGTCGGCCAGCGAGAATTGCCAGTCCATCCACTTGTCGCCCGACGCGCGGACGACTGCGTCCGACGGCCACCAGCGTTCGCCGCCATGGCGCTGCGCCAGATAGCGCAGGATCGCGTTGGATTCCCACAGCGTGAAATCGCCGTCGTCTATCGTGGGGATCAGGGCGTTGGGGTTGCGCGCCAGATAGGCGGCGTCCATGCCGAATTGTCCGCCGACATCGTGGCGGACATGCTCGATGCCCAGTTCGTCCGCGAACCACGCGACTTTCTTGACATTATGGCTGTTCAGACGGCCCCAGATGGTCAGCATGATGGATCATTTCCTCTTCAGGACAGGATGCGTGCGCCCGCTTCCCACAGGGCAGGCGAGGCGGCGGCGAGCAGGCCGGTGCGGCGGTCAGTGATGTTGTAGGGCGAACCGTCGAGGCGAAGGGCCATGCCGCCCGCCTCGATCAGGAACAGGACACCCGCCGCATGATCCCAGGGCAGGGTGCGTTCGAACAGCGCCATGTCGTTCTGGCCCAACACCACGCGGGGATATTGCTCCGCCGCGCAGCGGGGAATGTCGACCATCTCCAGCTTGCCGCTGGCTGCCTCTATGGTCCGGCTGCGCTTGTCCTGATCCATGAACAGGACGGAGATGCCGGCGATGGGCAGGGTCGCGCCGCTGGGCCGCGATTGCACCTGCGTTCCGTCGATGAACGCGCCCTCGCCGAGCCGCGCGTGGCACATGCGGTTGCCGAGCGGATCGAACATCCATCCGGCGCGCACTTCGCCGTCCACGGCCAGCGCGACCATCAGGCCGAAGGGCGCGCGGCCTGCCGCGAAATTGCCGGTGCCGTCGATGGGGTCGATGATCCACACCGCGCCGTCACCGATGCGGTCCTGCACGGCGGGATCGGCGGCGCAGGCTTCCTCGCCCACGACCGACGCCTCCGGGAAAATGGCCGACAATCCCTCGGACAGGCGGATTTCGCTCTCCTGATCGGCGATGGTGACGAGGTCGTCCGCTGCCTTTTCCTTCACCTCATGCGCGGCGAGATTCTGGAAGCGGGGCATCACCACGTCGCGAGCAACATCGCGCAGCAATTGCTCCACCGCGTCGAGCTGTACCGTAGAGAGAAGGGTCATGCCTTGAGTTTCCCCGTTGCGGCGATGCCGAGCGCCGCCACTATGAGCAGGCCGCCGCTGGTGCGGTTGATGATGCGATTGGTCGTCCGGCTGCTGGCATAGCGGCCCAGCCGCCACGCCAGCAGCGCGTAGAGCGTCAGTACCGAAGCCTCGATCACGACGGCGATCGTCGCCAGCGCGGCGATCTGTGGCAGCACGGGTGCGACGGGGTTGATGAAGGGCGGCAGGATGACAGTAAAGAACAGCAACGCCTTCGGATTGGACAATTGCACCGCTGCCGCCGAGAGCAGGCCGCGCCGGAACCCCGCCTTTTCGGTCGTGGCGCGCAGGGCAAGTCCCTCGTCCGACTGACGCCATGCCTGAATGCCGATCCAGAGCAGATAGCCGATGCCGACCCAGCGCAGCACCGCGAACACATTGGGCAGTGCCGTCACCACCGCCGACAGGCCCGCGCCCGCCAGCGTGAACCAGACGAGGTTGCCAAGGTCGATACCCGCAATCGCGCCAGCAGCACCGCGCCGCGACCCGGCGAGCGCATGGCTGGTCACGGCCAGCACGGCGGGGCCGGGAGTCAGGCAGGCGATGAGGTCGGTGAAGGCGTAGAGCAGCAGCAGGTGCAGGGTATCATGCGTCATTTCGGCTTCCCCCGAAATCTATGGTCGATCAGCTCCGGTAGTCGGCGTTGATCGAAATATAGCCGTGGGTGAGGTCGCAGGTCCACACGGTCGCACGCCCCTTGCCGAGGCCGAGGTCGGCACCGACGCTGATTTCCTGCCCTTTGAGGTGGCGGGCGACGGGGGCTTCGTCATAGTCGGCGACGGCGAGGCCGCCCTGTGCGACGACCGTCTCGCCGAACCGGATGGAGAGCAGGTCGCGCTCTGCGGGTTCGCCTGCCTTGCCCACGGCCATGACGACACGGCCCCAATTGGCGTCCTCGCCCGCGATGGCGGTCTTTACCAGCGGGGAGTTGGCGATGGACAGGGCGACGCGGTGGGCGCTGTCGTCGCTGGTCGCGCCGGTGACGGTGATCTCGATGAACTTGCTCGCGCCCTCGCCATCGCGCACGACGAGGTGGGAGAGTTCGCGGCACACCTGCTCCAGCGCGGCGGCAAAGGCATCACCGCCGTCGTCATCCGCGCTCGTCAGCAGGGCATTGCCCGCCTTACCTGTGGCAAAGGCCAGCACCGTGTCGGAGGTGGACGTGTCGCTATCGACGGTGATGCAGGAGAATGTCCGCTTGTTCGCGGCGGACAAGCATTGCTGCAGATAGTCGTGGGACACTGCGGCATCGGTGAAGATATAGCCCAGCATCGTCGCCATGTCGGGCGCGATCATACCCGATCCCTTGACGATGCCGATCAGCGATACCGTCTTGCCGTCCACCACGGCGGTCGCGACCGCGCCCTTGGTGAAGGTGTCGGTGGTCATGATCGTCGCGGCGGCATCCTCCCAGCTACAGGGCTGCGCCGTGAAGGCCGCGGCAAGGCCCGCCTCCGCCTTGTCGATGGGGAGGGGGACGCCGATGACGCCGGTGGAGGATAGGAACACCTCCTCCTCCCGGCACCCGATATGCGCGGCGGCCTGCTTCGCCATGGCTTCGACGGCGGCGCGGCCCCGGTGGCCGGTGAAGGCGTTGGAGTTGCCCGCGTTGACGATCAGCGCGCGCGCATGCCCCTGCGGCAGGGCAGCGCGGCACCATTCCACCTCCGGCGAAGGACAGCGGCTCTGCGTCGTCACGCCCGCGACGGTCGTGCCCTTGTCGAACGCGACATAGGTCAGGTCGCAGCGGTCCCATGTCTTGTACTGCGCGCGGGCGATGCGCGGCACGGCGCCCTCGATGACGGGCATGGCGGGGAAGGGCGTCGCAAGGGGGGATGTGTCGGTCATGATGGGAGGGCGCATAGCGCAATTTGCGTGACGGATAAAACCGTCACTGGCCGCCGCCGCCACAAAAAAGACCCGACGGCACGTATGCCGCCGGGTCAGTAAGGATACTGTAGGACAGCACCCTCGGGTCGCGGGGCTATTTCTAGAGCGGAACGGCTTAATATTTTGTGATGTCGGTCACGAAAATGACGATTATCGCTAAGTCTTTGAAGTATTGCGTCAATAATCGCGCGGAAATGGGGGAAAGGTTGCGCTTCCCTTGCGGTGGGTCGATTCAGGCCAGGGATATGAAGCTGTCAAGCACTCTTTTACGTCCCGCCTGTTCGAAATCGATCTCCAGCTTGTTGCCTTCTATCGACGCGATGGTGCCATAGCCGAATTTCTCGTGGAAGATCCGCTGGCCGAGCGCGATGTCGGTGCGCCCTTTGTTGCCGATGCTGACCGCGCTTTGCCGCACCTCCACGATCCGCTGCGGCTCGCGGGAGAATTGACCGCTGGAGGCGGCGCGTTGCCAGCCGGGGCCACGGCCCGCGCCGCGCGCGACATGGGCGAACGGGTCTTCGCGTTCGGACCAGTTGGCACGCCAGAGACTGGCGCCGCCCGACATGCTGTTCTCGCTCTCGATATGCTCTGGCGGCAGTTCGCCGACGAAGCGCGACGGGATGGAACTGGTCCACTGACCATAGATGCGCCGGTTGGCGGCGTGCAGGATGGTGCAGCGGCGGCGAGCGCGGGTGATCGCGACATAGGCGAGGCGGCGCTCCTCCTCCAGACTGGCGTTGCCGCCTTCGTCCAGCGCGCGCTGGGAGGGGAATACGCCTTCCTCCCAGCCGACAAGGAAGACGGTGTCGAACTCCAGCCCCTTGGCCGCGTGGATGGTCATCACCGTGACCTTGTCGTCGCCTGCATTCGCGTCATTGTCCATGACGAGACTGACATGCTCCAGGAACGCGCCCAGCGTCTCATACTCCTCCATCGCGCGGGCAAGTTCGGTGAGGTTTTCGAGCCGGCCGCTCGCCTCTGTCGTCCGTTCCGCCTGCAGCATGGCGGTATAGCCGCTCTCGTCCAGCACCTGCCGCGTCAGTTCGGCGTGGGACATGGTGGCGGACAGGTCGCGCCAGCGGGCGATGTCGCCGACGAAGCGGCCCAGCGAGCGGCGCGCCTGCGGCGTCAGTTCATCGGTGTCGAGGATGCGCGCGGCGGCCAGCGACAGGGGTGTCCCCTCCGCACGGGCGAGGCGATAGATTTTCTCCACCGCCTTGTCGCCTAGCCCACGTTTGGGGACATTGACCACCCGTTCGAAGGCGAGGTCGTCGGCGGGCTGGTTGATCAGGCGCAGATAGGCGAGCGCGTCGCGGATTTCGGCGCGCTCATAGAAGCGGAAACCGCCGACGATGCGATAGGGCATGCCGATCTGGATGAAGCGGTCCTCGAACTCGCGCGTCTGGAACTGCGCACGGACGAGGATCGCCATGTCGTTGAGGGGCGTCCCGCGCCGCTGCTCCGCCTCCATCTCCTCCGTTACGCTGCGGGCTTCCTCCGGTCCGTCCCAGACGCCGAGGACGCGGACCTTCTCCCCCACATCGCATTCGGTCCAGAGCGTCTTGCCAAGGCGTCCGCCGTTGACCGCGATCACGCCCGATGCGGCGGCGAGGATATGGGGCGTGGAGCGGTAATTCTGCTCCAGCCGGATGACCGCCGCGCCGGGAAAGTCGCGTTCGAACCGCAGGATATTGGCGACCTCCGCCCCGCGCCAGCTATAGATGCTCTGGTCGTCGTCACCGACGCAGCAGATGTTGCGGCGTTCCTGCGCCAGCAGGCGCAGCCACAGATACTGGCTCGAATTGGTGTCCTGATATTCGTCCACCATGATGTAGCGGAAGCGTTCCTGATAGTGCCGCAGCACCTCCTTGTCGGTGCGCAGCAGCGTCAGCATGTGGAGGAGCAGGTCGCCGAAATCGCAGGCGTTGAGGGCGAGCAGGCGGGCCTGATAGGCGGCATACATCTCCGCCCCGCGTCCGTTGCCAAAGCTTTCCGATTCGCCCGCGTCGATGTCCTTGGGCGTCCACCCGCGGTTCTTCCACTTGTCGATCAGCGCGGCGAGGGAGCGGGCGGTCCAGCGTTTCTCGTCAAGGTCGGCGGCGACGATCATCTGCTTCAGCAGGCGCAACTGATCGTCGGTGTCGATGATCGTGAAATTGCTTTGCAGGCCGACAAGCTCGGCGTGGCGGCGCAGCATCTTTGCACCGACGGAGTGAAATGTGCCGAGCCAGGGCATACCCTCCACGGCCGGGCCGATCATCCGCCCGACGCGCTCGCGCATTTCCCGCGCCGCCTTGTTCGTGAAGGTGACGCACAGGATTTCGCTGGGATAGGCGCGGCGCGTGCCGACCAGGTGGGCGAGGCGCGCGGTCAGCGCCGCCGTCTTACCTGTTCCAGCGCCCGCCAGCACCAGCACCGGCCCCTCGGTCGTCAGCACGGCTTCGCGTTGCGGCGCGTTGAGGCCGTTCAAATAGGCGGGTTCGGGGGCAGTGGATGCAGGGACGGACATGCCGAACAAGTAGGGAACGGAAGGGGCAGGGGCAAGTGCTGATGCGCGCCGTTGGGCGCGGGCCGGTGCGCATTTCCGTTCGCGTCAGATTTGGCTCGCTTCATCGGCGGGTCGTCTCTCCACCGGAACAAATGCTCCGCGCCGGGTGTCGTCCGTTCAACTAAGACAAGAGAAGAGGATGCCTCTCATGACGATGCGGATGATTGCGACGGCGCTGATGCTGTCGGGCATGGCGATGCCGGTAATGGCGCAAGAAGCGCCTCCACCTCCGCCCATTCCGGGGCCCCAGCCGCCCGCGGCTGACCCCGCCGCCGACCCCAATGCGGCGACGCTATCGGGGGCGGTGCCGCCTTCTGCCGCCGGGATGGAGCCTGCGGACCCGAATGTGCCGCAAAACCCCTCCGCGCCGGTCGGATCCTCCGCCAATCCGGTGGTCGTGGGCGGCAATGTGACGGCGCCGCCCCCGCCGCCCAAGGACTACCCCAAGTGCACGAAGACCATCACCGATAGCTGCGTGAATCCGGGCGATGCGAGGAAAAGCCGCAGGCGCTGAGGCTCGCCCGTGAGGCGGACCGTTAGGAGGCGAGCCGAAGCAGCGTAAGCTTCGCCTTGCCGACCTGCCGCTCTGCCTCGACATCGAAGCCGGCCACGACGACTGCCTCTTTGTGGCCGGTTTCGACACTCGCCCAGGTGCCGGGGCCGATAAGGCCCAGCCGGCTGAGCTTGTCGAGCGCGACGCCCCCGGCGCCCGTGTCATAGGGCGGGTCGAGGAATACGAGGTCGAATGGCTTTGTCATGCGTCCCAGCGACAGGACGCTCATGCGGCGGATGTCCGCCGCGCGGCCCGCATCCAGCGTGCGGGCATTGGCGGTGATAGCGTCGAAGGCTGCGGCATCCTGATCCACGAACAGGCAATCCTCCGCTCCGCGCGACAGCGCCTCGAAGCCCAGTGCGCCCGATCCCGCGAACAGGTCAGCGACGCTCAGCCCCTCGAATGTGCCGAGGCGGCTGTAGAGCATCGAGAACAACGTCTCGCGCGTGCGGTCGGCGGTGGGCCGCGTTTCCAGCCCCTTGGGCGCGACCAGCGGACGTCCGCGCCATTTTCCCGAGATGATCCTCATTCTTCGCCCTTCTTCTCCGGCTTTTTGGCGGTGGCTTTTTCAAGGCTGGAGCGGAACACGATCAGGTCGTGGCGCCGCACTTCCTCGATCGCGCCGGGGACGCTGTCACCCAGCACGAACGGGCCATAGGCGGTGCGGATGAGGCGGCTGACCTCCAGCCCGAAATGTTCGAGGACGCGGCGGACTTCGCGGTTCTTGCCCTCGGTCAGTGTCATCTCGATCCAGGTGTTGCGCCCGGTGCGGCGTTCCAGATTGGCGTCGATGCGGCCATATTTCATGCCGTCGATCTCGATCCCCATCACCAGCTCCTCTAGCTGATCCTGGCTGATCTCTCCAAAGGCGCGGGCGCGATAGGTGCGCGGAACGCCGGTGGAGGGCAGTTCGAGGAGGCGCTTCAACTCACCGTCATTGGTGAGGAGCAGCAACCCCTCCGTATTATAGTCGAGCCGTCCGACCGGCATCAGGCGCGGCAGGTCCATGTCGGTGGGCAGCCGGTCGTAGATGGTGGTGCGCCCTGCCGGATCGCGCTCCGCCGTCAGGCATCCGCCCGGCTTGTGGAACAGGAACAGGCGCGCGGGCGCGGCTTCCTTCACCAGTTCGCCGTCGACGGTGATGCCGTGCAGCGATGTCAGGATGGTCGCGGGGGTTTCGATGACCGTGCCGTTGAGTGCGATGCGCCCCTCCTCGATCATCCGTTCGATGTCGCGGCGCGATGCAATGCCTGCGCGGGCGAGCAGCTTTGCGATGCGGTCGCCGTCGGGACGGTCGGGCGAGCGGACGGACGGGGCGGCTTTCGGCTTGCCGAACCGCGGTGTGCTGACCGGACGGCTTCTGGACGGATCGTCCGTCCTGTACGTGTCGCGCGGCGCGCCGGGACGCTCGGTACGTCCGGTGAAGCGCGGTCGTCCGGGGGTGTCGGAGTGAGGGCGGTCGGCAGGCTTGCCGGGCGCATCGAAAGTGGCGCGGGGCGCGCGCTGTTCGCCCGATCTGGACGTGGTGCGGGGAGCGGAGCGTTCGCCATGGCGCTCGGATGCGTCACGCGGTGGGCGCGTATCGGTTGAGCGGGCCTTCGCGCGGGGCTTGCCCGAACGTTCGGACGCATCGCGCGGGGCACGCGGCTCTGCCGACCGGGCTGTGGCACGCGAACTGCCGCGCCGTTCCGACTCTTCGGTGCGCGGAGGCCGCGGCTTGCCTGAGGAGGGGCCGGTGCGCGAGGGGCGCTGCTCACCACTTCTGGACGCGCGGGGATCGCTGGCGCGGTCCGGCTTTCCTGCGCGCGGCGGGCGCTTATCGTCGCGGGATTTACTCTCCCTGTCGGGCTGGCGGTTGGAACGGCCGCCTTTTTCGCCGTCGCGCGCCGGTCCATCGGACCGGGGGCGGCGTGGCCCGCCGGAGCGTGGGCGATTGGAGGAGGGCGCTTTGGGGGGCGGGGCCATCGGCAAAATCCTTGGGAAGCGTCGAAATCCGGTCCCATGGGGCGCAACTGTCATTTGCGCGTCGCGTGAGGCCGCCATGCAACTTGCTGCCCGATAGGGGGTTCCGAATCCGAAAGCAAATCGGGTCGAAGGCGACAAGGACAACAATGGGGCTGTTTTCGCATCGTGCCGCCGCTTCCCGGACAAAAATCCGCACCATATTGATCGTAGAAGACGAGCCGCTGGTTGCGTTCGATAACGAACATGCGCTGGCGCAGGCGGGCTATCATGTGGCCGCGACGGTGGATCGGTTCGATCATGCGGTGGAGGCTCTGGTGGAGGGAGCGGGCATCGATCTGGTCGTGGCGGATATTCGTCTGTCCGGCGAACGCGACGGCATGGACGTAGCGCGCCACGCCGGTTCACTGAAGGTGCCGGTCCTGTTTTCCACCGCGACCTGCCCGGAGGAAGCGCACTCGCTGGGCCTCGGCTGGATCGCCAAACCCTATGCCCCACGCGATCTGGTGCGCGCTATCCGGGTGGTCGAGCGCGTTCTGAACGGCGCGAAACCGCGATTGGTGCCGGAGATGATGACGCTGTTCGTGACGCGCGACTGAAGCTCTGTCCCTTGGCAGCAGCGGCAAAGACGCTACAGTCGCGCTCCGACGACGAGCGATATGATGACCCAAGGGGGCGGGATAGCAGATGGACGGGACTGAAGGCGTGCAGGCTGGGCAGGGCAGCTGGGTCGATGGCGTGCGCCCCTATCTGCAACGCGCGCCGCTGACGGCCCTGTGCCTGGGCATCTCGTCGGGTTTCCCGTTCGCGCTGCTGGCTGCGACGCTGACCAATCGTCTGGCGGATGCGGGGATCGAGAAGAAGTCGATTTCCGCCTTTGCGCTGGCGCTGCTCATCTACAGTTTCAAATGGATATGGGCGCCGGTGATCGACCGGGCACGCCTGCCCATCATCGGGCGCGCGCTGGGGCAGCGGCGGTCATGGCTGTGGGTATGCGGAATCGCGACGGCACTGGCGGTGCTGGTGCTGGGTGCAGCCGATCCGGCGAGCGATATTCAGAGCGTGATTACCGGCGCGATCCTGCTGGGCTTTGCGGGGGCGACGTTCGACATCGTCATCGACGCCTATCGCATCGAATTGCTCAAGCCCGAACAACTGGGGGTCGGATCGGGCATGTCGCAATATGGCTGGCGTCTGGGCGCATTCTTTGCCGCCTCCATCGCGCTGGCCGTCGCCAATGTGTCGACATGGACGCTGGGCTATATCGCCTGCATGCCGCTGGCTTTTGCGGGGCCGATAGCGTCGCTGTTCGCGGGGGAGCCGGAACGGCACCACACCCCGCCGCCGACGCGCAGTTTCGGGGAAGCACTGGGGGCTGTCACCAGCCCGCTCAAGGATTTCTTTCAGCGTCAGGGGGCGTGGCTGGTCCTGCTGTTCGTGCTGATCCACAAGATGGGCGACACGATCGCCAACCTGATGATCCGCGACCTGCTCGTCACCCTGGGTTTCACCAAGCCGGAGATTTTGGCGGGCGATGTGTGGGTCGGTTTCCTTGCGCTGCTGGCGGGTATTTTTGTCGGCGGCATCCTCTATGCGCGCCTCGGCATGCAGCGGTCGGTGTTCGTCAGCCTGATCCTGATGGCGGTGTCGAACCTGAGTTTTGCGGGGCTGGCGGCGATGGGGCACAGCATGCCCATGCTGGCCTTCACCATCGGTTTCGAGAATTTCGCCAGCGGCATCGGCGGCGTGACCGTGGTCGCCTATTTGTCGGCGCTGTGCGACTTGCGCTTCACCGCGACCCAGTTTGCGCTCCTGTCAGCGGCGGCGGCGATCCTTGGCCGGTTCATCACCGGCACGACGGCGGGTGCGTTGATCGAGGGGCTGGGCTATGTGGATTTCTATCTGCTCACCACGGCGCTGGCGCTGCCCGGTATCCTGCTGTTCTGGTGGATGATGCGGGCTGGCCTGATCGAGGCGAGCGTCGGCAGTGCGGGCGTGGCGGAAGAGTGACCTAGGTCGGCGGCTGGCCGTTCGCGTCCAGCACTTCGCCCGCCAGATACAGCGACCCGGTCAGCAGGATCGGGTTCACGCTTCCCTCTGACGCGATGGCCGCGATGCCGTCCGACAGCGTGGCATGATGGCTGTGGGGCAGACCGTGCTCCGCCGCCAGTGCCGCGAAGACCGCGCCGCCATGATGGGCATGGCCCTCCACCGGAACGCTATGGATCGCGCCGATCAGCGGCCAGAGCGGTGCGAGGAAACCCGCCGCATCCTTGTTTGCCAGCATGCCGAGCAGGACAGTCAGCTTTTCGCCGCTGGGGAGGCTGTTGCCGAAATGCGCGGCCAATACCTTGCCCGCGGCCGGATTATGGCCGCCGTCGAGCCACACCGGGCGGTCGGGATCAAGGGCGGCCAATAACGCGCCATGGTCCAGCCGTTGCAACCGCGCGGGCCACTGCGCCCAATGCGGCGCGGCTTTGAGCGCCGCGTCCGATATCGGCAGCGCCTTCTGGTGGCGCAGCATCGCGATGGCGAGGCCCATGTTGGAGAGCTGGTGCGCGCCCGCCAGTACCGGCGCGGACAGGTCCAGCCGCCCTGCCACGTCGCGATAATGGACCTTGCCCTGATAGACGGCGATGTCCCACGCTTCGCCTTGTGCGATCACGACGCCGCTGCGCTTCTC
>DASVNT010000045.1:0-2944 GCA_036383715.1 Sphingobium sp. | reverse complement strand
AAAGTTGCGATTTGCCTCTGTGACGGGGGGTTGTATAGCCCCCCTCGCCATGCAGCGAAACAGCAAATCCATGCGCGCGCAGATGAAGCGCGGCCCCATTGTCCTGGTGGGCATGATGGGCGTGGGCAAATCGACCGTCGGCCGTCGGCTCGCCGCGCGGCTGGGCCTTGCCTTCGTCGATGCGGACGAGGAGATCGAAAAGGCCGCCGGCATGACCATCACCGAGATGTTCGACCGCTATGGCGAAGCCTATTTCCGCGACGGCGAACGGCGCGTCATCGGGCGGCTGATGGACGGCGAGCCCAAGGTCATCGCCACCGGCGGCGGCGCGTTCATGCAGGATGAAACCCGCGCGCTGATCCTGGATCACGCGACCGCGATCTGGCTGGACGCCGACATCGACATATTGGTGGACCGCGTGTCGCGTCGCGAGGGGCGTCCACTGCTCAAGGGCAAGGACCCGCGCGTCGTGCTGACCGAGCTGGCCGAAAAGCGCAATCCCGTCTACGCGCTCGCCCCCATTCATGTGAAGAGCATCGCCGCCCCGCATGAAGTGGCGGTCGATAGCATCATGGAGCAACTTGTCGCATGGCAATAGTCCACGTCGCGCTGGATGCGCGCAGTTACGATATCGTCATAGAACAGGGCGCGCTGGACCGCGCCGGCGAGCATCTCGCGCCTTATGCCCGCAAGGGGCGGCTGGTGGTCGTGACCGACGCCAATGTCGCGCGGGCGCAGCTTCCCCGTCTCGAATCCGGGTTGCGGGCGGCGGGCGTCGCTGTCGAACCGATCATCCTTCCCGCCGGCGAACAGACCAAGAGCTGGCCCCATCTGGAGCAATTGCTCGACCAGCTGCTGGCGCTGGAGGTGGAGCGCGGCGACCATATCGTCGCGCTGGGCGGCGGCGTGATCGGCGATCTGGTCGGCTTTGCCGCCTCCATCCTGAAGCGCGGCTGCCATTTCATCCAGGTTCCGACGACCCTGCTCGCCCAGGTCGACAGTTCGGTCGGCGGCAAGACCGCGATCAACGCCAAGGCGGGCAAGAATCTGATCGGCAGCTTCTATCAGCCTGCATTGGTGCTGATCGACCCGTCGACGCTCGACAGCCTGCCCCCGCGCCAAACCCGCGCCGGTTACGCCGAAGTCGTCAAATATGGCCTGATCGACGATCCCGATTTCTTCGCCTGGTGCGAGCGCGAAGGGAATCGCCTGCTGGATGGCGATCCTGCGGCGCGCGAATATGCGATCGAACGGAGCGTGCAGGCGAAGGCGGCGATCGTCGCCGACGATGAACGCGAAACGTCGGGCCGCCGCGCCCTGCTCAATCTGGGCCATACTTTCGGCCATGCGCTGGAAGCCGACACCGGCTTTTCCGACACGCTGCTCCATGGCGAAGGCGTGGCCGCCGGCATGGCGCTGGCCTATCGCTATTCGGCGCGACTGGGCCTTTGCCCGGCGGAAGATACGGAGCGCCTGACGGCTCATCTGCGCGCCGTGGGCCTGCCGCACGATCTGGCCAGCGCCCATGTGCGCGGCGACGGCGCGTCATTGGTGGCGCATATGCTGCACGACAAGAAAATGGCGGGCGGCGCCCTCCCCTTCCTGCTGGCCCGCGGGATCGGCCGGACGTTCCTGTCGAAGGATGTCGTGCTGGACGATGTCGCCGCGTTTTTGGATGAGGATCGGGCTGCGGCTGTTTGAAGT
Source organism: Sphingobium sp. (assembly GCA_036383715.1). Lineage (GTDB taxonomy): Bacteria > Pseudomonadota > Alphaproteobacteria > Sphingomonadales > Sphingomonadaceae > Sphingobium. The sequence continues at coordinate 1,240 of DASVNT010000045.1, read as the reverse complement.
TGGGAAGGTGGCGGCCTTCATCGCGACCGCTGGATAAGCCGGAGGATCAAATCGGTGCAGAGCAGGATGATCGCGTTACCCAGCGCCCAGATGCACTTTGAAGCATGGAACGATGTCCCCAGCACAATCTTCGTGCATGGTTTCGGGGGCGACATGCGAACGTGGGATGAGCTTTGGCGGTTTTTGCCCGATGAGCACGGGCGTCTGCGATATGATCTTCGGGGGTTTGGTAAATCAACGCCGTTAGGAAATGATCCATTCCATCACGCCGATGACCTTTTAGCCTTGATGGATGCGCTACAGATCGATCGATGCGACCTCGTTGGCGTTTCCATGGGAGGCAGTATCGCCCTGAACTTCACGCTATCCCACCCGGATCGAGTTCGATCCCTGAGTTTGCTCAGTCCGGGGCTGACGGCATGGGAGTGGTCCGATGAGTGGCAGGTGCTGTGGCGACCGATTATCGCAGCAGCGCGAGCCGGTGACATGAGGCAAGCAAGAAACTTGTGGCTGGCTCATCCGCTTTTCGAAACGACACTCGCAAGCAATGCAGCTGAAATATTACGGCAGGAAATCGCCCGCTTCTCTGGCGATCAGTGGGTGGCGGACCACCAGGCGCCGGCACTCCCCGATGTGGAACGACTACATGAACTGGTGCGACCCGTGCTCATGTTGACCGGTGCCCATGATCTTGCCGACTTTCGACTTATTGCCGACCTGATCCAAGCGGCCGCCCCAGATGTGACCCGGCATGACGCTGATGATCTCGGGCATCTGGTCCATCTTGAAGCCCCAACATGGTGTCGCGACATGCTGTGCGCCTTCTGGAACGAAGCGGCGACATAGTCGCTGGTTGCAGCACCATCGGCCAACGCACATCGTGCACAGGCACCAAGGCAAACAAAAAGGGCGCCCCTCGGGACGCCCTTTCCTTAATCAGCAATGCCGAAGCGATTACTTCTTCAGCGTCAGGCCGCCGAAACGCTTGTTGAAGCGCGCCACCTGGCCGCCCTGCTCCAGCTGGCGCGTGCCGCCGGTCCAGGCCGGGTGCGACTTGGGGTCGATGTCGAGCGCCAGCGTGTCGCCTTCCTTGCCCCAGGTCGAACGGGTGCGGAAGGTGGTGCCGTCGGTCATCTGGACGGTGATGAAGTGGTAATCGGGATGCGTATCGGCCTTCATGAGTCTGCTCCGTCAATGGGCCGGTTTCCGACCGGCCATGGATGCGTAAAATAGCGAAGGC
>DASVNT010000044.1:0-40880 GCA_036383715.1 Sphingobium sp. | reverse complement strand
CCTGTCGATCTTTCCGCTGGGCCGGGCGATCCTGTTTCCGCGCATGCACCTGCCGCTGCATGTCTTCGAGCCACGGTATCGCGCGCTGGTGTCGGATGCGATGGCGCGCGATCAGCGCATCGGGATGATCCAGCCGCGCGGGTCCGACGATCCGCTGGCCCTGTTCGACGTCGGTTGCATCGGGCGAATCATCGACGTGCAGGCGCTGGAGGATGGCCGCTATAATATCGTGCTGGAGGGTGAGGCGCGCTTTCGCGTGGGTGCTGAGCGGGATGTCACCACCCTGTTTCGCCAGATCGACGCCTCCCCCATGACGCCGGAGGAGGACGATCCCGGCATATTGGCATCGACCGAGCGCGCCGCTCTGGAAGCGGAATCGCGCCGGTTCGCGGACAAGCTGGGCTATGGCGTGGATTGGGATGCCGTGGCGCGGCTGGATGACGAGACGTTCGTCAACGCCATTGCGCAGGTCGGTCCGTTCGATAGTGCCGCCAAGCAGGCTCTGCTGGAAGCCAACCAGCTCAGCGATCGCAGCGAGATGCTGATCCAGCTCATGGAATTTCAGGGGCGCTCCGACCAGCCGGGGTCGGGCACCGTCCAGTAGCGGCTGGCCTTTAGAAAAAATTCTCCCAGACCAGCTTGCCGGTCAGGATCAGGGATATGGTGACGAGCAGCGGGCGGATGACCCGTGCACCGAAACGAATCGCCACATGGCTGCCGATCCACGCACCCGTGATGCCGCCCACCGCCATCACCAGCCCCAACAGCCACAGCACATGCCCGCCGAGCGCGAACAGGATCAGTGCGGCGAAATTGCTGGTGAAGTTGAACAGCTTGGTCGTGGCGGCGGCGCGGGTCAGGCCCATTCCGCGCAAGGCGACGAGGGTGGTGGAATAAAAGCTCCCCGCCCCTGGCCCGAAAAAGCCGTCGTAAAAGCCGATGATCCCGGCCACCGGCGCAAAAGCGCGCCTGCCCAGCCGTTCGTGCGAATCCGCATCCGTCATGCGCGGCGACAGCAGCACATAGGCGACGACCGCGACGATCAGGACCGGCATGATCCGGCCCAGCACGGCATTGGACACCGCCTGCACCGCCAGCGCGCCCAGAAAGGCCGCGACGAACACCAGCGCCGCCGTCCAGGCATAGCCGCGAAAGTCGATGAGGCCGGTACTCGCGTAGCGATAACAGGCCATGGCGACGCTGAAACTCGATTGCAGCTTGTTTGTCGCCAACGCCGCCACGGGTGGGACGCCGGCAGCGAGCAACGCGGGGACGGAGATCAGGCCGCCGCCCCCCGCAATGGCATCGATGAACCCCGCCGCCATCGCCGCGCCCGTCATCGCCACATAGATGTCGAGAGTGAGGTCGATCACCGCGACGGTCGGCGCATCAAACGGTTTCGCCCAGCAGCAACCGTGGACGTGCGCCCGATTCGCCGCGCGCTTCCGCCATGAACAGGCTTTTCAGCGGCTTCATGCGCTGGACTGCGGATAAGCCGAGGCGCCGGACCATCGAAGCCGTGCGCCCCGGCACATCGAACAGGCGGACCAGACCGTCCATCATCACCGTGACGCTCATCGCGTCCAGCGCCCGCCAGCGTTGATAGCGTTCCAGCAATTGCGCATCGCCCGGCTCCAGCCCGATGCGGAGGCCCTCGACCAGCACCTCGCACAGCGCGGCGGCATCGCGATAGCCGAGGTTCACGCCCTGCCCCGCGATCGGGTGGATGCCATGCGCGGCGTCGCCAACCAGCGCCAGCCGCGTGTCAGTGATCCGCGCCGCGCGGTGGAAACCGAGGGGATAGCCCATCATCGGCGCGGCCAGCGAAATCTCGCCGAGGAAGTCGCCCATGCGCTTCTTCGCCTCATGCAGCCATGCCGCCTCGCCGAGTTTCAGCATGGCGGCGGCATGCTTTTCAGGCACGGTCCAGACGATGGCAGAGCGGGTTCCGGGCAACATCGGCAACAGCGCGAAGGGGCCATCGGGATAGAAGATTTCATAGGCGGTATTTTCGTGGTGGCGTTCATGGTTGATCGCCGTGACGAGGCCGCGATGGGCATATTGCCAGCGCGCCACGCTGATCCCCGCCGCTTCGCGCGTCGGGCTGTTGCGCCCCTCCGCCGCGACATGCAGCGAGGCAGTGATCTCCACGCCGCTCGCCAGCGTCATCCGCACGCCGTCCAGATCGCGCTCCACCGATACGGCCTTGTCTGGCTGGAAGCGGGTGATCCCCGCCTCGTCCCGTGCGGCAGCGTCGAGCGCGCGGCGCAGTTCGCGATTCTCGACCATGAAGCCGAGCGCGCCGTCGTCAGCGTCCGGCACGAAGTCCAGCGCGCCGCCGGACAGCCCCTCGCTCACCCAGATGCGTTCGATGGGATTGCACTTGTCGCGCAGGCGATCCGCGAGGCCCAGCGCCTCGAACATCTTCCAGCTCGCGCTCGCGATGGAGGAAACCCGGCCATCGAAGCCCGATGCCAGCACCACGTCCGGGTCGGCGGGATCGACGACGGCGATGGTCAGGCCATGGCGCGACAGGGCGATGGCAAGGGTCAGGCCGACGAGGCCGCCGCCGGTGATGATGACGTCAAAACGCTGCATAGCCGGTCTTTACGCGCGCGATGCCATCAAGGAAAGCGCGGAACTTCAGCCCTGCTCATCCGCGCGGGTCACGCGGAATACGGTGGCGGGCGGCACGTTGCGCAGGATCGTTCCGATCCGCCGAACCCCCAGCTTCAATTCCTCCACCACCTTGGGCCGGAAGGGCGAGCGGGGGGAATAGGTGAACTGGATGAAGCTGCCACCGGGGGCCAGCAGCTTGAACGCCTCCGCCAAGATCGCCTGCTGCTGCTGCGGGGTCAGCGCCAATATAGGCAGGCCGGAGATGACCACCTGATAGGAGCCTGCATCGCCCGCAGCATGGTCGCTGACCGATTCGGCGGGATGCTGGATGATCTTGACGCCGTGGAAGGCGGCATGGAGTTCGCGGGCGAGATGCTGGTTGATCTCCACCACTTCCAGCCGGTCGCGCGGCAGCCCGGTCGCGAGAATCTCCCGCGTCAACGCGCCGGTCCCCCCGCCCAGTTCGAGCACACGGCCCCCCTGCGGGTCGATCTGCGACGCCATGAGGCGGCCCAGCCACGGACTGCTCGGCACGATAGACGCCGTCTGCTTCGGCTGACGGACCCATGCCTTCAGAAAGCGGATATAGTCGGCGGCACTGCTACGGAGCCTGGGATAGGCATGCGCGGGAACGGTCATGATCTCGCTTGAACTGTTACGGTTAGGTGACCGGTCCTAGACCATTTTGCGCAAATGTGGAGACTGGTTTTGCATGCCATTGCGACGGAGCGTTGGCGCGCCGCATTTTTCCGGCGTCGGGCGCCCCATAATGGCGCGTTCTGGCGCGATCTGGCCGAAAAAGAAAAGGGCGGGCCCGCCTCTGCGAACCCGCCCATTTTTCGTCTTTTCGCCTGCCGGTCCTCTCAGAAGGAAGTCCAGATGCGTTGTCCGTCGTTGCCCGCCGTCTGGGCGAGTTGGTCGGTGACACCGTCCAGCATGCGGTTACGCAGGCTTTCCAGTGTGATCGCGTCGATCGCGCCCTCCATCGGGCGCGTCCGCAGCAGCCGGGCGATATTCTCGTGCCGCTGGGCCAGTTCATCGATGCTCTGCAGCAGTTCGCCATGCGTCTGCACGATGCGAATGTCCGAACAGAACTGAGCCGCGACCTCTTCCAGGGCCCCCCGAATGCTGTCCAGTTCGCTGGCAATCAGCGTCAGGATCATCGAGTCGACCTGGGCGTCGGTGCCGCAAGGCGGTCCTTCCTCCATATCGTATTCTCCTCCCATCTGGCTCATCAGGCGGCAGCCTTGTCGAACGAGGCGTTCTCCAGGACGGCGACGCACAGTTCATCGAGCGGAAGCTGACGAATCGTCGGGTCCTTGGCGATGGCCGCGTCGAGCACTTCGCGCACCAGCGCGCTGTCCGGCGTCTGGCAGAATGTCTGTGCGCCGCCCGCCTTCATGGCGTTGATACCCATCGCGCCATCTTCACCCATGCCGGTCAGCAGCGCCGCAATCCCGCGTGCGCCCGCCGTCTTGGCCAGAGCCGCGAACAACAGGTCGGCGGACGGACGGAAGCCCTTCACCGGATCGCGCGGCAGGACGCGGATCGTGCCGCCCGGCCAGCGGTCGACGACGACATGCGTCATCGGATCGGCCGCGACATAGACGATGCCCTGCTCCAGCTTCAGGCCATCCTGCGCCAGCTTGACCTCAGGGGCGATACGCTGGTTCAGCTTGGATGCGAAGCTGACAGCCAGCCCCTCCTCCATCTGCTGAAGGATGATCGTCGGCGGGCAGTTGGCGGGATAGGCGCCGAGGCATTCCATATAGGCTTCGACACCGCCGGTCGACGCGGCCATGGCGACGATCGAGCCGTTCCACTTGAAACCGGATTCGGCCACCGGGGCAGCAGCCGCCGGGCGCTTCACCGGCGCCTTGACGTTGGACTTGGCGCCCGCGACGACCAGCTTGCACAGACGGTCGGAGATCTTGTCGAACTCGTCCGGCGACGCCTGCTTGGGCTTGGGGAAGCAGTCGATTGCCCCCAGCTCCATCGCACGCAGCGAGATTTCCGCGCCCTTTTGCGTCAGGGTCGAGAGCATGATGACCGGCATCGGGTTCTTGGTCATGATCTCTTCGAGGAAATCGATGCCGTTCATGCCGGGCATTTCGATGTCCAGCGTGATGATATCCGGCTTCAACTGCGCGATCAGATCGCGCGCTTCGTCAGCGTTGGCGGCCGAATCAAGCACGATGATGTCGGATGATTTTTCAAGTGCTGACGTGAACAGCGCGCGCATGGTCACCGAATCATCGACAATGAGAACCCTGGTCTTGCCCGACATTATTTCTATCCTCTAATTCTTCCTGGCGGTTCCGAAACGCCGTCTCGTCCGAGCGGTGGCTCAGTGCGCAACGCGGCGCACGGCAGCAGCCAGCTTTTCGGGATCGAACGGTTTCACGATCCAGCCTGTCGCGCCCGCATCACGCGCGCGCTTCTTCTTTTCGTCCGAGCTTTCGGTGGTGAGCACCAGGATCGGCCTGTCGATATGGCGCGTGCTGGCACGCACCTTTTCGATCAGTCCGAAACCGTCCAGCCTCGGCATGTTGATGTCCGTGATGATGACATCGGCACTGTTGGTTTCCAGCCATTCGAGTGCCTCGACGCCGTCCTCGGCCTCGCACACCTCATAGCCACGCTCCACCAGCGCCACTCGCAACAGTGCTCGCATGGAGCGGCTGTCATCGACCGTGAGAATTTTCGTTTGTTTTTCCATGGCCCTTCCTCGACCGTCCTTATCTCAAATCAAAAAAATTCCACGTCACCCACGGACTTCGCCGGCACGATGGTCGGCTTGGCGGTCGGTGCGGCGGCCCCATCGACGTGCCGGCAGCGGGCTTTCCCCGATGCTGCCAGAAAGTCGACGCGCCGCGCGTTCGTGCCGCCGGTGTCTCTGTGGGTAATCATAATGTTCTCAGTGTTGAGAAATCGTTCAGCTAGTTCGGAATTTCTTTGTCCGATCGGCTGCATATTTTTGTGGATGTTGCCGCCCCCGTAAATGTGGGCCTTCATCCGGGATTTGCTGGCACCCTGCTTGAGCATGGTGTTGACCAGCAACTCCATAAGATAGATGCCATAATGCGTGTCGGCATTGATCTGGCTCGAACTGGGTTCCGCCAGCAGGAAGTGATTCATGCCGCCCACGCGGGCGATGGGATCGAACAGGCAGGCCGCGATGCAGCTGCCCAATACGGTGGTCAGCACCACGTCCTGATCCGCGGATGTCTCGACCATGCCCTGCATGACCGTCACCCTGACCCGGCGCGATGCGTCCTGTAATTTGGGGTCGATGAACATGGGATCAGGCCGCCAGCAGCTCAAGCGCCTTGTCGGCGATGTTGGAGAGGTCGACGACATAGTCCGCCGCGCCCAGTTCCACGGCTGCACGGGGCATGCCGTATACGACGCAGCTTGCCTTATCCTGCGCGATGGTGCGGCAACCGGCGTTGCGCATGGCCAGCAGGCCCTGAGCGCCATCCTGCCCCATGCCGGTCAGCAGGATGCCGACAGCCTTGCCACCCGCATTCTGCGCGACGCTATGGAACATGGCGTCGATGCTGGGGCGATGGCCGGAAACCAGATCGCCGGGACGCAGCCCGCAGTGCATGCGACCGGGCGTGCCGCGCACCGTCAGGTGGCGGTCGTTGCCGGGCGCTACATAGACGTGACCGCGGCGAATCGGCAGGTCCGCGTCGGCCAATATGACCTTGGGCGCACACAGGCTGTCCAGCCGTGCCGCCATGGCGGGCGCGAACTGGCCGTTGATATGCTGGACGATGATCGTCGGCGGGCAATCTTCCGGGAACCGGCGCAGCAGGTTGCTGAGTGCTTCCACGCCGCCGGTCGATGCGCCGATGGCGATGATCGCGTCCGAACCGCTGGTGCGGGCGGAGCTGAGCGCCATGCTGGCCTGCACATGCGCCGTCTGGCCCGATGGCGCGGGAGCGGCGACGGAGGCGTTGCCGCGCACGGTAACATGCGCCGCCTCACGGATCAGATTGGCCAGACGGCCCTGATCGGCGCTCACCAGATCGCCCGCGATACCGCTGGGCTTGGCATAGCAGTTGACCGCACCCAGTTCGAGCGCACGGACGGTCGTCGACGTGCCCTCACGGGTGAGGCTCGATACGATGATCACCGGCATGGGCCGCAGGCGCATGATCTTTTCGAGAAATTCCAGGCCGTTCATACCCGGCATTTCGATGTCGAGCGTGACGACATCGGGATTCAGTTCACGGATCATGCCCCGCGCTTCCTGCGCATTGGCCGCCGCGCCCACGATTTCCAGATCGCTTTCGCGCTCCAGCATCAGGCGCAGCAGTGCCCGCATGGTCGGGCTGTCGTCGACGATGAGAACCTTGATTGCCATTATCGTATCTTTCGGTAGATCGTCTTCCCCACGAGTTCGAGCTGCGACGCTGCGCGGCCCGAAACCCTCTCACTATGCCCGATGTACAGGTGTCCCCCTGGCACCAGCTGATCGGCGAAGCGCGCGACCAGATTGTCTTTCGTCGGCTGATCGAAATAGATCATGACGTTCCGGCAAAAGATGACATCGAACGCTTTTTTCATGGGCCACTGACCCATGAGGTTCAGCGCCCTGAAGCGCACGAGCTCCCGGATCGGATCGGCGATGGTGCCGCCGCCCTGCCCGTCCTCGCGCACCCACTGCGACCGCAGTGCCGGGGGCACCGGGGCCAGCGCATCCGCGTCGTAGGTCGCTTTGCGCGCCTTAACGAGCACATGATCCGCCAGATCGCTCGCCAGCACGGCAAGGTCTTGACCAAGCAACCGCCGCGCCTCGATCTTGTCGGGGCCGAGGAGCGTCATGCACAGCGAGAAGACTTCCTCGCCGCTGGACGACCCCGCCGACCAGAGCCGCACCGACTGACTGGCAGCCAGCTTGCGCAGAAGCTGCGGCCGCACTTCCTCCAGGAAATGATCGAAATGATGATCTTCCCGGAAGAAAGCCGTGTGATTGGTGGTCAGCGCGCAGACCGCCTTGTGCCGCTCCGCATTGTCGACCTTGAGCCGGTCGATGTAGAGGGCGAAGGTGCCGAGGCCGCTGTTGCGGACAAGCGGGGCCAGCCGTGAATAGACCAGCGTCGACTTGTTCGGCGGCAGCACATTGGCCGAGCTTTCGTAAACCAGTTCCCGGACCGCCGCGAAATCCCGAGCCGAATAGACGAACTCGCTGATTCCGGGGAACGGTACGAACTGTTCAAGGGCCTCATGCTTCATGCGGCGAGCCTCAGGCCACCGTTATAGGACACCGCCGATCCGACCATGCCGTCGACGTCGAGGATCAGCGCGACCTTGCCATCGCCCAGGATCGTCGCACCGGCGACGCAGGGAACCGGCTGGAAGTTGGTCTCCAGGCTCTTGATGACGAACTGGCGCTGGTCGAGGATCGAGTCGACCATCAGGATGGCGGAACCGCAATCCTCCGTCTCCACCACGATCAGCACGGCGTCTTCGGGCCGCGAGGCGGCGCCCCGCGCGCCGATCGGGCCAGCCAGTTCGATGATCGGCAGGAAGGTGCCCCGCACGTCGAGCATGTTGCGGCCATTGCCCATGGACCGAAGGTCGCTGGTCGCGGGACGCAGGCTCTCGACCACATGGGTCAGCGGAACCACCAGCGTCTGGTCGCCCACCTGGACGATCATGCCGTCGGAGATGGCGAGCGTCAGCGGCAGGGCCAGCGTGAAGATGCTGCCCTTGCCGGGCGTGGACTGGATGGTGATGCGACCGCCCAGATCCTTCACATTCTGACGCACCACGTCCATGCCGACACCGCGACCGGAGATGTTGGAGACGACCGCCGCGGTCGAGAAGCCGGGCGCGAAGATCAGCATGTCGATCTCTTCGTCGGTCAACTGCGCGTCGGGGGCGATCAGGCCCTTTTCCACGGCCTTGCCGAACACGCGCTCCCGGTTGATGCCCGCGCCGTCGTCGGCGATGGAGATCAGAATCTTGCCGGAGCGATGTTCCGCCGACAGCTTGACCACGCCTTCGGCGGGCTTGCCTGCCGCGATGCGGTCGTCGGTCTTTTCAAGGCCATGGTCGATGGCGTTGCGGATAAGGTGGGTCAACGGCTCGCCGAGGCGCTCGACAACGGTCTTGTCGAGTTCGGTCTGCTCACCGGACACTTCCAGACGGACGCGCTTGCCGGTTTCGTTCTCCAGCTCGCGAACGATACGCGGAACGCGGCTGAACACGGAACCGATGGGCTGCGCGCGGATCGACATGGCGCTGTCCTGCAATTCGCGGGTCAACTGGTCGAGCATGCCGAGTTCGTCGATCTGGCCGAGGCCATGTTCGGAAAGCTGCTGCGCCATCATCGCCTGAGCAATCACCAGCTCGCCGACGGTGTCGATGAGGCGGTCCAGCTTCGCGAGGTCCACGCGGATAGTCTGTCCGGCAGCCGACGGAGCCTTGCGCGCTGCGTCATTGGCAGGCGCGGCGGCAGCCGGTGCGGGTGTGGGAGCGGCGGGGGCCGGAGCCGGGGCTGCCTTGGCCGCCGGTGCGGGTGCCGCTGCCGGGGGAGCGACAGGTGCCGCCGCGACGGGTGCAGGCGCAGCCACGGGAGCGGCAGGCGCCACTGGCGCCGCAACCGCGACGGGTGCGGCCACGGGTGCAGGCGCAGGAGCGGCCACGGCGGGCACATCACGAACCAGAACTTCCGGCTCGTCCGCCATCATCGCGGCAAAGCGATCCGGCGCTTCGCCGCGAACGACTTCCAGCACGCAATCGTCACCGACGAAGTCGAAGATGTCGCGGATCGCATCCTCATCCGCAGAACCCGGAACCTTGAACGCAAAGCCCAGATAGGCATTGGTCGCATCGAAGTCCGCCAGTTCGGGCAGATGGTCGGGATGCACAGCGATGCAGGTGCCGCCCAGAGCTTCCAGTTCGCGCAGCAGGAGCAGCGGGTCGCCGCCATTGGCCATGGCGCCCGCACGCGGACGAACCAGAACCGACCAGTCGGCTGCGCCCTCCTTGGCCGTTTCCACACTCGCTGCGGGGGCGTCGGCCTCGATGCCGCCGATCAGATTGTCGAGATCGAAGTCGAAATCAAAGTCGTCCGTCGCCGCAGGAGTTGCAGCCGCAACCGGAGCAGCCTCTTCGGATTCGATGCCACCGATCAGGCTGTCCAGGTCGAAGTCGAGGACCGGGCCTGCATCCACCACCGGCTCGGCTTCGGCGACGGCGGGGGCAACGTCTTCGGCGCCCTCGCCCGCTTCAGCGCGCGCCGACATGGCTTCCAGTTCGGCACTTACCGCAGCGTCATCCGGCGTCGAGCCTTCGCCGCGCGCGGCATTGACGTGATCGGTCAGTACGTCGAACGCGCGGAGCATCAGGCTGTTCAGGGCTTCACCCTGCGCCAGTTGCCCCTCGCGGACGAACGACAGCACCGTCTCGAATTTGTGCGTGAAGGCCTGCAGCTCGGTGAAACCGAACGCGCCCGCGCCGCCCTTGATCGAGTGGACCGAACGGAAGATGCTGTTCACCGTCTCGCCCGTGGCGCAGCCTTCGCGGCAGTCCATCAGGCCGGTTTCAGCAGCCGCCAGAGCTTCCTCACACTCCAGGAAGAAGATGTTGAGGATGTCGTCATTGGTCATTGTACAGTGCTCCCGTCGGCGGGAAGGATAAGGTCAGCCAGTATCAGATCGGTAAGCCCGCACAGGCGAACCGCGGCCACCAGTTCAGCGGAGGGATCTTCCACGGAGAAAGCCACCCCGGCGACCGCAGCCGAACGGGCTGCGCTGGCGAGCATCTGGACCGCGCAGAGACGCACCCGCGTCACGCCCGATCCGTCGAACGTCAGCGGCCCTGCCCCCGAAGCCAGCATCTCGGCGCCTTCCAGCGCCAGGCTGGCCACGTTGGTCCGGTCAAGGTTCGCGGAAAGTGAAATCGTCCGATTAGTCATATCTTATCCCCAGAATTCGTCCGATCAGAACTCGGTCCAGTCCTCGTCAGCATCCACGCTGAGTGCGAGGTTGCCGCTGACCTGGGGCACCGCGCGCGGTGCCGGAGCGTGAACGGGGCGCGACGGAGCGGTCATGACGGGCGCAGCAGCACGCGCCGAAGTCGTGCGTCCGCTGCGAAGCTGGAAGCGCGCGACGAGAGCGGCCAGTTCATCGGCCTCACCCGCCAGGCTGCGGGCAGCCGCCGTGCTTTCCTCGACCATCGCGGCGTTCTGCTGCGTCATCTTGTCCATGTCGGTGACGGCATGGTTGACCTGCTTCAGGTTGGTCGCCTGCGTCTCGGTGGAGCTGGCGATGTCCGCGATCAGGCCGTTGATGTCGCTGATCTTGGTCACGATGCGCGCCAGCATCTTGCCCGTCTCACCGACCAGATCGACGCCATGCGTGACCTGCTGCGACGAGGTGGTGATCAGCGCCTTGATATCCTTGGCCGCGTCGGCGGAGCGTTGCGCCAGAGCGCGAACCTCGTTGGCGACGACCGCGAAACCCTTGCCCGCATCGCCTGCTCGCGCCGCCTCGACGCCTGCGTTCAGGGCTAGGAGGTTGGTCTGGAAGGCGATGCCGTCGATCACCGTGATGATCTGGCTGATTTCCTGGCTGGATTTCTCAATGGCATCCATCGCGCTGACGGCCTGGCTGACGACGGTGCCGCCGTCGCTGGCGTCCTTGTGCGCGGCGTTGATCGCGCTACGCACCTCGGATGCACCGCGCGCGGTGTCGCCGACCATGCCCGTTACCTGATCCATGGCGGCAGTGGTTTCCTCAAGGGACGCCGCCTGCTGCTCGGTCCGGCGCGACAGATCTTCCGACGCGGCGCGGATTTCGGTGGAACCGGCGTGCACGCTCTGCGCGGAGCTGGCGACCTGCGACAGGCTGCGCTCCAGCCCCTCGACCGTGCCGTTGAACGTCATGCGAAGACCGTCATACTCGCCCGTAAAGGCCTCTGTGATCTGATAGGTCATGTCGCCCGCCGCAATGGCTTCGAGGCCGGTGCCCAGTGCGCGAACCACATGGTCCTGACGCTTCTGCGACTCGTTCTTCTCGAGGCCCGCCGCGCGGAACACGTCCAGCGCCTTTGCCATCTCGCCAATCTCGTCGACGCGGTCCCGCCCGGTGATGGCGACGTTATAATCGCCCCCCGCCATGCGGTTCATCAGCGCCGCCGAATCCGACAACGGCTTGACGACGCGGCGGTTCAGCATAGTGACCGCGCCCACCACCAGCGCGACGACACCGGCCATGATCAGGCCAAGTACGGCGATGGTCACGCCCAGCACGGACGTGTTGGCCGATGCGGCATTCTCCGCATCCTTGTCCGCGCTGGCGGCCAGCGCATCGATGGAAGCGCGTTGCGCATGATAGGCTTCGGACAGCGCACCATAGGCGTCCATCTGTCCGGCGAAATCCTTGCTCGCCATGGCGGGCAGAAAGCGGCTGTCGACAACCGACCAGAATTGCCTGGCGGATGCGGCAGCCGCGCCGAAATTCTTCTTGGTTTCCGGGGACAGGTCCGCGTCCTGGAAATAGGCATCCGATTTCTTGAATTCGGTCTGCATTTTCTTGAGCGCGGCGACGTGATCGGCATCGGTGCCGTCGTGCTGCATGATGAGGTTCACCTCCAGCCACGGCTCGACGACGTACAGCGCCGGTGACGCGATGTCGTTCTTCAGATCGTCCATAAGCTGGTTTTCGGTGTCGAGCTTTCCGCCAATGCGGATCTGGTTGATGCTGAACCCAGCAACCAGCATCGCAACGGCCAGCGAACCGACCATTACCCCTGCACCGATCTGCGTCTGCTTCTTGATGTTCACTTCAGATCCCTCGCATCAAACGGCGATGCCGCGATGTCCCCTCCGCGCACGCTCTCCCAACTCAGTCCGCTTCCTGCGGCAAAAGATGGAAAAAACCCGTTAACGATGAGGGGGGATCAGAAACTCAGCGAAATAATCTTCAGATTTCCGAGGAAAACAGCCAGTCGTGAAAAATGCGCACGGCCTTGTTCTCCAGCGCGCGGGGTCGGCAGATGAAGAAATAGCGATAGGGGCTTTCGACTCGCTGTTCGAAAAGCCGCGCCAGCCGGGGGTCGTGCGCCGATTCGAAATGACGCCCGAACATCACGGCGATGCCAAAGCCCTGCGCTACAGCTTCCAGGATTAGCTGCCCGGAATCATAATGTTGTACCGAACGCGGTTCCAGATCCGGCTTGCCGATGGCCTTGCGCCAATCGTCGAACAGGGTCGGCATCTCCCGGTGGACGAGCATCGCCTCCTTCTCCAGCTGCGCCGGATCAGTGATCGCATCCGGTCCAACCGCGCGTTCGCGCGGTGCGATCAGATAGACCTCGTCCCTGCCCAGTTCCTTGGAATAGACGCTGGTATCGACCTCTCGCGTCAGGATGATCGCCGCGTCCAGGCTGTCGCCCAGGCGCGCATGGGCGAGCGGGCTGGTGTCGATATCGACGTGGAATTCCGGATGCAGGCGGCGCAATTCGCCCATGCGCGGCAACAGGCGCTGGCTGGCAAAGAGCGACAGGACGCCGAGGCGCAGGCGAAGTTCCCGCTTGCCCTTCAACACCGATTCGATGGCGAGGCCGAGCGCGTCGAGCACCGGCGCAATCTCCGCCATCAGCTTCTGCCCGTCGGGGTTCAGTTCCATATGCTGATGCTTGCGATCGAACAGCGTCATGCCGAGATAGCGTTCAAGCGCCTGGACCCGGCGGCTGAGAGCCGGGGTCGAGAGAGCGAGTTCAGCCGCGGCCGCCTTCACGGACCCCGTCCGTGCGACCTGAATGAACGCCTCTAAAGCTGTAAGCGGTGGCAGGCGCCGCATCGATGTTTCCCGAATCTCCGTAGGTTACGTTGCAGCGCACAAATATCGCCAAACCGGTTCAGTGTCGCCCGCTTTGTTGAAATGTCCCGCGGTTACGGACCCTGCTGCGGATATTTGCGTTATGGAAACGATATCCTATCTCTGTCGGGCAATACATCGAGAGGATTTTTCCCGGATGAGTGAGACACTAACGCGCGGGCGCCGTATACAGGTCGCCAATGCCCGCCCCGAAGACAGCGGAAGTGGACTGGCGCGCATGCCCGCCTCCGTGATGCAGGAACTCGGCCTGACCGAAGGCGATGTGATCGAGATCATCGGCAAACGCTCCACACCGTCGCGAGCGGTACTCCCCTATCGCGAGGACGAGGGGCTGGACGTGCTGCGCATCGACGGCCTTCAGCGCGCCAATGCGGGCGTCGGCTCCGGCGACTTCGTGGAGATCGTCAAGGCCGAGACGAAGCCTGCGCAGCGCGTGGTGCTGGCCCCCGCACAGCAAAATCTGCGGCTTCAGGGCAACCCCGACGCATTGAAGCGCGTGTTCGCCAATCGTCCGCTGGCGGCGGGCGACGTGGTGGCTACCGCCGGACAGCAGCAGGTGGACCGCGACGACATGCCGCCGCAACTGCGCCGCATGTTCAATGCGCCAGCCTATGCCCTGCAGGAAATCCGCCTGACCGTGGTGTCCACCACCCCGCGCGGCTTCGTCCATATCGACCAGAATACCGAGGTCGAACTGCGCGAGGAATATGAGGAAGCGCGGGAGAGCCGCCGCGCCGACGTCACCTATGACGATGTCGGCGGCATGTCGGAAACCATCGACCAGTTGCGCGAGATGGTCGAACTGCCGCTGCGCTATCCCGAACTGTTCCAACGGCTGGGCGTCGATCCGCCGCGCGGCGTCCTGCTGCATGGCCCGCCAGGCACGGGCAAGACCCGCCTCGCCCGTGCGGTCGCCAATGAAAGCAACGCCGAATTCTTCCTGATCAACGGGCCCGAAATCATGGGCTCCGCCTATGGCGAGTCCGAGAAGCGCCTGCGGGAAATCTTCGAGGAAGCGACCAAGGCGCAGCCCAGCATCCTGTTCATCGACGAGATCGATTCGATCGCGCCGAAACGCGGACAGGTGCAGGGCGAGACGGAGAAGCGCCTCGTCGCGCAGTTGCTGACGCTGATGGACGGGCTGGAGGCCCGCGCCAATCTGATCGTCATCGCCGCCACCAACCGACCGGAGGCGATTGACGAGGCTTTGCGCAGGCCGGGCCGCTTCGACCGGGAAATCATCGTCGGCGTGCCCAATGAGCGGGGACGCCGCGAGATTCTCGGCATCCACACGCGCGGCATGCCGCTCGCGGAATCCGTCGATCTGGCGGAACTCGCCCGCACCACCTTCGGCTTCGTGGGTGCCGACCTTGCCGCCCTGACGCGGGAGGCGGCCATCGATGCCGTCCGCCGCTTCATGCCCCGCCTCAATCTTGAGGAAGGCACGATCCCGCCGGAGGTGCTGGACGAACTGTCCGTCACCCGCGACGACTTCATGGGTGCGCTCAAGCGGGTCCAGCCGTCGGCCATGCGTGAGGTGATGGTGCAGGCGCCCAATGTCCGCTGGGAGGATGTCGGCGGCCTGGGCGACGCGGCCCAGCGCCTGCGCGAAGGGATCGAACTGCCGCTGAAAGACCCGGACGCGTTCCGGCGCATCGGCATTCGTCCGGCCAAGGGCTTCCTCCTCTATGGTCCGCCCGGCACCGGCAAGACCCTGCTGGCCAAGGCGGTCGCGCGGGAGGCGCAGGCGAATTTCATCGCGATCAAGTCCAGCGACCTCCTGTCCAAATGGTATGGCGAGAGCGAGCAGCAGATCGCGCGGCTGTTCGCCCGTGCCCGGCAGGTCGCGCCCACCGTGCTGTTCATCGACGAACTCGACAGCCTTGTCCCCGCGCGGGGCGGCGGTCTGGGCGAGCCGCAGGTGACGGAACGGGTGGTCAACACCATCCTCGCCGAAATGGATGGCCTTGAGGAACTGCAGTCGGTCGCCGTCATCGGCGCGACCAACCGCCCCACCCTCATCGACCCCGCGCTGCTGCGGCCGGGGCGGTTCGACGAGCTGATCTACGTCAGCGTGCCGGACCGGGATGGACGCCGCCATATATTGGGCATCCACACCGCCAAAATGCCGCTGGCCGACGATGTCGACCTCGACCATCTGGCCAATGAGACGGAACGCTTCACCGGGGCCGATCTGGAGGATCTGGTGCGGCGGGCCGGCCTCCACGCCCTGCGCGAATCGCTCGATGTCACGCAGGTTACGGCGGCGCATTTCGAAAAGGCACTGGTCGACACCCGCGCCTCCGTCACGGAGGAGATGGAGCGCGAATATGCCGCCATGGAGTCCACCCTGATGCAAAAGGCGCGATCCGCCGATCCCATCGGCTTCATCGCGCCGGGCATGGTGTCCCCGCGCGCGGGTGGGAAGACATAATCGGAACTACGTAAATACCCTTGCATAAGGGCATATTAACCAGCCCCGTCGCATCTGCTTGGCAATGAAAACAGATGCGACGGGTGCCATGGGCAAGGACATTGGGAAACGGCTCGATTTCTACGGAATCGATGCGCAGGATGCGGACTATAAGGCGATCCGCAAGGCTCTCTCCAGCCATGCCGACAAGGCGCTCGCGGGCTTTTACCGAACGGTCGCGGGCACGCCCGACGCCGCCCGCTATTTTTCCGGCCCGGAAGCGATGGACCGTGCGCGCCGTGCGCAAAAAGACCACTGGCTTCGCTTTTTCGAAGAAGGCGTCACCGATCGCTATGTGCAGAGCGCCGACCGCATCGGGCGCGTCCATGCCGCCATCGGGCTGGAGCCGCATTGGTATATCGGCGGCTATGCCAGCGTGCTGGGCCATGTCCTTGGCAAGATGATCGCCAGCGGCACGGCCGCCCTCCTGCCCGGCCGTCGCGCCACCGCGCGCAAGGCTGCCAAGTTCGTCAAAATGGCCCTGCTCGACATGGACGTGGCACTCTCCACTTATTTCGCGGTCGAGGAAGAACGCCGCGTCGCCGCCATCGGCAAGATCGGCTCGGCCCTCGCCGCTGTATCGCAGGGCGACCTGACCGTCCGCATCGACGGCCTGCCCGACAGCTATGCCCAGCTTCAGAACGACTTCAACTCCGCCATCTCCGGTTTGGGTGAGGCGCTCTCCAGCGTGACCGAGGGCGCCCGGTCGATCTCCGTCGGCGCGACGGAAATCCGGTCGGCATCCAACGACCTGTCGCAGCGCACCGAGCAACAGGCCGCCAGCCTGGAGGAAAGCGCTGCCGCGATGAACGAACTGACCCAGACGATCAGCGACACCACACAGGCGATGGCCGACCTGAACGGCAGCATCGCCCAGACCCATCGTCAGGCCATCGACGGCGGAGAGATCGTCCGCAACGCCATGGCCGCGATGACGGAGATCGAGAAAAGCTCCGGCTCCATCGCGCAGATCATCACCATGATCGACGGCATCGCCTTCCAGACCAATCTCCTCGCCCTCAACGCGGGTGTAGAGGCCGCGCGCGTCGGTGAACATGGCAAGGGCTTTGCGGTCGTCGCCAATGAGGTCCGGTCGCTCGCCCAACGCTCCTCGGAAGCGGCGGAACAAATCCGCCTGCTCATTCAGGGCAGCCTCAGCGAAGTCGAGAACGGCGTTCGTCTGGTCGGTCAGGCAGGACAGGCACTGGACGCCATCCTGAATCAGGTGGGCGAGAGCAGCACCGTCGCGGAACAGATTTCCGGGACCAGCGTCGCGCAGAGCCAGAACCTCAAGCATATCAACACCGCCGTGTCGGACATGAACCGCACGACCCAGCAAAATGCCGCCATGGTCGAGGAAAGCACGGCGGCGGCCCGCAACATGGCGGAGGAAGCACAGCGCCTTTCGCAAGCCGTGGGGCATTTCCGGGTCGAGGATAGTGGCCGCTCGCCCATGCAGAAACAGTCTTACGCTGCCTGATCTATCCGACTAGATAGTCGCCGCACAATAAAGCGGGTGGACCGGACATAATTCCGGCCACCTTCAGGCGCGTCTCCACGAGCCGCGCCCCAACTATAGTGGGGAGAGGCGAGTGCTGAAGGCGATATATGACGAGCGGCTGGGTATTATAAAATCCACTTCCAACGGGGCGACTCCACCGGAGGAACTTGAGCGGTACGTCGAGCAACTCCGTTCCCTGAGACAACAACAACGCGCGCGGCATGGACGCTTCCTCCATCTCGTCGACGCCAACGACAGTGCGCTCCAGACCAAATGGGCGACGGATCGCCTGAACATCTACACCAGCGAGGACGGCGACATGTTGCCGGGGGACAAGACCGCCGTGGTGCTGAGTTCCACCCTGCTCAAGATGCAGGCCGCGCGCCTTGCCAGCCATGTCCAGTTCGCCACCTTCACCGATATGAACGACGCGATTGCCTGGCTCTCCGCGCCCTGAACCGGCTTTGATCGCAAGCGGCGGGATGCACGGGTGGCGGCATCACCCTATCTCCGGCATAGCTGATGCGGGAGACTGACATGACCGACGTTTTCACCACCCTTCCCTCGCCCGTGGGCACGCTCACGCTGGTCGCGAGCGATGCTGGCCTCGTCGCGGTCCTTTGGGAAAATGACGATCCGGGCCGGGTTCGGCTGGGCGCGTTGGTCGAACATCGGGATCACGC
This sequence comes from Sphingobium sp., assembly GCA_036383715.1. Taxonomy (GTDB): domain Bacteria; phylum Pseudomonadota; class Alphaproteobacteria; order Sphingomonadales; family Sphingomonadaceae; genus Sphingobium. The sequence goes on along the minus strand of DASVNT010000044.1, from coordinate 22,745 downwards.
CGTTCTGTCGCAGGTCAGCGCCCAACTGAGCGACTATTTCGCGGGGAAGCGGCAGAGTTTCGACCTCCCGCTCGATTTCCGCGGCACTGACTTTCAGAAAAGCGTGTGGCAGGCCCTTCTCGCCATCCCGTTCGGGGAAACCCGCAGCTATGGCGAGATTGCCCGCACCCTCGACCGACCCGGTGCGAGCCGCGCGGTCGGTGCCGCCAACGGACGCAACCCCATCTCGATCATCGCGCCCTGCCACCGTGTCATCGGCAGCAATGGCGCACTGACCGGATTTGCGGGCGGGCTGGCCGCCAAGCAATATCTGCTGCGACTGGAGGGCGCGACGCTTATCTGAACCTGCTGCGGAAATGGCGCGCCTGTTCGAACAAAGTTCGAACCGTCTTTTGATCAGGGCGACCATTTCCCTTGGAAATGGCGCGCCCGGAGGGACTTGAACCCCCGACCATTCGCTTAGAAGGCGAATGCTCTATCCAGCTGAGCTACGGGCGCGCACGCTTTGCCCATAGAGGTTGATCGGTTGCGGTGAAAGGGTTTTGACACGGCGCAGACATGTTCAACGCTTGCATTGCGAAAGCCTCTCGATATTCATTCCGCATGAGCACTCAACCTGTCGCCGTCGATGCCGCCACTCTGGCTGGCCGCCCCATGCGTTACTATGATTTCGCGCTGGCGGCGTTCGTCACGATCCTGCTGCTGTCCAACCTGATCGGCGCCGCGAAGCTCAGTGTAGTGCACGGTTTCGTCTTCGGATCGGGCATTCTCTTTTTCCCCATCGGCTATGTGCTGGGCGACGTGCTGACCGAAGTCTACGGCTATGGTCGCGCGCGACGATGCGTCTGGGCGGGCTTTTTCGCCATGCTGTTCATGGCCGTGATGAGTGCGGTTGTCGTCGCCATGCCGGCCTTCGGACAATGGTCCTGCGCGGCGAGCGACGCCCCCGCCTTCGCTGCCGTGGTCAAGGCCAGCAATCCGGGCGCGGTGTGTCAGGCGACCTATGAATCCGTTTTCGGGGGCACATGGCGCATCGTCGCGGCGTCCGTCACAGCCTTTTGGGCGGGCGAGTTCGTGAACAGCTATGTGCTGGCACGGATGAAAGTGTGGACGGCAGGCAAGATGCTGTGGGCACGGACCATCGGTTCGACCATCTTTGGCGAAGGCGTGGACAGCCTGATCTTCTACCCCCTCGCCTTTTTCGGCATCTGGTCTACGGGCCAGATCTTCACTGTCCTTCTCACCAACTGGCTGTTGAAAGTGCTGTGGGAAGCGGCGCTGACACCCGTGACCTATGTGGTCGTGGGCTGGCTCAAGAAGCGTGAGGGCCTCGACATCTATGACGAGAACACCAATTTCTCGCCGTTCAAGACCAGCCTTTAATGTCGTGAATTCAACGCAGTAAACGCAGTTAATCACCCATTAACTACGCTCTCACCATATGAACAGCCAAAAGAAAACGCGCGTCCCATGGGGTCGCGCGTTATCCGTGTTCAGAACATGTGTGAACGTCAGGCGGTTGCCAGCGTGCCCAGCAGCGCCTCGAACAGGCGGCGACCATCGGTGCCGCCGTGGCGCGCATCGATGGCGCGCTCCGGGTGCGGCATCATGCCCAGCACATTGCCGCCCTCGTTCAGGATGCCCGCAATGTTGCGCGCCGAACCATTGACCTTCTCCGCATAGCGGAACGCGACACGGCCATCGCCTTCTAGGCGGTTCAGCGTCTCTTCGTCCGCCTGGAAATTGCCGTCGTGATGCGCGACGGGGAAATGCACCCCCTCACCCGCATCATAACCGCTGGTGAACTGCGTCTGGCTGTTGGCGACGGTCAGGGACACGTCGCGGCAGACGAAATTCAGGCCCGCATTGCGCATCAGCGCGCCGGGCAGCAGCCCCGCCTCGGTCAGAACCTGAAAGCCATTACAGATGCCGATGACCGACACGCCGCGCGCGGCTGCCTCCGCCACGGCGCGCATGATCGGTGACCGCGCGGCAATCGCGCCGGAACGCAGATAATCGCCGTAGGAGAAACCGCCCGGCACGCCGATGACGTCCAGACCGTCCGGCAGACTGGAGTCGCCATGCCACACCATCGCGGGCGCCTGACCGCTCACGTCGCGCAGCGCGACCGCCAGATCACGGTCGCAGTTGGAACCGGGGAAGACGATGACGGCGCTTTTCATGGCGATCAGCCCAGCTTTTCGATGCGATAATTCTCGATCACCGTATTGGCGAGCAGCTTGCGGCACATCTCGTCAATCGCGGAGTCGGCGGTGTCGTCGGCCAGATCCAGCTCGATGACCTTGCCTGCGCGCACGTCGTTGACGCCGCCAAAGCCAAGACCGGCCAGCGAATTGTGGATGGCCTTGCCCTGCGGGTCCAGCACGCCGGGCTTCAGGGTGACGAAAATCCGGGCTTTCATCGGCGATCAATTTCCCTGCTGTGGAGGGGCCGCCACTGCGGCCCCTGTCGTTGGCGCACCCCTTAGGTCCGCCGAGGCGGAACCGCAAGCCGTGATGCGCCCTGAAGGACCGAAGTCCTTATTTCCCGCGCTTCTTGCGATGCGTTTCCATGTCGAGGACCGCCGTGTCGACGCCCTCTTCCGGCAACAGGCCAAGTCGGCGCGCGACCTCCTGATAGGCTTCGACTTCCCCGCCCAGGTCGCGGCGGAAGCGGTCCTTGTCCAGCTTTTCGCCGGTTTCCATGTCCCACAGGCGGCAACCGTCCGGGCTGATCTCGTCCGCCAGGATGATGCGGCTAAAATCGCCGTCGAACACACGGCCGAATTCCAGCTTGAAGTCGACGAGGCGGATGCCGATGCCCGCGAACAACCCGCTCATGAAGTCGTTCACGCGGATCGCCATATCGGCGATGTCGTGCATTTCTTCCTGCCCGGCCCAGCCGAAACAGGCGATATGCTCCTCGGTCACCATCGGGTCGCCGAGCGCATCGTCCTTATAATAATATTCGATCAGCGTGCGGGGCAGCGGCGTGCCCTCCTCGATGCCCAGACGCTTGGACAGCGAACCGGCGACGACGTTACGCACCACGACTTCGATCGGAACAATCTCAGCCTGACGAACAAGTTGTTCGCGCATGTTGAGACGGCGGATGAAGTGCGTCGGAACACCGATATGACCGAGCAGCGTGAACACATGCTCGGAAATGCGGTTGTTCAGGACGCCCTTGCCGGAGATCGTACCCTTTTTCTGCGCGTTGAACGCCGTGGCATCATCCTTGAAATACTGGATGATCGTACCGGGCTCTGGGCCCTCGTACAGGATCTTGGCCTTGCCTTCATATATCTGCCGGCGGCGCGCCATTTCAGTGCCTCTCGATCAGGAGGAAAAAACACGCCCCGGAGACGCGAATCGCAGGGGATCAGCGGACACCGGGGCTACCATGGCCCGCCATAGACCAGCCGGACCGATGATTCAATTCGTTGCGGCAAGCGGATCGCCCAGCCCTCACCCCAACAGGCCCGCCAATGCGGCGATCGTCGGGTCGTCCTCTGCGGACGGCGCCACGGCGCGGCGTATTTCGACGCTTGGCAAGGGTTCGACCAGAGCCAGACGCTTCAATCCCGGCCGGGCCGCAAATTGCTGCGCTGTCACGCCGAAAGCCGGGAAGATCGCTTCGCCATAATCCAGTTCGGCGGCGATGGCCGCGAAATCGTCCGTTTCCAGCACGGTGGGCGTCGGCCACAGCCCTGCACGCATCAGGCACGCCTCCGCCAGCGGCCGGATCGGATTGGCCTCATCGAACAGGATGACGGGCATGTCCTGACAATCCCGAAATCCCAGTGCCTCCATCTGCGCCAACGGATGATCGTGGCGGGCGAAAAACGACCAGCGTTCGCTCCACAGATAATCGGACGCGAGGCCCGGAACCTCCCCCAGCGCATAGAATAAAGCGATGTCCGCACGCCCGCCACGCAACGCCCGCGCCACCACTTCGGGGGTGAAGCGGGCGAAATCGACGGCGATGGGGCGATCAGGGAAAGCTTCTTGCGCGGCGGCCAAACGGTCCTGAAAACGCGACAAAATGGCGGGATGCGACGCGACCGTTATCGGTTTTTCATTAACGCTGCTGCCGGAAACGGCAGGCGCTGCAACCGTTTCGGGTACGGGCGCCATGAGCGGCTCCGGCACTTGCGCGCCCTCATCGTCTGGAACGAGTTCGCTTAGGGAAATCGATCGAATTTCAGGCTCAGGCTCAGGCTCAGGCTCAGGCTCAGGCTCAGGCTCAGGCTCAGGCTCGACCGTCACAATGTCCACGTCAACGAGCGCATCCGTCGCTTCCGCTTCCGGCTCGCTGGCAGGCGCAACCTCCATCGCAATGGCTATGTCGGGCGCGTAACCCAGCGGTTCGGGCGGTTCGGCCTGCTCCGACACCTCCTCCGCAGCACCGCGAGCCGCAGAAATCAGCGCATCGCAGGCGAACAACACGTTGCGCCCATGGTCCAGCACCACCTTGCCGGAGGGCGAAAGTGTGGGCTTGCCGCCGACGTTGCGCACGAACAAGGCGCAGCCGAGCCGATTTTCCAATTGTTTGATATGATCGCTGACCGCGACCTGCGACAGGCCGAGATGGCGCGCTGCGCCACGAAACGTGCCCACGCGGGCGACCTCTGCCAGAATTTCGAGCTGACGCATTGTCGGGCGATCCATACCCCAGCCATAAGGCTTGGTTTATCACCGCACAAGTCGGATGCAGGTCAGGATCGCAACGATTTCGCGGAAAATGGCTGGGCTGGAGCGGGTAGCGGGGATCGAACCCGCATCACAAGCTTGGAAGGCTAGTGCTCTACCATTGAGCTATACCCGCGTCGCCATCAGCGAAGCGCCCCATTGCCATCACGACGGGTGCGTCGTCAATGCGCTTTTGACGAGGCTTTCTACACTTTGCGACAAATTCGCATTTGCCCGACAATCGGGTGATACAATGGGCCGCTAGATCATGTGCAACGGCGCATGATCGATAGCGCCGGTTCCGACGTGGCAAAGGACAAGAGGCATTATGAACCGTTTTCTTCTGTCGGCCTTGATGGCGACGACGCTTTGTGCGGGTGGCATGGCGATCGCTCAGGCGTCCCGTCCGTCCGCTCCTCCTCCGCCGCCACCCGGCCATGATTTTCTCGCGCAGTTGGATAGCAATAAGGATGGCGTGATCACCCGCGCCGAATTCACCGCTGACCTCGAAAAGCGTTTTGCGGCGCTGGACACTGACAAGAACGGCGTGATTTCGGCTGCTGAGCGCAAATCCGCACGCGACGCCAAACGCGAAGAGCATGTCAACGCGCGCTTCGCCGCGCTCGACACCGACAAGAATAACCAGATCAGTCGCGAAGAATTTCGTGCTGGTGCGGCACGGCGGGACGGGCCCGACGATGCAGGCTTCCGCGCGGATGGCCCGCCCCCGCCCCCGCCCGGCCGCCCCGGCTTTGAGGGACGCAAAGACGGCGATCGTCGTGGCCCCGGTGGCAACAGGGGCAAGGGAGACTTTCACGGTCCCCGCGATGACCAGGCCGACGTGACGAAGGAGCAGTTCATGGCGCGCCCGCTGCGCCTGTTCGATATTCTCGACAGCAATGACGACGGCAAAATCACCGCAGCCGAGCGCGAAGCCGGCCGGGATCGGGGCGGCAGGGATTGGGGACGCCCCGACCCCGGCCCCGATCGCGGCGCACCGAAGAACTGACAGACTACCCTCGCCTCCCGGCATCCGGCCGACATCCGGTCTTGCGCCGGGCCGCCGGGAGGCTCCACAAGCAGAGGCATGGCCGGGCATATGACCGGATTGGACGAAACAGGGGACAACATGGCGCAAAAGCCGCATATTCTGCTGGTCGATGACGAGCGGTCGATCCGCGATCCATTGACCTCCTTCCTGCAGAAGAACGGTTATCGCGTGACGGGCGCGCCAGATGCCGAAACGGCCCGGCGCGCGCTGGGCGCCAATGCCATCGACCTGCTGATCCTCGACATCATGATGCCCGGCGAAGACGGCCTCAGCCTCTGCCGTCATGTGCGGGAAAAGGGCGATATGCCGATCATCCTGCTGACCGCGCGCGCCGAAGAGACGGATCGCATCGTCGGACTGGAGATGGGCGCGGACGATTATGTCGTGAAACCCTTCTCCCCCCGCGAACTCGTTGCGCGCATCAAGGCGATCATGCGCCGGGCCAGCGCCGGCGCCACACGCGAGACGGCGCCGCCTGCGCGCGCCTTTCTCTTCGGGGAGTGGTCGCTGAATACAGACGACTGGACGCTCACCGGTCCCGATGAAATCGCGATTCCGTTGAGCACTGCCGATTATCGTTTGCTTATCGCTTTTCTGGAACGCCCCCGGCAAGTTCTGACCCGCGACCAGTTGCTCGACCTGACGCAGGGGCGCGAAGCCAACCCGTTCGACCGCGCCATCGACAACCAGATCAGCCGCCTGCGCCGGAAGATCGAGCCCGATCCCAAGGCCCCCAGCCTCATCAAAACAGTCTGGGGCGGCGGATATATGTTCTCGTCGGATGTGACGCGGGCATGAGGCATATCGTCGCGCGACTGCGCCCCCGAACGCTGGCCTCGCAATTGGTTGCGGTCGCGGCGCTGCTCCTCCTGATCACGCAGCTGATAAGTTTTGCCCTGTTGGTTCAGGAGAACCGACGGCAATGGGTGACGATGACGGCCGCCCCAGCCGCGTTGCGCATCATCGATATGCTGGAAAATGGCGAGACACAGCGACCGGAGCAGAATCTGGGGCCAGGCCGGGCACGCATCGAATATAGCGACCGCGCCCCTCCCGCCCATGGCTTTCCTGCAGAGGCCGTCGCGGCAAGAGCCCGCGAAATGTTCGAAAGCGCCGGAATCAAGCCGCGTCGAATCGTGGCCTATATCGACAACGCTCCCATGGCTGCACCGCGAAAGGCCCGGACCGCCGACCGCCGCGAAAATGATGCCAAGCCCCGCGGCCGCCTCCGCCTTGGTGTCGAAATGGCCGACAGGCGCTGGATCATCGCGACCAGTCGCGTGCGGGACGGCGGTGCGCCGATCGCCCGCCTCGTCATCGGGCAGACGCTTTTGATCTACGCCGCTGTCCTGCTGCCTCTGCTGTGGATTGCCCGCCGCCTGTCTGCTCCTCTCGGTGCGCTCACGACGGCTGCTCGCAATTATGCGCCGCATGCGCCCCATGTTCCGCTGGAGGAACGCGGGCCTGCGGATGTCCGCGAACTCACCCATGCCTTCAACGATGTCCAGACCCGGATCGGCGCGATGCTGGCGGAAAAGGACCATATGCTGGGGGCCATCGGCCATGACCTGCGGACGCCGCTGGCCTCCCTCCGCGTGCGCGTAGAGTCGGTTGAGGATGCCGAGGAGCGGGAACAGATGGCCGCGACCATCGAGGATATGAACCAGATGCTGGACGACATCCTCGCCCTCGCCCGCGCGAGCAGCGACCGCCAGCCGGCGCAGCGCGTGGACCTCACCGCCCTCGCCGAAGCCGTGACGGAGGATTTCGAGGCCATGGGCCACGACAGCCGTTTCGAGGAGTCCGAACGCGCCGTCGTCCATGTCCACGCCCCCGCCATCAAACGGGCGGTGCGCAATCTGGTCGATAATGCGATCAAATATGGCCACGCCGCGCGCGTTTCCGTGCGGACGGACGGCAACCATGCCCTTTTGCGCGTGGAGGACGACGGACCCGGCATCGCAGCGGAACGCATCCCGGAAATGCTGGAACCGTTCACCCGCATCGAGCAATCCCGCAACCGCGAAACCGGCGGTTCCGGCCTGGGGCTGGCGCTGGTGCGGGCAGTCATGCGCGCGGAAGGCGGAGAGTTGAGCCTCTATAACCGATCGGATGGGGGCGGGCTGATCGCAGAAATACGGATCAGGCTGGACTGATCGGGCGACTCAGAACAGGCTTCCCTTATCGCCCTCACCCAGCATTTCCCGCCTGACCAGCGGGATCGGCGGCCCTCCATAGCCCAGGAACTGATCGTGGAAAGCTTTCCACGCGGTACGGCCTCCCCGGCTGCCCGTCCAGTCCCCGCGCAGTTTGCGGATCATCAGCTTGCCCATGGTGTAATTGAGGTAGGCGGGATCATAGGTTCCCCGCGCCGCCTGTTGCCGGGCATTGCCTTCATCCTGATAGCATTGGCGAACGAACATCTGCCGGGACTGCTCCTGCGTCATGCCACGCGCATGAAGGCCGATGGCGGACAGAAACCGGCAATCGCGCAGCAAGGCATTCGAGATCTGACCGATATGGGTTTCAGGATCACCCTGTCCCAGCCCGGCTTCCCAGCTCATCTCCTCCGCATAATGCGCCCAGCCCTCGGCAAAGGCATAACCCACGAAAATCTTGCCGAAAGTGGAACGCGCGCGATTGGCGTGCAGGAAATTGAGGAAATGGCCGGGCCATACTTCATGGACGGAGGTGAACAGCAAACTCTTCTCACCCGGAATATAGCCGTTCTGCACGGCCTTCGGCCAACTAGGGTCGGGCGGCGAGATATAGTAGATCGACGGCAGCCCGCGCTCAAAGGGACCGGGAATGTCGATATAGGCTGAATTCTGGCGGTTATAGGGAGGTGACTCCGCCACCTGCGCCTGTTCGGTGCCGGGAATGGACACGATGTCCGTCGAGGCGACGAACGCCTTGAGCGTCGCGAGTTGCACCCGCGCGGCCTCGACCACGCCGCCCCTGGGCTTGCGGGCATTCATCCTGGCGATACAGGCGACGATCGTCTTGCCCGGCGTAAACCGCGCGCAAGCGGCCTTGAGCGCCGCCTGATTGCGCTGGAGATCCTCGCGGCCAATGGCTTCGAGGTCGGCCAGCGGCGTAGTGACCATTTCCGTTGCATCCAGCATGCGCGCGAAGCGGGCGTCGCCCAGCGCGAAACCGGTGGTGGCCGTCGCCCGGCCCGTTTCCAGCCAGGATGCAAGGTCCGCCATCGCTTTGGACGCGCCCCCCGCAGCAACGTCGAACTCCGCCTGCAACGCGGGATTCTTGACCGATGCGAAGGCCGCTTTCGCATCCCCGACATAATAGTCCGCCAATCCCTTGAAACCAGCCTTGCCGAAGTCGATGAAACTGAGCGGCATAGGCATTTTGAGGTTCGCGCGGATATTCGCCGCGGCGGCAGGAACATTGCGGGCAAAGGCGATGAAGGCGCGCATCCGCGTCTCTGCATCGGCATAGGGCCGCGCGACATAGACATTGGGGTCGAGGCCGCCGTTGATGTAATATGCGGGATTGGCGTGGGGCTGATCCGCATCTGCCAGCCAGAACAGGCGCCCCCGCGCCACGGCGATAAGGTAATCCTTTTCGAGCCGCGCTTCCGGGTTCAGGGCGCTATCATCGAATTTCCGCGCCTCGGAAATGGACTGGGCGAGAAAATCGGACTGTGTTTTCAGCCCTGCCTCACTCCAGTCCGGCAGCTGGCCATCAAACTCATGCTTGCCCTGATAGACCGCGAAATAGGGGTCCAACTCCATCAAGCGGGCGACGAACCTGTCTCGAAAGCTGGGCCAGTCGGGACTTTCCGGTTCACTATGTCCGACCGGCGTCGCAGCGATCGACGATGGCGGCGGCTTCGCACTCGATCCCGCGCAGGATGATAGGGCAAGACTTATTGCCAGCAAACCACAGGCCGCTCGAAAATCCGTCATGGCTTTCCCCGTTTCAGTGGGCCACCCGTGCCAAGGCATGCGCGAGCCAGCTTTTTTTGTCCAGAGGATGCCACCAGAACGTCTATCTCTACCGATTTGGAAGAAAAATTGGCAGGACCATATAAGAATGTTTGCGGGCGAAGCGCGGTGGGCCTAGGGAAACGCCCATGGACGCCGCCATCCCCTCCCATCCGCTTCGTATTCCTGCATTTGTCACCTTTTTGATCGTGCGATTTTCGGCGATCATCGCGCAACAGGGCATGGTCCTGATCATCGCGTGGCAGGTCTATAATATCGCCAGATTGACGATGTCCCCGGCAGCGGCCTCGGCGCAATTGGGGATGATCGGACTTATCCAGTTCGTCGCGCTGTTCGCGATGACACCGATCTCCGGGCTGGTCGCGGACCGCTTCAATCGTCGCCTGATCGGCGTTGTGAGCACGCTGGGCCAATTGTCGTGCGCCGCCATATTGATGATATCGAGCTATGAGGGATGGATCAGCCTGCCCCTGATTTTCGCGCTGGCGGCACTTTTGGGCGTAACACGCGCCTTTCAGGGACCCGCGCTGGGGTCGTTGACCGCAAATCTGGTCCCTGCGCCCCTGCTGCCCCGCGCCTTTGCGTTGAGCAGCATCGCCTGGCAGTCTGGTTCGATCATCGGTCCGGCAGTCGGCGGCTATGCCTATGCCATTCAGCCCTATTATGCCTATGGCGCCAGCACATTCCTCTTCCTGATCACGTTCATCGGCCTGATCGCCATGGGGCCGGTGAAGCAGGCGGAGCCGGATCGGACGCGCCACCCCCTTCGCCAGATCGTGGACGGCCTGACCTATGTGAAGCGCAACCGGCTGGTGCAGGCCACGATTACGCTGGATCTGTTTGCCGTGCTGCTGGCGGGCACGACTGCGCTCCTCCCCGTCTATGCTCGCGACGTGCTGCATGTCGGTGCGCAGGGACTGGGGCATCTGGCGGCTGCTCCCGGCATTGGAGCGGCAGTGACGGCGCTGTTCTTTTCCTTCTCACCCATGACGCGAAATGTCGGCATTAAAATGCTGATTTCCGTATTTATTTTCGGCGCGGCGACGATCACCTTCGGCGCCACGGCCTTCCTGCCCGTCGCGCTACAGATGCCGGTAGCACTGGCCTCGATGATGACATGGGGAGCAGCGGACATGGTGTCCGTCTTCGTCCGCCAGTCGCTCGTCCAACTTCATACGCCGGATGAGATGCGCGGCCGCGTCGGCGCGGTGTCCCAGTTGACCATTTCCGCGTCCAACGAACTGGGCGAGGCGGAGTCCGGCTATCTCGCGGCTCTGATCGGGCCGGTTCACGCCGTGATATTGGGCGGTATCGGTGCCATCGCCATCACTCTTCTCTGGTCGAAACTCTATCCTGAGTTAAAACGGGCCCGCAGTTTTGATCCACCCGAAAACCTGCAATCATAGCAGCAGAAAGGACGAGCCAATGAGCGTATCTTCCATTCTCGACACCATAGGGGGCACGCCCCATGTCCGCCTGTCCCGCATCTTCCCCGACAGCCAGGTCTGGGTGAAGTGCGAGCGCGCCAATCCGGGTGGCTCGATCAAGGACCGCATTGCGCTGTCCATGATCGAGGCCGCAGAGAAGAGTGGCCAGTTGCTGCCCGGCGGCACCATCATCGAGCCGACATCGGGCAATACCGGCATCGGCCTTGCCATGGTCGCCGCGGTCAAGGGCTACAAGCTCATCCTCGTCATGCCGGAAAGCATGTCGATCGAGCGTCGCCGCGTCATGCTGGCCTACGGCGCCAGTTTCGACCTCACACCGCGTGAGAAGGGCATGAAGGGCGCCATCGAGCGTGCGATTGAACTGATCGGCCAGACCCCCAATAGCTGGATGCCGCAGCAGTTCGAAAATCCTGCGAATATCGACATCCATGTCTCTACAACTGCCCAGGAAATTCTGGAAGACTTCAAGGACAATCCGCTGGATGTGCTGATCACCGGCGTTGGCACCGGCGGCCATCTGACAGGCACGGCAAAGGTGTTGAAACAGGCATGGCCCCATCTGAAGGCCTATGCGGTGGAACCGACCCTCTCGCCGGTCATTTCAGGCGGCGCGCCCGGCCCGCATCCCATTCAGGGCATTGGCGCGGGCTTTGTTCCGACCAATCTTCAGACGCAATATATCGACGGCGTGATCCAGGTCGATCCCAATGACGCCAAGGAGTTCGCTCGCCGCAGCGCGCGCGAGGAAGGGCTGCTCGTCGGCATCTCGTCAGGCGCGACGCTCTCCGCCATCGCGCAGAAAATCCCCGACCTGCCCGCCGACGCCCGCATTTTGGGCTTCAACTATGACACCGGCGAACGCTATCTCTCCGTTCCCGACTTTCTGCCGGAGTAAGCACGGCCATCATGAGTGCTCCCTATAGTCTGGATGAGGGCGCTCCTCGCTGGGCGGCGATGTTCTGGGCGATCATTTTCATCGGTTTACCGATGATGGTTGCGGTTCAGAGCACGCCGTTTTTGCGTGACATGGCAGGCCGCATGGCTGTTCCGGAACGAGCTATGAAGACCGGAAGGCCGATCAGTCCGCCTCCGCCCGTCGAACCGTTCAAAATTCTATCTCTCACGCCTGCGACGGCGCGCTCGGTCAACGCCGCCGTCCCTTTTTCCTCTGCGCCTAACCCTGCCGCCCGCGCCTTCCGCTTCGCCGGTGACGCCGTTTCCCTGGAACGCGCAACCGACTGCCTCGCCGCTGCGCAACTCTACGAGGCTGGAGACGACACGCAGGGGCAGAAAGCCGTCGCACAGGTGGTCCTCAACCGCCTGCGCCACCCCGCCTTTCCCAAGACGGTTTGCGGCGTGATATTTCAGGGAGCCGAGCGCGCCACCGGCTGCCAGTTCACCTTCACATGCGATGGAGCCCTGACGCGCGCGCCGTCGACGACGGCATGGGATCGGGCGCAGGATCTGGCGCGGCATATGCTGGCTGGGTCGGTGGACAGGCGGGTTGGATATGCCACCCATTATCACACCGACTGGGTCGTGCCCTATTGGAGCAGTTCCCTCGACAAGATAACATCGGTCGGCACGCATTTGTTTTTCCGTTGGAAAGGATGGTGGGGAACGCCGCCAGCCTTCGGACGTATAGTTTCAGGTGAGGAGCCGGTCGTGGCAAAACTCGCCGCCTTGTCGCCGGCCCATCGAAACGCCATCCCCGACACGCTATCGGCATCGACCCTACCCGCCGCCTCCGATTTTTCCGACCTCTCCCGTCCTGCCCAGGCGATTACAACGGATCGCATAGGCGATCGTTTCGGGCCGGGGCGCCTTGCCGCCCTCAACAGCGCGGGCGATGCATTTGTCATGATCCTCGACCGAAGCGCCTCCCCCGCATCGCTGGAGCAATTGGCGCGGCAGATGTGCGGAGGTCGCATGCGGTGCCGCCTGCTAGGCTGGACGCGCGCCAGCGAGGCACCCAATGGCTTCCCGATCGACGAGGAAACGCTCGCCAGCATGAGCTACGCCTATATGCACCTGTCGGGGACAGGGCTGGAGCGGTCGCTCTACAACTGCCGGGAGTTCAAGGATCAGCCAAAGGATCATTGCATGCGGGCGCGTACACCCGTGCCCGCGAAGCCGTTACCGGAGATGGACTCTCAGGAACACCGTGGCGCGGAAACCATCCGGCTCGCCCCGGCCCCATGACATTAATAAATTAACCCAATAATTTCTTATGGTTATTTATAGTTTATACTATTTTAGCCAAAGTTCTAGCGACTGATGCGAGCGGATTTAACGGGGACAGAGCGAATCCCCACTCTTCCCGATCACCGCATGTCCAGCCCCACCCCCCGATGCAAGGCGCGGGAAGCTTACCCCGGCCAGCGAACTGCGCGCGCTGCACAGGCTGTCGCAGGCCTGATCGACGGCACCCGGCATCACCACCTGATCGCCGTCATAATGTGCGGTAACAGTGCATCGACCATCCTGCCCCAGCGTGAAGATCAAGAGGTCGCCTGCACGACGCACGACACCGGCGCCCCGGCAATATTCCTCCTCGCCGATATGGATTTCCACGCCGACGCGATAGCGCGCCTTTTCATTGCCCGCAGGCACGATGCAAAGCCGGTCCTCGCTACCCTCATAGCTTCGCCCATAGCTGCCCGCCGGGTCGCGCAATTCACTTTCACTGATCACACCGCTTTCCGATGCCAGGGCTTCCAAAGCATCGGCCGTGTTCGAAACTGCACTGTTACGGGAGTTATGACCGCTCGCCGCCTCCTGAGGCGCACCGCAACCCGACAAGACAAAGCTTATCGCGATGACCAGCAAGCCCGCATATTCAGCCGTCGGACGCATCCACCCACTCCAGAGTATCGCCGACGATCCGGCGATAGAAGCAGGCCGTGCGCCCCGTATGACAGGCGGGACCGTGCGGACGGACGATCAGCCAGATCGCGTCCTGATCGCAATCGATGCGAATATCCTCGACGTGGAGGACATGGCCGGAGGTCTCGCCCTTCTTCCACAGCGCCTGCCGACTGCGCGACCAGAAATGCGCGATACGCGTCTCGACGGTGAGGGCCAGCGCCTCCGCATTCATATGGGCCAGCATCAGCAATTCGCCCGTCGCCTGATCGCTGGCGACAGCGGTGATAAGCCCATCCCTGTCATATTTGGGATCGAGCCGAAGCCCTTCATCGCGCGTGTCAGTCATATAGTCCCTATAGGGCGGCGGAACGGACAGGGAAAGATGGCATCGCCCGACGCCTCAAAGCGATCGGACAAAACTTATCGCAACCCGCTCCCGTCAGGTCCGACCGATCAGATGCTGCGCCATATGATCCGCGACCAGTGACGGCGGCAGACCCGTTTGATTGCTCTCCGACCAGATGCCCTGCAACCGGCCCGGTATCTCCGCTACTCGCGCCATGATCTCGGCGCGCGTCACCGGGCCCAGATAGGCGAGCGCCACATTGATGATCCCGCCCGCATTGATGACATAATCGGGCGCATAGAGGATTCCGCGCTCATGGAGCCGCGCGGCGTCCGCAGCCGTCGCCAACTGGTTATTGGCCCCGCCCGCGACCGCACGGACGCGAAGCGTCCCGATGCTGCGCTCGTTCAGTATGGCGCCCAGCGCGTTCGGGCTGAGAATGTCCGCCTCGACCGACAATATCTCCGCCGCACCGACCGTCGCCGCTCCCAATTCCGCTGCCAGCGCCGCCGCCTTGGCCGCATCGGCATCGGCCAGCGTCAATATCGCGCCCTCTGCCGCCAGATGGCGCGCGACACCGCCACCGACGCTGCCGACGCCCTGGATCGCCACACGGACGCCCCGCATGTCCGCAGTGCCCAGCGCTTCCCCTGCGGCGGCCTTGATACCCAGATAGACGCCATGCGCCGTCACCGGGCCGGGATCCCCGCCAGCCTCGCCCTGCGCCACCGGCAAGCCGGAAACATAGGGGGTGCGTTCCGCGATGTGGAGCATATCGGCTTCGGCGATCCCGACGTCCTCCGCCGTGACATAGCGGCCGCCGACGGACGCGATCGCGTCGCCAAAGGCACGGAGCAGCTCCGGCGTCTTGCGCCGGTCGGCATTCGCCAGGATCACGCCCTTGCCGCCGCCCATGGGCAGGCCCGCCATGGCGTTCTTGTAGCTCATACCGCGCGACAGGCGCAGCGCATCGGTGATGGCGTCCTCCTCACGCGCATAATGCCAGAAGCGCACGCCGCCCGCGCCCGGCCCCAGATGGGTGGAGTGGATCGCGATGATCGCCCTCATGCCGCTGGCGCGATCCTCGAACAGATGCACGCCCTCATGGGCGTCGAAGTCAGGCAGTGACCACGGCGATGTCATGGAGTTTACGCTCCCGGCGGGCTGTCATGATGAAGGGGGGAGAATGGGGCGACCGAGGGGTCTTGAACCCCCGACCTCTGGTACCACAAACCAGCGCTCTAACCAACTGAGCTACGGTCGCCATATCGTGGCGCTGTTGCGCCAGAGCGCGGCTCATAGGGCGCGTCCTGCCCCAGCGTCAAGCCAGTTCTCCACGCGCACGTGATGAAAATGCAAACTGCGCCCATCGGACGCACAAAAAAAGGGAAGCGAAGGCCGCTCCCCTTTTTTAGTCTTTCTGAGCCACCCTCTCCAGAGCCCCTCTCAGTCAGTTCAGTTGACGGCGTCCTTAAGGCCCTTGCCCGCCTTGAACTTCGGTTGGCTCGATGCCTTGATGGTCATCGCCTCGCCCGTGCGCGGATTACGGCCCGTGGAAGCCTTGCGCTTGGAGACGGAGAAGGTTCCGAAACCAACGAGGCGAACCTCATCCCCCTTCTTCAGGGCACCCGTGACCGCTTCGAACACCGATTCGACAGCCTTGCCTGCATCGGTCTTGCTCAGACCACTAGCGTCGGCGACAGCACTGATCAGATCCTGCTTATTCATGCCTTGGGAACCCCCTTCATTTATTGCTCACCGGGAATCGCAACGTAAGGAGCAGCAATAAGGCGCAGCTTTTTTGCCGAGTCAAAGCAAAATCGCGCCGAACCCCGCGTTTTGGGGGTAATGATCAACAGGGAATTAGAAGTTAGGATGAAACGGACATCCTAGCCAAGCTTGTTTACATTTGTACGACGCCGCCTCGACCGAAGAACAAGGCCAAAGACCAGGGACGGTCGGCGCCGATGCGGGATGCACCGACGCCGAGCCATTTCATCAGTGCCGGATGGCGCTTTCGCCATCCGCCGTGCTGCCGATCGCCGGCTGCGCAGCAAGATCATCCGCTTCCGACCAATCAATCGGGGACAGCGGCGCGGTCAGGGCGCGGGCCAGCACTTCATCCACATGCGCGACGGGGATGATTTCCAGCCCTTCCTTCACATTGGCCGGGATTTCCGCCAGATCTTTCTCATTCTCCGCCGGGATAAGCACAGTCTTAATACCGCCGCGCAGCGCCGCGAGCAGCTTTTCCTTGAGGCCGCCGATGGGCAGCACGCGGCCGCGCAGCGTGACTTCGCCGGTCATCGCCACTTCCTTGTTCACCGGAACGCCGGTGAGCGTGGAGACGATGGACGTGACCATGCCGATGCCGGCGGACGGGCCGTCCTTGGGCACCGCGCCTTCCGGCAAATGGATATGGATATCCTTGCGCTGGAAGATGCTGGGCTTGATGCCATAGGCAGGCGAGCGGGCCTTCACATAGGAAAAGGCCGCCTGGATGGACTCGGTCATCACCTCGCCCAGCTTGCCGGTGTTGCGGACCATGCCCTTGCCCGGAACCGTCACGGATTCGATGGTCAGCAGTTCCCCGCCCACTTCGGTCCATGCCAGGCCGGTCACGGCGCCGATCTGATGCTCTTCCTCGCCAACGCCATAGCGGAATTTCTGCACGCCCGCGAATTCCGCAAGGTTTTCCGGCGTCACGGTGACAGTGTCAGCCTTGCCCTCGATGATCTTGCGCAGCGCCTTGCGCGCCAGACGGGCGATCTCGCGCTCCAGCGTGCGGACGCCCGCCTCCCGCGTGTAATAGCGGATCAGGTCGCGCACCGCATCCTGCGTGACGGAGAATTCCTCCGGCTTCAGGCCATGAGCCTCGACCTGCTTCGCCATCAGATGGCGTTCGGCGATCTCGACCTTCTCATCCTCGGTATAGCCCTCAAGCCGGATGATCTCCATGCGGTCGAGCAGCGCCTGCGGCAGGTTCAGCGAGTTGGCCGTCGTGACGAACATGATGTCCGACAAGTCGACATCGACCTCCAGATAATGATCCTGAAACTTGCTGTTCTGTTCCGGGTCCAGCACTTCGAGCAGCGCCGATGCCGGATCGCCGCGGAAATCCTGTCCCAGCTTGTCGATCTCGTCGAGCAGGAACAGCGGGTTCATCGTGCCCGCCTTTTTCAGGTTGGACGCGATCTTGCCCGGCATGGAACCGATATAGGTGCGGCGATGGCCACGAATCTCGGCCTCGTCCCGCACGCCGCCCAGCGACTGGCGGATGAACTCGCGCCCGCACGCCTTTGCGATGCTGCGACCCAGCGAGGTCTTGCCGACGCCCGGAGGACCGACGAGGCACAGGATCGGCCCCTTCAACTTGTCCGAACGCGCCTGCACGGCCAGATATTCGATGATCCGGTCCTTGACCTTGTCCAGCGCGAAGTGATCGGCATCGAGCACCTCCTGCGCCTGCACCAGATCCTTTTTCAGCTTCGACTTCTTGCCCCACGGCAGGCCGAGGAGCGCGTCGAGGTAATTGCGGACGACCGTCGCCTCAGCCGACATGGGCTGCATGCCCTTCAGCTTTTTCAGCTCCGCATTGGCCTTGGAGCGCGCTTCCTTGCTGAGCTTCAGCTTGGCGATCTTGGCGGTCAGTTCCGCCAGTTCGTCGGCGTCCTCCGCCTCGCCATTGCCGAGTTCGCGCTGGATCGCCTTCAACTGCTCGTTGAGGTAATATTCGCGCTGCGTCTTTTCCATCTGGCGCTTCACGCGGCCACGGATCTTCTTCTCGACCTGCAACACGCCCAGTTCGCCTTCCATGAAGGCAAACACCATCTCAAGGCGCTTCATCGAGTCGGTTTCGACCAGCAGGGTCTGCTTGTCGGACACCTTCACACTGATGTTCGCGGCCACGAAATCGGCCAGACGGCCGGGCTCCGTGATTTCGCGCAGTTGCACCGGCGTTTCGGCGGGCAGTTTCTTGTTGAGCTTGGCATAGCCCTCGAACTGGTCTGCGACCGAGCGCATCATCGCCTCGATCTCGGTCCCTTCCGCCTCGACATCGTCCTGCGCGCTGACCACGGCGGCGAGATAGCCCTCCGCCTCCTCGACACCGTCCAGCGTGGCGCGATTGCGCCCCTCGACCAGCACGCGCACGGTGCCGTCGGGCAGTTTCAGCATCTGCAGCACGGTCGCAACGACGCCGATATTATAGAGGTCGTCGCGGGCCGGATCATCCTGCGCGGGGTCGAGCTGCGTGACGAGGAAGATATCCTTGTCCGCTTCCATCGCTTTTTCGAGGGCGACGACGCTTTTGTCACGGCCAACGAACAGCGGCACGATCATCTGCGGAAACACCACAATGTCGCGCAGGGGCAGCAAGGGGAGAGTCTGGGTCATTCTGGCTCCATATCCGCCGGTAAACCCGGCACGTCGGCCTAATATCGGTGCGTCTCGTCAGCTTTCAATCACTGACGCCGTAAATGCGCCAGTCCCGTAACCCGGTAAAGATGAGCATTCGCTGAATCGGGTACAGTTATGGGACCGTAAAATTCAGAAAGGCAGCTTGAAGCCCGGCGGAAGAGGCAGGCCGCTGGTCAGCTTTGCCATTTCCTTGGAACTGGCTTCATCCGCCTTGGCCCGCGCATCGTTGAAGGCCGCGACGATCAGGTCTTCCATCACGCCCTTGTCATCCGGGGTGATGAGGCTGTCGTCCACGGACAGGCCCAGGATGCGGCCCTTGGCGCTGGCACGAACGCGGACGAGGCCGCCGCCGGAGGCGCCCTCGACCTCGATGGTGTCCAGATTGGCCTGTGCCTTGGTCAGTTCCTCCTGAACCCGGCTGGCCATGCCCAAAATGTCGTTCAAATCTTTCATGCGCCTAAATCCTTATCCATTCGCGCTTTTGGGCGTGACCGGCTCGACACCGATCAGTTCTGCTCCGGGAAAGTTTTCCCTTATCGCCTGTCCCACGGGCGATGACCAGATGGCATCCTCCCGCGCCTGAACCTGCGCCTTTTCTTGTTCCAGCAGCGTGGGCTGCGCCGGGCCGTCGCCCATGGTCACGGCCCAGCTCTGCCCCGTGATCGCCTTGAGCGCCTCTCCCAGATCGCGCCCGAAATTGGCCGACAGGGGCCGCGTCAGGCGCAGTTCGATGGCGGGCGGCGCATAGGCGATCAGGCCCACACAGTCATGCAGATCGCTCGCCAGCCCGGCATGTTTCTCGAACAGGCGATCGACCAGTGCCGGGAAATCGGCCGGGAAGACGCTTGCCGGTTCGACAGGTGCAGGCGGGGGAGCCGGGACCGCGACAGGCACCGCAGCCATGGTGGGAAGCGCCGGTTCGCCCTGCGGCGCCGCGGGCGTGGGCGGCGCAACAGCGGGGCGCGCAGCAACCGCGCCGCCCGCCAGCAAACGCGCCAGATCCGAAGGGTCGGGCATGGTTGCGGCGTGGACGATGCGGAGCAGCGCCATGTCGCAGGCGTCGCGCGGATTGACCGCCGCAACCACCTCTCCATGACCCTTGAGCAGCAATTGCCAGAGGCGGTGCAGTTCCGCGAAGCCCAGTTTCTCGGCCCATTCGGCTAGGGCCGCCTGCTCCTCCGCCGAGCGTGCGGGATCGTCGTCCTGCCGCCCGGACTTGGTCAGGGTGACGGCGTGGATGAGGTCGAGGAGGTTCGTGACGATCCCCACCGGATCGACGCCCAGAGCATATTGCCCGGCCAGCGAGTCCAGTGTCTCGCCGGTTTCGCCCGCCAGCACATGACCCAGCAGGCGGCGAATATTGCCCCGATCGGCAAGGCCCAGCATGTCGCGCACCTGATCGGCGGTGACATGCGGCTGATCGCCGGTCAGTTCGGCATGAGCAATCGCCTGATCGAGAATCGAGAGGCCATCGCGCGCGGAGCCCTCCGCCGCCGACGCAATCAGCGCGAGCGCGGCGGTGTCGGCGGTCACCCCCTCCAGCTCCGCGATGCGCGCGAAATGCGCCTGCAACTTGTCGCCCGGAATGCGGCGCAGGTCGAAACGCTGGCAGCGCGACAGGATGGTGACGGGAATCTTGTTCACCTCCGTCGTGGCGAACAGGAATTTTACATGGGCCGGCGGCTCCTCCAGCGTCTTCAACAGCGCGTTGAAGGCGTTTTTGGAGAGCATGTGGACTTCGTCGATGATGTAGATCTTGTAGCGTGCGGAGACGGCGGAATAGCGCACCGCCTCGATGATCTCGCGCACGTCGTCGACGCCGGTGTGGCTGGCGGCGTCCATCTCCACCACGTCGATATGCCGTCCCTCGGCAATCGCCTTGCAGGGTTCGCAGACGCCGCAGGGATCGATGGTCGGACCGCCATCGCCATCCGGCCCAACGCAGTTCAGCGCCTTGGCGATCAGGCGCGCGGTGGACGTCTTGCCGACCCCGCGCACGCCCGTCATCACGAACGCATGGGCCAGCCGCCCGCGCTTGATCGCATTGCCCAGCGTCTGGACCATCGCCTCCTGCCCGATCAGTTCGGAGAAGGTTTGCGACCGATACTTGCGGGCGAGGACGCGATAGGGCTGCGGTGAATCGGACATGGCACCGTCTGTAACGGGTCAACGCGCCTCTGTCGAAGGCGGTGAGATGATCGGCGATGGGGAAAGGGTGGAAGCCGGAACGACCCGCAGCGAATTCGTTGTGGCTGCTTCCGTCAGGACCTGACCAAGTTGGCGAAGACTACGCCCGCCCGACTTCCGGGGGCGCATATGGCGGGGTCGGCGGTATTTTTCAAGCGGCTATTGCAGCGGGCTGTCCCCAAGCCTGTCCAATGCCGGATCAAAGTCCCTGCATGTTGCGGCTGTCGGAGGGAATCCGTACCGTCAGCCCGTCCAGACCGGCGTCGAGCGTGATCTGGCACGACAGGCGGCTTGTCCGCGTTGCCGAGGCCGCTAGGTCCAGCATATCCTCCTCCGCCTCGCTGGCGCGGGGGAGTTTCGCGAAGTCGTCGGCCGACACGATGACATGGCAGGTGGAACAGGCCATCTGCCCCTCGCACGTTCCCTCCAGCGGCTGTCCCGCCGCCTGCCCCACGGACAGGAGGTTGTCCCCGCCCCGTGCCCGGACTTCCTGCACGTCGTCACCGTCCGCGCTGACAAAACGAACGAGTATCTGCGCGGCGTCCATCATCAAATGCGCTCCTGCTCGCTGGCGGTTTCGAGGATGAGGAGAGCGGCCTCCTCCAGATCAGACATAGTGGTATAGCGCCCGAAGCCAAGCCTTATACTGGAACGCGCTTCCGTATCCGTCAGACCTGTTGCGCGCAGGACATGGCTCGTCCGCCCCGATCCGCTGGCACAGGCCGACCCCAGCGACATGGCGACCCCGCGGCAGGAGGACAGGATGCGCGCGGCGTCCAGCCCCTCCCGGCGGATATTGAGGTTGCCATGATAGCGGTCCGTCAGGCTGCCGTTCACCGTCCAGCCCGCGAACAATCTTTGCGCCGTAGTCCACAGCGCCTCGACATGGGCGGCATCCTCGTCCCGCCGCTCGCCGCACAGCTTCGCCGCCACGCCGAAGCCCGCGCACAGCAGCGGCGAGAGCGTGCCGGAGCGCAATCCGCCCTCCTGCCCGCCGCCATACATCAATGGCGGCACGGTGAGGTCGCCCCGCAACCATAATGCGCCGACGCCCTTGGGGCCGTGAATTTTGTGCGCGCTGATCGCGACCATGTCCGGCACGACCGGCAGGGGCATGCGACCGAAGCCCTGCACGGCGTCGCACAGGAACAGCGCCCCCGCCCGCGCCGCCATGTCCGCCAGCGCAGCAAGCGGCTGGATCACGCCAATCTCGTTATTCACCTGCATCGCGATGACCAATGCCGTCCCTTCGTCAATCGCCCCCTCCGCCGCATTGAGGTCGACGAGGCCGTCGGGGCCGACCGGCAGAAACACCGGCTCTGCGCCTTCTCGCGCGCAAGCCGTCACCGTGTCGATGACGCCGGCATGCTCGGTCGCGATGGTGACGATGCGGTTGCGGCCCATGGGCGCGGCGCGCGCGGCGCCCTGAATGGCGGTGTTGAGAGCCTCCGTCGCTCCGCTGGTGAAGATCAGGTGGCCTTCGGGCAGGCCCAGCGTTTTCATTACCCGGTCGCGGGCCAGCTCGACATCTGCCGCCGCCTGCCGACCCATGGCGTGCGCGCTGTGCGGATTGCCGTAGCGGGCCAGGCCGTCCGTCATGACCGCGATCACTTCGGGCGCTAGCGGCGTCGTGGCCTGATAGTCCAGATAGATCATCTTATACGGACCATGGTTCGGGCGCTCATCCTATCAGACCTGCGCGATTCGGCGCCAATGTTCAATGAAGGCGTCGACATGCTGTCCCGTGGTGGGCCAGCCGAAACTGACGCG